>JABFQX010000094.1 GCA_013141505.1 Methyloglobulus sp.
CACAGCTTGGCACGGTTGAAACGGAAAACCAAATGTTACAGCAAAAGCCAAGACATGCTTGAATGCTCGGTTAAGCTGTTCATGGCTTATTGGAATAACGGGAAAACTATATTATTTTAACAATTCCTATTTGTTTTGATCGGTTTACCGTCGATTCTTCAATAGTCGAGGAAGCGTATTACCAGTTTTTGGCTCGGGAGATTTCAAAAATAGCTGACGGGAAACAAGTAGATGTCGTTGGCTTTTCAATTGGTGCGTTCATCGCACTGCAAGCCTGCCGTTATCTACCTGATGGAGTAAAGAACCTGCATTTGATCTCGGCGGCTGCGCCGCTGGAAGCGGGAGATTTTCTTAACGCGATGGCAGGCAAGCAGGTTTTTCAGATGGTAAAGACTTTCTCTGCTTTATTCGTTCTGTTATCTTACTGGCAAGGGTTGCTTGCTTTGCTTTTCCCCAATACATTATTTCACCTGCTATTTGCCAGCGCAGTCGGCAAAGATAAAGCGTTAGCAATAGACTCTGACTTTAAAGCTAAAATTAGCAAATTATTTAAATCATGCTTTTTGGGTAGCAATGTCCGAGGCTACGTTAGGGACATTAAAGCTTACGTGCAACCATGGGAAACCACACTCTCCGAAGTTTCCGTTAATACCCATATCTGGCATGGTGCAGAGGACAATTGGTCGCCAAAGATGATGGCTGAATATTTAAAATCGGCGATTACGGGTTGCTCGCATATCGAAATAATGGAAGGTTTGTCCCATTATTCATGCCTGTATGAAGCGATGCCAAAAATATGCAAGCAATTGAGCAAAATCTAAAAATACAATCAAACCCTTCCTTATACCGTTAAGTTAGCCCTTCAAGGAAATCGAGAACATGTACAAACTTTATGACTTTTTACCATCGGGCAATTGCTACAAAATTCGTCTATTGCTTAATCAATTAGGCATTGATTATGAGCGGGTCAATGTCGATATTTTAAATAAGGAATCGCGTACGCCGGAGTTTCTAAAAATCAATCCCAATGGTCGCACACCGGTTCTGTATCATGATGGTAAGTATCTGGCAGAGTCCAATGCGATTTTATGGTATTTGGCTTCAGATGCTTCGTTCTTACCCAAAGGCAAGTATGAGCAAGCACTGGTTTTACAGTGGATGTTCTTTGAGCAATTTAGCCATGAACCTAATATTGCAACCCCACGCTATTGGGTTTCAATACTTAAGGCTGAAGATGAGTATAAAGAACAACTGAAAGCAAAAATGAAACTTGGCTATGCTGCACTCGATGTCATGGAGCAACATTTAGCAAGCTACCGTTATTTTGTTGGTGATGAATACAGCATCGCAGATATTGCCTTGTATGCTTATACCCATGTTGCAGAAGAAGGGAGTTTTGACTTGTCGGGGTACAGTGAAATAAAAGCATGGTTTAAACGGGTTGAGAGCCAAGAAAATTACATCGACATTCAAAAAAGCTAACAAAACGCTCAACCGGGACGCGGTTATAATGTAGTTTTATTTTTGAGAGAGGTACTTACATGCTTTCAGTATTTGAAAAACCAAATGCTCTACTAAGGTTAGAAGGTTTCGGCATTTTTCTTCTGGCGCTTATTGTCTATTGGCAGCAGTTGTTTGATTGGACGCTATTTTGGTCAACTGTTTTACTGCCGGATTTAGCGCTTCTTGGCTATCTTGTTAATGCCCGGGTCGGTGCAGTCACTTACAATATCACCCACTCAAAATTGTTGCCTTGTGCTCTGGCTTTGGTCTCGGTCGCAGTAGGTAACACCTTAGCCTTGGCATTGTCACTTATTTGGTTCATTCATATTGGCGTTGATCGACTGTTTGGTTACGGCCTGAAATACCCAGAAGGATTCAAAATTACCCATCTTGGTGTTATTGGGCAAGTAAGCAACGTAACCTTTGGCCGCTACTTACCTTGTGGAAAATAAATGAAGTTTAACCAGTGCACGGGCATAATACGGTTCTATTTTTCAGCTTTCTATGCCCGGCTAGCTTTATCTTAGCCGTCATGAAAGAGAGAAGCCATGCTTGAACTCAGGCCAACCTGTGAGCATTGCAACAAGCCGTTGCCGCCCGATTCACTAGAAGCACGTATCTGTAGCTATGAATGTACGTTCTGTGCCACCTGTGTTGACACTATCCTGGGTAACGTTTGCCCGAACTGCGCTGGTGGCTTTGTACCTAGACCCATCAGGCCGTCTAAGAACTGGAAAGGCGATAACTATCTTGGCAAAGACCCAGCGAGTAGCCAGATCAAGCACAGGCCCGTTGACCAGGAAGCTCATGCGCGGTTTGCAGCAGAAATTAGGTTAATACCACCCGAAAGGCGGTAACCCAAAAACGGGAAAGGGGATAAGCATTTAATTGAAGTTGCGGCTTACTCTGCCTGTCTCATCCACATTGAGTATCTCTCAGTAAAATTTATATAAGGAAAATGGCAATGGAAAACAATTCACATCAAGCTATTTGGGAAACCTACACACAATCGTGGTCTGAGGCAGACGTATCGAAGCGGCTGCAAATATTCGGGCAATGCTTGAATCCTGATTGCGTGTACACCGACCCGCTTACCCAGACGACAGGATACGACCCATTGTCCGGGTACATGGCGGAACTTCACAAGAACGTGCCGGGCGTAAAATTTATAACCACTGATTTCAAAAACCACCATGACCGCAGCCTTACTCATTGGAATATGGTTGACGGTAATGGTAACGTACTTTCCCAAGGCGCAAGCTATGGCTTGTACGGGGCTGATGGCAGATTACTGCAAATGACTGGGTTCTTTGAATTACCTAACGCGGACTGAACGCTTTGACGACTCCCAGCGCCGAATACGTAGACTATGTTTTAGAGCATTTGCAATCCATCGCACCATTACAGACAAGCCGGTTCTTTGGCGGCGTGGGGATTTCCAATGGCTTCGTGCAGTTTGCCATGATGATGGGAAATTGTTTGTATTTTGTGGTCGATGACGATTCGCGGAAGAAATACGAACAAGGCGGGATGCAACCGTTTTCGTATATGACTAAGAAAGGACGTATTCAAGTGCGCCGGTATTTTGAAGTCCCCGAAGAGGTTCTTACTGATTCTGAACAACTGCGGCACTGGGCCAATGAAGCGATGATTGTGGCTGAAAAAACCAAGAAACCTAACAAGGCAAACCGGGTACGCCAATAGCAGCTGGCTGGTTAACGTCGTTGTTATGGGTTTTGCAGCCCAATTTAAAAACATCCCTCGGCTAGAATTAGCTTACTCGTTGTAGATTTATGGCGTATTGAGAATAATGATTGAGCCGCAGGGTCTCCTAAAAACTCCTTCGCTTTTTCTTTCGAAGGAAATTCAAGAACAATAACACGATCCGGAGACCAGTCACTTTCCATTACTTCAGGCTCTACTCCTTGCACGATATATCTACCGCCATGCTTTTTTATAAATGAAGGTATTTTTTCGATATATTCTCGAAAGATATCAAAATTATTAATTGTTAAATCCAAAATCAGGTACGCGTTCATTTTTAGGGTTTCTCCAAGTTCAGATATTTGCATCTCTATTATATATAACACTGCATTAGGCCTTTAAACCTCGAACCTGTCGATATTCCTGAAAACAAGAGACGGATTCACTCCAAAAGTATCGCGAAAACAGCGATTAAAATGGGCAGAATCGTTAAACCCAGCCTCCATAGCGGCATAGGTCAGATTGTCTACTTTATGAAGCGTGTCCATCGCCGACACTATTC
>JABFQX010000012.1 GCA_013141505.1 Methyloglobulus sp.
CATTGCGCCCGTTCTTGACGATGTTTTCGCTCTGGCAACAACGGCATTTGTGCTTCACTGTCATTTTTATCATGGGCTTATGGCAAATTTATAATGTAACTTATCATTTAAAATTTAGCCACTACCACATTTTTTAAAGAAAATATTGACTATCGTCATGCTCAATCAGGGATACCAGCATGGGCGCATTTTAAATTATCTGGGTTTGAAATTCCCTCAGCTATAGAAATAAAACGTAACGAAATATTCCAAGATTTAAAAGACGCTTTTGTGACCAGTGGTCGAGGTATTGGTAACAAAAGGGAATTCGAAGCCCAGATTGAAATTCTAGCTTAACTCAAGGATATCGCCATGACTTACAACACGTTAAATGATGCACTGCAAAAACTGAACAGTTTGACTTCAACAGGTGACGCACTTAAGACTGAATTGGTAAGCTTGGTCAAACAAGTATCTGTAGTGACGGAGGGTGTCAGCATCAACGCCACTACGTTACTGTACAGTGGCAAAATAAACGGTGTTGCTAGCTTCGAAATTGTCAAAACGATGCTTAATGACCCGAACATTCGCGTTGTTGACAAAACCATCGCAGCGCAGCTATTGAGTTCGAATGATTTTCTTGCCAAAGTTGCGGCGGCGTATGGGTATGACGCGGATGCAAGCGTGTTTAGGAACTTACCAGACAGCGATCCCGCCAAACAGCAAGGTAGCCCGTATGAAGTGCAACGGAATACGGGGCATCGAAGCCACGAAAGCCCGGATTCCGCAAGCTCCATCCAGGCTACTCGCTAATTTCGTTAACGGGCTTCCACTGAACCAGGTTACCAACAAAGGTAATCAAAAAGACTTGGCAAACATCTTACGCAAAGCGGTTCGTAACATACAAAACGCCAATTATTGCAAAGCGGTAGAAAAGCTGGATCAAGCGATAGAACGTACCGATGGTTGCCCGCTACGCGGCAAACCAGACACTAAAAACAAGACTCGTGATTGGATTACATCTTGCACTGCGCAAATAGCGGTTTACAACAATCTTTTTGCTGCGAGAGGATCGCTCGTTAACGAGCCTTGCAAACCACACGAAATTGGCGAAGTGGATGAAGATCATGAAGATGAAAATCATGACCACTAATTAGTCGATATAGTGCAAGAAGCTGGTCAATCTTTGCCCAGCTTTTTTTGCAAGGACGTAGGGCGCAGGCGCAATACCTTTCAGTTATTGCGCCTTACCGCCTTAAGCACCACAGTTGGCGGATTACGCCGCGCCCAAAGCCAACCAAAATTGAAAGTCCGTATGTTTGCGTGGCTAATCTACCCTACATTTGATTCGCCTTAGAGCATTCTTGAAATTACCTTTCCCTTCGTTGATATAAATCAAGCAAATCATCAAACGAAGATGTAGATTGGCTTAAAATTTTTGAAATTAAAAAGGAAGCTGGCTGATGGTATTGTTCCGGGTTACATTGTTTACAATCTTACTCACTCTCGTCAACGGCTGCGCAAACCTTGCTTCTGCACCGGATAAGGCACAACTGACTAATTTTAAACATGCTTATATCGTCCATTTAGACGATCCTCCGATAGGAGTCGATCCAGCTTTTAAGCAAGTCATTACCGGTTCATTAAAATATTTAGGGCCAGCACAGCTAATTAATTCCATAGCCGCCTTATCCAATCTTTCTGAATCTTTCAAACAAGCTGAAATCATGTCAAAAGTTTTGACACAAGAATTAAATGCAAAAGAACCTTGGCGGCCTACCCTACAATTAGCAAATATTGCTGCCAAGCGAATCGAGTCCACAAACTTAACGGTAGCTATTGCGGATAATCCTTTAAAACTGGCCGATAATACAAACAAGGCAATAAATGCCTGGTACAACCAAGATGGCTCCATCACTGCTTACCGGCACTTATCCGCGGATCAAACAACTTATGTACTAGAAATATTCGAAAGCAACCTTGTTTATCCCACAGCGTTGATGCTCGAAATACGTATGAAATTAATCGACCCAGCTTCCAGCGCTGTTTTAGGCAGGGTAAGGAAATGGGAAATGGTCGATTTGCCCGAAGCTGAGCTGGCCTTTAAAGACAATGGTTTGATTTATAAAGAAACTTTATTAGCTACAGGCCATAAGCTTATCCGAAAATCGCTGAACTATCTTGGGCTAGTTCAATAGGATGTGCCGAGGAACAAGGCGCATCGTTCGTGTGTATATTGTTTCCTCGACCGATGCGCTTCACTTTGTTCAGCACATCCTACATTAGCGCGTAGATACTCTCTTAAAACACAAATCCTATTTTGCATAATCCTTAAAAATCAGGCTGTTTTTTGATCGGGAAGCGTATAAAAACAAGCGCAGTCAAATTCTGAATTGTTGTTCAACATGCCATGGATGGCGTGCAGCAATTTTCGCATTACAGCACAGATGGCCTGTATTTTCTTTAAGCCGTTGTCCTCGATCAAATGCCTGTAATAGCCTTTGACATTGGGCTCATGGTTGGTTGCCACCAGGGCAGGCATATACAGGGCTTGGCGGATATACTTATTGCCTGCCTTGCTGATGCGCGGCTTTTTTGCCACACTGGAACCCGATTCAAAGTGCCGGGGGTCTAAACCCGCATGGGCAACCCATTGCCTTGCGGTCATGTCGCCGGGCAAAACCATTGTATGCTCGACCACAAAAATGGGCGTATCCCCGGTGGCCTTTAAGGCATGCAATTGGTTTTTCGTTTGGGTTTTTAGCTTGGTTAAAGCCGCTATCCTTCGGGCAATCGCCCGTAAACCAATGCTTTCATCCGCCGGGCGTTGCCAAGCAACAAAAGGCATCCGCCCACAGTAAATAGCTAAAGTAGCAGCATCGACCACATCGGTTTTGCTGCGCTTCATCAATACCTTGGCAAAGTTATGGGCTGATTTGGGGTTGATCACCATTACTTGAACGCTAGCCCTGCTCAATGCAACTGCCAAATCAAAATGGTAAATACCGGTTGCTTCAAGACATACCTTGGCTTCTCCTTTGAGCTTTGCCAGCAATTCAATAATGGCTTGATGGCCTGCCGGGGCATTTTCAAAAGCTTTAGCTTTGTGGCATTTACCTTCCACATGCACAGCGACAACCAATTCCTTACAGCTTACATCAATGCCTATCGTGTTCATGTTTTGAATCCCGGTATTTTTGTTATGATGACAACTGGTTTCCCAACCCTGACACTTCACATCTACCATCCTTGTGAATGCAGGCTCAGAAGCTCACGCTTACAGGCCTAAGATACTCCACGGCATGGATGACGAGGGTGGGGAGCCTTTCTACGCGCAAGCTCAAGGCTTAAGGTTGGGACGGCTTCCCCAGTAAATCAGTTGACACTATAAACTTTTTGTCTTAGTTATCTCTGTGTTTTAGGGATGGATTTAATATACAAGGGTGGGCTGAATTAAAATGAAGCCCAACACTAAACGAAGTCTCGCATGTTGGGGTTCGCAAGCTCACCCACAACCTACTTAACATTAATTTTTCGTCATCAAATAATCCAGCCACATATTCGACAGCTTTTCCTGCACGGTATTCTGACGTAGCCGTGCATTGAGATGCGGGAAATCAACACGGTCTAAATCCTGATCCTGGTTGTAGCAGGAGTAGACGAAGTACTCCTTGCCGGTGTCCGGCTCAACATGCTTGCACAGGCACTGGGCGCAGATGCCTTTCATCATGCACTGCATAGGCGAGTTGATGGAGCCGATGGCGTGGTGCGCTTTTTTAAGGTACGGCTTAAGCACGTCGTAACGCGCCGACTTGACTGCCGCCATCATACGGTCAGAACCAATAACGATAAGATGATCGACATCGGCCAGCGAAATTGGCTGCTCGCCCAATTCGCCGGTTGCGTAAGCCACCATACATTCAAGGATGTTGCCGACAAAAGATTTATCTTGCGGACGGCTGGTGCTAAAGGGCTGAACATTGTCACCTTTATCCACCGACCAGACTACCACATCGGCGGCTTCTTCCACGTCTTCCACCTTGAAGCGATCCTGGCTAAATTTGTAACCGGCAAAATAGATGACTTTGTTACCGGCAGCACGTAGTGCCTTGCCTATGGAAAACAGCACTGCGTTACCCAAGCCGCCGCCGAGCAACAATACGGTTTGTCCGGTCGGGATATCAGTCGGTGTACCTGTAACGCCCATGATGACCAGTGGATCACCGACATTCCAAGTCGCACACAGGCGCGAGGAAGACCCCATTTCCAAAGCAATCAGGGAAATCGTACCTTTTTCTTTATCGACTTCTGCGCCAGTTAAGGCCAAGCCTTCTGCGGTCAGAACGGTATTTTCAACCACCGGGGCATGGGCTTCAAAGTTTTGCACCCGATAAAACTGGCCGGGATAGAATTTTTCCGCCGCCATTGGCGCTTTGACGACGACTTCGATAATGGTTGGGGTTAAACGGTTGATCGCAACAATTGTCGCGGTAAAACTTTCATCCAGTTTGGCAAAGAATTGGGTTAACGCCGCATCACGCTCGGCTTGCTGGGCTGGATTAAGCCCTGCCAATTCTTTCTCGAATAACTTAACTACATAGGGATAGCCGTTCTTCGCACTCGCCATCGCCTTGACCACGTTACCGGCGTAAACGGGGTGATTGTCGCCGTAAAAACTGATGTATTTGCCGTCTTTTTCATAGGAAGTCAGCGGCGCTGGTTTGCCCAACTTGGGCGCAGCTTCATCGTGCATCGGCACTAAGGTCATTGTGCTGTCTTGATATTCCGGCTCATAACGCTGGAAGAACCATTTATCCATGACGAAGGTATCAGGATATTCGCTTTGGTAGATCGTGTTGGGAGACGTCCCCGCAGCGATATATAGTCCGCGCAACGGCACGGTGATATTCTTGCCACTGTTCTTCCAATTGCCTTCGATTTGTTCCAGCTTTTCAAATTCAACCGCTTTTAGATGCCCGAAATCATCTTCCAATGCAGCTAGCGGGCTCATGCCTTCGGCCAGGGCAATGCCCTCTTCCAACGCTTCGGCAATTTCTTCATGATTTTGCCGATAAGCGGGCGCATCGTGCATACCTTTGCGATAGAACAAGGTCACGCCGCCCCAGCTTTCTACCAAGGGTTGAAAGTTAGGTTGCTCGTCTACCTGTGCGGCGCGCGCACGTTCGGCTTTAACCGCTTTGCCGTGCGCCAGAAACTCATCGAGGATGATGATTTCTTCCTTATCGTAACGGCTTCTGACTTTATCTTCGCCATTAAGCTTGACTAGCGCTTCATAGCGACCCAGCACTTTTTCCACTTGCACAGGATAATACGCCATCAACTCGGTCGCGGTATCGATTGCCGTCAAGCCGCCGCCGATAACCCCAGCTGGCAGTCGTACTTGCAAATTAGCCAAAGATGACGCTTTCGCCGCACCGGTTAATTGCAACGCCATGAGAAAGTCTGACGCTTTGCGGATGCCCCGCGTCAGGTTATTTTTAAGCCCAATAATAGTCGGCTTACCGGCACCAGAGGCGATACAAATGTGATGAAAACCCATCTGCCAGGCATCGTCAATCGTAAGCGTACCGCCAAAGCGCACCCCGCCGTAAGCACGGAAAGATTGCCGTCTTAGTAAGGTTAGATAAATGACTTTCAGGAAGTTTTTGTCCCAGCGTACGGTAATACCGTATTCCGCCACGCCGCCGAATCCGGCTAGAATGCGTTCATCCAGATTTTCGTAAAGTTCTTTGAAATCCACAATCGGCCGGGGCAGCGTTTGGTTGTCGCCGGTCAAATAGGTGGGTAAGGGTTCCAATTTTAACGCATCAATCCCCGCCACGCCAAAACCTTCGTTCAGCAAGTAGTGGCTCATCGTATAACCGGCAGGCCCCAAACCGACGACCAGCGCGTTCTTGCCGTTATAAGGCAGCATATAAGGCCGCTTGACGTTGAGCGGATTCCAACGCGTGAGCAAACTATAAATCTCAAAACCATAAGGCATAAACAACACGTCGGTCAGCACGTTGGTTTCAATTTGCGGAATGTTGACCGGATCGGTTTTTTGGTAAATACAACCCTTCATGCATTCGTTGCAGATACGATGGCCGGTACCTGGGCACATGGGGTTGTCGATAATCACAATCGCCAACGCACCAATATTGTCGCCATTGCGCTTAACCAGATGCATTTCGGAGATTTTTTCATCCAACGGGCAACCGGTCGTGGTCACACCCAACGGATCGACTTTAAAAAGTTTGGTTTTCTTGTTGATCATGCCCTTGGAGCAAGAATCGGTATCGCGCTCATGACAATAAATACAATGATCGACTTCCGACAAGACTTCACGTTGGTTATAACGTGGATCGGTCAATTTAAAACCGTCGCGGCGGCGGCGATGTTTCAGCTCACCCATCCACGCAGTAAATTCGCCTTTATCGACCACGTCATGCTCAACCAGATGATCGAAATCGCGTTTTTCCGGAAATTTAAAACTCAGCCATTTGCCGCCGATTTCAGGATTGTCTTGGGCGAGGACACTCCAGCGTTGCACGATAGCCAATAGACCTTGGACGAATTCAGCGGGTTCTGGCAGGGCAAGAATATCCTTAAATTCACTTGCGGCCTGCGTATGTACTGAGAGCTTATTGCGTAATGTAGCGACATCGGTATCAGCATCCGCATAATCGCTAGGTTTGCCCTTGGCGAGCAATTTGTAATGCGCCGATAACAAGCCAATGACCGCACCAACTTGTGCAACACGGCGTTCCGCATCGTTGTCCTGATCAGCATCAGGGAAACCCGCAGCAATCAACAAATCGAACTGTTTATTGATAGCGGCCTTGTCCCATGCGCCTATGTCTTCATCTTTAAACGCTAGACCTAATTTGCCAACAACTTCAGTCTTATAAGTAAAAATGGTAACGAATTCGTCTTTTATCCTTGTCGCCTGCGCCTGATGTTGTTCGGTCACGCCAAACAAAGTCGCCACAAACTGGCCGACGTAAGGCCCCATCCGCACCAGTAAATCCGACAAGGCTTCCGGCGCTAAACCTTCACCTTGGTTTTTCCTGTAATCCGCGTATTTGTCAAACAAGTCCGAATCGTGCTGCTTTACCGAGGTATCGAAGACATCCAGCAAATCTTTGAGACGGTTGGAATCATAAAGATCCGCATAATTAAAACCTGGGATTCCAAGCGAGAAGTTGTTTTGTTCCATAATTCCTAAAGTTGCAATATCAAGGAAGACGTACGCAATGCCAAAAAAGCGCGGTACAATTCGTTGATAAAGACTAAAAAGTTTGATTTAACAGGTTATTGTAAGTAAATATACGGTCATTTGCCACCGTAACATGACCTAACGGTATTGAACCAAAACAAATAGGCGGATTGAATGTAGAAAATTGGCCTTCAGCTACCCTAAAATTCCATTCAAAAATGCTGTGACCCTTTTTTGCTAACCGTGGTTTGCCAACTTGATGAAAACCAATATTCCTTTGCCCCAACCATCAACACAATTGCCCATGCTGGGTTGGCGCGAATGGGTGGCCTTACCCGAACTTGGCATTGCCCTGATGAAAGCCAAAATCGACACCGGCGCACGTTCTTCGGCCTTACATGCCGCCACCCTGGAGCCCTACCTGAAAGGCGGTGAGCCTTGGTTGATGTTCGCGGTTCATCCCATGCAAAAAGACAATGACGTAATCTTAGAGTGCCACGCCCCGATTAAAGACCGTCGCCTGGTGGCAAATTCTGGCGGCCATAAACAACGCCGCTACGTCATAGAAACCCCACTATTGCTCGGTCAAACACTCACCCATGCGGAAATAACCCTTACCAAAAGGGATTCCATGCGCTTTCGTATGCTGATAGGTCGAACCGCCATGAACAAGCACTTCATAATCGACCCCAGCGCGTCGTATTTGCAAGGTAAACCGGAATTACCAAACTGCTAAACTTTGCGAAATCCTGTAGGTTGGGTTAGACGCGCATTGCAACAATAGCTAAACGACCGCTGACCTTTGGGCGCGTCGTAACCCAACATTTTATGCTTGAATAACCGCCTTATGTTGGGTTACGGCGCACGGTTAGCTTTATGGGAATTTCAGCGTAATTAGTTTTGTGCGCCTAACCCAACCTACGAACTATTTGCAGGGGAAGCCAGACACTTCAATATATGGGATGTAGCACTATCTACAACGTCATGATTAACGCGTTCATTGAGAATTGTCCGTGGAATTTAGCCAATGAAAACCTATCGAAAATGGAGCTGTTCAGGCCTTACTCAGTGCTTGCGGATCAGCTATATCGGCCCCTACGGCATCATTAGCCACAACCATATCAATTTTTTCTTGTTCTGGGTTTTCTACGCTAACCACTTCCGACTCCAAGTTTTCCGCTTTCAATAACTCGGCAATCAGTGCCATTTGAGCTGCGTACTTTGGCACCGCCGGAATTTTCCACTCCTTGCCGACCAGACGGGCGAATATATTATTCAACCAGGCGCGGTTAGATTGCGCTTGTTGGAGGATGAACTTGTAAGAGCCTTCATCATTGGTAATAGCGAAACCATCCACCCAAACCTCTATGGGTTCGGTTTCACCATAAAGCGTCGCTGTTACATGGATTTTACGGGTGTCGATGTCAAAACTAAAATCGCTAAGTTCAGCAATGCCCTTAAGGATAAAGTTGGCAGCCCAGACAATCATCTTATCGGGCGTGCATTTAATGGCTGTTTTTAACAGACTGGTTTTAAAACTCATAATTTGCCTTTTTAATGCGGGAATAATGGTCACAATCTTAACCGCTCTTTGTTAAAGTAGGGAAGCATTGCGAAAAAATAATACTGAGTGCCCCTTAGATGAGGGCAGTTATACGTTTGTCAAGACAGTATCTGATAAAATAAGCTATTTCTTTGTACACGGTAAAAGCTGGATAAACTTTACATCGGTTGTATTTTTGTCATTTCGACCAACAAGAGAAATCTTAAATTTTAGAGTCTTAAGATTTCTCACTATCGTTCGAAATGACACCGAATATTTTTTGTCATGTACAAAGAAGCCACCTTATTATTTATTGGCATCCTATAATAAAAATTTATTTAAAAACAGATAATTGAAAATACATTAATACCCTACAGACAAACTGGACAACAAAGTTTTATGTTACTATCTGACTGAATTCACGAGGAGATGACTATGTTAAAAACTCACGCTTACGCGGCACATAACGCCAACAGCAACTTAACGCCCTTCAGTTTTGACCGCCGGGAACCTCGGGCAAATGATGTCCAAATCGATATTCTTTATTGTGGCGTTTGCCATTCCGATTTGCATCAAGTACGGAACGAATGGGGATCAGCAAGTTATCCGATAGTGCCCGGTCATGAAATCATAGGCAAAGTAACGGCAATAGGCAGTGCCGTGTCGGGATTTAAAATCGGCGAGACCGTTGGTGTCGGCTGTCTGGTCGATTCCTGCCGCACCTGCCCGGATTGCCAGGATAACCTGGAACAGTTCTGCAACACTCCCACGTTTACCTACAACTCGGAAGATAAAGTTTCCGGCGGCACGACCTACGGTGGCTATTCTTCCCGGATAGTTGTCGATCAGCATTTTGTCCTGCATATTTCCGACAAACTCGACCCTGCCGCCGCCGCACCGCTGCTGTGCGCGGGCATTACGACGTATTCGCCACTACGGCACTGGAAGATTGGCAAAGGCGATAAAGTGGGTATTGTCGGGCTGGGTGGCTTGGGTCACATGGGCGTTAAACTGGCCCATGCAATGGGGGCGCATGTGGTGCTGTTCACCACCTCGACCAGTAAAATCGACGATGCCAAACGGCTGGGCGCTGATGAAGTGGTCATTTCCAAAGATGCCGAAGCCATGCAGCAACACCGCCTGAGCTTTGATTTCATTTTAAATACGGTTGCCGCAGCCCATAATCTGGACAGCTTTACCGAGCTGCTCAAACGCGACGGCACGTTGTGCTTGGTCGGTGTCCCGGATAGCCCACACCCTTCCCCATCCGTTGCCAATTTGATCTTCAAACGGCGGCAAATTGCCGGATCGCTGATCGGCGGGTTAAAAGAAACCCAGGAAATGCTGGATTTTTGTGCGGAACATAATATTGTCTCGGACATCGAGATTATCCCCATCCAACACATAAATGAAGCCTATGAGCGAATGTTGAAAAGTGATGTGAAGTATCGCTTTGTGATTGATATAAGCACTCTGAATGCTCCGAATAGTTAGGTGATTGTCATAAAAATGCGCTTGCACAGAAAAATTTTTGCCAGTGGTGAGTGAGTTATTGCGCTTCGGTGGGAGTAACCCATGCGCTAATCGGCGAGAAGGTATTTGTTTTCATATCTACAGTCAATATATAAGCCCCTTTTGCCCCTTGCCGATTATTAGGGTCGAATAGGGGCGGTGGCATAATCTCCACAGGGAAATTTTTGATTTCTTCCAATGCGTGGATGAACCTGGTTCGGCTTAAACGCTTGCCGGTGCGTTTTAATCCTTCCGCGACAAGGTTTACTGCCGAACAAGCAATCCGTTGCAAGCCTGGACTTTGTAAGCTAAGCGAATGCCGGGCTAACAGGTTTGCAAATTCACGCATCTCTGGATCATACAGATTAAAAGGAGTCGCTAACATCAACTTGGTGGCTGCCAAATTGGGAATAGCAATCACATTTTCACCTAACATTGCCAGCAATCCTAAAAGTATTGGCTGATGATTGGATTGGGGCATCAATAGATTGAATGCTTTTAGTTCTTGGGCATTTCCTAAAAAGAAAATAGCATCGGGTTTAGCAGTTTTAAGTTGTGTTAGCTGGCTGGTATCGTGTTTTGAGCTAGGTTGGGATAAGACAATTTCTGTCGGCGTAGTCAAAGCATTACGTCGCGCTTGTGCGCGAATCGCTTTGACTATAGCCATGTCTGTAGCCCTATCACTATAAACGATAGCCAGTTTGGGTCTCGCGGAGCTTTTGTCTTTTTCCTTTGGCAACTGAGCTAGCCAATAATCGACCAGGGCACGGGACTGATCGGCGTAACTGGGCAGGAAATAGAAAAATGAAGGTGCCGGGTTTTCATTGGGCACAAAAGACAGCGGGGCAATTACCGGAATTTTTTCGTTCAGCAACAGTTGATAAATGTCCTTAGTAAGTTCTGGAAAATATCCAGAGATTAATGCAAAAGGTTTGGTTTCTGAGAGCAATCGTTTGGTGGACGCGAGGATTTCTGCATTCGTTCTGCAGGAATCCAATGTTACCAAAGCAATTTGGCGTCCATAAATTAACCCTTGCTTGTTGACGTCGGCAATGCAGGCCTCCAAAGTCGCTTTCAGCAGATTGCCCGTAGCCGTTAGAATCCCGGTTAGCGGCAAAACGGTAGCCAATTGTATTTCCGTATCAGTGATACCGGTCTCGACATCGCCTATTGACCCTAAACGCTTTAAATAAGCCAGCAATGCCTGGGCTTGATTTGTCGTCAAGTTGTATCTTGGCATCGTTGGACTAAGCACTTTGTTTTGGGAGTTGATACCTTTTGTAATTGCACGGATCAGAGTGCTTTCATCATAATTTTTTTTTGCACCGCTGTTTAATGAAGTACCCGCAAATAAATGTTGCGACGTTATCGCCGGGATAGTCAGGCCGCCTTCTTGTTTGCCTTCACCTTCCAGGCCATGACAATTCGCGCACGCAAACGCTGTTGCCGAAACTGAATCACCTGAAAACCCTAGTGTTGTGGTAATTTCAGTCTGGCTGCCATCACTGCCTTCACGGTAGATTTTGCGGCCAAGTTGTTCTTTGGCGCTTAATGCCTCATCGGCATTCACAACGCCAACAGTACAGCTTACGCATAAGATTATGAATAAGTTGAAAGCCTTAACTACCTGCATACTAAGCTGATACAAATCACTTATTTTTGCTTTTGTTTTTGGCGGACACATTTTGCAGGGCTGAGATAATTTCATCGGCTTGAGGGAAGCCATAGAGGCGAGTCCATTGCTGGTTAACATCGTTGCCAACAATAACAACATTGCTGTGGTCGTTCCTGTTAGTGGTATACACCCCAATATTTTTCAACAATCCAGAAATAACCTGCCTTTCTCCCGCGATAAATTCCCAACCTGGTGCAGCATTAAATTTTTTGCTGAATGCAAGCAAGCGTTCGGGCGTGTCGTTGGCAGGATCGACACTGATCGTGATCAATTGCACCTTTTGTTTGCCCAATTTTTTTTGGACTTGCTTGAATATCGCCGTGGACAAAGGGCAACTGCTCGTGCAAGCGGTGAAAATGAAATTGATAGCGACGGTTTTGTTTTTGATGAGGTCACGATAAAAATCAACTTGGTTTCCGTTTTGATCCAGAACAAATAAATTGGGTACGGGAGACACCAAGTTGATTTCTGTCTGTCCACTTTGTACAACACCCGAATATATTGATGCACATAACCCCAGGATAAACCCAATTACAGCCAAATATCGAGCAAACATTTGAAAGCCTTTAAAAGATCATTAACCCTACAGCTTCCAAGCGCCAAAAAGTGGCACTTGGAAAAGTTTGAAGAATCACGCTCAAGGTGTAAATGTATTGTTACAAGCCGCTTGAGGATCGGTGACTAAGTGTCCCGAATCAGGCCAGGGTTTTAGTTGCTTGAGTTGGCATGTTGCATCCGTACATCCTGCCACAGGAGTTTTATCTCGCCCTAAGGTATCCAGAGGGCCAGCCCCTTTAGCCAGGAAACAGAGATTTTCAAAATTCATGGGAACTTCAGGGTTTCCCCAATTCCTGCCTTCAGGAAACAGGTATTCCCCAACAGGTGCAGTGTATTGCCCCCATTCAAGACCATTGGCAACTTCGGTTTTTTTTACGCTGGCTGTCCCTACAATATGTGCTTGTATTTCACGCGTTGGAGGGAGAAAAACGGATTGTTCCACTGTCCTTCTAAATCTCCCAAGGGGTGCGATAGGTTCAGGAGAGACAACAGATAGGATACGTGGAGATTTTTTTTCATCCCCAGTGACAGGGTCTACATCCAAGGCAATAATTTCGACATTACGAGAAGGGTCGGTCGTTGCGCCCACAATAAAGAAGCGTGTTACCAGGTTTGTGCCTGGGACAGCGGGTTTTCCCGGCCCGGTTTCTTGCGGCAGATTATCGAACGGGATGCCACCGCTCCCCCAATGGGATTCCTCGATGGCGATATACGCAGGATTCTCGCCCGGTGATGTGTATATGCCCAAATTAGCTTCTAACGAATAGGCAGAAATATAACCCGTGGTATTGGTTGCAGCATCTACATCGTCAATCCAAATACCCGAGAAAATGACATAGTCACCCGCAGCCAATGGCACCATAAACTTGGAATCGCATGTGGTACAAAGGGGAGATGTGGCGACAGGTATACCATTTGGATTTTCTGCTAATTTGGAGCCAATAGTGTAACGCCTTACAAGGTTTCCGTTATCATCTTTCATGCGATTTGACATTGGACAACGAAGATCACCGGTAGCGCTTGTTGGAATGCAGACGGGATAACCTGTCATGGCATGAACGGTTGGATTGCCTTGATCGACCATAAAACGATTGTCGTCTTTTGTATCTTTTGAACCTTTACTAAAACGACCAAATTGCGATCCTGGAAGTGGTGGATCATTTACAAGTGGCGGATCATTTAATTGCACTCTGACTTGATTGGTTGAGTTGCTTATATTCGGTGTCACTAAGAGTTCCCCCTTAGCATAGTTAATATCCCTAATGTAGCCCGCAGAAGTTTGCAGCACACCTTGGGAGATATTGACTAAACCGGCAATATATTCAGTTTTTGAAGATGCCGGATCCTTTGCAATATTGCCGGAAATTTCAGCCATAAACGGGATAAAGGGTTTGCCGGGCGGATGTTGATCCTCTAATGCCAAACCTGATTGTTCCGGAGTCGATAATGCTCCCGTAGCCGTACCTTTCGGGCCTTTAAAAATATCCTGGGCAGTCAGGTAAGTGCCCGGCATGATAATTTTCAGGTTTTCAGGGATGATTATGGTGATCCCATTCACCTTCATGGTTGCAGCGGCACGGGGATCGTTCTTATTGCATGGTGCAACGTTGTATGCTGGATCGCATAGCTTGAACGATTGAATATAACCAATGCTGATAAATGGGGTAGTAGGTATTTCTCCTGCTGCAAAAAGACTACCGCAAAAAAACACGGTCAAAATAAAAAATAATTGACGCTTATTCATCACACTTACCTCGTCTTTTGCCAGTTTTTCACAAAGAAAATTTGGCTTATTCAAATTTTACTCGTGAATATTGTTTACTCACGATGCCCTTCTACCTTGACTATTGTTAAAGTTTGCCCTGTAAATTCCAAATTTCGAGATTTTACTTCCACCAGCACGTTAAAAGTCCCCGAATGCGGAAAAATAACGGTGGCCTGATAAACCCCTTTATCTATCTCTTGCAACCATTCACGTTTCTGCCACAGCCCTGGTGGTTCAAAGGCCAGCAAACGGGCATCTTGAATCCCTGAGATGGGTTTGCCGGAAATGGTATCCAGCAGTTTAAAACTTAATGACGTTTCTGCGTTTGCAAGCGGCTGGGTTTTTAAGGGCAAAAATTCCAACTTAATTTTTGCTTGTTCATTTTGTTTATGTTTGGTGCTATTGCTTCCGCCTTCAAGTTTGATGGTAAAGCAATGGATAATGCGTGGCTGGTCTAACATCACGGCAACATCATAATTGCCCGACTTTTCGATATTCACTGGCACTTCGAACACCCCTGGCGTGGTCTCTTTCAAACTGCGGTCTAGTATCATCAAAGCCCTGGGGATGCGCCGATAATTGTCCAGCGTCCCCATCGGCACCATCATGCCTTCGACATAGTAATAAATGGTCTTGCTGGGTGCGCTGGCAACCATTACGCCATTCTGTTCAGGAACCGGTGCGATCATGGCGGCAACGCCTATTGAATCGGGCAGGGCAGATGGCGGCTTTTCGCCAGCCTGTATTTGCGTGACAGACAACTCGGCCAGTTTCCCGTTTTGCTTTTCGCCTGACGGGGCAGGTAATTTTTCCAGTTGTTTCCGGTTGATCAGGGCAAATTTTTCAGAACCTAAGCTGCGGACATAGGCATAATCGGCGGTAAATGCAATCTGGTCAGGTTCAGCCGTCGTATTGGCAAAAGCAATTTTCGTGTTGGTTGCCGAATCGATAATGTAGGTTTTCGCGTCAAGTTGATTGACCACCCAAACATAACGTCCCTGTGGATCAGCGGCAACATCGACAGTCCCACGCCCGACTTCAATTTGGCTATCGACAACCAACTTGACGGGGTCAACCACGCTTATCATTAAATCATTCACCGATGTCACATAAAACCGTTCGGCTTTGGCCACCCAAGCGGCTTTTAATGGCGTACTCCTCACTTTTATGTCGCCCAGCTTTTTTAGATTGCTGCTGTTTATGACGGAAACGGTATTGGCGGCGGTATTGGTCACCACGGCAAATTGGCTGTCCGGCGTAAAACTGATTTGATGAAGGCCTTCACCGACACTGACAGTATTGGTTTTAGGTTTTTCACCGCGCGAAATGACAACAACAGTCGGCGAACCATCCAAGCCCACCCATACCGATTGTTCATCAGGTGCTAACGCGATGCGGGTAGGTTTACTGCCTGTTCCTGTGGCAATTGTTGTCACCAAACTATGCCTTTCCGTATCAATCAATGCAACCGCAGCGGCCTCCGGCATCGTTACATAAAGCCATTTGCCATCCTTGGTCAGCACCCAATCCAGGCCTTGTTCAGGCAGTTGTACAATACCTTCCAATTTACTCTTTGAGGCAACTTGAGGATTAATAAACGCAACCGTCTTGTCCTGGTTAAGCGTCAACACGAAATAGCTGTTCAAATCGACATCCGCGCGGGTAGTGAGTTGGCCGCTGGCAAAACTGCGTACTTTCGCTTCGCAACTGGTTTCGGTAGCGACTTGTTCAGAACGGCGCAAGGACAACCAAGCCTTAGGCCGTAATGGGGTGATAGCTTTGCCGGTTAATTTATCCCTGAATTTAAAGGTGGTTTTAAACGGGCGGCCATCAACTGAATCGGTTTTTTCTCCTTTCTGGGTGTTGGTCAATTGCATAGCCAAGTCCATGCCTTGGATTTCAACGCGTAGTTCTGGGTTGTCTACGGCTTTTGCCGCAAATGCAGGCATAAGGAAAAAAACCAACATTAGCTTAAGGATAGCCTTGGACATGATCATTACTTTTCAACTCGCAATATGCCCCACATGCCGCCGTGGAACTGGAAGTTTTCTTGTACCCTGAATAGATAATCGCCAGGCACTCCATTAACGCCGCCCGCTGTGGTTACGATATTGAAATGCCTGCCTGGGCCAATGCCGCCAATAGCGCCGACTCGTGCGGTTTGCACCTCTTTTTCCTCTGGGGTGGCAATTTCGGTGGAATCATTCTTCCAAGGCTGGTAATCCCAGTTGTGACCATACAAGGCAAACGCATGTTGACGGGAATGACCGTTGGGATGCACTAACCTGAACCGTATATCGGTACCGGCTTTGGCTTTGAATACCGGTGTTTCAGGGTCGCCGCACACGCTGTCGGGCTTACCACTGCAACCAGGGTTGGGGTAGATTGAGCTTAACGTGTTACTGTAATCCAGATTATTCAGCGTATTGAAATCAGCACCCGATGTCCCTACGCCATTCCTCGCCCATAGTGGTTCGGTGCGGTAGTTGAAGCCTTTTTGTCCCGTATCCTCGGCATCGTCCGCCATGCGGTGGTTCGGCATCGGTTGGCCGTTTTGGTGCAGGCTGAGATCGTCCTGAAATACGGTAACGAATTCGCGGAATAAAACTTTGCCCGTTTTTTCGTCCACAATGTCAGCTGTCGTTCTGGAGTTTTCAACTGGAAACTGTGCTGTTGACCCAGCAGGCTCAATCACTAATGCACCGACCGCGCCATGGGAAGATTGCTTGATGACATCGCCAAAGCTTCTGATAGAAGCAACACCATATTCTATGGGGGTATGACATAAATAGCCTCTATCGCCACGCATTTTTGTAGACGTAGATGGAGGGCATTCAGCCGCTAATTTATTTTCCTTTTCATACATCTTATAAGTAGCCATATCCAGCACCTGGCGCTTACCGGCATACCAGATATATTCGGTGGTGTTGTTATCGCAGCCGCTAAAGTCGGCTTTGCCATTCCCCATGGTTTTCCGGCAACCCGGCAAACCTTGAGTCTTGCTTTTAGGATCAAAGGGTTTATTAGCACCAATATTGCCCCCGCCCATTTCCTTAACATCATAAGCGACCAGTTGCGGAATCAAGTTAACCGTTGAAGACATCCGCACCTCATTAAAGTTGAAGCCGGAAACGATAGGCGGCATCAAGTTATAACTCCAGGAACTTTGACCTTGCAGAGTATCGCTGGAATCATCCTGGAAATTTTCTGGCAATAAATTGTGCAGCGTTACCTGGATGCACTCCCCAGCAGTGGCGCGCAACACCAAAGGTTCTATGAGCCTGCCGTTTTGATAATCAGTTTTGAGTTTTTGGACGATCTCGTCGGCAGGTATGGGGTAGCTTTTGCCTTCGGCATTTTTGCTTTGAACATTATCTGGTTTTGCTGAGCCAGTGTTGTTGCCAGAAGTTAAATCAGCTTTTTTAGCCTTTGCTTCCTGCTCAGTTACCCAATCATGGTCAACCTCTATGAAAGCAACGCCCAGTTGGTCGGTAATATTAAATTGCTCGTTATAGCTGAGCTTTTTCCCATCCTTGAGAATATCTTCAGCCATTACCACTACCACATGCTTCATGCGATCATTCGATTCGTTATAGGCCGAAAATGGGCAGGGCTGCTTGTTCCAAATCTCTTCGTTAAAATGGCGTAAGTAATATGCTTTGATCTTTGCTGAGTCTTCTTTATCGGTTTCATCGCCCATGAAAGCATTAAATTTATCGGAGTATTTATCATAATTTTCATAAACTTTAGCCCACATTCCGGTTTCGCTTTTTGTTTTCAAACGGCTTCTTATCTTTTCCATTTTTGTTGTATCGTTTAAAAAACGTTCCCGCAATTTTTTGCTGAACCGATTAGAATTGAAATCGGGTTCGAGCTCCTCTTCGGATAGTTGATGCAAATCGGGTGCCTGAGAGATAGCATCGATGTTTGGGTTGGGGAGAACGGCCAGCGCGTCGAGTATTCTGTCAACTTTGCCTGTGCCGAGAACTTGTTTGCTTTTATCGCTTTGGTCTGCCGTGGTGAACTTGAACAGACCTTCCAACCGTTTTCTTCTATCCTCCCTGATTGGATTTTCCGTTGTATTTTGAGGGGCGACCATGGCCTGCATGAGGGCATTTTCCGGTAAAAATACCTTCTGCCCCCCCATTGAGCGAACCAGGCCCCACATACCGTCCCAGTAATTTTCCACGCTGGGCGAGCCGAACCAGTAATCGGTCAGCATGTTGGCATTGGGTAGCTTTAGTTCCATTTCAAAATGTTCGGAAATACCAATCTGCTGACCGTTCATGTAGCCTGAATTTTTGGATTTAGGTTCGGCTAGCCAATTAATGCCATTTATAGAGAATACATGCTGCTCTTCTTGGGCACCCTGGATGAGTTGGATATTTATGTTGTCCCCTGCATAGCCTGGAAGCACCGGTGTTGATGGATCACCATCCAGCCGCCAAGGTTCGTTTTTGCCGATTAATTTTTTAAAATTTTCTGTTTTTTTCTTTTGCTCATCAAGCAAAGAACTTAACAAGGTTTTGTCTATGATTTCATGTGGTACATTAGCCATGAGTTTTTTGATGCGTTCGTTTCCTGTTTGTAGCTCTGGCTCACATTTATCGTAGATGACTGAACTGAAAACATCAGCCATATTGCCTGGGAAGTAACCCGCAATTAATGCCACCTCTTCAATGATTTTTTGTTTCTGGTCTTTTCTTAAGCTAGATTCAGAAAGGATAGGTTTCAAAAAAATCTTAAGATTTTTCAATTTTTCGCCACTAGTTAACTCATCCTCTGGCTTATCAATGAGTTTTTTCCCGCACGGGTCAAAGATGCGAATATGCAGTTTATCTTCTTTGATAGCGGTAATAATCAGATTACGGCCTTCATTGGGAAGCTCTTTTGTGTTAGTAATTGGTTTTAAAAGAAGATCATGGTGGACTAATTTTTTTTGATGATATTCCAGGCTATTCTCGTCCTCTTTTGCAATCCGCAGTGGAATCGGTTCATTCCGGTAATTCAACAAGCGTGTACCCGGATCTTCGGTTGAAATACCTTCAGGTTTTGGTTTTAAACCGTCGCGCACGACATCAGGCAGCATTAAATCTGCTTGGCGACTCGGTGGGTTGACGGGACGTAAATCAGCGTTATACAGAATCGCAAAATCGGCAAAGGCGAGGTCATATTCACGCGTGATCAGATGTTGATGCTCGGTATCGTCTTGATGGGAATGATTTTTTGGTAAGCCAATATTCGCCGCATAACTGGTTGGCCCACCATCTGCCCTACATGGCTGTTTAACTACGTTGTTGACATATGAACCACTTAAAGTTTTTTCTAAACACTTAGCTTGATTGTCATGTTCAGAATCAACTTCAGCAGGTGAACCTGATAACTTAGTCCACACCGTATCTTTTGGTTCCACTATGAGAGCCGCATAAAAGCCATGTTGTTGATGAGAGCTGGGGCCATAGTGGTCATGGGTGAACACGGCGCGCATGGTGCGGTCATCCCATTGATCATTCAAGACAGGGTCAGCCCACCAGCGTTGTACGGTGGTTTGGGCGCCGCACCAGGGATGCTCTTTTAAATCTTTTTCTGAATTGGTACATGTGCCGAGAACAGATTTGCTTTTCATGCTTCCGCTCACAAACATTGGATGCGTTTTTGCTTTCAAGTGATTGCTAACCAGTTGGTCTTTCCAATCGATAACTTTGCCATTTTTTTTCTTGCCATCCTTGCCCACATCATTACTTGCATATACATGATTACTCGCATCAATACGTTCCCGTACCTCGTCGGGCGAGAACGTGCCATCTTCATAATTCCAGCCATTGGCCGAGCCATCAGATGCCGTGACATCAAATTTCACCAAATGGATATGCTGGCCGATGGTGTCGGTGGGCGAATACACCTGAAAATCGTCCAGATTTAATACGCTAGGAATCAAATTGGTGGCTTGGAATTGGATACAATCCCCCGAATTGGCTCGGAAGAAAAGCGGCTCTGCCAAGCGTTTGCCACTCAAGGTATCGACCGCATCTTCTTCAAGAACCGGCATACGTGCTTGCGGATCGTGCCAACCGTATTTGTTGACGGTCAGGTCGAATTGAATATACGCGGACTTATAAAGACGAGGATTGGTGCGGTTAACAAAGGTTTTTTTGTCTTTATTGGTTGCTTCCTCGTAATACTCTGTTGGACAAGGGTCGGCGAATGGCGCACCTTGTGCAGGAGCAAATCCGTTGACCCGGAATTTGTTGCCTGGCGCGTAAGCTGTGCTGGTCGGATTATCCTTGGGATAAGCTGCATTGGTGGTTTCAAAACCTTCTCCTTTCCAGAGAGGATTCATAGTAGCCCAAGGGCTTTGAGGATTTGCTGGGTCAGTATGTTTAGGCCATTCTGTTTTTTCAGGTTTAAAGTTCCATTCAAAGGTATTCGGCAAATCCTCCAAGACTTTCTTAAACTCGCCTTTGCATATTTTCCATACTTCTGGGAGCATGTTGCTAGGCATGTTATCTCCTTTTTTTAACCCAACAATTTCTTCCCTCTTCCAACCGGCATGATACGCCATAGCCAAAATTTCACTTTTGGTTCCGCATTGAGGCAGTAGCTTTACCGTAGCGGCCTCAATTGTTTTCGCTAAAATAAGGTTATTCGGGTCGCTATTCAACTTCCAGGTTCGTTTAGCGACATAGCGCGAAGCTTTATTGTTATCCCGGTCTCCGTATCCTTCGAGCAGATCATTAGTTACGCTGGGGTTTTTAAGATCAATGTCTTCGTTAGTACCCTCTGTAATAATGTGGCGAGACAACCCACCGTCTAGCCATTTATCGTTTGCACCGGTTGAATGTTCGTTTTTCGCCATATCTAATGGTGGTTGCGGTGGGCGATGTCCGGCTTCAGCCGCCATAAAGAACGGGTAACCGCGAAATTCAGCGGTAGGTAAAGGGGCTAATGGGTGTCCTGGAATAGGCACTAGGGCTGGATTGGGTGTTCCCGCTTTAATTTCATAGTCGGGTAAATTTCGTAGGCGTGGATCAGGGTTTTTGTCTTTGTCATACAAGCCAGGCTTGCCATCTTCAAACACATCGTGGTTGCGCCACAATTCCCACATGCCTGCGGCAAAATGTGGGTAGAGATGGCAATGGAAAATAGCGTCGCCGACCGTTAAGTTACGGTTGCCGCCACCACCGTATTGGATGTCGTAAGTGTAAGACGAGCCGGGCGATATGGTTTGCGAATCCAGGTAATTGGCATTCGGATCGTTTTTATCCTGCAACCATTGGTGTGCGTGTAAATGGAAGACATGCGTTTCTTTGGGGCCAGCATGAATATTACGGAAACGCACCGGATCGCCAAGATAGGAATGATGCACGTTGGAAGGGTCGTCAGGGTACAAGGCTTTTACCGCTTCACCGTCCATATCCCGTTGCACAATCATCGCCGGGTCGCCGTTGACCCAGGAACTTAAAAAGAATTCTTCCAGTTTACATTCTGGGCAATCCTTGCCGGGGCCAATTTTTTTCTTAGCGGCCAAGACTGCTGAGCCTACCCCAGATGCACCGTAATTAATCGCCATGCCATCGGCAATCGCGCTGATGGGGTTGCCTTCATCAGACAACTCGGCAAACGCCTGAAAAACCTTGTTTTCGTCATGAAAAATCGTGGTGAATTCACGGAACGACATGCCGCAACTGGAACCCGGCGAACGTTTGGCGCAGACTTCGAGGGTTTCATTGGTTTTGTCTGTTTGGTAGATGATGGCGTTGAGGTCGGAATGTACGATTCGATTGTCGCCAGACAAAATGGCGAGTTTTTTGTAATCCAAGTCGTCATAATGGACACTGGAGCTGGTTTTTGTGCCGGTAAGGTCGCCATAGGTAACTTGGGAGCGATACCAGACGGATTTTTGGGGCTCAACATTTACGGAGCCAAACAATCCTAAGCCTAATTGCCCGCCATCGCCCTCACCACCCGCCAAAGCACCTGCGGAATAGAAAAAGTACCCGCCTTCTTGTCGGGCGTACCAAGTGTAGGTTTTGCTCGTGCCGGGTTCGGCCAGTGAAGACGTGTTTTTCCCGACATTGGCACCATCGGATTCAATATTCGCGTAGTCCAGACCATTGACATGGATAGATGCGGCGCGGGTGGTCGGGTAATCCGGTTCTTCTTGCGGTGGGAACGGAAAAAGCGGATGCTTGGGCTGAGGTTCAAGGCGTGGCGGAGTAGAAAGGTCGGTGGCTGTAGGATCGCCCGGTTCAGTAACCAGGACTGAATGTTTCTGCACACCGCCTTCTGGAAAATCGGTGCGTTGGAACTTCGTGTGTACAGTCGGCAGTGGCGACAATAAATTCCAAAACGTCACTTTTAGGTAGTTGCATTCATTGACGCGAAGCACCAGGGGGCGCGGCCGTTTGTCCTTGCGTAACCGGACGTTACCGGCCAATTGTTGAATATCCTTGTCGTCGATCTTATCCAAGTGGCAGCTCTTGTTCTTATCATCTTCATCAGCAAGCGAGCAGCGGCTATCCACCACATCTTGCCTCAGCGCATACACCATCCCCGCCGGATTAAACGCCCCAAAACGGTTGAAGGTAATGATTTGTTCGAGTGCGACAACCTCGGCTGTTATGGTTTTAGGATCGTTACCCTGACAATATCTGGAAATAGCCGTTGAAGTACCTATGTTCCCATTGTTAGCGCCCGAGGTTTGTTTCGCGATGTCTTTATCTGAACAACCGGTCGCCAAAAATGCGCCCATACAACACACGATAAGGCCGAAGAGTGGAACGATCCTTTTCGACAGGTTTGAGATTGATAAGACACCAATAAAACTTTGCTGAATGTGTAATTTCATGACCGCTCCCCATGCTGCTATTGGAGTTATATTGTGTTGAATCCCCTGGCTATCAACAGTAAGTCGTCATGCAAATAGTTTACTATCTCTATCGGACGTATCTGTATCACTTAACTTCATGATAAAACTACACCTCTAATAATTTTTTTCAAGGTAATATTTCACACAAGACTGCGGATATTTTTGGATGCCTACACTCACCTTAAGAGTGGGTCAATCGGCAGTATTGGGGCGGGTGATGGCTTGATTAGACGATTATGCTTAATGGATCAAGCATGCCAATCCTAAAATATCGGCTTTGCTGATTCAGCAGATAGCATATTGGAGTATGAAAAAGACTGGTGTTTCAAGGCCGTAAGCCGCATTAGCGATAGCATAATGCGCCGAATGCAATATGGAATGTAAGGGAGAAGTATGGGTAACAAGACTGCTTGCGGGTGGTTAATTACCAAGAAGCAAGATGGCGTTATAAACCGCGTCTTGCTTCTCGATAATAATAAATAGGTTAAGCCAGAGTGCTTTTTATCCCCAGTACAGTTTCTATCTGACTAAGCAGTAACTTTTCATTGGCACTGAATTGCTCACCACCAAAACCCAGAAAACTGCCTTCAGAGGTTGCCATTGCGACTTTTTCGGCAACTGACAATGCCCATTGCTTGTATTCGTCCGCTTCTTGAGCCGACGATTTAGTAGCCAACAAAGCCATCACTTCTTTGCAATCCGCCAGTGCAGCTTCTTGAAATTTGTCTGCAGAATCAACGTCTTTGGCTTTCATCCGCGCTGTACCCCAGTCGCGAATTTTTTTCATTTTTGCGACTTCATCGGCTGCTACGCCTTGAACATTTGGCAAAATCGCCTGTATCAAGGCATTATTGGGGTAGTCTTTAATACCAGCCAAAACAGATTTAGCGTTGGTAAACATTTCTTTTCCCGTGCCAAACAAGCCACTGCTACCGGCAAAAGCCATGGTTGCACCAAGCAATTGTGGTGTGTTTGCCAACAAATTCAATTCTTCTTCGGTGTAATTCAGGCTCATTCTTCATCCCCCAATCGGTTTAATGGTAATACTGCTAGCCAGCTTTTTACTGTCAGCGACTTACGGCATTCTAGTCGCAAAGCATCGTAAACCCTAACTATAAGACATTTGCATTCTGGATAATCATAAAAATCTGTTTTTTTAAGCCGACCTCAATTACAAAATAATTGCTTAAAAATATGTTGCCGCGATACTTATCGATAGTGTGGTTGCATCCACATCAAAGTGATCGAGACATTAGCAAAACGATGGGGCTATACACAGTACCTTTCTAATTAATCTTAAGTGGTGGCAACAATGGTAAAGTTGGTGATGGAAGCAGTGATGATCATCGTGATCATATCCGGATTGGTGTTTATCACCAAAGTGACCGCTAACGAGAATAAAATCGAGCATCCACGCACAGACGAAGGTGAAAGCGGTGATGAAGACCCAGATAAGCCTAGACCAGACGCTTGAAAGACGGCAAGTCTGAATACTTTAAATTTTGAATTTGCTGTTGTATATATTTAGGTCTGGTTTGATACAATCAGCATCAAACCCAAACCCAGATTATGCTATTCGCCGTTCGTTACCGATAAGGATTAAGCGGTGCCGGACTGTCATTTCCCAGACTGTCTGGATCCACATCGCCCTCACCTTCGGGCAGGTTGCCGTCATGAATAAGATAATTACGTTTTTGTAAGTAGGCGTTCTTTATAAATTCGTAACGGTCTTCTGGTGCCGCTTCTGACAATACTTTTTCGGTAGCCAGATTGTCAGCCCGTTTGTCGATAGCATTGAGGACGTACATGCCGCTACTGATTGCCGTCTCAACTGCGTTCTCAAGCCCTGGAAATGCACCGAAACCGACGTAAGTGGCAGGGTTGGTTGCCGCATCGCCAATCAACCCTGTAATTCCTCGTGGTGAGCTGGGCCCCAACAAAGGCAAGACGAGATACGGCCCTGAAGGAACCCCCCAAACACCCAGGGTTTGGTCGAAATCTTCATGATGTTTAGGTAAGTCCAACATGGATGCAACATCAATCAAGCCGCCCACACCAGCAGTTGTGTTGACTAAAAAGCGGGAACCATCCAATCCGGTTTGTTCCAACTTAAACTGCAATAAATCATTAATGGTGACGGAAATATCATTGAGATTGCTGAAAAAATTCGACACGCCCTGGTCGGCAAAATCAGGCATTATCCAGTTATAGCCTTTGGCTACTGGCTTCATGGCATATTGGTCAAATTTATCGTTGAATGACTGCGTACCCCGATTCCAACCCTCCAGCGGATCACTGGCATTGTTTGAGGTTGTTGAGCAGCCTGTCAAAGCGGAAATAATTGCAAGGCCGATTACTTGCATGACTTGTTTTTTCTTTACCATCTTGCGCCCCTGTGTCGCTATTATTTTTGTTTTACCGAAACTGCGGTTAACATACCACAAGTCGACATTTCCATCGACCTCTAAAACCACCCTAAATCACCCACCATTTACTTACAAATGACTGCCCCAGCAATCCCCTTGGACAAACGCTTTAGAGGCTACCTGCCAGTTGTCATTGACATAGAAACAGCCGGTTTCAACGCCAAAAAACACGCTTTACTGGAAATAGCCGCTGTCATCGTCGAGTATGATGCCAATCGCGATTTAATAATCACTGAGCGCCATGCCTGCCATGTCATCCCCTTTAAAAACGCCGAGCTTGATGAGGCCGCCCTTAAATTTAACGGCATTGACCCGCACCACCCATTCCGTATGGCAATTGAGGAACACGATGCCCTCAAGCTCTTGTTTGAACCGATCCAAAAAGCCCTTAAGCGCAACAACTGTAACCGTGCCATCCTGGTCGGTCATAACCCGGCCTTTGACATCGCTTTTTTAAACGCCGCCATTTACCGTACTAAAATAAAGCGCAGCCCTTTCCATCCGTTCAGCACCTTTGACACAGCAACATTGGGAGGGCTGGCGTATCAGCAAACTGTGCTCGCAAAAATTGCCGAATCCGCAGGACTGGAGTGGGATACCGCCAAAGCCCATTCCGCCTTATATGATGCTGAAAAAACGGCAGAATTGTTTTGCCTGATCGTCAATCAATGGAAACAGCTACAGATTTTAGCTACCGAATCGGTAGAATCAATTCAGGAACAATAACCCTGTAAATTAATTTTCTACGCCGCCGGCAGCACTCAACATCGCTTTTAATTCACCTTTTTGGTACAAGTCGGTAACTATGTCACAGCCGCCAACCAACTCACCACCCACATACAGTTGAGGATAGGTAGGCCAGTTTGAGTAAATCTTGAGAGCTTCGCGCAATTCAGGGTCTTCAAAAATATTAACGTGCATATATTTAGCGCCACACGCATTCAGCACCTGCACGGTCTGACCGGAAAAGCCACACTGCGGGAAATCAGGCGTGCCTTTCATATATAAAACCACGGGGTTATTTTCAAGTTGCTCTTTTATTCTTTCGTTAACATTCATTGTCAATTCGCTCACAGTTAAAGTTACGCAAGTTTAACAATTTTAACGACAGGAAAACAGAAAATCTTCAGCAGCCGCACTTGCTTGAAAATCTATTGAAAACTATAATCGAGGATTTTTCCAATAGGCGGTTCCTGACCGTCCATTTGCTTGCAGGTAGTATTATGACCAGTCATGTTATGCCCACCTATGGCCGCTTACCTGTCACCTTCACACGAGGTGAGGGTGTATGGCTATGGGATGACAATAACAAGCAATACCTCGATGCTTTATCAGGGATAGCCGTTTGCGGCCTAGGCCATGCCCACCCTGCGGTACACCGTGCTATTTGCGAACAAAGCAGCAAGCTGTTGCACACCTCAAATATTTACCGGATCGCTGTGCAAGAACAACTGGCGGATCGGCTAATCGAGAACAGCGGTATGGACAATGTGTTTTTCTGTAACTCAGGAGCGGAAGCCAATGAGGCTGCGATCAAACTTGCCCGTAAATTTGGTCACGAACGTGGCATTGATGTTCCCGCTATCATCGTGACCGAAATGAGCTTTCATGGCCGCACTCTGGCAACCCTCAGTGCCACTGGCAATACCAAAATACAAAAAGGCTTTGAACCGTTGGTCGAAGGTTTCGTGCGCGTCCCCTACAATGACATCAATGCTATCAAGTCTGCACTTGAAAAAAACCCCAATATTGTTGCCATTTTGCTTGAACCTATCCAAGGTGAAGGCGGTATTAATATCCCTGGCAATGATTACCTGAATCAAATACGTGATCTATGCAATCAGCATAACCTTTTAATGATGCTGGATGAAATACAATCGGGCATGGGGCGTACCGGGAAGTTTCTGGCTTACCAACACAACGGCATACTTCCCGATGTATGCACATTGGCGAAAGCATTGGGCAATGGTGTACCTATTGGTGCCTGTTTGGCATCTGGCAAAGCTGCAACATTATTCACGGCAGGTAACCATGGCTCCACTTTTGGCGGCAACCCACTCGCCTGTAGTGCAGCTTTAGCAGTTTTGGATACCTTGGATAAAGACAACTTGATAGCCTTGGCTGAACAAAAAGGCCAGACTATTTGCCTTCAGCTTAGCAAGCACTTGCAGAACAACCTGCATATCAAAGATATTCGCCATAAAGGCTTGATGATCGGCATAGAACTTGACGTGCCTTGTTTAGGGCTTGTGCAAATGGCGCTCGATAATGGCTTGTTGATTAATGTCACGCAAGAGAAAGTGATTCGCCTGTTGCCGCCGCTGATTATTGATGAAGCGCAAATCGGGCAACTTGTCGATATACTTTCCCGGCTCATCACCCAATTCACCGACCAACTTTCCCCTGTCAGTCACTATGCAGCCTAGACATTTTATCAGCCTGCTTGATATTAGCAGTAGCGAATTCCGCCGCCTGATCAACCGAGCTATCGAACTTAAAAAACACCGTGACCCTGATTACCAACCGCTAAAAGGACAGGTATTGGGAATGATTTTTGAAAAATCATCCACCCGCACCAGGATCTCTTTTGAAGCGGGAATGGCGCATTTTGGCGGTAATGCCATTTTTCTATCGCCCCGTGACACCCAGTTAGGTCGTGGCGAACCGATAGAAGACAGTGCAAAAGTGATTTCCAGCATGGTCGATTGCATCATGTTACGTACGTTCAACCATGAAACAGTAACCACGTTTGCCAAACACGCTTCCGTGCCGGTCATCAACGGCCTGACTGATGAACAACATCCCTGCCAACTGCTTGCCGACATGCAAACCTATTTTGAATACCGGGGGGAAATTCAGGGCAAAACCGTCACCTGGATTGGTGATGGCAACAATATGTGCCATTCTTATATACATGCCGCCACTGTACTCGATTTTAATTTAAACATTGCCGCACCGCACGCTTACTTACCGAGTAAAATCATTGCCGATGCAGCAGGCAATCGCGTACGGTTTTTTGACGATGCCATTGCCGCAGCAAAAAATGCTGATTTAATTGTCACCGATGTATGGGCAAGCATGGGACAGGAAGAAGAACAAAAACAACGCTGTTTGGCCTTTAAAGACTATCAGGTTAACGCCGACATTATGAAAACCGCCCATCAAGATGCCGTGTTTATGCATTGTTTACCCGCGCACAGGGGCGAGGAAGTCAGCGCAGAGGTAATTGATGGCTCGCAAAGCCTAATCTTTGCCGAAGCAGAAAACCGCCTTCACTCACAAAAGGCACTCATGGAATTCCTGCTGTGCCATCAATAAAACTATAGTTGTCTATCAAGTGATTACCCTAGAGGCTCTTGTGAAAAAACACCGCGTTATATTTCTTTTTATGTTTCTAGTTACGCCAGGCTACGCCAAGACTGTTTACGTAACTGACTCCCTTGATTTACCACTCCGTAGCGAAGAAAGCAGCAAAGGTAAAATAATCAGCCTGTTACCGACTGGAACACCACTTACTTTATTGTCAGAAAGCACAACAACGGGCTTTTCCAAGGTAAAGTTACAAGATGGCATGCAAGGCTTTATTGCCACCAGAAACACCATGACAGAACCACCAAAGCGTAGCAAACTGGAGTCAACCAGCAAAGATTTAGCCGCTTTCCAGGCAGAAAATTCCGCCCTGAAAGAAGATCTGGCTAAAGCAAAAGCCGCCATAGCGCCAGGCACATCGCTGGAGCAATCTTTGTCCGCAGACCGCGACAGATTAGATAGGGAATTGCTGGAATTGAAACGCACTTCCGCCAGTCAAATACAGCTCAAAAGCGAACGAGATGAACTAAAAGAACAGTTAGTTAAGGCAACACGTGATCTGGAGCAAATTAAACTAGAAAACAATGCCTTAAAAGACGGGGCCAATCAAGATTGGTTTTTGTACGGGGGCATATTAGCTTTGGTTGGCGTTATTTTAGGCTTCATGTTACCCAAACTGGCTTGGCGTCGTAGAAATAGCTGGGATAGCTTGTAATACAACTCAATTAGCCATCAGGCAAGACTAATACCATCACCACCCTTACTTCCGGACAGACATTAATGGCTAACGATAACGATACCAAAAACCGCCCTTTTTCCTCATTAGTCGTTGACGGCATGGAACGCGCACCCAGTCGCGCCATGTTACATGCGGTTGGCTTTACCTCGGACGACTTTAAAAAGCCACAAGTCGGAATCGCCTCGACCTGGAGCATGGTCACGCCTTGCAATATGCATATCAACAAACTGGCGGATGATGCGGCGGCAGGCGTTAACCAAGCCAACGGCAAAGCTGTCGTTTTCAATACTATTACAATTTCTGATGGTATCTCGATGGGTACTGAAGGCATGAAATATTCGCTGGTATCCCGTGAAGTCATTGCCGATTCCATTGAAACCGTCGTCGGTTGCCAAGGCTTCGACGGCATTGTTGCTATCGGTGGTTGCGACAAAAACATGCCTGGCTGCATGATGGCACTGGCACGGCTCAATCGCCCTGCGATTTTCGTGTACGGCGGCACCATTATGCCGGGCTGCCATAAAAATCAAAAGCTGGATGTCGTATCGGTATTTGAAGCGGTCGGCGCACGGGCAAACAACAAAATTGATGATGCCGAATTGGCGGAAATCGAAGCTAAAGCCATCCCCGGCGCCGGCTCTTGCGGGGGTATGTATACAGCAAATACCATGGCTTCAGCCATCGAAGCCTTGGGCATGAGCTTACCTAACAGTTCCGCGCAAGCGGCCATTTCCGAAGACAAACGCCTGGATTGCGAACGGGCTGGCGCAGCCGTGATGGAGTTGATTAAAAAAGGCATCAAACCCAGCGACATCATGACCAAAGCGGCTTTTGAAAATGCCATTACTGTGGTCATTGCGCTCGGTGGCTCAACCAATGCCGTGCTGCATATCTTGGCAATGGCGAATGCCAGTAACGTTGATATTACCTTGGATGACTTTACCCGTATCGGTAAAAACGTCCCCATGCTCGCGGATTTAAAACCCAGCGGCAAATACCAAATGGCAGAGTTGATTGAAATCGGCGGCATTCAACCGCTCATGAAAATATTACTGGATTGCGGCTTGTTGCACGGCGATTGCCTAACCGTAACAGGTAAAACGCTGGCGGAAAACCTTGCCGACGTACAACCCTATCCCATTCAGCAAGACATGATCCGCCCCTTGGATAATCCCATCAAAAAAGACAGCCATCTGGTCGTGTTATACGGTAATCTGGCATCTGATGGCGCGGTTGCCAAAATCACTGGCAAAGAAGGCTTAGTATTTACTGGTGTCGCCAAAGTGTTCGATGCCGAAGAACAAGCGTTACAAGCAATCTTGAACGGTGAAATTGTTAAAGGCGATGTCATTGTCATCCGCTACGAAGGCCCGAAAGGTGGCCCCGGAATGCGCGAGATGCTCTCCCCTACGTCTGCAATTATGGGCAAGGGCTTGGGCAAAGAGGTTGCATTGATTACCGACGGTCGCTTTTCTGGTGGTACCCACGGCTTTGTCGTCGGTCATATCACCCCGGAAGCCTATGTCGGCGGTGCGTTGGCAATCGTACAAAACGGCGACCAAATCACCATTGATGCTGAAACCAATCAATTAACCTTGCACGTCAATGAACATGAAATCGCCCGTCGGCTGGAACATTGGCAACAACCTGCACCACGTTATACGCGTGGTGTCTTAGCTAAATATGCCAAGCTGGTGAGTTCTGCATCACTGGGTGCAGTAACCGACAATTAGGATTGATTAACTTTGTCGTCGCTTAAGATTGTTTATGTTCTCACCAATTCAGCCATGCCTGGATTGGTGAAGATCGGCTATACAACAAAAGATGACGCAAATTCGAGGATTGCCCAGCTTTATTCGACAGGCGTTCCTGTACCGTTTGAACTGAATTATGCCTGTAAAGTACAGAACGCAGAAGAAGTTGAAAGAGCTTTGCATGTGGCGTTTTCTCCCCAACGGATAAATCCTAAACGAGAGTTTTTTAAAATAGAACCTGAGCAAGCTATCGCGATTTTAAAACTGCTACATACCGAAGATGCTACGCAAGAGATAGAACTACAACCCACGACATTAGATAAAGAATCCGTTATCGCAGCAGAACAATTAAAGGCTAAGCGTCCAAACATGAACTTCTTAGAAATGGGCATTCCTCTAGGTTCAGAGTTACATTTTGTCCATGGCTCATCAGTTGTTACTGTGAGTTCAGCCAAGAGAGTTAGATTTAATGGCGAAGAAATCTCATTAACTGCAGCCACTCGTCAATTATTAGCCATCGAATACAATGTTCAACCCAGTCCCTATTGGACATATCAAGGCAAGCGCTTAAACGAAATTTACGAAGAAACCTATGGTAATGTTGATCAAGCATAGGTTTCTTATTGGTATTAAAGAGCGATCAAAACACTGCCCGTAAATTTTATTTTAAGCAAAGTCAAGGTACTATTACCCCATTTTATTGGTATTAATTCACAGTCAACTGGGTAGTAGGTCACTATACTGAACTACACTTGAATGCTTTTTAAGCAAAGATAAAATACCGTTTGCGTACTTGCCTAACCCTGCTTCAATAACATAACTATGGAACTCCAAAACGCATTTGTAAGCTGGTTTCGCAACTCATCCCCCTATATCCACGCCCATCGCAATAAAACCTTTGTCATATTTTTTGGCGGCGAAGCCGTTCTTGATGCCGATTTCGACCATCACGTCCATGATTTCGCTTTGCTGAACAGCTTAGGGATACGCTTGGTGTTGGTGCATGGCATACGTCCGCAAATTAACCAACGACTGGCAAGGTTAAACACACCTGCCCGCTTCCATCTTAATCTACGTATTACCGATGATTTGGCCCTACAGTGCGTCAAAGAAGCCGCAGGCCTTGTGCGAGTGGAAATCGAAGCCTTATTGTCGATGGGTCTGGCTAACTCGCCGATGGCCGGTAGCGGCCTTAAAGTGGCATCTGGAAACTTTGTTATCGCCAAGCCGTTGGGGGTTATTGATGGTGTCGATTACGGACACACCGGCGAAGTACGCCGCATAAACAGCCAAGCCCTTCAGCAACAGCTTGAGCAAAAAAATGTCGTGCTGATTTCACCCATCGGTTACTCGCCCAGCGGCGAAGTATTTAACCTGTCGGCGGAGCAAGTCGCAACGTCGGTGGCGGTTTCACTCAATGCGGAAAAATTGATCTTACTCACAGAACAAAGTGTCAAAAATCCCGATAATAATGAACAGATTCGGCAAATGACGGCTGATGAGGTTGGAGTATTTTTGCAACGCAACCCGAATATTGCGGACACAACCACGTTATCGCTTAAGGCCGCCATGCAAAGCTGCCAATCCGGGGTAAACCGTGTGCACTTGATCGACAGGACGATTGACGGTGCGCTGTTGCTGGAACTTTTTAGCCATGACGGGGTAGGCACGCTGATTAGCTCGACACCCTTTGAAGCCATGCGTACTGCCACGTTGGCTGACATCGGTGGACTGCTGGAATTAATGAAACCGTTGGAGCAACAAGGCAAATTGGCAAAACGCTCACGGGAAAAAGTTGAAATGGAGATCGCAGATTATTCGGTGTTAGAACGCGATGGCTTGATTATCGGCTGTATCGCGTTACATGCCGACAAGGCAGGCAAGTGCGGCGCACTTGCCTGCCTTGTCGTCCACCCTGATTATCAGGGATCGGCACGTGGGCAGCGGTTATTTGAACATGCCTACCAAAAAGCCAAACAATTGCATTTAAAAAAGCTGTTTGTATTATCGACACAAACAGCCCATTGGTTTATTGAACGGGGCTTTCAGCCCAGCGCAATTGCTAGTTTGCCTGACGCTTTAAAAACGCTATATAACCCGGAAAGAAACTCAAAAGTGCTGTGTAAAATCACCGAATGATTGCAAATGCAAGAAATCTCCCCTTACCTTTCGATTTTGCAACTTACGGATCCACACATCATGGAGTCGCCTAAAGCGACCCTGTTGGGAGTTAACACCGCCTATTACTTTAATGCCGTTATCGCACACGCCATGAATTTAGCACGGCATTTTGACTTGTGCCTGGTCACCGGTGACTTGGCACAAGACCCTTGCGTGGAAAGCTATCAGTATTTATTCAGCCAATTGCAACCGCTCAATATTCCGATCAGATGTTTACCGGGCAACCACGATGATTTTGACATCATGCAAACCGTGCTGTGCACAGAAACGGTCAATTGCGGTAAACGGGTCGTTCTGGGTAATTGGCAGATACTCAACTTAAACAGCCAAATAATCAATTCTCCAGACGGGGTTATATCGACTAAAGAGCTAGCCTTTCTGGAACACTGTTTACAAAACCATCCCGATCTTTTCACATTAATTGCACTCCATCACCATTGCTTACCTACCGGTAGCCGTTGGCTGGACAAGATGATAATTAAAAACGCCCGAGACTTATTCACCCTGATCAACCGATACCCAAAGGTGAAAGCCATTATTAACGGCCATATCCATCAGGCGATGGATGCACAAATCAATGACGTTCAGGTATTGTCTACGCCTTCGACCTGCTTCCAGTTTAGGCCTGAAAGCGCAACATTCAGCTTGGATGATACTTCGCCTGGTTATCGCTGGCTAAACCTTTATAACGACGGCAGTATCAATTCGGAAGTTGTGCGCTTGCCAGAGCCATTAATCGGCCTACAAGCACATCCGAAAGGCTATTGAAATTACTTGGTGTTAGCGGACTTTTTGTTGCTTTCTTTCGCAAGATAGCCGGCAGCATTGACGGGAATTGAATCAATAGTCAGAATAGCTCCCAATTCAGCCATGGCTCGCTGATACACTTTGCGTTTGAAGTAAACGACATCCTTGAGCGGTTCCCAATACTCCACCCAACGCCAACCATCGAATTCTGGCTTGGGGCCGTGATCGAAGCGGACGTTGGATTCATGGCTGACCAGCCGTAGCATAAACCATATCTGCTTCTGTCCAATGCACAAGGGCGCGGAATTTTTACGGATGTAGCGATCTGGCAACTGATATTTCAACCAATAGCGGGTGCGTCCAAGCACTTGGACATGCTCTTGCAGCAGTCCCGTTTCCTCCCACAATTCTCGATACATCGCCGTTTCAGGATCTTCATTATAGTTGATGCCGCCCTGTGGAAACTGCCACAAGTCCACCCCCATCCGTTTAGCCCAAAACACGCGACCCTCGTCATTGCAAAGGATGATGCCGACATTAGGCCGGTATCCTTTTGAGTCGATCATGATAAAAACCTTGTCTTTTACCTTCTCGCCCTCTTTCGCTTACGCGTGGTAAAATCGGGAGCGGACGGAATAAATTTAATTGAACACATTGTTCCATAAAAAAAGCCCAGATACTAGCGGGCATATCCCTTTAATTTTTAAAGACAGGTAATCTGTGAGTTTAGCGATTTTCGATTTAGACAATACCTTGATAGCCGATGACAGCGACTATCTTTGGGGGCAATTTTTAGTCAACGAAGGGATTGTCGATAAGGCTTATTATGAAGACGCCAATGCCCAATTTTACGAGGACTATAAACAAGGGACACTTGATATTAATGAGTTTCTGCAGTTCTCACTGAAACCACTAGCGGACAATACACCTGATAAACTGTATGAATGGCGCGACCAGTTTATTGAAACCAGCATCAAGCCAATACTTTTAAAACCTGCCCAGCAATTGATAAATAAACATAAGGAACGGGGCGACACCTTAATGGTGATTACGGCGACCAACCGCTTTGTCACAGAACCTATAGTCAAGCTCTACGGAATTGAGCTGTTACTGGCTACCACGCCAGAATTTATCGACGGCAGGTACACCGGAAACGTCATCGGTGTCCCCTGCTTTCAGGAAGGTAAGGTCATTCATTTGGAAGGATGGTTAAAACAATCCACGGAAACTCTTGCAAATAGCTGGTTCTACAGCGATTCCAACAACGATCTACCCTTGTTGACTAGGGTAGACAATCCTGTTGCCGTTGACCCGGACGAAAAACTACGTGTTCATGCAACAAACACAGGTTGGCCTATCATCAGCTTGCGGTCTAATGACTAATGACTGCCCTACTCAGCATTTTCATAAAGGGTAGTGAGTTAAACCTGTGTTTTTTGATCAACTTGTCGACATAAATAAGCCACCCACAAGCAGATTAGCGACGCCATCCATAGACATAGGGCAACTGGCTCGACGATAACAGTGGATTTAACTGATCCTTAAGCGCTTCCACAGGAAAGTGCTTTTGAGCCAGCTCTCGATTCTTGGGCAAGCGGGAGGAAAAACCGAACATAGCGACACTTCTCTGTTGCGTAACTTGGAGTTTTTCATGGTGAAAGGTATTGGCACTATCACAAATTATGACTGTACCTGCCTTGCCATAGCATGGACGCATTTTGATTTCAGGGACGATTTTCAGCATATCCTCGTTTGTTAATCGACCTCCAACAGTTTTTAATTGGCTATAGTTCAACCCGTAAGTACGGGGCAAATATTCAAAAGGGCCGCCGCCCTTAGTCACATCATTAAGATATACAATGATACGGACTACATGAAAATCCTCGCAGTCTTTGTGCCACAACCGAGGCCCAATTTCCAAGCCGTCATTCAGCGAACGCCTGAGGGCGACTCCGTGATACGCCGACCGCATACCCAGATAAGATTCGACCAAATTAAGTATTCGTTTAGACAAGCATAAAAAAAACAACTCCGGGTACTTAGCAAGGATTACGTTCGCCTCCATGTCAATAGACGAAGTTTTTTTCTGCAAATAGCTAGGTAATACGCCTTTGTCCGTAACGTCCAGATCAGCAGCAGCACGGGCAAAAACCTTCGCTATATCATCCGAATCATCATCGCCAAATAAATGCGCCAAGTTTGTGACATGGACACCGTCTTTACGCAAATCATTTATGATTTTCTGGTCTGCTGCTGCCACAGAAAACTTTTGCCGGTTTAACAAACACGACAAATTCTGCCTTGACTCCAGACTTGCGTAGTGCGCTTTCCTGGATAATTTTTCCAACAACAACATTTCGAAACCCTCAACGACATCGAGTCACTGTACGCTCCTCGAATATTTGTTTAAATTTGGTCAACATCTCAAATACAGACACCGCCTACTGCAGCAAGCCAATTGCCTCTAATCAAAATAACTGTATTAGCTGGTTTAAATGGTTTTGTTGATGTTATTTAAGCGCTTAAGCAAATATTAATCTATACGTATCATTACCTAGTCGGTATTACGCGAGGAATGATACGTACAGCATAATTTTTTATATTTCATAAACTTAGAAAGCTAAGCATTGGGTTAAAGATTATGGATTTAACGTAGTTGATAGACTAAGGCTAAATTATCACACCATCACTCAGAAACATCTATATCAGCAACCTCATCGGATTTTATGGGTTGCTCCAGTATCCGCGATAACCAGACATCTGCGGCTTTTTCGTGCACTTGTAAAATAATATTGGGCATTAATCCACAGACCATAACCAGTAAAGCCGGTACACACAACAGAATAAACTCACGGCGACGCAAATCCAGACACTGCCTGACTGATTGATGAATAACCGCCCCCATGAACGCCTTGCGCGTGTAATCCAGCATGTAAGCCGCACTTAGTACGGCGGCGGCAAGTGCCGCAATACCTAGGCTGGGGTGAGCGCCTAGAGCGCTGATTATCAGCAGTAATTCAGCCGGAAAACCACTGGTGAGCGGCAAACCGATGCTCGCCAGCATAAATATGAAATAGAAACTAGTCAGTTTCGGCATGACTTTAGCCAAACCGCCCAAATGAATAGCTTCGGTACTACCGAGTCGATGTTGAATAAACCCGGCAATTAACATAAGCGAACTGGCAACAAGGGTAAAATTAAATAACTGAAAAAGTGCGCCCTGTATTCCCTGCATATTCAACGAGGCTATGCCAACTACCACCAAGCCGACATGGCTAATGCTGGCATAGGCCAATAATCGGCGCAGATTGGTCTGGTACAGGGCAATTAATGCCCCATAAATGAGGGTAACTGCACCCAGCACACCGAGTATCCAACTGTACTCGACAGCAGCGGATGGCGCTAACGGCATGGTAAAACGGACAATGCCAAAAGCACCCAATTTTAAGCCGGTCAATAATGCTGAAACCTGCGGCGATCCTTCCATTGTGGCAGTCGGCATCCAGGTATGGAAAGGAATCAATGGGGTTTTGATGCCAAAAGCCAGCAGCAGCAATAAAAACACGGTACTTTGCAAATCGTCCGGTAAAGGTTTATCAAGCAAAACGGGCAAACTGAATACCAACTGCGTTCCGGTAGTATTCGCTTCAGGATCGGTATTAATCGCCAAAATGACAATGGCAATCAATAAGGGCACACCGCCAAATAGCATAAACAATGTGTACTTGACCGCCGCTGCACGACGTAATGGCCCCACACCCCACAGCCCGATCAAAAAGAAAATTGCCGGTAGCGTCAGCTCCCAAAACAAAAAGAACAGCACCATATCCAAAGCCGAAAACACGCCGATCGTAATGCCTTCCAATGCCAATAACAAGCCGTAATGAAATGGCTCCATGTGCTGTATCGAATTCCATGATGCCAAAATTGCCATCAAGGTCAACAAAGCCGACATGGGTAGGAACAACACCGCAATGCCGTCTATTCCCAACAGACACTCAATATTCAGACTGGGTATCCAGCTATATTGCTCGACTAATTGGAACTTCCCGCCGTCCTCTGGATTAAACCAATACAGCACCAGCAATGCCCCAAACAATTCGAGTACCGCTGTAAAGGCCGCTATCGTCCTAGCACGAACCTTATTCCCAGAAAAGCCGGTGGCTAACGCCCCCAGCAAAGGCCATATAATCAGGCAGCTTAGCATTGGAAAATCGGCAGGTATCACTCTGGCGCACCCTGTTGTTCTGGGGGGTCAAGAGCATCTGGAACCATAAACTCAGCCGGCGGTTCTACAACATTTTGCTGAGAACTGTGGATAGGGTAATGACCTACCAACTCGATAGCATCCATGTCGATTAAATTGAGTAAGGGCAAAGAATTCAAGCCGGTACCGATATGCAGGACACAAATCACCAATGCAATCAAACGTTCTTGAAAAACCGTTTTACTATTGCTGGCGTAATTCCTGTGGTGTCCGGGAGTCGCCAAAAACACTTGCTGAAATCCCCAGAGCAAAAAACCCGCCGCCATAACATGACCGACCAGGATAATCACAGCGACTCCCCATTCATGTTCTTCAATAACACCTTCAAGCAAAAGGTGTCCTGCGTCAAAACCCAAGGAACCCGGCATAATCATGGTACTCAACGCCGTGATAAGAAACAACAAGGCCAGCGTGGTGTGGCTATCAAACAGATTGCCAAGGCGGGGAATCATTGCCGTCCCGGTTTGTTCGTGGATCAGGCTGATGCTGAAGAGCATACCGATAGACGCAAGCCCATACACCAAAGACAGCAATAACGCACCTTCCAGGCCATGCTCATGAAAACTGAATATACCAAAACCCAGCATCCCGGTATGGCTGATAATGGCAAACGCCAGCAACCGATAAATATTGTTTTGCATCAATGCCATCAATGCACCGTAAAAAATACTGAAGCCACACAACAACAAGACAAATCCCGCCCATTGCTCGGCCACGCCGGGCACCAGAGGGAAAATAAAACGTATCATGGCGTAAACGCCCAGTTTTAATCCGACGATGAACACAGCCACACTGGCAAGACTGCCCTGTTCGACCAAAAGCGGTAACCAGCCATGAAAAGGAAACAAGGGCATACGAATCGCAAAACCATAAAACAACAGGATGAAGATTAATGTTTCATCATGCAGATAAGCGTTATTGCTTTTCAGCGTCAGCAAATCAAAAGTCAGTTCATGTTCTGAATCAATCAAGCCAAAAGCCAGCAACAAAAACCCAGACAAAGTCAGGAACAGGCTGCTGCAAAAAAACTGCAACAACCTCATCATGAGGTGACGTTTTTTTTGATCCAAACCTGATTGCACCGTCAATAACAAAATAGGTACGAGTTCCAATGCAGTCAGCAACCAGAATTGCAACACATTGAGCGCACTAAAAGCACCGATGAGAATGGTCTCATAACCAAGCACACAAACTATCAAGCGGCTATTTCCGGCAGATCGAGTTGCAGAAATATAAACAAGGATCAAGAATGCTGCAAAGGTAACCAATGGGATGAACAATATGTTCAAGCCATCAACACCCACGCTGTAACTTACCCCCAACCCACTGAACTGTTCTGCGAACTGAATTCCGGTCTTGGCGGTATCAAATGCCACAATCAAATACAGTCCCAGCAAAACCTCCAACAAGGTTGCAACATAAGCAATACGTACCATAAAGATTGGCGAACGCGATGCTAAGCCAGCGATCATGGCAAATAAGGGAGTTAGCGTAAGTAGGCTTAACAAAGGAAAACCAACCGATTCAAACCAAAATATAACGGGCGTAATCATAGGTTTAAAAGGCAACTAACAATGTGATAAAAACCATCAACACCAAGTAACGTGGCCTAAATACCAATGTCTCAAGTTTATTTGCCAAATGCCCTGCCTCCCGTCCGAAATGGATGACATCTTTACTGATACCTTGCAACACCAAACGGTCTTCAAACCAATGTACCATACCGCCTAGCCAAGCCGCCGCAACACTCACCAAACCTGTGCCACTGCTGAAAATATCGCCGTTTTCCAACCTGGCTCCCACCGCCCGTTCTTCCAGTTGCGCCAGCGTCGATACCGCACTGATAGCGGGTGCAGGAACGCCCATAATGCGGTCGATAATATTATCGTCAAAATAGCTAAGGTCGCGCGCCAGTTGCCGAACAGGCTTAACGAGCACCCAATCGGCGACCTGCTCCATCCAAAACCGCTGCAAGGACGCAGTAAACAGCCAGCAATTATTCGCCAAGAATGGCGCAATCGGCTTTACCGGGGTTTCCCTGACGTTGTACATAAGCGAAGGTGCGGTCAAAACCATATAACACCGGACGATAGCATGGGCGCAAAGATGCCAAGCTGCGACTCGCCAAAAACCCAAACCACACTCAAGGAACATCAAACTCAACTGCCCGGTCGTTGCAAAAGCCAGGGAACTTTTTACATCGGTCTGAGTTAAGCCGATAAAATAACTGTACAGGGCCGTGGTTATACCGGCAAATATAAGCAAACCCATCACCAATGGCGTTTGACTGATCAACGGTTCTAGCAGGATTAGCAAATACACTCCGGCATGGATCATTACCGCACCATAAAAGGCAGCACTGGATGGGGTCGGCCCTTCCATTGCCCGCGCCAACCAAGGCGAAAAGGGTAATTGTGCCGATTTTGCCAAGGCCGCAATCGCAAAACAAAGTGCAATTGCTGTGGCTTCGCCCTTGCCTAAGTCAGCCGATGCGGCATTTAAATCGGCCCAGTTTATGGTTTCAGCCCAGATATAACTTAAGCCTATGCCCAACATAAAAGCCGCATCACCAACCTTATTGGTGACAAACACACGGGTCGCATTGACGACCGCTACCGGACGCTCGTAGGCGTAAGCTATCAACAAGTAAGAACACAATCCCGCCAGTTCCCAACCGACAAATGTAAGCAGCGCATTGCCCGATAACACCAGCAACAACATTGCCGAAGCAAACAGGCTGAGGATAAAAAAGAACCGATGGAAACCCGCCTCCCGATGCATGTAATTGATGGAGAAACGGGTGATTATCATCAATAAAACAGCAAATAATGCCGCCAACTTAACATTAAATCCTGTGGTAATGAAACTGGGCGAAATTGCCAAACCGTCGCTGCTCAACCATAAGCCAAGCGAAAACATACCATTATTTTTACCCAAAATATCGGTAGCCAGTAAGGCCAACGCCAACAGGCATGACATGGTAATCAACCAACTTGCAATTAATGCCGTAAAGCCTTCGCTGGCTTCACCTTTAATAAGGCCAAAAAACTGTCCTGTACCGATAATAACAGCGGCAAGGAGCGGCATGAGTGGAATTAAAACAACCAAAGCATCCATTTAAGCGCCGATCCTTTCTGGTTGTTTGATTAATGCTGGTGGAACTGGCAATATTTGATTGTGGTAGCAATCCGGTGAATTGGCAAATTCGGGAATATCCTTACCCTCCCCTTGCCAAGGTACAAAGCCCACACCGCGTTCGAATACACAGATTTTACCGCTCTCAGGGTCTAAAGCACTCAAATGTAACCAGCCACCGGCGATCAACTCACGCAGGCTGGGTTGTCGGGCATAGATTTGTTCCAGTACGGATGTTTTGGCTTCTACCAAAAGCTGCAAGCGCATAGCTTCATGGATTTCAATCATTTGGCTGGGCAGGCCCGTCCGTAAATCACTGCTCGTGCCTTCCATAACCGCAAAAAGCCCGACGATGTTATGGGGCACTTTAGTGCCGCAACCTAAACGATCATTGTTGACTGTAGAAAAATAATATTCGAGGTTAATGCCCGCGCCGACAGGGCCTACATTAAGTAAGATACCCTCGACTATCTTACCGTCCGGGTCTTGGGTCGGATCATAGGAAATCAAAAATACCCGACGGTCAAAGAACGCACCTTGGGTCACGGAACGCCTACCAACAACTGCGGAGGCATTGGTGGCATGACCGAGTTCTGGGCGGGCTTGGGAAAAATCAGCCCCGCGTTCCACGATATGTGACAGCGCTTCATTGAGTTTCGGATTGCGCGGGGCAGAAGCCAACCGCCGACAACGTTCATGAGCTGATAAATGCTGTGCGCGTTTGAGTTGTTGCTCAAGTTTGGTCAAACCAACTAGCCGTTCTTTTGGAATTGCATCGTTGTCATACCAAGTGATGTCTTCATTGCAGGTATTATGTTCAGCACCGATAAACCAAGTGTCCTCAGGTATGAAGATATTGCGTTCAGCCAGCCGTTGGCGAATTTCAGGGCGGTTAGCCATCGCCGCAAATACCCGCGCATTTGGGCCACCATGGCGACCACTGCAAGCCCCGCAATCGTAAGCCGCCAAGTGGGGATTGTTCTGGCTCATTGAACCATGCCCCATCAAAACGACTAATGGCGCAAAGCCCTGTGTCAGACCCATATTACGAAGTAAACCAGCTACCCGATCAACTTGCTCATCCTCGGTTAAGCCCAGCTTAGGATGTTCTGGGGTAGCCGTGGTTTGATCGTCCGTTGACGTAAACATGAGCCGGGTTTTGACACGGGTCGATAAGCTTCTTGAAATAATCGCAACCAAGCCTTGTTGGCTTTTTGGCAACAAGGATTTCGCCAACAGGCCAAGCAACGTAATCGATGCCGTGACATTGATGATAAGTTGCGACACCAGCAGGTTATGGCGCAAATTATGAAATAGCATATAAGAAATTGAATGCTGCACTTTTCGGCCTTGCTTATGCCGTTGAAATGACCTGTCACTGCCAACTTGCGGCTGCTCCTGCACCTCATGTGCTGGTGCGACCACAACCGGGCATAAAGGCGTCACTTTACTATCATCTAAACCCTTATAATTCATGGCAACGCCAAAAAATCCAGCCGCGCCCAGGGTTTCTATAACCGGATTGAGCTCTTCAAGATGGCGACGGAAACTTTCCTCGCGGTCATCCATGCAGAATACGATTTGCGCTACGGGACGGCTTTCACGTTCAGCCCAACGACCACGCTTGTGATTGGCTATTAAGGCATGGAAGAGATCTTCCCGATAATGCCTTTCGTAGGCGTACAACCATACTTTACTGCGTTCTGTGCCATTAAACTCATCCAGTATTTTCAACATAGCAAGCAAGTTTGTCTGGCTGAGTTGCTCAACATGCTCAGCGTTCAAGCCCAAGTGCTGACACAGACGAAACAACCGCCAGCCAGTATTGTTTACAGTATTTTCGGCGACAGGACTTAATTTCCAGGTATAGATCAAATCAGCCAGATGCTGCCAATTGGCGCGGCATTCCCGTTCCGAACCTGCACGAATAACCAGGCTCTCGGCTTGATGCGTGAGATATTCCGGCAATATGCCTTGATATAAATGCTGCCGCACCACAAATTCCGACAAGTTCCTGCCAAAATAACTTTGTAAGCTACTGTGCTTGCATTCTATTTTCCAAAGCTCCCTACACGCTTGGTTTAGCCACAGCCGATCGAGCGTCAACCGTATCGCCAGATAATCAGCCAAACTGGGGGCGGCATTATTGCTGGCCTGATAATTAGGATGCTGTTGCCGCCAATTAATCATGCCTGACCAGCCCGGCAATTCCAGGGCAAGACGGCGTAAATAACCTTCCCATTGCGCTTTTGGCAGGTCGAAATACGTCAATTGCTTGGCGATGTTTTCTATCGCGTCGTCAGGTAATTCTGACATGATCAACTGCCAATCCGGCAACTCATGCAAAAACGGATACGCATCATACTGCGCCATCGTTCGCCAAGCACCGTATAGTCCTAAGCTGCTGCGTTCGGGTAACTGCCAAGCCGCAACTCCTTCATCCAATGCCGATGCACAGATCTTGATCAACTGCGGACGAATACTATCAAGCACATCAATTCCGCTCAATGCATAAACGAAACCACGAAGGCTCAGACTCTGACCAAGCTCAGCGAGCAAATACTGTAAATCGGTCTCGGCAAGGCTTCGTGTGTGTTGATGAATTGAAGCCGTATTGCCGGTTTTGTCGAGCCATAACTCGGTTTGCTCCAGCGACAAATCCAGCAATTGCTCAGGATGCAGTGCCGCCATTTCCAGGCCCAATTGATGACACAAACTGTCCCAAAGCTGCCTGACCGGTTTGTCTGTCGACTTGCCACTGCTGGATGCTGAAGCAAGCAATTGCTTACGGACAGTATCGGGCACATCGGCTTGCAGAGTGTTAAGCGCATCCAGCTCTTCAATCTGCCAATTGAGTTGGCTTATGCTGATACCCTGCATATCATGCAATAGGGCAACCTTATAAATATCTTTACGCTTAACCTCAAAGTCAACAAGTGTAGTAATTACCTCCTCGGCCTGTAACGTAGGATTATGCGCTAATGCCGCATTTAAATCGCAATCGTCAATCCTGCCCTGCCTATAAAAAACCCGATTCTGATCTTCCGGCAAATACGCGGAAATACCAGTCATGGCTTCTGCTGCCGCCAGTGCTTCTTCAAAAGGCAGGTGCTGATAACCATGCAAGGTATTGTGATGGACGAAATCCTGAATCGGTGCCTGCGCGGGTAGGACATGATCCAAATGTGCCAACGCACTGATTATGAGCTGACGACTCTCTACATCAACGCTATTTGATTCATGTAGAGATGATGCCATAACCTTGCCGTTAGTTTCGTGCATTGACCAAATCATACAATTGGCTGACGGTTGCTGCTGACAGTTCAATCAGGGGCGTTGGCATTAGCCCGAACCACACAATGCCGGAAACCAGTATTCCGGCAGCCAGTAACTCGTAGGAATGTAAATCTTCGATATGTTGCAATTTCGGTCTGACCGTCCCCGTGAATAATAAAGTAATTGTGCGTATCGCATAAGCGGCGCTTATTAGGATACTTAAACTGAATAACACCATTAAGCCTTGCCATTGCTGAAAGCCGCCAATCATGGTGTGGAGTTCCGCTATAAAACCGACCGAACCCGGCAAACCCATCGCTGCAAACAAAGTCAGCGTCATCAACAGGGCAAAACGCGGCATCACCTGGACCAGGGAACTGTAGTCGAGGATATTGCGGGTGTGGGTGCGCTCATACAACAAACCTACCAGCAGGAACATTGCGCCCGCAATTAAGCCATGCGCGACCATTTGCAAAATAGCCCCAGTGAAACCAATTTCATTGAGCGTGGCAATGCCCAGTAAAACGATGCCCATGTGACTGACCGATGAATACGCCACCATTGCCTTAAGATCGGTTTGCCGCCACGCCAGTAAGCCGCCGTAGATCATTCCAAATAGTGCCAAAAACACCAGCAATGGCTGCAACATGTGTGCCGCTTCAGGTAACATTGTTACCGTCCGCATTAAGCCGTAAGCACCCATTTTCAGCAGGATACCCGATAAGAGGATACTGACTGGACTAGGCGCTTCAACATGGGCAAGTGGTAACCAACCATGAAGTGGGAAAATCGGTAACTTCACCCCAAATCCGATTAAAAACCCCAACAACGCAAGCACTTGTTGGTGCTTGGGCATGTGCTGGGCAGCCTGTCCCATATCTTTCATTAGGGTGTCATGCCCCGGCACATACTGGTAAACCGCAAGCACGCTCAGCAACATAAATACCGAACCGCCCATGGTGTACAAGACGAAGTTCAAACTTGCCGCATGTCGGTGCTTGCCGCCCCAACGGTCAATCAGGAAAAACAATGGGGTTAAGGTCAACTCCCAAAAAATATAAAAAATCGACCAATCTTGGGATAAAAACACGCCCAACATGCCAAACTCAAGCATGAGGATACAGATATGATAACCCTTGATTCGGCCTTGCAAGTTAAATGAGGCCAATAAGGCAATAGAAGTCAACAAAGTTGACAGCACTAGCAGCGGCATGGATATGCCATCCACACCTAAGGCATAGGAACTGCCTAATTTGGGGTTAAGCGGTAAAAGCTCATTGAATTGCAAATCCGCATCGTGCTGATCATAAACGCCAATCAGATAGCAACTGAGCAAAAAAGCGGCCGCGCTAAAAAAATTTGCCACCCAGCGGATGGCCAAGGTATTTTGGCCTGGAATGAATATGAGTGCCAACGCTCCAATGGCCGGTGTCCAAAGCAGCGTGCTGAGTATTCCCATAACTTATAGTTTATTGCCTTAATTCAAGCTATATCTTTGAATGCAATGGCATTGTAGATGATTGTGGTGTGATGTTCCAGTTTAAAGAGCGTTTAAACTTCAGCATTGAGAATACCATGATGGCTACAATCGCATACTAAAATAGCGTAATCCATAAAGCTTAAAAGATGCGGCTGTCCTTTTAATGGGCAACTGTTGCGGCCTCATCCACTATAACCAACTCCTGATGTTTTTTAATCTGATGCTTGCCGTGCAAGTCAATCGTTTCAATTTTAATATTGTTGTCTAAAGCAGAGCCTACAAAATCGTTGATAGTTTCCAGAATATCGTGATCAATAAATTGCACTTTTGAAGCATCAATCGTGACCGTGCTATTACCTTCAACGAGCAGGATAAACTTTCTAAGGAGAGCCTTATTTAGGAATGAAACGTCCTTATTCAGCGTTATCAGATAATTACGGTTGCCTTTGTTTTTCGTCAATGTCATCGTTATTGCAGCATGATAATTGGCCCTGATAACAAAAAATAAACCAATCACCATACCGATTGCCATACCTTTCAACAAATCAGTTGCGATAATGGCAACGACGGTAATAAAAAACGGCAAAAACTGGCTCATCCCTTTTCGGTAATGTTCTATAAATAAAGCCGGTTTGGCTAATTTGTAGCCCGTATACAACAGGATGGCTGCCAAGCATGACAAAGGTATCATGTTCAGATGTCTTGCGAAGAATAAGATACTGATTAACAAGAAAACGCCGTGGATAAAACAAGATAAACTGGTTTTACCACCCGCATTAATGTTCGCGGAACTTCGCACGATAACGGCAGTAATCGGCAATCCGCCCAACATGCCGCTGACAATATTGCCGATACCCTGCGCTTTAAGCTCACGATTGGTTGGTGTCAATCGTTTCAATGGATCCAGTTTATCGGTCGCCTCAAGGCTTAGCAGCGTTTCCAAGCTGGCAATAATAGCAATAGTAATCGCGCTGATATAGACGTGAGGATTAATTAAGTAACTGAAATCGGGAAACACCAAGTTATTAATAAAATTAGCAGGATGCTCTGGCACCGGCAGATTGACCAGATGGTTTTGGCTAACTTGCCATGTCGGTGCAAACTTCATTGCCCACATATTGAAACCAACGCCCCAGGCAACTGCCACCAAAGGCCCAGGCATCAGTTTTAATAGTGCTTGTTTCTTAAACCAGGGCGATTCCCAAACCATCAGAATCAACAATCCGACCACGCTTATGGCGACAGCCCCAGGGGTAATGGCATGAAGCGCATCGGTCAGCTCAAAAAAACTGGACTCTGCGGTTTCTGCCATGTAATCCTCATCGCCTTCAAAACTGGTATCGTATCCAGTCGCATGAGGAACCTGCTTAATGATGAGGATTAACCCGATAGCCGCCAACATGCCTTTGATGACCGCCGATGGAAAAAATGAGGCAATGATACCGGCTTTTAAAAAACCAAAAGCCAATTGCAAAACGCCAGCCAACACACAAGCCAACAAAAACCCCTGAAAACTGCCGATTGATTGCAACGCATTGAATACAATTACCGTGAGGCCAGCAGCCGGGCCACTCACACTCAGTTGTGACCCACTCACCCAAGACACCACCAAACCACCAACCAATCCGGCAATCAAGCCAGAAAACAAAGGCGCTCCGGATGCCATAGCAATTCCCAAACAAAGCGGCAATGCAACCAGGAATACAACAATTCCGGCAGGAGCATCCTCTTTGACATGGCGAAAATAATACCGTGCTTGATGAATCATGGTTAGCTCCGTAAGATTAAATGTAAGCGCTCAACATAATATTGAATCAAAATTATAATGCAGCTGAAATGCATTTGCTACCTCCACGCTGACACTAAAAAAACAACGTGAGTTCCAGATTAACTTCAACCTTGCTTATTTAAACCGTTTCCTGAAAAAAACCATAAATAGAGTAAATGATGAAAACCAGCATATCGCCAAGGCAACCACATCATGGCTGAAAAAATGGGCGCCGCGGATTTCCTGATCGATACCGAAAATTAAGCCTGACATTAAACCCGCCGCCAAGCCGTAATATTTGTATTCAGGTTTCACAACCAAAAAGAAGAAATACAAACTGACAAAGGTAAAGCCCAATCCCGAATGCCCGGATGGAAAACAATGTCCGATACTTAAGCTGTCTGGCACTGGACCAAGTAACCTGATATGCGGTTTGGTGCCGTTAAATAATACCAAATCCCAGGGACAGTAAATATGGGTATGCGCTTTAAGATATGTAATAATCAAGGGGCCAGACAGACTTGCCAGCAGTAAATATCCCCACTGCTTGGTATAACCATAAAATCTTGATGCTGACCGCCATGAATCCAGCCACAATAACAACACCCCTACCCCAACCGCATAAACCAGATAACGGCCACCCTTATGCAAAACCTCGTGGGTAAACCAGTTCTCACGATAAGGCCAGCGCCGAAATTCTGCATCATAAAAATGTGCGGCAAGCCAGACATCAAGCGGGGAAAATTCCAGGCACAGCAACACCAACCCTAAAAATATCAACGGCAAAATAAATTGGTTTTTGATGAAGCGTATTACATCAATGGGGAATTGTGCGGACAGAAAGATTTCCTCATTAGACAAAATTTAATTATTCTCCCAATCAATAACATTACTTTACAAAGACAAGGGCTTTACTAACTATCTGGTTATTGTAACGCATAATGATGGCACCATGCCTTCTTGGATTTACTCCAATCTTCTCTAGCAAGTATTGATAGATTTTAATGTTACCGAAGCCAGCGCTTGCATAACCCAGCCAAATTATTCCTCGAAGTAAGCAATTTTAACTTAAGGTAAGTGTTTATTCTTATTGCTAAAATCGCCTAACATAAATTATGCTATACGCATGATTCGTGCGAGCAGTTGTTTGCTTGTCATACATAGCTTACGTCCGACATTGAAAAGCAGTTTCATTATGACTAATTTGGAGATGACGTTATGAAATGTAACAAAAAACTCACCCTCACGGGCATGACAATGACTTGTTTGGTTTTCGGTAACCTAGCTTTCGCCGATAGATCCCAGCAAGACATTCAAAACCAGCTTAACCAGCAAGTCTTGAGCCAATCGTTTAACGTTCAAGATGATGCTACATTGACGAAATCTGTTGATGAGGCAACAGAAAGGGGCAAACCAACCAAATCTAAAGCAAAGGATAATTATTACCGGTACTGGTATAACGGTTTTTATTATCCTCATCCTTATTCGTACTACGGGTACTCTCGTTACTGGTACTGAGTTTTTATCAATGCAACCAATTAGGCTGTTTTTGAACTATCATTTAGCAGGTGCTGCACGTATCTTGGAATTTAAATCTTCTGGGTTTTCTTTCAATCCGCGTTAGCAAATATTTCTTATAACTACTACTGGGGGAAAAATGGGTATTTTACGGCTTAAACAGGTGGCAACATCAGCAACAATTGTTGCTATTTTAGGGATGCTAAGTGGATGCGCTGCCGTTCATACATCTATAGCGAAAAAAGATTTGGATGTCCAAACGAAAATGAGCGACACCGTTTTTCTGGATCCAGTCGGCCCTGAAAAGAAAGTGATTTATGTCGATATTCGCAATACGTCCGACAAATCAAATTTTGACATCCAAAGTTCGATTGTACGTGCGCTTCAAGGCAAAGGCTATACCGTAACCAGCGATCCTGACAGGGCGCATTATTGGTTGCGTGCAAACGTATTAAGTGTCGACAAAGCCAGCCCAACTGCGGCTGAAAGCGCCTTGCATGCTGGCTATGGTGGTGCGGTAACAGGCTCGGTCGTTGGCGCAGCAACCGGCGGCGCAATTGGTGGCTGGGGCGGCGCAGGCATCGGTGGGCTGGCAGGTGCCGCTGTTGGCGGTATTGCTGAGACTGTAGCTGATGCTTATGTAAAAGATGTCACTTATATGGCTATAACTGATGTCGAAATTGCGGAAAAAGCCAAAAAAGGCGTTCTCGTCCGCCAAGACAGCAAACAAGATGCCAAACAAGGCATCGGCGGAGGCAGGACACAAACATCGTCAGAAATATCAGATAAAAAACAGTATCGTATACGCATAGTCAGCACAGCGAATAAAGTAAATCTGGAATATCCGGAGGCGGCACCTGATTTAACCAGCGGCCTAACACGCTCTATATCCGGAATATTCTAAACTCAGTTTAGTTATTAAGAATAACTATCAGTAAGGGCTAGGCTGTATTGTAACGCAGCCTGGTCTTTATTAAGCATCCGTCGGATTTATAATTTGATTACCTGTTGCAACTTTTCACTATGAGAAATAGATCTCCATATCCTTTCTTTTCAGAAATTTATCATAATCTGTAACGAGTCTTCTGTTCTATAGATAATCAGATTCTGTTAAAATACCATCTATGGATTAAACTTTTATTTAACTATTCTGGTAGAAATTATATGGCTTTTGTAGTCACTGAAAATTGTATTAAATGTAAATTCACTGATTGCGTCGATGTGTGTCCAGTCGATTGCTTTCATCAAGGCCCCAACTTTCTAGTCATCGATCCTGACGAATGTATAGATTGCACCTTATGTGAGCCTGAATGCCCAGCTAACGCAATTTTTGCTGAAGACGAAGTGCCTGAAGGACAAGAAAACTTTATTGAATTAAATGCTGAGCTGTCAAAGTTATGGCCTGTCATTACCGAAGTCACGAAACCATTGCCTGATGCCGATGACTGGAATGGAAAAACAGGAAAATTGTCTTTGCTAGAAAAATAATAAATACAGACAAAAACATTTCGCATAAAAAAACCGGCAGATGCCGGTTTTTTTATTTACATTATTTTTATTTAATCAAGATTGAATTTCAGGTCTATCGACCAACTCAACATAAGCCATAGGTGCATCATCTCCAGGCCTGAATCCACACTTCATTATACGAAGATAACCACCGGGACGATTTTTATAACGCGGGCCCAATTCGTTAAACAATTTAGTCACCATGTCACGATCTCTTAGTCTTGCAAATGCAAGTCGTCTTTTAGCAACACTATCTTCTTTCGACAAGGTAATCAAAGGCTCTGCGAACCCTCTTAATTCTTTTGCTTTAGGCAAGGTAGTTTTAATTAATTCATGTTTAAACAATGAGTTTGCCATATTGCTGAATAACGCTTTTCTATGGCTACTATTGATATTAAATTTTCTACCCGATTTACGATGTCTCATTACTAAAGACCTATATTAATGTGTTATTGAGTGTGAATGATCAGCAAGACTTTCTGGGGGCCAGTTATCTAAACGCATTCCCAAGGAAAGTCCTTTAAGCGCTAAAATGTCTTTAATTTCCGTTAACGATTTTTTGCCTAGGTTTGGTGTCTTTAGCAACTCAACCTCAGTCCGCTGAATTAAATCACCAATATAGAATATATTTTCTGCTTTTAAACAGTTTGCCGAACGTACTGTAAGTTCAAGGTCATCAACAGGACGTAACAAGACTGGATCAAGATCATCTTCAGCGACTGGCAAATCCTCAATTTGAGGATGAACTACTCGTTCGAAATCTACAAAGACAGACAACTGATCGTGAAGTATAGTTGCCGCCAACTTAATAGTTTGTTCAGGATCTACAGTGCCATTTGTTTCCAATTCGATAATCAATTTATCTAAATTCGTTCTTTGCTCAACGCGCGTACTTTCTACATGATACGCAACCTTAACAATTGGGCTGTAAGCTGCATCTAAATGCAAAGCTCCAACAACTGGAACATAATCTGAATTGGCCTTCCGTACGCTAAAAGGTTCATAACCCCTGCCACGACGAACCTTAATTTTCATATTTAAAACGCCCGACTGCGTCAAATTTGCTATGACCAGCTCAGGATTAATAATTTCAACATCATGGGGCAATACAATATCCGCCGCCGTAACGCTGCCTTCACCATTCTTTGTAAGGGTCAATTCGACTTCATCGCGAGAATGGATAAGAACCGCTAATTTTTTTAAATTCAACAAAATGTCAATTACATCTTCTTGAACCCCTTCTATGGTAGTGTACTCGTGTTCTACACCATCAATTTCGACATCCGTAACCGCACAACCGGGTATGGTAGACAGTAAAACTCTACGCAACGCATTCCCTAAAGAATGACCAAAGCCTCTCTCTAATGGCTCTATAACAATTTTGGAGTGATTAGATGTTTTACTAACAACTTCAACTAACCGAGGCTTTAACAAGCCAGCAAAAGAATTCTGCATGTATCTTCCTCAGGACTGCAATTATTTGGAGTACAATTCAACAACCAACTGTTCGTTGATGTCACTACCGAGATCAACCCGATCAGGTAAAGAATTGTAAGTACCAGTCATAGCTTTAGAGTTAACCTCTAACCAAGCAGGAAAACCGTATTGCTCAGCAATAACTAGTGAATCAATGATGCGCTGCTGTTTTTTTGATTTATCCCTGACTGACAAAACATCACCAACTGACAATTGATAAGAAGGTATATTTATTAACGAGCCGTTAACCTGAATAGATTTATGACTGACTAATTGCCTAGCTTCAGCGCGAGTAGACGCAAATCCCATACGATAAACAACATTATCGAGCCTGGATTCGAGTAGATTTAGCAAATTCTCGCCAGTAGCGCCTTTTTTAGAATCAGCGGACTTATAATAGTTTCTAAACTGCTTTTCCAGAATACCATATATTCTACGCAACCGCTGCTTAGCTCTCAGCTGCAGAGCGTAGTCTGAGTTTCTATTTCTTTTAGTTCCGTGTTGACCAGGGCGTTGATCTAACTTGCATTTACCTTCTAAAGATTTACCTCTGCTTTTTAAAAAAAGATCGGTTCCTTCTCTTCTACTTAACTTACAAGTGGGGCCTAAATATCTTGCCATTACTAAAGCTCCTTAATTACACGCGACGTTTTTTGGGTGGGCGACACCCATTATGAGGTATGGGCGTAACATCAACTATATTGTTAATTTTAAAACCCAGATTGTTCAAGGATCGAACTGCAGATTCACGACCTGGCCCGGGGCCTTTTATCATCACATCGAGATTTTTCATACCAAACTCTAATGCGACATTCCCAGCTTTTTCAGCGGCTACCTGAGCAGCAAATGGGGTGCTTTTCCTCGAACCTCGAAAACCTGAACCTCCTGACGTTGCCCAAGAAAGCGCATTACCTTTCCTATCTGTGATTGTAATGATGGTATTATTAAATGAAGCATGCACATGAACTATGCCATCTGCTACTTCTTTCTTAATGCGTTTTCTTGTACGTGCTGGACTTGCCATTAATCAGACCCTTATTACTTACTACGACTAGATTATTTCTTAATTGGTTTACGCGGACCTTTCCGGGTGCGTGCGTTTGTTCGGGTTCGTTGCCCTCTAAGTGGCAAACCGCGACGATGCCTAATACCCCGGTAACAACCAAGATCCATCAATCGCTTGATATTCATAGAAACTTCACGACGAAGATCACCCTCAACGGTCATCTTTGACACGACGGTGCGTATGGATTCCAACTGATCTTCAGTTAGTTCTTTGATTTTCACAGACGGCTCAATGCCTACTTTTTCACAAACATCACTTGCTGTCTGACGACCAATTCCATAAATAGAGGTTAATGCTATCCCCGTATGTTTATGTTCTGGTATGTTTATCCCGGCAATACGTGCCATCTAGATACTCCCCTGAGTAGGATTCTATAGTTAACTTACAATTCTAACACTGCTAATAATTTACAGCAAGAAATACTATCCTTGACGTTGCTTATGTCTGCCATCTACACAGATAATCCTTACAACACCGCTTCTTTTAACAACTTTGCAGTTTCTACATATTTTTTTGACTGAGGCGCGTACTTTCACAACTACTCCTAAAATTCAATGTTCTGTTATTTCTTTAAATTAGCTTTCTTCATCAACCCTTCATACTGCTGGGACATTAAATGAGTTTGCATCTGCGAAATAAAATCCATCACGACAACGACTATAATCAACAAAGAAGTTCCACCAAAATAGAAAGGAACATTCCAATAAACTATTAAAAACTCTGGCAACAAACAAACTAACGTAATGTAAAAAGCACCAATAAGGGTCAATCTTGTCATAACTTTGTCAATGTATGAACTGGTTTGTATGCCCGGTCTTATTCCCGGCAAAAATGCACCCGACTTCTTCAAGTTTTCGGCTGTCTCTTTTGAATTGAAAACGAGAGCAGTGTAAAAAAAGCAAAAGAAAATAATCGCTGTTGCATATAACAACACATACACAGGCTGACCAGGCGATAACATAGTGGCTATATCTTGAAGCCAAGTAAATCCTTCTGAATTACCAAACCAACCGGCGATAGTCGCGGGAAATAAGATGATACTCGATGCAAATATCGGAGGTATTACGCCAGCCATGTTTAATTTTAACGGCAAAAAACTAGTCTGGCCTGCATACATCTTTCGGCCTTGTTGCCTCTTGGGGTAATTGATAAGAATTCGTCTTTGACCGCGCTCAACAAACACCACAAGTGCAGTTACCAATATTGCCAACAAGAACAAAATGATAATAAAACCGCCGTTCATTTCACCCGTTCGCGCCAACTCCAAAGTTCCACCAATTGCCTTAGGCAAACCTGAAACTATACCGGCAAAAATTATTAACGAGATCCCATTACCTATGCCACGCTCGGTAACTTGTTCGCCTAGCCACATTAGGAAAACTGTGCCTGTAACTAAAGTAATTGTGGTGACGACAATAAAACTGATACCTGGGTTCAATACTACCGACAATCCACCTGCCGTTTGATTTTGCAAAGCCAGAGAAATCCCGATAGCCTGGAAAGTTGCCAAAACAACAGTGCCATATCGAGTAAATTGAGAAATTCTTTTCCTTCCCGATTCGCCTTCTTTTTTCAGTTGCTCCATCGCTGGAATAACAACCGTCATTAATTGCATAATAATAGACGCAGAGATGTATGGCATTATGCCAAGTGCAAACAGACTCAGCCTCATTAACGCGCCGCCTGAAAACATATTAAACATATCCAGTATAGAGCCACTTTGTTGCTCAAACATCACCTGAAGTGCTTTAGGATCTATTCCTGGTACTGGTATATGTGCGCCAATTCTATAAACAACAAATGCACCAAACACAAAAAGTAGACGGGCATTTAATTCTGAAAATCCACCTGACTTGTAATTTAACGCAGTTTGTGGCGTGCTCACTTAAACCTCGACCTTGCCACCAACCGCTTCTATAGCAATCTTAGCGCCACTTGTAACGTTAATGCCTTTAATGTTGACCAGCCTTTTTAACTCACCCGACTTAATAATTTTCGCTTTTTCTGTAAACGCAGGAACAATATTGTTTGCAATCAAAATACTAAGATCAACATTCTCCAAGCCAAGACTTTCAAGCTCGCTTAACCTGACTTCCGCAGAGTATTTGGCAGACCGCGAGGTAAAACCGATTTTAGGTAGACGACGTTGCAAAGGCATTTGACCACCTTCAAAACCAACCTTGTGGAAACCGCCGCTGCGTGCTTTTTGCCCCTTGTGACCTTTGCCACAGGTTTTACCCATGGTGCAACCAATTCCACGACCAACTCGTCTGGATTTTTTTCTTGATCCTTCACTTGCTTGGATAGTGTTCAAAAACATTATTTTTCCTCGACTCTGAGCATGTAGGATATTTTATTGATCATCCCTTTATTTTCAGGTGTATTAAGAACTTCAACCGTTTGGTTTATCTTTCTTAAACCCAAGCCTTTTAAGCAGGCCTGATGTACAGGTAACCTACCGAATTTGCTTTTCGTCATCGTCACACTTAATTTATTAATAGCCATCACATCTATCCAATAATTTGTTCGACCGTCAAACCACGTTTGGCTGCGATTTGGTTTGCGTTGTGCATCCCGGTCAAGCCATTAATCGTTGCCCTTACCACGTTAATTGGGTTATTTGTACCTATGCATTTTGCTAACACATTATGGACACCAACTACTTCAAATACGGCACGCATAGCACCACCGGCAATAATTCCAGTCCCTTCAGATGCTGGCTGCATATAGACTTTAGCCGCGCCTGTGGTGTTCATAATTGGATATTGTAAGGTGTCTCCCTTTAGAGAAACTTTACGCATGTTTTTACGAGCCTGCTCCAATGACTTTTGTATGGCAATAGGTACTTCTCTAGCCTTACTTACACCGTAGCCTACACGGCCCTCACCATCACCAACAACTGTAAGTGCAGCAAAACCAAACACTCGCCCACCTTTAACAACTTTAGCCACACGTCTGACGTTGACTAATTTTTCTTGTAACCCATCTGTACTGCCTTGTGCTGGTGCTGTAGCCATTTTTTTCTCCTAAAACTTCAATCCGGATTCACGAGCGGCATCTGCCAAAGCCTTAACACGACCATGATATTTAAACCCGGAACGATCAAATGCGACTTCCGTAATTCCCGCAGCAATTGCTTTCTCGGCAATAAATTTCCCGACTTCAGCAGCAGCTGTAATATTACCTGTATTTTTTAACCCACTTTTGATGGTTGCTTGGTTAGTTGAAGCGCTTGCAATCGTTTTAGCCCCATCCCCGCTTATAACCTGAGCATAAATATGCTGGGATGTTTTATGGATAGATAACCGATTTGCATTCAGTTGTCTAATTTTACAACGTAACTTTATAGCACGTTTTAATCTAGTTCTTTTCTTATCCATAATCAGCCTACTTTTTCTTAGCTTCTTTTTTAACTACATTCTCATCGGCGTACCTTACACCCTTGCCCTTGTATGGCTCAGGCGGCCTATAAGCTCTAATCTTAGCAGCCACCTGACCAACTTGTTGTTTGTCGCTTCCTTTCACAAGAATATCTGTTTGACTTGGTGTCTCAACCGTAATTCCAGCAGGCACTTCATAATCTACAGGATGTGAATACCCAAGCGACAAACTCAGAACATTGCCTTTGGCTTGCGCCCTATAACCCACACCTATCAGTGATAGTTTTTTTTCGAAGCCTTCCGAAACACCAATTACCATGCTGTTGGCTATTGCCCGCGCAGTACCTGCCTGAGCGGTAGCTTGTTTATTATTATTATCCCATTGCATCTGGATAACATTATCGGTAATAGTGACACCGACCATCGGGTTGAAATCAAATGACAATTGACCTTTACTTCCTTTGACGGTCATATTGTTGCCGTTCAACTTAACATCAACTCCTTTCGGGATTGTAACGGGTGCCTTAGCAATTCTTGACATAAAACGCCTACACTAACAAACAGTACAAATAATTTCACCGCCATGACCAGCAGCTCTTGCCGCCTTATCTGTCATAACGCCACTTGAAGTTGACACAATGGCTATACCCAAACCACCTAACACCTTTGGCAAATCATCTTTTGACTTATAAATCCGCAATCCGGGTCTACTTATCCTTTTAATTTCTTCAATTACAGGAGCACCACGATAATACTTCAAGTCTACTGTCATTTCTGTATGACTACCTGATGATTCCGTACTAAAACCTGCAATGTAACCTTCTTCTTTTAATACCTTAGCAATTGACAGCTTGAGAGTTGAGGAAGGTTGTTTTATTGATTTTTTCCCAGCAGATTGACCGTTTCTAATTCGTGTCAACATATCTGCAACTGGGTCTGTCATACTCATTCTTATATCTCCAAACCTACTATATAGTCTCTCTGATTACCAACTCGCTTTTACAACACCTGGAACATCGCCACGCATCGTTGCTTCTCTCAACTTATTCCTGCCCAGGCCAAATTTGCGATAGTACCCATGAGGTCGCCCTGTCAGACCGCAACGATTGCGAATCCTGGCGGCGCTTGAGTCCCTTGGCAACTTCTGCATTTGCAAATGAGCAGCTTCTTTTTGCTCAAATGTAGCATTTGGATCCCTAATAATCTCTTTTATAGCTTTGCGCTTAGCATCATATTTGAGCGTTAGCTTTTTGCGTTTATCTTCGCGGGCAATCATTGATTTTTTGGCCATGTCTAATCTCAATTCTTAAATGGAAAATTAAAGAGCTTTAACAACGCCAAGCCTTCTTCATTAGATTGCGCGGTTGTTGTAATGGTTATATCCATACCGCGAAGAGCGTCTATTTTGTCATAATCAATTTCAGGAAAAATAATTTGCTCTTTAACACCCATGGAGTAATTACCACGACCATCAAAACTTTTAGGGCTTAACCCCCTAAAGTCACGAATTCTGGGAATTGATATATTGATTAACCTATCAAGAAACTCATACATTCTTTGACTACGCAAGGTCACTTTGCAACCAATTGGCATATCATCGCGAATCTTGAAACCGGCTATAGACTTTCTTGCCAGAGTTATAACTGGCTTTTGTCCAGAAATCTTTTCCATGTCACTAACTGCAGACTGCAATGATTTCTTGTCCGCGACAGCTTCACCAACACCCATATTAAGGGTTATTTTGGTGATCCGCGGCGCTTGCATAACGGATTTATAGGAAAACTGCTTTACCAATTCCGGAAGAATGGTTTCTTTGTAAACGGACTCTAATCTAGCCATGATTTAATATACCTTACGCGTCAACAACTTCGTTTGTTGACTTAAAATACCGAACTTTTTTGCCATCTTCCAAAAACCTGAAACCGACACGGTCAGCTTTTTTTGTCGTAGGATTATAAAGACCTACGTTAGAAATATCGATTGGCATATCTTTTACGATAATACCTCCATTTACCCCGGCATTAGGATTCGGCTTCTGATTTTTTTTAGCTTGGTTAATACCTTCAACCAAGATCTTGTCTTCACTGACAATCTTGGTAACCCTACCACTTTTGCCTTTATCTTTACCGGTGCGAACAACAACGTCATCGCCTTTTCTAATTCTTTGCATATCGCAATCTCCTATAAAACTTCGGGAGCAAGAGAGATAATTTTCATAAATTTCTCACCTCTTAGTTCGCGTGTTACTGGCCCAAAAATACGCGTACCTAATGGCTGCAAATTATTATTTAAAATAACCGCCGCGTTGCCATCAAAGCGAATAACGGAACCATCGGCTCTTCGAACCCCTTTGCGCGTTCTAACAACGAGTGCGTTATAAACCTCGCCTTTCTTTACCCTACCACGGGGAATTGCATCTTTAATGCTGACCTTGATAATGTCACCGATACCTGCGTAACGCCTATGCGACCCGCCTAATACTTTGATACACATAACTCTTTTTGCGCCGCTATTGTCGGCAACATCAAGGTTCGATTGCATCTGAATCATGATTTTTCCTAATTAACTGTAATTGACCTGAATACTTTAATTAGCGATTGGCAGTTTCTAAGATACCAACCAGCCTAAAAGACTTGTTCTTAGAAATCGGTCTGCAAGACGTTATTGCAACCAAATCACCTTCATGACAAGCATTTTGCTCATCGTGCGCCATCATTTTGGTAGACCGCTTGATGTATTTACCGTAAACGGGATGCTTAACCACTCGCTCGACCAATACAGTTACGGTTTTATCCATTTTGTTGCTGACAACCTTTCCGGTTATCGTCCGCAGCTTGACTTCATTTTCAGCCATTTTACGCTCTCGACTTTTCATTCATAAGTGTATTGACACGAGCAATATCGCGCCTTACTTTCTTTACTTGATCGGGCTTTGCTAGCTGCCCGGTACCTTTTTGCATTCTCAGGTTGAATTTTTCACGAGACAAATCAACAAGCATGGTGGTCAATTCGTCTTTCGTTTTTTTACGTAATTCGTTCGCCTTCATTACATTATCGTCCGAGCAGTAAAAAGTGTTTTCAATGGCAATTTTGCCGCCGCCAAGGTAAAGGCTTCGCGTGCCAGTTCTTCAGAGACACCTTGAATCTCATATAACATAGTTCCAGGTCTAATTTGTGCAACCCAGTATTCTACACTACCTTTACCTTTTCCCATACGAACTTCTAAAGGTTTTTTGGTAATCGGCTTATCGGGGAATATCCGTATCCAAATTTTACCGCCCCGTTTGACATGCCGCGTTATTGTTCTACGCGCAGATTCAATTTGTCGCGCAGTCAACCTTCCACGACTTATCGATTTCAATCCATACTCACCAAAACTAACTGATGAGCCACGGACGGCGATACCGGTGTTTCTGCCTTTATGTTGCTTACGAAATTTTGTTCTTTTTGGCTGAAGCATGACTCTTTTCCTTTACTTATTTCTTAGAATCAGAATGAGTGGCTGTATTATGCAAGTCCACATCAAATACTTCACCTTTGAATATCCAGACTTTTATACCAATAATCCCGTAAGTAGTATTTGCTTCGGCGGTTGCATAATCAATATCAGCCCTCAACGTGTGTAGTGGCACCCTACCTTCCCTATACCACTCGCTACGAGCGATTTCAGCACCATTTAACCGACCACCCACATTGATTTTTATACCTTCTGCACCAAGCCGCATGGTATTTGTTACCGCCCGTTTCATCGCCCTACGGTACATGATCCGTTTTTCTAACTGTTGCGCTACGCCTTCGGCAACCAATTGTGCATCAAGCTCAGGTTTTCTGATTTCCTCAACATTAAGCTGCACAGGCACACCAATCATCTTTGCAATTTGTTGCCTTAGAATATCAATATCCTCGCCTTTTTTGCCGATAACAATCCCAGGCCTTGCCGTGTGAATGGTTATATGGGCGTTGTTTGCAGGACGATTAATTTGAATACGACTTACGGAGGCATGCGCCAATTTGGTTTTAAGGAATTGCCTTACCGCCAAGTCTTGATTAAGAAACAGCGGATAATCATGGCTATTTGCATACCATCTTGAATTCCAATCCTTAACGATACCTAAGCGAATACCAATCGGATGTACTTTTTGTCCCATTTTCTGCCCCTACTCGTTTTCCGAGACTTTAACTGTTATGTGGCAGGTTCTTTTAAGGATATGATTCGCACGTCCCTTAGCTCTTGCCTTAAATCTTTTCATAGTAGCCGCTTCATCAACAAATATGGTCGAAACCTTTAATTCGTCGATGTCCGCACTGTCGTTGTGTTCTGCGTTCGCTATTGCAGATTCAAGAATCTTTTTTACGATTGCAGCACCTTTCTTTGAACTGAACTTCAATGTATTCAGCGCTTTATCAACAGGCAACCCTCGAATCAAATCCCCGACTAGTCTTGCTTTTTGGGCAGACAAAGGAGCATTACTTAATCTTGCTGAAACTTCCATTACACAACAACCTATCGTTTAGACTATTTTGATTTTTTATCAGCCACATGGCCTTTAAAGGTACGTGTAGGCGCAAATTCACCTAGTTTATGCCCAACCATGTTCTCAGAAACAAGAACAGGGATATGCAAACGCCCATTGTGTACAGCGATAGTCAATCCCAACATGTCTGGAATTATCATCGACCGTCTTGACCATGTCTTAATCGGCTTACGATTATTAGCACTAACTGCATCTTCAACTTTTTTTTGCAGATGATGGTCAATGAATGGGCCTTTTTTTATTGAACGTGGCACTAGCGATACCTCTCTTAACTTATTTTCTGCGTCTGATAATCATATTATCAGTGCGTTTGTTTTTTCTGGTTTTATAGCCTTTGGTCGGCATGCCCCAAGGTGATACTGGATGTCGACCACCTGACGTCCTGCCCTCGCCACCACCATGAGGGTGGTCGACAGGGTTCATAACTACTCCGCGAACGGTCGGCCTAACACCACTCCAACGGGTAGCTCCTGCTTTACCCAAAGAACGCAGATTATGTTCTGAATTTGAAACTTCACCTATAACTGCCCTACAATCGGCCAGCACTTTTCTCATTTCGCCAGAACGCAAGCGGATGGTTGCATGAGCACCGTCTCTCGCCACCAATTGCACTGATGCGCCCGCGCTCCTTGCTAACTGAGCGCCTTTACCGGGCTTCAATTCGACACAATGGACGACAGTACCCATAGGTACGTTACGTAATGGCATGCAATTACCCGGCCTCACCGGAACAGTCTCGGAAGAGATAAGCTCTTGACCAACTTCAATTCCTTTTGGGGCAATAATGTATCGGCGCTCTCCATCTTTAAATAGAACCAATGCAATATTTGCGGTTCTGTTCGGATCATATTCAAGACGCTCAACAACCGCAGGTATGTCGAATTTATTTCTCTTGAAATCAATAATACGATAGTGTTGTTTATGCCCGCCACCAACATGTCTGGTCGTAATACGACCCAGGTTATTTCGCCCGCCCGTTTTACTTTTTTTGACGAGCAACGGCGCATAAGGCTTACCTTTATGCAATCCTTCGCTTTTGATCCGCACAACAAAGCGTGAACCTGGCGATGTCGGTTTTGACTTTACAATAGCCATTGTTATTACCGTTTCCTATTGTTCTTTAAAATCTAATGAATTATGGAGTTGCAAAACTAATGTCATTACCGGGCTTCAGCTTGACATAAGCCTTTTTCCAATCGGATCTCTGACCCAAGGTCTTACCGAACCGCTTTTTCTTGCCTTTAACATTTAAAACATGTACGGAATCAACTTCAACACTGAACATCAACTCAACAGCACTTTTAACATGTTTTTTGGTTGCTTGTTTTTTTACTTTAAAAACAAATCGATTTTCTTTTTCAGCTGCGATAGTACTTTTTTCTGAAATAATTGGTGCAACTAAAATGTCACTCAACTGGTAGTTACTCACGCTAGACACTCCTCTAATTTCTTGATTGCCGAGGATGTTGCAATAACCTTATCAGCACTTACCAACAAGACAGGGTTTAAATTTGCTGCTTCGACTATTTCAACATTTGGAATATTTCTGGATGCTAGCACAAGATTAACTTCAACTTTATCAACAATAATCAATAGTCGCCTTGCATCAATCTGCTTGATTATTTGGTTGAACTCTTTGGTCTTTGCTGTGGCAGGTAGAATACTATCGCTGACAACCAACCTTTGCTGCCTAAGCAATTCCGATAAAATCGAGCGGACACCGACACGAAACATCTTTTTATTTAGCTTTTGCTCATAATCTCTTGGTCTCGCTGCGAAAGCAACACCACCTGTCCGCCAGATTGGGCTTCGTGTCGTCCCCGCGCGGGCACGACCTGTGCCTTTCTGATTCCATGGTTTTGAACCACCACCGCTAACATCAGATCGCGTTTTCTGCGCCTTGGTACCAGCTCTCGCCCCAGCCAGATGCCGGGTAACTAACTGATGAATCAATGTTTCGTTGTAAGCTTGCCCAAACACAGAATCGATTACATCCACGCTGACATCTTTTCCATTTAAAGCAGATATTTGCAAACCCATAGTTTAGCCTTTTCTTCGCGTTTTTGATGCGGGAGTAACAACTACATCGCCGCCCTTAGCACCAGGTACCGCACCTTTCACTAAAATTAAATTTCGTTCGATATCAATGGAGTGTATCGTCAGGTTTTGGGTTGTCGTTTTCACATCACCTAGATGACCTTCCATTTTTTTGCCTTTAAATACACGCCCTGGTGTTTGATTCATGCCTATAGAACCCAGAACCCGATGAGAACGGGAATTACCGTGAGTCGCATCCTGCATATGGAAATGATGACGCTTAATACCACCCGCAAATCCTTTACCAATATTTTTCGCCTGCACATCAACAACCTGACCGACCGAGAAAATGCTTACCGGCAACTGGGATCCCACTGAAAGTTCCTGACCTTCATTTTCATCAAGCCGGAACTCCCATAACCCTCTTCCAGCCGTCATGTTAGCCTTGGCATAATGACCGGCCATTGCCTTGTTAACATGAGATGACTTTTTATCACCTACGGCAACCTGAATTGATCGATAACCATCAACTTCAACGCTTTTAATCTGGGCAATTCTATTGGAGTCAACCTGCAATACAGTGACCGGGACGGAAATACCATCTTCACTAAATACTCTGGTCATCCCGCATTTTCGACCCACAAGACCTATTGACATCTGCCAATCCCTCTATTCTTTTTAATTCAATTTAATCTGGACATCTACGCCAGCTGCAAGATCCAGCTTCATCAAAGCATCAACCGTTTTATCAGTTGGCTCAACGATATCCAGCAACCGTTTGTATGTCCTTAATTCGTATTGGTCTCTCGCGTCTTTATTAACGTGGGGAGAAATCAAAATCGTAAACCGTTCTTTTTTAGTAGGCAAGGGAATGGGGCCTTTAACTTGAGCACCCGTCCGCCTTGCGGTTTCTACTATCTCACCAGCCGATTGGTCAATCAATTTATGGTCAAATGATTTCAACCGGATTCTGATAGTTTGATTAGTCATATTGTTTACTCGATGATGGACGCAACAACACCAGCACCAACGGTACGACCACCCTCACGGATAGCGAAACGTAACCCATCTTCCATCGCGATAGGCGAAATTAATTTCACTTTGACAGAAATGTTATCGCCAGGCATCACCATTTCAACACCTTCAGGCAGATCCACGGCACCGGTTACGTCGGTTGTTCTAAAATAAAACTGTGGGCGATAGCCGTTAAAGAAAGGGGTATGACGACCACCTTCTTCTTTTGACAAAACATAAATTTCAGCATTGAAATGAGCATGTGGCTTGATAGTGCCTTTATGAGCCAACACTTGCCCACGCTCAACGTCATCACGTTTCGTGCCTCTTAACAATAAACCGACGTTATCGCCTGCCTGACCTTGGTCAAGCAACTTACGGAACATTTCCACACCGGTAACAGTTGTCACTACGGTTGGTCTGATTCCTACGATTTCAACTTCTTGACCGACCTTAATAATACCTCTTTCGATACGACCTGTTACCACAGTGCCGCGACCCGAAATTGAGAACACATCTTCAATTGGCATCAAGAAAGCACCATCTACCGCTCTTTCTGGCAGTGGAATATAACTGTCCAATGCTTCAACCAGTTTAACTACGGAAGGCACCCCCAATTCGCTAGTATCACCTTCAAGTGCTTTTAAGGCTGAACCTACGATAATCGGAGTATCGTCACCAGGGAACTCATACATATCCAACAACTCACGAATTTCCATTTCGACTAACTCAATCAGCTCAGCATCGTCAACCATGTCAGCTTTATTAAGGAAAACCACGATATAAGGAACACCTACCTGCCTTGACAACAGGATATGCTCGCGAGTTTGTGGCATAGGGCCATCAGCAGCGGAACAAACCAGGATAGCACCGTCCATCTGGGCGGCACCGGTAATCATGTTTTTAACGTAGTCTGCGTGACCCGGACAATCAACATGGGCATAATGCCGTTTTGCTGATTCGTATTCCACATGGGAAGTCGCTATGGTGATACCACGCGCACGTTCTTCAGGTGCATTGTCGATTTGATCGAACGCCTTTACTTCGCCACCTTGCAACTCAGCCATTACTTTGGTCAATGCTGCGGTTAGTGTTGTTTTGCCGTGGTCAACGTGTCCAATGGTACCAACGTTAACGTGGGGCTTACTACGTGAAAATTTTTCTTTAGCCATGACTCAATACCTTTCTGTTACATTCAAATTATGATGATTTTTTAATAATTGCTTCTGCAATAGATGCAGGCACCTCATTGTATTTTTCAAACTGCATACTGTAAGTAGCTCGCCCCTGTGTTGTCGAACGCAAATCAGTTGCATAACCGAACATTTCCGCTAGCGGTACTTCGCAACTAATTGTTTTCCCGGATGGCGTATCGTCCATGCCTTGTATCAGTCCACGCCGTCGATTGACATCGCCGACCACATCACCCATGTAATCTTCAGGGGTGACGATTTCCACTTTCATGATAGGCTCAAGCAAAACTGGATTTGCTTTTCTTGCACCCTCCCTGAAACACATGGAACCTGCAATCTTGAAAGCCATTTCACTCGAATCAACATCGTGATAGGAGCCATCGAACAAGGAAACTTTAACATCTAAAACTGGATAACCTGCCAAGACACCGCTTTTCAACTGTTCTTGTATCCCTTTATCAACTGCCGGTATAAATTCCTTTGGAACTACCCCACCAACAATCTCATTTACAAACTCGTAACCTGAGCCAATTACTTTGGGCTCCAATCGCAACCAGACATGTCCATACTGCCCCTTACCACCAGACTGCCTGATAAACTTCCCTTCTTGTTCAACCTTACTGCGGATTGTTTCCCGGTAAGCAACTTGCGGCGCGCCCACTCCAGCATCAACACCGAATTCCCTTTTCATCCGGTCAACAATAATTTCAAGATGGAGCTCGCCCATTCCCGATATTATAACTTGACCAGAATCCTCGTCCGTATGTACCCTGAACGAAGGATCTTCTTGCGCCAACTTCCCTAAAGCAATACTCATTTTATCTTGATCCGCCTTTGTTTTCGGTTCTACTGCAACCGAAATAACCGGATCAGGAAATTCCATCCGTTCAAGAACAATGTGATTATCAAGGTCGCATAGCGTTTCCCCCGTTGTCACATCTTTCAGCCCTATGGCCGCCGCTATATCGCCGGCGTACACAGCCTTTACTTCTTCTCTGCTATTGGCATGCATCTGGACAATTCGCCCAATACGCTCTTTTTTTTTCTTTACGGCGTTAAAAACAGTGTCACCCGAATTCAATACACCAGAATAAACCCTTATAAAGGTTAACGTCCCTACAAAAGGATCAGTCGCAATCTTAAAAGCTAAAGCCGAGAAAGGACTTCCATCAATTGCTGGACGCTCATCCTCAGTTACTTCATCATCAAGCAAACCTTTTATTGCCGGTATATCCAGTGGTGATGGCAAAAATTCAACCACACCATCCAATAAAGCCTGAACACCCTTATTCCTAAAAGCGGAACCACAAAACACAGGAACCAACTGATTTGCTATAGTTTGCTGTCGAATACCCAACTTAATTTCTTCGTTGGTTAAAACACCTTCTTCAAGATATTTTCCCATTAACTCTTCATTAGCATCCGCCGCCATTTCCAGCATATGCTCTCGCCACCTCGCACAATCAGCAAGCATATCAGAAGGTATCTCTTTTTCCTCAAAAGTCATACCCATATTGGCCTCATCCCAATAAATGGCTTTCATTTTGACCAGATCAACCACACCCTGAAAATGATCTTCAGCACCGATAGGTATCTGCATGGGAACTGCCCTGCTACCTAGCCTTGCCTCAATCTGCTTAACCACACGCAGAAAGTCCGCTCCGGATCTATCCATTTTGTTGACGAAAGCCAATCTAGGGACGCGGTACTTATTAGCTTGTCGCCACACTGTTTCGGATTGAGGCTCTACACCACCAACAGCACAGAAAACAGCACAAGCCCCATCAAGAACCCTTAACGAACGCTCTACTTCAATCGTGAAATCAACATGACCAGGCGTATCAATAATATTGATACGGTGCTGTGAAAATTGCTTTCCCATGCCACTCCAAAAACATGTGGTAGCGGCCGAAGTAATCGTTATTCCTCTTTCCTGCTCTTGCTCCATCCAATCCATGGTTGCAGCACCGTCATGAACCTCACCAATTTTGTGCGAGACCCCGGTATAGTAAAGTACTCTTTCAGTGGTGGTAGTTTTGCCAGCATCAATATGAGCCATTATCCCGATGTTACGGTAACACTCAATTGGAGTTTTTCTCGCCACCACCTAAAAACCTAGTTTTTTCTTCTACCAACGGTAATGTGAGAATGCTTTATTCGCCTCAGCCATTCTATGGGTATCTTCACGCTTCTTCGCAGCAGAACCTCTGCTTTCAAAAGCATCCATCAGTTCACCTGCCAATTTGGCAGCCATTTTTCTTTCGTTTCTTTTACGAGAAGCATCTATTAACCAGCGCATCGCCAATGCCATTCGTCTTGAAGGACGAACTTCAACAGGGACCTGATAGGTTGCACCACCAACCCTACGCGATTTTACTTCGACCCTTGGCTGAACATTTTCCAAAGCCTTTGAGAGAACTTCCAAAGGCTCACTGTGGCCTTTTTTCTCAATCACATCCAAGGCACCGTAGACTATACCTTCTGCAACCGATTTTTTACCACTCTCCATGATCATGTTCATGAACTTAGTGAGCATGATGCTGCCATACCTTGGGTCTGGAATAATTTCTCTTTTAGTCGCGACTCTTCTTCTAGACATTCTTCACCAACTTGTTACTTGCCTTTAGGGCGCTTAGTTCCATATTTGGAACGGCCACACTTCCTGTTATTTACACCTGACGCATCAAGACTACCACGAACAACGTGATACCGAACACCCGGCAAATCCTTTACTCGACCACCCCTAATTAGCACAACAGAGTGCTCCTGAAGATTGTGACCTTCACCACCAATGTAGCTACTAACCTCAGCTCCATTGGTCAACCTAACCCTGGCTACCTTACGGAGTGCCGAATTAGGCTTTTTGGGTGTCGTTGTATAAACGCGAGTACAAACACCGCGACGCTGAGGACAAGCCTCCAAAGCGGGGACGTTGCTTTTTTCTATTCTTTTCGCACGCGGCTTACGAACCAATTGGTTGATCGTGGCCATATCTTTCCTTACTCCGAATACAATGTTAGCGCCTTAAACCATTTATTGTGCCCACAAGCAAGGCACAACAAATATTTAAATGACTTAGCTCAATCACTTAAGCAAATGTTAGCTGACCATAATACTTGCTATCAGATGAGAGGTCAAGTTGAATTTTAGCTCATTCATTTAAATGTTTAGTGCTTGTTTAAGAGCCTCTTCCACGTCGTCAACATCAACGGCTGATGCTATCTCACTTTCGACGGCTTGGTTAAGGATCTGTCTATTTTTTCTGGCCTCATGGTATGCCAATCCTGTGCCCGCAGGGATTAAACGTCCGACAATGACATTTTCCTTTAAGCCTTGTAAACTATCGCCCAAACCACGCACCGCTGCATCCGTCAATACCCGGGTAGTCTCCTGGAATGAAGCCGCTGATATAAATGATTCTGTCGCCAGTGACGCTTTGGTTATACCTAATAAGATGGATTCGTACGTAGCAGGGATTTTGCCCTCTTTTTCAATCTTATCGTTCTCTTCACGGAGCAAGGCACGTTCAACCTGATCCCCTTTCAGGAACAGAGTATCGCCACCGGCCGTAATCTCAACTTTTCTTAGCATTTGACGAATAATAGCTTCAATATGCTTGTCGTTAATCTTAACCCCTTGCAGACGATATACATCTTGAATCTCTTTTACCAAGTAGTTGGCTAATTCCTCAACACCCCTGAGCCTGAGAATATCGTGAGGTGTCAATTCACCTTCAGCAATTGTCTCGCCTTTTTCCACATACTCGCCTTCAAACACGGTGATATGACGCCACTTGGAAATCAATGTCTCAACCTGCTCACCGGCTGCATCGGTGATAATAACCCGCTGCTTGCCCTTGGTTTCCTTTCCGAACGAAATCGTACCGCTGGTCTCAGCCAAAATTGCCGGATCTTTGGTCTTACGAGCCTCGAACAAATCAGCAACACGCGGTAAACCACCGGTAATATCCCTGGTCTTACTAGATTCTTGCGGAATCCTGGCAAGTACGTCACCTACACGTACCTCACCGCCATCTCTGATACCGACAATTGCACCCGTAGGCAAAAAATACTGAGCCGGAATTTCTGTAGTGCCAGGCAGAAAAATACTATCGCCATTGGCATCCAACAACTTAACCATTGGTCGCAATTCCTTACCTGCACTGCCCCGTTGTTTAGGGTCGGTGACAACTAATGAACTCAAACCTGTTACTTCATCAGATTGTTTTTGTACAGTCACGCCATCGACGAAATGAATCATTTCGACGACACCATCTACTTCGGTTATAACCGGATGCGTATGTGGATCCCATGTTACGATGATGTCACCCGCATTAACCTTGTCGCCTTCCTTAACCGAAAGTACTGCACCGTAAGGGATTTTGTAACGTTCACGCTCGCGTCCATAGTCATCGACCACGCCGACCTCACCGGATCTTGAAACCGCGATGAGATTGCCCTCCCGGTTAATGACTGATTTCAGATTGTTTAAACGCAAGGTTCCGGCTGATTTCACTTGGACATTACTGATAGCGGCAGACCGTGATGCCGCACCACCGATGTGGAATGTCCGCATAGTCAACTGGGTACCTGGCTCACCGATTGATTGGGCGGCAATAACACCCACGGCTTCACCCACATTCACTAAATGACCACGCCCTAAATCACGACCATAACAAGCAACGCAAACCCCATGCCTATTCTCACAGGTAATAATTGAGCGAACCAAGACTTGGTCAATACTATTTTCATCAAGAACGGCGACCCAGTGTTCATCCAATAAGGTTCCTCTAGGTACAATTATGTTTTCACCCGTACCGTCAAGAACATCAACTGCGGCGACCCTACCTAAAACGCGCTCTGAAAGTGGCTCAACAACATCTCCGCCCTCAATAATTGGCGTCATGACCAAGCCATCAGATGTTCCGCAATCAGCACCGATAATAACCAGATCCTGAGCCACATCGACCAACCGGCGGGTCAAGTAACCTGAGTTTGCGGTTTTTAACGCGGTATCAGCCAAGCCCTTTCTAGCGCCATGTGTCGATATAAAGTATTGAAGTACATCAAGCCCTTCCCTGAAATTCGCCGTAATCGGGGTTTCAATGATGGATCCGTCCGGTTTCGCCATCAAGCCACGCATACCAGCCAACTGACGAATTTGCGCTGCTGAACCCCGAGCACCCGATTCGGCCATCATAAAGATGGAGTTGAATGATTTTTGTTTGACCGCGTTACCTTCAGCATCAATAACAGACTCTTCACCCAAGCCATCCATCATCACCTTGGCTACCTGATCATTAGCATGAGACCAAATATCGACGACTTTATTGTAGCGCTCGCCATCGGTTACCAAACCAGAAGCGTATTGAGTTTGAATTTCACTCACCTCAGCTTCGGCAGACTTAATAATATCAACTTTCTTAGCCGGTATTACCATGTCGTCAATACCAAAAGAAACACCCGATATGGTTGCGTACCTGAACCCTAAATACATCAGTTGATCCGCCAATACGACGGTATCTTTATTGCCCAGATGGCGGTAACTGTAATTGACCAAACGAGATATATTCTTTTTGGTCATATCGCAATTGACCAAATCAAAAGGCATTCTCTTGGGAACAATTTCCCAAATCAGGGCGCGACCTACCGTAGTAATCACACGGTGCACTTTATCAACGGTCTCGCCGTCTTCATTACTCACTTTTTCAGTGATGCGGAGTTGAATCTTTGATTGCAATTCAACTGATTTCGCCATCAAGGCTTTGTGCACTTCACCTACACTGACAAAAATACTGCCATCGCCTTTGGCGTTTATTTTTTCGCGGCTAATGTAGTAAAGCCCTAGAACCACGTCCTGTGACGGATTGATAACAGGCTCACCATTGGCGGGAGACAAAATGTTGTTGGTCGCCATCATCAAGGTTCTGGCTTCCAATTGGGCTTCAATAGATAACGGTATATGTACCGCCATTTGGTCGCCGTCAAAGTCAGCGTTGAACGCGCTACACACTAAAGGATGGAGCTGAATAGCCTTCCCTTCTATCAAGATTGGCTCAAATGCCTGAATTCCCAATCTATGCAAAGTCGGTGCGCGGTTCAATAAAATAGGGTGTTCACGGATAACTTCTTCGAGAATATCCCAAACTTCATGCCCTTCCCTTTCGACCATTTTCTTTGCTGCTTTAATGGTCGTGGCAAGGCCACGGAATTGCAGCTTACTAAAGATGAATGGCTTGAATAATTCCAACGCCATTTTTTTTGGCAAGCCGCATTGATGCAACCTTAATGTAGGACCGACAACGATTACCGAACGGCCTGAATAATCAACGCGCTTACCCAACAGATTTTGCCTGAAGCGACCTTGTTTACCCTTAATCATATCAGCAAGGGATTTAAGCGGACGCCTGTTGGTACCGGTAATAGCACGACCACGGCGACCATTATCCAACAAGGCATCAACAGATTCCTGCAACATGCGTTTTTCGTTGCGGACGATAATATCCGGCGCGTTCAAATCCAGTAGCCGATTCAGCCTGTTGTTTCTGTTGATGACTCTGCGGTACAAATCATTCAAATCAGATGTCGCAAAGCGACCGCCATCCAAAGGTACCAGTGGTCGCAATTCAGGTGGCAAGACAGGCAATACTTTCAGAATCATCCATTCTGGACGATTTTTTGAGGTCAGCAAAGCATCCATGACCTTAAGACGCTTGGAGAATTTTTTGATTTTGGTTTCCGAATTGGTAGCACCAATTTCCTCGCGCAAAATATTAACTTCTTCTTTTAAATCAATAGCTTTTAGCAAATCATAAATAGCTTCCGCACCCATTTTGGCGGTAAAGTCATCGCCATGTTGCTCGACTGCATCCAGATATTCGTCATCTGTTAGCAATTGGCCTTTATTCAAAGGCGTTGCACCCGACTCCAGAATTACGAAAGATTCAAAATACAACACACGCTCAATTTCCCGCAAGGTCATATCAAGCAACAAGGCAATACGGGAAGGTAATGATTTTAAGAACCATATATGAGCGACCGGACTTGCGAGATCAATATGCCCCATCCGCTCGCGACGTACTTTGGAAAGCGTGACTTCAACGCCGCACTTTTCGCAGATAACCCCACGATGCTTCAGGCGCTTGTATTTGCCGCAAAGACATTCATAGTCACTGACAGGTCCGAAAATTTTGGCGCAAAACAAACCGTCTCGTTCAGGCTTGAAGGTACGGTAATTGATTGTTTCCGGTTTTTTAACTTCCCCATAAGACCACGAACGAATCATGTCCGGCGAGGCCAAACCAATACGAATACCGTCGAAATCATCCGTACGGCCTTGGCGTTTTAAGAAATTCATTAAATCTTTCAAGAATTTATCCTCTTTAAATAGTTTCTGGCTCTATTCCAGAACAAGCTGTCAGTTGGCGTATTGTCCAGGAGTGATTACTCCCGCTCCAACTCAATGTTGACAGCCAAGGAACGGATTTCTTTAATCAAAACATTAAATGATTCCGGCATTCCGGCTTCCATTTTATGGTCGCCGTCAACAATATTTTTATACATTCGCGTCCTTCCTGTAACGTCATCAGACTTGACAGTCAGCATTTCCTGCAAGGTATAGGCCGCACCATAGGCTTCAAGCGCCCAGACCTCCATTTCACCGAACCGCTGCCCACCAAACTGGGCTTTACCACCCAAAGGTTGCTGGGTAACTAGGCTGTAAGGCCCCGTAGAACGGGCATGCATCTTGTCGTCCACCAAATGGTTCAACTTCAGCATATACATATAACCGACAGTTACCGGACGCTCAAATGCTTCGCCAGTCAATCCGTCATATAAGGTAATCTGGCCGGATTCGGGAAGATCTGCCAACCGCAACATTGTGCGAATTTCATCTTCGCTGGCACCATCAAACACAGGTGTCGCCATCGGTACGCCATCGACCAAATTGACCGCCATTTCAAGAATCTCTTTATCCGTGAATGAATCCAGGTCTTCCTTACGGCCACTGCTGTTGTAGATTTTGTCTAGGAAGCCCCTGATTTCATTGACCTTAGACTTGGCTTCCAGCATCTTACCAATTTTGATACCTAAGCCTTTCGCCGCCCAACCCAAATGGGTTTCGAGTACCTGACCGACGTTCATCCGGGATGGCACCCCCAGAGGATTGAGAACAATATCAACAGGATTGCCATCGGCGGTATAGGGCATGTCTTCAATCGGCCTTATCATTGAGATAACGCCCTTGTTCCCATGCCGTCCGGCCATTTTGTCGCCTGGTTGAATGCGCCTTTTCACTGCCAAGTACACCTTGACCATTTTGAGTACGCCGGGCGGCAAATCATCACCCATGGTGATTTTTTTCCGCTTTATTTCAAACTTCTCATCGAATGCCTTCCGTTGCTGCTCAACCTGTAAACCGACCGCTTCGAGTTGGAGATTCAACTCTTCATCTTTCATCCGGATCTTTAGCCATTCGGAATGCTTCAAGCTATCTAAAAAGACTTGAGTGATTTCAGTCCCTGCTTTCAATTGGCCAGGACCTGATTTTGCGTCCTTACCTAACAATAACTTGGCAACTCGAGCAAAGATATCGCCTTCCAGAATCTGGAGTTGGTCATCCAGATCCTTTCTATAGCGTTTGATTTCTTGCTCTTCAATATCAAGCGCACGTTTGTCTTTCTTGACACCATCGCGGGTGAATACTTGCACATCAATAACAGTACCTTCGATACTGCCTGGCACACGCAAAGAAGTATCCTTAACATCCGCCGCTTTTTCGCCAAAAATAGCACGCAGCAGTTTTTCTTCCGGCGTTAACTGGGTTTCGCCTTTTGGCGTTACCTTACCAACCAGAATATCGCCGCCTTTTACTTCTGCACCGACATAAACAATCCCTGATTCATCTAATTTTGCCAAAGCCTCTTCACTGACATTGGGTATATCGGCTGTTATTTCTTCAGGGCTATGCTTGGTATCACGGGCAACACAGGTCTTTTCTTCAATATGAATCGTGGTAAAGCGGTCTTCTTTGACGACGCGCTCTGAAACCAGAATCGAATCTTCGAAGTTATAGCCATTCCACGGCATGAAAGCGACCAACATATTTTGGCCTAATGCCAATTCACCAATATCAGTCGATGGGCCGTCAGCCAGAATATCACCGGCATTGACAATATCGCCCTTTTTAACCAGAGGCTTTTGATTAATACAGGTATTTTGGTTCGACCTCGTGTATTTAATCAAATTGTAAATATCAACACCTGGGGTACCGGTTTCGGTTTCCGTATCATTGACACGCACCACGATCCTACCTGCATCGACAGCCTCAATACTGCCCCCACGCGCAGCCACAACAGTCACCCCGGAGTCTTTAGCGACTGTCCTTTCCATACCTGTGCCAACTAACGGCTTTTCAGCCCGCAAAGTGGGTACGGCTTGTCGTTGCATGTTGGAGCCCATGAGCGCACGGTTAGCGTCATCATGCTCCAAAAAGGGAATAATAGATGCGGCTACCGACACAATCTGTTTTGACGAAACATCCATGTACTGAACAGTATCGGACATAGCCAAAGCAAATTCGTCCTTATGCCGACAGGAAACCAGCCCTTCAATCAGTTTCCCATTTTCATCGACGGCGACACTGGCCTGGGCAATAACAAATTCACCTTCCTCAATAGCCGATAAATAATCGACTTGATCGGTTACTTTGCCATCAATTACTTTTCTATAAGGGGTTTCCAAGAAGCCGTAATTGTTAGTCCTTGCATACACTGACAAAGAGTTTATCAAGCCGATATTTGGCCCTTCAGGTGTTTCAATAGGACACACTCGACCATAATGCGTGGCATGTACGTCGCGCACCTCAAATCCCGCACGTTCACGTGCCAAGCCGCCAGGGCCTAATGCTGATACGCGGCGCTTGTGGGTCACTTGCGATAAAGGATTGTTTTGATCCATGAACTGCGACAACTGGCTGGATCCAAAAAATTCTTTTACGGCTGCAGATACTGGCTTCGCATTGATAATTTCTTGCGGCACCAAACCTTCAGAATCCGCAAGAGTTAATCTTTCTTTCACCGCCCTTTCAACTCTTACCAGCCCTACACGGAATTGGTTTTCGATCATTTCACCGACAGACCGGACACGCCTGTTACCCAAGTGGTCAATGTCGTCAACATTACCGTTACCATTTCGGATATTGATGAGTTCTTTCAACACATCAATGATATCTTCGTTGGTGAGCGTACCGGAACCCGTTGCTTCCTGTCGACCTAAGCGGCGGTTAAACTTCATCCTGCCAACTGCCGATATATCGTATCGCTCATCCGTAAAAAACAGATTTTGGAATAAATTTTCGGCAGAATCTTTGGTGGGTGGCTCGCCCGGGCGCATCATGCGATAAATTTCGACCAACGCCTCCAACGTGTTGCTGGTGGTATCCAAGCGCATAGCGTTGGACATATAAGGGCCGTTATCTAGATCATTAACGAACAAAGTATTAATTTCGGAAATACCGCAACTGACACAATGCTCAAGAATACTTGCGGTCAATTCATCATTGACTTTAGCGACTAACTCGCCAGTGCCAGGGTCAATGAGATTATGCCCAATTACCTTGCCAAGCAGATAGTCTCGTGGCACTTCGATCTCAGTGAGGCCGGATTTGGTCATCTCACGGATGTGTTTAGCTGTTATTCTGCGCCCTTCTTCCACCAAAACCTTGTCGTCGTACTTAATGTCAAAAGCAGCAATTTCGCCACGCATTCTGTCAGGAATGATATGGAACAAGCATTTTTCAGAACTTAAAGTAAATCGATTGGTTTCGAAGAAAATTTTAATCATTTCTTCGTTGTCATAGCCCAATGCCCTGAGCAAAATTGTCGCCGGTATTTTTCTTCGGCGGTCTATACGGACATACACACAATCTTTATGGTCGAATTCAAAATCGAGCCATGAGCCGCGATAAGGAATAACCCTGGCGTTGAACAATAATTTGCCTGACGAATGGGTTTTACCCTTGTCATGATCAAAGAACACGCCTGGAGACCGGTGCAACTGGGACACCACGACGCGTTCCGTGCCATTAATCACGAACGTGCCGTTATCGGTCATTAAGGGCAATTCGCCCATAAAAACTTCCTGCTCCCGGATATCTTTGACAACCTTGGCATTGGCCGCGGATTCCTTATCGTAGATAACTAAACGTACTTTTACGCGCAAAGGCGCTGCGTAAGTCGCACCCCGTTGCTGGCACTCCCTTACATCAAAAGTGGGTTCTCCCAGGCGATAACTAATGTATTCCAGGACAGCGTAGCCGGAATGGCTTTCTATGGGAAAAACACTTGAAAATGCCGCATGCAATCCGTTATCGATGCGTTTTTCAGGAGGTAAACCTGCCTGTAAAAACTCAGCATATGAATCGAGCTGGGTTGCCAGAAGATAAGGAACGTCCAATACTTCTGTACGTTTCCCAAAGTTGTTACGAATACGCTTTTTTTCTGTAAAAGAGTAGGACATATTGCTTCCAGACCTTTTTCGCTATGAATTATTTTCTGCTGTATGCTTACCGCAAACAGAAAAAGGTCGATGGCAAACATTGCCACCGACCGGATTTTATATCAGGCTAATGCCCTTTCTTGCATTTGAATTAAGTAATCTATTACTTAATATCGACCGTTGCGCCCGCTTCAAGAAGCTGCTTCTTGACCTCTTCGGCTTCCGCTTTAGAAACACCTTCTTTAAGTGTTGTAGGGACGCCTTCAACAGCATCTTTAGCTTCTTTTAATCCCAAGCCAGTGATGGTGCGGACGGTTTTAATCACTGCAACTTTATTGTCGCCAAAAGCTGTCATGATAACATCGAACTCTGTTTGCTCTTCAGCTGCCGCAGCAGCGACAGGTGCAGCCACAGCCACAGCAGCCGCTGCGGAAACGCCGAATTTTTCTTCCATTGCTGAAATTAAATCAACAATCTCCATTACAGTCATGTTTGAAACTGCTTCCAGAATTTCTGCTTGTCCAATTGCCATTATTTTTCCTCTGAATTTTAAATATTAAACTGGTTAAATGATGCTTTACGCCGCTTGCTTTTCGTCTCTGACCGCAGCCAATGTACGAGCCAATTTCTCGACAGGTGCTTTCATGACAGACATCAGCATACTAATACCTTGATCACGTGTAGGAAGGCGAGCCAATCGACCCAGCTCAGACCCACCAAAAGCCTGTCCGCCAATCGCCACTACTTTGGCTATCAGCTTGTCATTTTTTTTAGCAAAGTCATTAATCAAACGTGCCGCAGAACCCGGATCTTCCATAGAAAATGCAATCAGCAAGGGGCCAACCAAGCCATTTTGCATACATTCGAATTCGGTACCGGCCACGGCTCTTTTAGCCAGTGTATTCTTTACCACTCGCAGATAAACACCTGTTTGCCTTGCAGTTTTACGAAGCTCAGTTAGCTCCGATACTGTCAGCCCACGGTATTCAGCTGCAATAGCGGAATGGGCTTTGGCGGCGAATTTTGAAACTTCTTCGACGACCGTTTTTTTAGCCTCTAAATTTAATGCCACAGGTCACCCTCCATTATGTTCTGAATAAATCAGATTTTTTAAACATATCCAGATGGATACTCCCACGGTTCTTTACCTCTTTCAGGTTAAGCCACCGTCTACGCAGGAAATATTAAGTCTTTGGACTCCTGCGGTCTTTGACGGTTGCCGATTAATCGGCAACCCAAAGTTCTCTTCCTATCTATTTTACCGCCGCAAGACTACCTTGGTCTAACCAAAGCCCAGGCCCCATGGTCGATGAAAGCGTGATTTTTTTAATATAAGTACCTTTTGCAGCAGTAGGCTTCGCTTTTCTCAAGTCTACAAGCAAGGCTTCCAGATTACCCTGGATAGATTCCGCATCAAAAGCAACCTTACCTAACGTGCAATGAATAATACCTGCCTTGTCGGTACGATAACGAACCTGACCAGACTTGGCGTTTTTCACAGCAGTCGCAACATCCGCTGTTACCGTACCCACTTTAGGATTAGGCATCAGGCCTCTTGGCCCCAATATCTGCCCCAGTTGACCAACAACCCGCATTGCATCTGGTGAGGCGATAACAACATCAAAATTCATTTCACCTTTTTTGACCAAATCACCCAAATCATCCATGCCAACAATATCAGCACCAGCAGCTTTAGCAGCTTCAGCATTTGGGCCCTGCGTGAAAACAGCTACCCGGACTGTTTTGCCAGTTCCATTGGGCAACACCGTTGCACCACGAACATTCTGATCGGATTTACGAGGATCAACGCCCAGATTAACACTGACATCAATCGCTTCATTAAATTTGGCTGTACTCAGCTCTTTTAACAATTGCACAGCTTCCATAACAGAATACTGTTTGGTTTTATCTACTTTAGCCTTAGCAATCTTGGCTTTTTTAGTTAATTTCGCCATTACATTCCCTCCACATTCAGACCCATGCTGCGGGCACTGCCAGCTATCGTTTTCACAGCCGCTTCTAAACTTGCGGCATTCAGGTCTTCCATTTTAGCTTTTGCAATCTCTTCAAGCTGGGCAACTGTCACTGTACCTACTTTTTTAGTGTTTGGGTTACTGCTACCACTCTTTAAACCAGTCGCTTTTTTTAGCAAAATAGTTGCAGGCGGAGTTTTGGTAATAAAGGTAAAACTACGGTCACTGTAAACAGTAATCACAACGGGCAAAGGCAAACCTTTTTCGACGTCTTGGGTCTTCGCGTTAAATGCCTTGCAAAACTCCATAATATTGACACCGCGCTGACCGAGTGCCGGACCAACGGGTGGACTAGGATTAGCCTCACCAGCCTTAACCTGCAACTTGATGTATGCAGTTATTTTTTTTGCCATTTTTCTCTCCGATATGGGTGCAAACGCATTTCAGCTCCCCTAAGACACAAAAATCCCCGCCTAATTTTTACAGGCAGGGACTACCAAATTTATCACGCGCTAAAAAAACAGAATATGCTTCGGCTTACTTAGATTTTTTCTACTTGACCAAAGACCAACTCAACCGATGTTGAGCGACCAAAAATGAGCACAGATATTTTTAGCTTATTTTTTTCGTAGTTAACTTCTTCGACAACACCATTAAAATCCTTAAATGGCCCATCAACAACCCTAATGACTTCGCCAACCTCGAACAATACCTTGGGACGCGGCTTATTGACCCCATCTTCTACCCTGTTAAGGATAGTCATTGCTTCCTTTTCTGAAATAGGCGCAGGCCTGTCTGATGTACCGCCGATAAAACCTAATACCTTTGGAATATCTTTCACCAAATGCCAAGTCTCATCTGTCAATTCCATTTGCACGAGCACATAACCAGGGAAAAACTTTCTTTCGCTTTTCCGTTGTTGACCCATACGCATTTCTACGACTTCTTCAGTTGGAATCAGAATTTTGCCAAAGAATTGCTCCAAGCCTTCTCTTTTTACTCTTTCTTCTAAAGCTTGCTTTACTTTGGCTTCAAAATTTGAATATGCATGGACAACATACCATCTTAATGACAACTCTTTACCCCCCTTGACCAGTCAAAAGGCGGACACCCCAGAATAGGAACATATCTAATAACCATAAAACTCCAGCAACCACCACCACCATCAGGAATACCAGCATCGTTGTGCGGGTTGTTTCCTCACGCGTCGGCCAAACAACCTTTCTTACTTCCTGCTTGGACTCCAGAAAAAAACTCCATGTATTGCGCCCAACATTGGTCGTGAACATTAAAACCATAACCAGCAGAGCAATACCTAGCAACCCAAGCACCCTATATAATAGGGTTACATCTGAAAAATAATAAAACCCGGCAACAGCGGAAATTATCAGAAGAACGGAAAAAACCTGCTTAACTATATCAAAAACCGGGGTTTGCGCTTCCGCTTGTGTATTCATTATTGTTAGTCACGAAAAAATTATATACGCACGTTTATTTTGAACTGAGTGGCAGGCCAGGAGGGTCTCGAACCCCCAACCAACGGTTTTGGAGACCGCCATTCTACCAATTGAACTACTGACCTGTTACAGACAAAACTAAACAACAGAGGATTATATGCTTATAGGAAACATATTTCAACAGAAATATATATTTTTGCTGATTGCTGGATATGCTTACCCACGTTTTTTGGCAAAAATCCCACATTTATGATCTTGCCCCGTTCTTTCGGGCACTCGGCTAATAGAGCACCCCCTAAACCCGAGGTCAACAATGAAAACCAAAAAAATTGCGCCTGGAGGCAGGAACCACTATCAGGGATAGGCTGACCACAAAAGGGTGTCAGACATCACCACCATCTGGACGAACGAAGGCTGGTTGCTTGTACCTAAAGGTCATAAATGTCCTGTGGGTATATTCGGCGGTCATGCTGGGGCTTTATTCGAGGCGGGTCATTGGTTGGGCGATTGCCGGACGCATGACGGCAACGCTGGTGTGCCGCACCCTCACCATGGCGTTATACCCACATGGCACAAGTGGCGCCGGAAGATGCCAAAGGGTGTGATAGTCCATTCTGGCCGGGACAGCCAATATTGTCCAGCCGCTTACCTGAAGCTGTTCAGCAAATACCAGTTAACCTGTAGCACTTGTGCCCCGGAGGGTATGGGCAAGAAAGGCGACTGTTATGACAATGCCGCCATAGAAAGCCGGAACCACAGCTTTAAGGTCGAAGCTATTCATGGGGAACGCGTCAAGACCCGGCCGGAAACCAAGCGCCAAGCGTTTCGAATACATTGGAGCGTATTATTTATGCCCTTTGGGTACAATCGCAAACGGCTTCGATCAAGACGGGGCTATCTCATCCCGGATACATTCGAAGCTAAAAAAGTCGCTTAGCAGGGCATCCGTGAAATCAGGGCAAGATCACTCTGACAAACGACCAAAATCCAGAACAAACCCACCGCTTCGGCGACAATACAAAGGAGGCTTAACGACATTGGCAACACACCTCCGTACGCGTTCGGGCGAGTCTCGGCGTTTAATAAAATTTGCGACACAATTGACAAATATCAAATCTAACTGGCGAAAACGTGCGACAGTAAACCATCGATTATGCCCTTCCCAATTTGGCAATCGACGTGTAAGCACTAGTGCTTCTCGGAAGGGAGTTTCGTGCGAATAGCAAGCCGAAAATAAACCTCCACAACATTGGAAAAGACACTAACTGTGAAAAACCCTTTCGGGAGAGATGACAATGACCACTAGGCGCGAACTACTAAAGTTGGGCACAATTTACGGTGCGAGTTCTCTATTGGCAAACCAAATGGAACTGGTTAATTCTGTGCAAGCTGCCAATTCTGTGCAGGCTGCACCTTTATCATGTAACCCTATTGTCACCAATGACGGCATAATGGTTACTGATTTTTCAGGAACAAAATGGAAACCTTTGTGGAGCAATAATCCAACACTTGGAAGAGACTATAACGTTACACTGGGAATCACCTCGCGTACCGGTGTCGGCAGAATGTTGCGTTGGGGGCCTATAGCAAATAGTTACGAAGACATTCGACTCAGCCATATAGATCTTCCAAGTCAGGCTCCCATTAGCTTCAATGGTCGCTTTGGCCTGTGGGTATACTGCGATGGAATGCAAGGTTACGGCCCAGGGCAAACCCCCAGCGGTATCCTGCACATTGTAATGACCACTGATCCAAGTGGCAGTTTTAATAATGCAGTTGATATTGGATTTAACCCTAACCAGATAAGAGAAGGCTGGAATTTCCTAAAATTTGTAGACAACCCTACAGGACATCCTTTAGGTATATATAAGAATTTTTGGGGGAATGGATCGTCAGGAGACATTACCAATAAACCTGTTTACTCAATCTTGATATATACAGAGAGTCAAGATATTGGTGTGACATGGTATTTAGATTCGTTGTGGACTGGATTTCGTAGTGTTCCTCAAGTGGTTTTAGGCTGTGACGCTAATGGTGCGGATTTATTGAACCACTGCTTACCCCTATTTCAGAGTTACGGATGGCTAGGTTATGTTGCATCTCCTTTCCGTGTCTGGACATCAGGGTCTAAAAAAGTTACTAATTGGAATACCGATCAATCGGTACTTATAGCGATGGCAAAAGCCGGTTGGGATATCGTGAACCATACAGTTAATCATCTAAGAGTGGGGGATCTTACAACTGTCGCTGACATCAAATACGAAATTGAGGCTCAAGACACGTATTTGAGATCATTAAACATACCGACCCAAGGGCTGAAGTTTTATGTTTCACCGTATTCATCTTCATCTCGGTTATCAGAAACAACGATCAAAAACTCCTGGGTAGTCGCTCAGCGTCATTACAGAAAGTGGAATACCAGCATTACCCAGTTCGGTATCGACAATCCGCATCATATCGGATCATTGGATATGGGAAGCTTTGAATACGGCCAGACTTTCGCCAATATTAAACGACAAATAGATATCGCTTTAGCTTACGAAGATACGATGCACTGGTTTTGGCACGTAGTAACATCTCAAGGCGATCCCGGCAATGGCACAGGCAATACGGGCAATCTCAGCGCGATTTATCAGTCTTCATGGGATTTGGTTATGGGGTATATCAGAAGCCTTGAGTTAGCCGGAAAAATGGTAGTTGCAAGAGGATTTACAGGTTTTTTTTATAATCATTACTTTTGAATGAAACTAATCGTTTCATACGTTTCAAAGCAAGGCGGGAATTGCAATCCCGTCTTTGCCGTTTTGGCGCCACGATTAGCCTTCAATGGCAATCGAATCGTCTTTTAACCCACCGGATGTCAATGTCCTGGCATACACGCCCAGGCAGGTGAGGGCTAAACGAATGAGGGGAATGGTAGTGTGTTGAAGCTGTGATTTGGTATAGGACAGAGTGACAAAAACCTTGCCCCCTGGGGCATAACATAAAATGTCACCGCGGAAAACAAGCGACCCACCGGCATGGAGCCAACAAGTCATAAAAAAATACAGGCTTAACCCATTGCCGGTAACATATCTCGTCGCTCGAACGTATTAAGTTAAATTGCTAGAGTTGGGCGATTGTTTTAAAGTGGCAATCAATAAATTTAAGCATTTAATCATGGGAATCGACATCTTATGGACGATGATTCGCCGGTGGAAGAACAAAACGGATGGTTTGAACGCACTTGGCAAGCGGTTGGTCAAGTATTCGAGAGATTCCCCTTATCGGCACTGTGCCTTGCGGCACTTAATTTTCATGTCTTGTTCAATGGCCAATCGCTATTGACTTATGCGCCTGGGTTTGAATGGCAAAGTTTTCTTGCGCCATATAACGACGTGCCAATCAAATTCCGCCAGTATTTTTGGTTGATAAGTACCGGTTTTTTTGGGTTTGCCGCCGTGGTGCTGGCGACGGAAAATAAAGGCTGGCGCTTTACCAAGCGTTACGGCCTGGCTATCGGATTTTATGCCGTCTATGCGTTCTACTTGCACTCTGAAGGAAGCTCAATCGCTTCGACTATTTCAGCGCAAACGCTGTGCTTAGGATTCGCTATCTCAGTCAGTTTCGCGCCCTGGTTGTTACGCCCCAGCAGCAACCTGGCTTATTGGCAGTTCAGCCGCTATTGTATGGGTAGTTTCATCAAGGTTAGTTTGCTTACCGCCTTGGTCTTTTTTGCATTTTTTCTTTGTGATGTAATGAGCCGCAATTCGGTAGGAAGCATCGTTTTTTTATGGCGCTGGCCGATACTGATCTGGCTGTTTGGTTGGATGCCAATAGCTTTCTTAGCGGGAATTCCAAACGAAATAGGCAATGAAATGGCGCAGACTAAGCCATTAATACCATCGGGTTTTGGATGGTGTCTATCGGCTATAGGCATGATCGCCGTCGCTTTTTTATATAACGCGGATACCATTAAGTATTACCTGACCACAATCCCATCAACTGAATGGCTTGGGCTATCCGTTGTTTTGGGGACGGTGCTTCCACATGTTACCTACCCGTTATCGACAAGAAACAGCGTATTGTCAGGATTGTTTTATAAGTCATTGTATTTATTTCTTCTTACTCCTGTTGCATATTTGGCTTATGTGCTAAAAATCCGACTTGACCATTATGGCTTAACTGAGTGGCGTTATTTTGGCGTGCTGATCTGTGTTTGGGTGCTTATTTGTATCGGTTTGTTTTATTTCGGCAGACAGCCGTTCCAATTACAAACCGCACCAAAAGTGTTATCTGCCCTGTGCATCTTAGCTTCTATCGGATTTTGGCAAATTGGGAAGTTACCGAATAAATTACAGTTTGCCGAGTTAGAAAGGCTGTTAACGTCTGAAAACTTACTGGCGAATGGACGCTATGTTACGCCAAGCATAAAAAAGCAGCCCACACTAAAGGTACGGAAGCAGATTATGGACAAAATCACCTATTTGGCGAATGTCGATAACAAGGAAAAATTTCGCTCCTGGTTTGACGATAAAAAAGCGTTTGGCGAAGCGGCTAACTGCGATGGGCAATACCATTGCATTTTTCATTACGAACAAGGGTTGTTGAACTTAATGCAACTCATCACGGTAGACTTGAAGACTTTTGAATTTCCCACCTCAAACGAAGAGTATGCGCCTTATTCAATTACATCGCCCTACAAAGATGAAACGCTTAAGGCCGACCAAGAGCGGTTTGCAGGATACACTGATTTAGAAGGCTATGCTACGCCGCTGGAAACTTATTTATATAAAGCAAAAGATTACGATTACGTCATTCAGTACAATAACATAAACTTAGCGAGCAATGATGTAGTCGATAGCGTATTCGATATTATGTTGGACTTGGAAACTTACGAAAAAGAGCGGGTACGTATGACATATAAGCCAAATGGCAGTTTCGAGTTGGCTATCGGCAAAGCGTCACCGCCTGGGGGCCAAATTGATTATCAGGGGCTTGAAGAATATGCCAATCCTGATGAATATCTGACAAAACTTAACGAGCTGTATGAAAATCAAAGCAATAAAGAAAAACAACTGTTAAGGGACCTCCCTTTTGTTAAGGGCTCAGCCAGAAAAATCACCCTGGATTTGCAGGCATTTATTGAGGGGATAGTAGCGAAATACCATGATTCCCTTAAACTTGATGAGCGTGTCTTTAATCAACTCCCGACTGAATTGAAGCTGGAAAAAGATGGCTCGAATCCGCTAAGAATTGAGAAAACTGCAAATGGCTTGAAATTAAAAATTGAAATGACGGAGCTTTGCATCAAAGCCAGGATAAACAGCGATGACAAAACGCCTTGCGGGTTTTCCGGCATGGTTTACGTAAAAAAAATTATTTAGTTGTTTAGTGTCCGATTCTGCGCGAGACGGGATTTATATCAATGCCCTTAAAGACAGGCTCCTTCCCCCTTGAGCACCAGCAGGGCATAAAAAGGGGAGTTTGAAGGCATTTTCCCTTACTTTTTGATTGCCCTTTTATGTCCTGTGGGTACACACCCCCAACCCCCTCGGCAACTATTCCCTACGTTGCCCCACCTACTGCATCCATGCAGTCGTCAGCAAGAGAGGGAGCTTTTTTCTTAACTTAACGATATTGGATTTGCAATCCCATCTCCACCGTTTTGTCGCTACGATTCGCCCTCAACAACAATAGAATCGCCTTTTTTAACCCAGCCAGACGTTAATATCCTGGCATAAACGCCAACGCTGGGCAGTTCTTTACCAGCGAAAGGCACCATGGGTTTGTTTTTGGCGATGCCGTTTTTGAAGATGCCGTTGTCTTGGGGCAAGTCGCCTTGTGCGAGTGTGGGCATGACGCAGCGTGGGCAGGGATCAGTGATTTGTAGGCGCAGTGATGAGCCGATTTTTAGGGTTTTTCCGACCCAGGCATTTTCCACGAAGCCTTCTTGACCTGACGTGTCGACCATCATGTTCGGGCGGAAACGGCGCGCTTCAAAGCGACCTTGCGGGTAATGCCGTTGCATGGCTTCCAGCGAACTGGTTGTTAATAGATGAAACGGCGAGTAGTCGAAGAAGGTACCTTGTGCAGCGTCGCCAGCGACGGCTTCATTGGAGATTTCGTTGGCTTCGCCGTCATATTCAGGCCAATACTGTTCCAATTGCGCCTCTTTTGGCGATTTTGTCTTCAATTCAACTTTATGTCCCAAGTGTTGGGATAATTTTTCATTAACGTCGCTTCGGTCGCTGCGTAAAATCGTGCCGTCGGGCAAGGTTATCCAAATTGGGTGTAGTCCATCCTTGGTTGAGATGGGGGCGGTGAAAGCGGCGCGACAGGCGAAAAAATCAGGCCATTTTTTGGGGTTTTTTGCACTGATAACTTTGCCGGTTTCGACATCGACGAGCGCGTAGGCACGGTCGCCTAAAAGGCCATGCCCGGTAATTTCGGCACCGTTAAGTTCTTCACCCATCATTGATTTGACTGGATAACGCCAGAGTGTTGCGACTTTTGCTGAAGTGTTGGTCATCGTGTTTTCCTCGTTATTATTATGTTGAGTATAGGATTTACATCGGTATTGTCGAATCGAAGCAAGATAAAAGTCAATTTTTAAGTATGTGGAAACCGATCATAATAAGGCCAACTAAAAGATGGCTTTAAGTGATTGTTACATTGGTAATACTATCATGAAACTGACTCGATGATATGGGTTGCAACGGCCACCTTATAAGTGCTCAGGATTAATAATAAACCGGCAATTTTAGCGAGAACGAATAGTCACGATAGTTCCGGCAAGTATTAATGATAGAATTCTGCCTACAAGAGGGGAGGACATTAATGTCAGATAATAAACATAAAATAGTAATAGTAGGTGGCGGTGCTGGGGGTATTGAGCTTGCGACCCGTTTAGGGAGCAAATTAGGTAGAAAAGGCCTAGCTGAAATCATCCTGCTGGACGCGACAACAACACATATATGGAAGCCACTCTTGCATGAGGTGGCTGCCGGTACTGTTGACGAGTCCGAACAGGTCGATTATTTGGGGCAAGCCTACCGCAATCAATTCCGTTTCCGTTTGGGCAAAATGGAAGGGCTTGACCGGGAAAAGAAAGAAATTTATGTCAGCCCAACCTTTAGCGACAGCGGCGAGGAACTCATCCCTAGGCGCACGTTTAGTTATGACACTCTGGTAATGGCGATTGGTAGCGTCAGCAATTCGTTTGGAATCAAAGGGGTAGAAAAAAACTGCCTGTTTTTGGATAGCACCTCGCAAGCCTTCAAGTTCCAAAAGCATCTGGTCGAATCGTATATTAAAAGCCATGCCGATGCAGATAAGGCAAACAAAAAGCCATTGTCCATAGCCATAGTGGGCGGTGGCGCTACGGGGGTTGAACTGTCCGCTGAGTTGCACGAAGTGACAGATATGCTTGCGGTGTATGGTTTTAACGAGTCCAGCAATGTCAAATTGACCATCATTGAAGCCGCGCCTCAGTTATTACCGGCGTTGCCCAGCAAACTGGCGCTTGCCACCCAAGATCAATTGGCAAGGTTGAATATTGACCTGAAGCTCGGTTGTCGGGTCGTTGAAGTGACCAAGGATGCCATCCACACAATGGATGGCGAAACCATTCAGGCCGATTTAAAAGTGTGGGCGGCAGGTATCAAAGCGCCAGACTGGGTTAACGGGCTGGATGGCTTGGCCACCAATAAAATCAACCAATTGGTCGTTGATGAAACCCTGAAAACCAACGATGAAAACATCTTTGCCATTGGCGATTGCGCGGCTTGTCCGTGGCCCGGGCATGAGCACAATGTACCACCCAGGGCGCAAGCGGCGCACCAACAGGCATCGGCCTTATGTAAATCCATCGTCAATAGGCTCAATGGGCAACCGTTGGTCAACTATACGTACCATGATTATGGTTCGCTGGTGGCGTTAGGCAAGTATTCGACGGTAGGCAATTTGATGGGTAACCTGATGGGTACGGTGACGATTGGCGGTTTTATTGCTAGAGTTGTGTATCTATCGCTTTATAAAATGCACCAGATTGCCATACATGGTTATTACCGTACCGCATTATTGACGCTATCTAACCTGTTTCGTCGTACCGCACATGCAAAAATCAAGATGCACTAGAGCACTGTTCTAACAATCTTTCAACCCATTAACACACTAATACTATGCTTGAAATCGAATACGAGTTTAGAGAAGAAGATTTAATCCATTTCAACGATATGCGCTTCATGCAAACCGAGGAATATCGTAGCCAACTGAAAAAGAATCGCTGGATTGTCCCAGGCATTATGATGCTGATTGGTACATTCTATTATTATTATTACGGCGATATGAAATCAGCCGGTTATATCACGCTGGTTGCTGTGCTTTGGGCAGTATTGTCGCCCCGGGTGATTTTGCTGAATGTGGGGCGGCAGATATTGAAAACCTACAGCTACAAAGAACGAAAAAATATGTTTGGTACGTATGTGCTGACGATTGATCCTGCCAATCCCAATTTCCTTTTTGAGCAATCACCAACCGGCAAAAATAAAATGGCCTGGTCTGAATTGGTCAGGGTGGATTACGGAAGAGGCTATGTATACATTTATCTTGATCTGAGTACCGCGCTGGTAATCCCGGAAACGACCTTAAAAAGAGGTGATTTGCCGGCGTTTGCCAAGCAGGTTGAAAAGATGATCGAACGGTCTGCATAAACACCAACAGACAGGGAAGTTTTGATGGGTATTGTCTTTGCCTTTAAAGGAATATTGGCAAATTTGCGGTAAGAACAATTACGGTCTTGCCGCTTAGATAACAATGACTATTATGCGTTGATGAATCGGTTGGGTTCAACGCATTATTTTTTCGGCTCAAATAACATATGCGCCATTTTCTTGGCCTTGGTCTTTAAGTATCCTAGGTTGTCTTTATGAGCAACGACTTCAATGGCGATACGTTTGGCGACATGAATGCCCAGCTTTTCCAGCGAATCTATTTTTTTGGGATTGTTAGTGATCAATTGTATCGACTTGACCTGCAAACTTTCCAGCATGAGCGCCGCAATGCTGTATTCGCGCTCATCGGCAAGGTGGCCTAAATGAATGTTCGCATCGACGGTGTCCAGACCTTGGTCTTGCAGGTTATAGGCTTGCAGCTTTTTCAACAGGCCGATACCGCGGCCTTCCTGACGCAAGTAGATTAGGATTCCCGACTGCGCGTCACTGATCATCTGCATCGCCATCGCGAGTTGCTCGCCGCAATCGCAACGTCTCGAACCTAATACGTCGCCGGTAAAGCATTCAGAATGGATACGTACCGGAACATTCTCCTTATTGGCAATATCGCCTTTGACCAAGGCGATATGTTCCTTGTCGTCGATAGTGTTGCTGTAATAATGCAGGATAAATTCGCCATGCCGAGTAGGGATAGGAGTTTGTACTAAATCGTCTAGGTGTGGGTTCACAGGTATGGAGTCATCTTAAAATATCCGGCTATTTTACCTAATTTAACAGGTAACCTTCGTTTTTATGTTCGTTGCTGTTGAACAATCGGCTGATTTTACAAAAACTGTTGTTATGTTTGCGAAGGGAAAATCATTTTCTTGCTTCAATCAGTTTGAGAATATCGCCGGAATGTTCATCAATTCGTACGGTCAAAAAAGTGCAGGCTTTGATAGCTTTGACCGTATCCCTGTTGATGTTAGCGCCAAACAACTTAACCACAACGGGATTTAAAAAACTCATGATTGCGGCCAATGCCGGTCTTGAGCTAACGACGTGTTCCAACAATAGCAATTGGCCGCCGGGTTTGCATACTCGATATAGTTCTTTCAAGCCTTTTGCCGGTAAAGGTACCGAACAAAATACGAAAGAACCGATGACAGTATCGAAACTGTTGTCGGCATAGCATAACGATTGCACGTCCAGCAAAGCCAGGTCTACGTTGGTGTTTTTTCTGTCCCTGGTGTATTCGGCTTGTTTTAGCATTACCGGACTGAAGTCAATCGCGGTAATCCTGGCATCTTTGGGATAATAGTCAAAGTTTTTACCGGTACCTACGCCCACTTCGAGGATGTGCTGCCCTGATGCTTTAGCCCATAACCGTTCTCGCCAAGGCTTAAAAAACAGGCCTTCCATCGGTGCTTCAAGCAAATCAAAAAACGGAGCAATCCGGTCATAGCGTTTTTTTATAATTAGCGTATCGGGCTTCATACAGTATGTTGGGATTTTTGTAATCAGAATATTACAACACAAAGTTAATTATTAACAATTGGATAATTTGCTAATATACTGAACTGGATAGCTTTTAATTGGCACTGTTAAATGCGGCTCAATGTCATCCCGCGTGATCTGCTTGAACTTTTAGATTTAGGTGCATGACTAACTACTGCGTGTTTATGACAAAAGGATAATTATGAAATTCCCACTGGTTGGTGGTTGTTTGTGTGGCAAGGTTCGATATGAGATTTCTGCGTCGCCCATATCCACGGCAAACTGTCATTGTCGAAGTTGCCAAAAATCGGTGGGTGCACCACACGCCGCCATTCTTATCGTACCGGCTTCCTCTTTTGTTGTAACAGGTGAAGTTAAAGAATTTGTGACTATAGCCGCCAGTGGCAATGAAATGCATCGCGTATTTTGTCCAGAGTGCGGAAGCGGATTGTTCGCAAAAAATAGCGGCTTTCCAGACATCAGGCCTGTATTAGCAACTACGCTTGATGACCCGAGCATTTACAAGCCAGAAAAAGATATATGGGTTGCCGATGCCCAGCCTTGGGATGTGATGGATCCCGCATTACCCAAATTTGCCGGCAATCCTTTTTAGCCGCTTATAGTTGTTAGCACCTGTTTACACTTAATCGATCAAAGGATTTTTCATGGATCAAGCACTGAGTACAATTAACATCGCGCCAAGTTCAACGCATAAATATTCAGTCATTTGGCTGCACGGCTTGGGTGCGGACGGACACGATTTTGAAAGTATCGTCCCCAGCCTGAATTTGACGGCTGAAGCGAATATCCATTTTATTTTTCCTAATGCGCCAATACTACCGGTCACTATTAATGGCAACATGAAAATGCCTGCGTGGTACGATATTCTGGCAATGGATTTAGAAGATCATACCGTTGATATAGCCGGTATTTATCATTCTGCTGAGATGATTGACGAACTTATCCAAGGGGAAATCAAGAAAGGGATAACTGCCGAAAATATTATGTTGGCGGGATTTTCCCAAGGTGGCGTGATTGCGTTGCATGCGGGGCTTAGGTTTCCACAGAAACTGGCGGGCATTATGGCGCTATCAACCTACCTGCCGACCATCAATCAATTAAGCAGCGAAGGTTCTACCGCAGGCAAAGCCGTGCCTATTTTTATGGCACATGGCATACTGGATTCAGTCGTCGCTATCGAGGCGGGGAAAGCGGTTTTTGATAAACTGATGGCATTAGGATACAACATCGAATGGCATGATTATTTGATGGAGCATTCGGTTTGTGCCGAAGAAATCAGTCACATTTCGACGTTTATGAATTTGATTTTTGTATAACCCTCGCAGGGCAGCTGGAAAAAATATACCTTGGATTTTTCAGCGTTCAACAATGGCAGATTTCATTTGCCATTGTTGGCAAAGCCAACCCTTCAGATGAAATACGGTTGATTAAAAAATAATCTCACCACTACCAACATACTGTTAGATGTTTATGTTTAATCACCCTTTTACTAAACGATTATTCAGCAGTTTTCTGGATCTGGTGCCGATACTGGCTGTTGTCCTGTTTTTCCAGATTGTCATCATTCAGCAACCCATCCCGAATGTGGCTCAGTTAATGGGAGGCACGCTTCTTATCATCTTGGGACTTAGTGTGTTTATTCAGGGGTTGGAACAAAGCTTGTTTCCTATCGGTGAAACAATGGCCTACGCGTTTGCCCGTAAAGGTAGCTTATTTTGGTTGCTGACTTTTGCTTTCTGTCTAGGATTTGGTACGACAGTTGCTGAACCTGCCTTAATTGCAGTCACCGATGAGGCGGCCAGAATTGCCAGCAAAGGCAATATCATTGAACAAAGCGATGCCGCCCGCGAGAATTATGCCTTAGGTCTACGGATTACCGTCGCCCTGTCCGTCGGTTTTGCCATCTTAGTCGGCGTACTCAGGATACTTCGCGGCTGGCCCTTATTCTATTTGATTATCGGTGGGTATTGTTGTGTCTTGGTCATGACACCTTTTGCACCAGCGGAAATCATCGGCATCGCTTACGATTCTGGCGGCGTGACCACCTCAACCATTACCGTACCTTTAGTGACCGCATTGGGCGTCGGACTTGCCACTGCCATTAAAGGCCGTAATCCGATGATTGATGGCTTCGGTTTGATTGCCTTTGCGTCATTGACACCGATGATTTTCGTCATGGCTTATGGAATGCTGGTATGAGTGAATGGCTTATTCATTTAGCCCGAACGCTACTGGAAACCTGCCGGGATATGCTGCCGATTGCCGGTATTATTATTGGCTTTCAACTGTTGGTCATCCGTAAACCCATCGTTAATCCCCAAAAAACCCTGGTCGGATTTGTCTACGTTACCTTAGGTATTGCCTTGTTCCTTGAGGGCTTGGAATTGGCGCTATTTCCTTTGGGTAAGTTGATGGCAACACAGCTTACGACACCGGAATTTCTCAATATCAGCCCGGATCAAGTTGCCATTCCCTGGCAAGCGTACAAATGGATTTATGTTTTCGCCGCCAGTATCGGCTTTGCGACGACTTTTGCCGAGCCATCGTTGCTCGCTGTCGCATATAAAGCCGAAGAAATTTCAGGGGGATCGATTCGATCTCTAGGCTTGAGAATTGCCGTATCCATTGGCGTTGCTTTCGGAATAGCTTTGGGTACTTTTCGCATTGTAACGGGGACGGAACTTTATTTTTACATCATCTCAGGGTATGTTGTTGTGTTGATCCAAACCCTATTCGCCCCCAAAATGATAATCGGCTTGGCTTATGATTCCGGGGGAGTTACCACCTCGACCGTTACGGTTCCTCTAGTAACAGCGCTGGGCTTGGGTTTAGCTCAAGCCGTGCCAGGTCGTAATCCGTTGATCGACGGTTTTGGGCTAATCGCTTTTGCCAGTTTGTTCCCGATTATCACCGTGCTGGGCTACGCACAAATTGCCCAATGGCTGAATTCACGTAACCTTTCATCAAAACAATAAGGAGCGCCATGCACTTCAAATTAATAATTGCCTTTGTCGAGGATGACAAAACCGACCTGGTGCTGGATACCGCCCGCGCCAACGGCGCAAAAGGCGCGACCGTCATCAACCATGCCCGTGGCGAAGGCATGAAACAAGCGAAAACCTTTTTTGGTTTGACGCTGGATACCCAGCGCGACGTGTTGCTGTTCCTGGTCGAAGAGCGTTTGAGCCGACACATCCTGGAAAAAATAGCCAAAGCCGCAGAATTCGACAGCAAGCCAGGTACCGGCATTGCATTCCAAATCGATGTTGAAGATGCGATTGGCGTGATGCACCAGGTCGAAGAATTAACCCAAGAACTTGAGGAAAAACTATGACAGAAAGCCCTGTGGTCATCCGTGTAAAAGATGTCATGAAAACCGATTTTGGAACGATTGACGGCATAGCGACCGTCGATGATGCCTTGAAAAAGATGAAGTCCCTCAAAACCGCCGTCCTGATTGTCAATAAGCGCCATGCCGATGATGAATATGGGCTGATTACATCTGGCGATATTGCCCGGCATGTCCTAGCAAAAGACCGGGCACCGGATCGGGTCAATGTCTATGAGATCATGAGCAAACCCGTGATTTCCGTGCATCCCGATATGGATATACGCTATTGTTCACGATTATTTGCTGATTATGATCTGGTGCGCGCACCAGTTATCGAAAACCGCACAGTGGTTGGGATAGTTAGCCCGAATTCTTTAGTGCTGGATGGCTTATATAAAATTATTCAATAAATAGCATCTAGCGAAAAATATCAGTACAATAGCCGCCGATCAGAAATGGGATGTTGAGAAGGTATTACCGACACAAAGGGATGCCGGGTTATCAATGTTGTCGTTCTGTGAAACCGTAAGTTTATAATTTAGGAGTCTTCGATATGGCCACAGGCACTGTTAAGTGGTTTAACAACACAAAAGGTTTTGGATTTATTGCACCCGTAGAAGGGGGTGAGGACGTTTTCGTCCATCACTCGGTTATTCAAGGCGCAGGATTTAAGACTTTGAATGAAGGGCAAACCGTCAATTTTGAAATTGAAACCGGTCCGAAAGGCTTAACCGCAGTGAATGTCGTCCCTAAATAAACGGCATCCCGATTGAAATAAAGGCTTTGTACCCAAATAAATTAAGGGCTTATACCCAGTTAGATCAAGGGCTCAAGCCAGATTAAGTCAAGGGCTTTGCAATTATCGGCAAAGCCCTTTTTTGTAGTTGCTATTTCAGTTACTTGAGTGGGCGGTTCGCCGCGTCTTTGTCAATCTGCCCGCCAAAAATAAGTATTGCTTCAACAAAACTCCACAACAACACATAACCGGGTAATCCCGCAGCGATCAGCAAACCGGTGGCGATGATCTGGATAATCGCAAGGCGGTAATAGCCCAAATATATCCGATGCACGCCCGCCCAGCCCAAAAGTAGGGCTAATGCCAATGCGACATATTTATATTTTACCGCCGCACTTGTGTTAAGTGTAGCGCCACGCAGATTGACTTTAAAAGCCTTGACACCCGCCAGATCAAAAGTGACCTCATCACCGATTTCGGGTGGTGCACTCGCAATCCAGACACTGGCATCAAAGTTAAAAATCTCCTTGCCGTTGGTTATCGTGCCAGATTGGGTTTCTGCATCGTAATGTTTAATAATGCCTATCATCTTTTCGCCTTAATTATTAAAAACCGAAACCTTTTTTATTGAAATTATGGTTCCAGTAAACTCCCACCCTTGCAATGGATGGGCATCAATGGTCGTTCAAACTCACTGCCAACACATCGCATTTGGCATGACGCAGTACGCCATTCGCGGTGGATCCCAACAAAAGCTGCAAGCCATGTCGCCCATGAGAGCCGACCACAATCAGGTCTACCTGATTTTCTTCTGCAATACGGTTGATTTCCAGCTTTGGGCTGCCCATTTCAATCCATATCCGGTCTTGTTCGACACCTAATTCTTTGCCTATGCGTGTCAGTTTTATTTTCGCTGCCGCAATCATCTCATTGGAGATATCAGCATCCATAATGCCATCGAAGCCGTATTCACTATCAGCTAGATGTATCATTTCCACAATGTGTATCAGGCTCAGCGATGCCTGATTGATGTTTGCCAAGGCTATTGCCCTGTCAATAACACTTTGCGCTTGTTCAAAAAAATCCACCGCCAATAATATATGTTTGTAGTTTCCCATAATGCCTCCTATAACCAACAATTATGATTAGTTCGGAAAGAAATTTATGTCCAAGCTGAGCGAGCCAAAACAATAAACCCATGTAGCTTTTTTGGTGTCAGTATATCCTAAACAATCAGGGAATAGTTTTGATTTATGTGTCACTTTAAAGTGACGATTTTGCCGCTTCGAGTTGTTCTTCCGCAGCCATCCATGCCGCTTCAGCGGTATCTAATGCTTTATCGACCTCTGTTTTTCGGAGCAGCAATTTTTTTAATCGATCTTTTTCTGTATCCGCATACAGTTCTGGATTGGCAAGTTCAGCTTCAAGGGTGCGTTGTTCAGCATGGTGTTTTTCAACAGCCAGTTCCGCTTTTTTCAAGGCATCTAATAAGGGCTTGTTTTTTTGCCGATGCTCGGCATCCTGTTTACGTTGATCTTTGCGTGAAACCGGTGCAGAGAACTCTTGGGTCGTTTTGTCTTCGCCTTTGTTACGTTCAGCTAACCAGGAACGGTAATCGTCAAGATCACCATCGAAGGCTTGAACTTTACCTTCGCCAACCAGTAAAAATCGGTCGGTGACTGTCCGCAGTAAATGCCGATCATGTGAAACCAAAATAATAGCGCCCTGATAATCCTGTAATGCCACACTCAAGGCATGACGCATTTCCAGGTCGAGATGGTTAGTCGGCTCATCCAATAACAACAGATTGGGGTTTTTATAAACCAGCAACGCCAAGACCAAGCGCGCTTTTTCACCGCCGGAAAATGGTTTGACTGCTTCCATCACCTTATCACCCTGAAAATCAAAGCCACCGAGAAAATTTCGCAGCTCTTTTTCGGTGGCTTTCGGGTCTAGTTTTTGCAGATGCCACAATGGACTTTCATCCAATCGTAGCTGTTCCAATTGATGCTGGGCAAAATAACCGATATTGAGCGCCTCGGCTTCAAGCCGTGTTCCCGATAGTGGCTGCATGTCGCCTGCCAGCACTTTAATCAAAGTTGATTTACCCGCGCCATTAGGCCCCAACAAGCCAATCCGGTCACCGGGCGATATGGACAAATTAGCCCCTTGGATTATTTTGGTTTGCCCGTAACCTATATCAACTCTATCCAGTTTCAACAAAGGATTTTGCATCCTTCCGGGTTTGGGAAAGCTGAAATCAAACGGCGAATCGACATGCGCCATGGCGATAACTTCCATGCGTTCAAGGGCTTTGATACGGCTTTGCGCTTGCCGGGCTTTGGTTGCCTGGGCTTTAAATCTATCAACAAAACTTTGGATATGGGCAATTTCCCGCTGTTGCTTGAGGTACGCGGACTGTTGCTGCGCCAATTTTTCTGCGCGCATTTTTTCAAAAGCGGAATAATTGCCGGTATAAATATCTATCTTATTTTGCTCAATGTGGACGATGTGATCGGCGATGGTATCGAGAAAATCGCGGTCATGCGAAATTAGCAATAAAGTGCCGTCGTACTTACATAGCCAGTCTTGCAGCCAGATCACCGCATCCAAATCCAGATGGTTGGTCGGTTCGTCCAGCAGCAGTACATCAGAACGGCACATCAACGCTTGTGCCAGATTCAACCGCATCCGCCAACCGCCAGAAAAAGTGTTGACAGCATGATGTTCCTGATCAGATTTAAAGCCCAGCCCGCTCATTAAGCGCGCCGCCTTTGCGCGTGCCGTGTAGCCGCCAATCGTATCCAACAATGCATGAAGTTCGGCTTGTTTTAAACCGTCATGATTGCTTTCTGCGTCTACCAGTTGCTGTTGCAGTCGCCTTAATTCCCGGTCGCCATCCGTCACATAGTCAATCGCAGAGCAAGATACGGCGGGTGTTTCCTGCGCGACATGCGCTATTTCAAGTCCCGGCGGTAAGGTAAACTCGCCTTCGTCGGCATGAAGTTCGTTTCTGACCATAGCAAATAAGCTGGACTTTCCGGTACCGTTCGCGCCAGTAAAGCCGACTTTTTCACCTTTATGGATAGTAAAAGACGCATTTGAGAACAATACGCGCACACCACGGCGCAAGGACAGGTTTTTAAAATTGAGCATAAGAAAATAGTGAAGGTAACAACAAAACAGCCCTAGAAGACGAAAACACCCCAAGGTCTGCCTACATTCGATTCAGATTACCAAAAAACATATAAAAACACACAAAAGTATTCTGGAATCTTAAGCTAAATCCAGAAAAAGATCAGAGAAAAAGGATACTGTATTGATGTGAGTCGGCTAAAATCGAGAGATATTGCTAAAGCAATGCCGTTAAGTATAGATGACCCTATGCGGCCTTGCTGCTGGCTGATCGAAGCCCAAGCCAGCTAATGTTTCGCTTCGGCTCCGCTCAGTGAACGACTTAACTTAATGGTATTGATTGCTAAAGCCCTGGTATCCAGTCAAAAACGCGAAATCAATCGGTATCGAGGAAAGCAGCGCAGTCGCCTGAGCATAATCAGCCGCTTCATGCACTACCGCATTCGGGACGGTCTCTTTCAATGATGCCTAATCCTACCCGGACGATGCCTTGGTTTTCCAGCAAGAGAATGTGTAACGGTCGGGCAACATTCATTTTAATTTCCTTCCATGCCAACACGTCTGTCCCATACAACAAGCATTTTTTATCTACATTTTAAACTACTTAGCGCGAAGGTAAGACATTTGTCGGATAAAAAACAAGACATTTGTGGGGATGTTATTTTTTGAAGCATGCATTATAGAATGCACGGCACGTTTATCGTTCCTGTATTCAACCGTTGGGAATGTTAGCTTGGCTGTTCTACCTTGATGGCCACAGGAACGCTCCCACTGTGGCCTTGGCTTTTCAATCGGGAGCAAAAGGAGAAAAAATGAACAAGACTATTAAAATCATCGGCGTTTCCATTGTTGTCACCGTCATATCAGGTTGCATGAGTACTGGCGATAACCTGCAAAGAGAAAGCGCAAAATCAATTGGCGGCAATGTAAGTCCTGAGCAAGTGACCGTCACCAATATTGACCGCGGGGCTACCAGTGTTAAGTGGCAAGCGGCTGCGCCTAACGGCAATTACGATTGCAGTGCGGACGACATGGTGCGCAGCGTACTTTGTACTAAAAAATAAACGTTCAATCGGAGATGTTATCGTTCCCACGCTTCCGGTGTGGGTGCAGCTAGGGACGCTCTGCGTCTAGTACCGCTGGAGCGGTTAAAGAATTCATTCCCATACCGGAAGCGTGGGAGAAACAAATGCCGACTCAGTCATGTAGGGTGCGTTTTACGCACCAAACAACAGCAAAAATGAAGAATTATGCTTTCCAACCAAATGTTGATGGTGCGTAAAACGCAACCTACTAACGAAAAACAACTTAACATCCTAAACAATAAGGAAAAAATAATGAACAACACCTTTCTAACCTTACCTGTTAAATATCTTGGCGCAGCCACAGTCGGCTTAATTCTGGCCGCGAGCGCCAGTGCTGATTCGGCAAAATTGATGTGGTCGGGCAACGGGCATTATTATCAGCGGTTTGATTCGTATTCTGTTTCTTGGGCTGCAGGCAAAAATAAATGTGAAACGCTAGGTGGACATTTAGCGACAATTACCAGTGTTAATGAGCAAGGATTTATAGATGCAAATATTTTTAACCCTAAAGGCAGTTTATATGATTGGTACCACGTCGGCGCCACAAAGGTTTCTGGGCAATGGCAGTGGGTCACCGGTGAAGCCTGGAATTATACGAACTGGTATTCGTACGATATCTATTCCGATTTTTTGAAGATTAGCACGCTTGGCGTATGGTATTTCGGGAATGACTATGCACATTTTCAAGGCTACATCTGCGAATGGGATTATAAAAACTTTATCCGCAGCACCGTGATCCCTGACATCAACAATAACGGCGTATCGGAACTGGCGGCGTTGTATTGGGATACGACCAAAAACCTCACCACCGTGCAAATTATGGATCCGGCCACCAGCAAAACGCTCAGTACGCACACGTTCCCGGCCAGTTCAGGTAGTTCTTCCGATCTGGTCGTGCTAAAAAATATCGAGACATCTAATGCAACCCCTGAAATTGGCGCGCTGGTATATAACGGTTCTGTCTCGTCCGTGCAAATAAAAGATGTCAACCATAACCTGACTATCGTAAAGAACATAACCTTTTTGGACGCCACCTATAAACCTAAATCCATCAATGTCGCGCCCGATTTAAACGGCAACGGTTCGTCTGAAATCGTCATGCTGGGCACCAGCAAAACTACCGGCAAATCGAAAATGGAAATGCGCGACAGCAAAACCGGCGCTGTTTTACGGTCTGTCGTTTTCTGAATATAGCTTATAGCCGTTTCGGGTGACGGATTACTTTACCCCATCCGGCTTTGGCAAGGCCGATAGGTGTTCCGCCGAAAGAGATTGACGGTATTCTTCGAGGGAATATTTTTTGGTTTTGATGGGCTGTTTGGCTGTGACGGATCACCCTTAAGGCATCCATCCTTGTATCTCTCCAAGACCTGATATAGTTGCTTAGCTAGCATTATATCAAGGTGGTGCATGATCAGAGTTTGTATCCATCCTTAGACGAAAAGTCTGTGACGTAGATAAAACCCATACACCGATTTTTCTTAACACTGAATGGTATCCGAGTCCTTCCCTAAAGGGAATGAGGCTGGGCGGACTTAGTCGAATGGTCTGTCAAAAACACGGGCTTTGCGGTCAATGGCCTGCATTTTGTGATGG
>JABFQX010000072.1 GCA_013141505.1 Methyloglobulus sp.
GACCATCCGTGCAACGTCCAGTTTAAATGCGGCTTCGTAATGCTTGTTTGCTTGATTCATTATTTACGCGCCTCTTTAGGTGAATAATAACCTATCAAGGTGTCCGTTTTTATTAGACCATGACAGCCGTGGGGTCTTGCACTTTTACTCCGCACACTCCGTGAAAACGCCCGGCTACTCTAGGCTATCCGGGACTAAAATCTTCGCTCCGTCTAGCTATGCGTCCAAGATTTTCAGCGAAGGCAGTAATATTTCGATGGTATCGGTAAGATGTGGGATTGGGTTACGGTTAGTTTCCGGTACTGGACTTGCGATGACCATGTCGCATAACCATTCGAGCGGTGAACCATTTTCCGCTATGACTTTTTCGGCAAAGCCCGATAACAGCAAATCCAGCATGTCTTTCAGGCCATTGTGCCGACGTCTATCTAATACCACTAACCCAGTTTGCTACAAAATTGATCGCATGAAAAGTGCTGTACGGAACTCTTCTTCCGAACGGTAAATTTTAAGCGAATCCAGTTTCCCGACCTAACCAGATTGCCGCTATCGTACATTCCACAGGATTAAGGCTAACTTTGGCGGCTAACTGTCGGATGTTGTACCATTCCCACCCCCTAGGTTCAGGCAAAGGACGACCTTTAGGCATATGGAAATCCCATACCCCTCTGGAAGAGGGTGAGGGTTACAACTGACTGATGACTGATTTTAAAACCCTCATTCCAACCTTATCCTTTATGCCCTTTAGGTACATAAGGGAGAAGGCGTTTTTTGAGTTATTAGAGATTCCCTTATGAAGGCAGGTTAAATAATTGCCTGAAATTGGCAGTTGACTGTCTGGCAATCTCTTCAAATGACTCGCCGCGCAATTCTGCAATATGCTGTGCGACATGGCGAACATAGGTTGGATAATTGGGTTTACCACGATGGGGGACGGGTGCCAGATAGGGCGAATCAGTTTCAATCAAAAACCGCTCTGCCGGTACTTTTTTTGCCACGTCTTTAATCCCTTTGGCATTATTGAAGGTGACGATGCCTGAAAATGAGATATAAAAATTCAAATCCAAAGCACTTTGGGCAAACGCCCAGTCTTCGGTAAAGCAATGGATTATGCCGCCCACTTCAGCAGCATTTTCTTCCCGTAAAATCCGCAGCGTGTCTTGTTTTGCCTCGCGGGTGTGGATGATCAAGGGCTTTTTTAAGGTTTTAGCGGCGCTAATATGATTACGAAAGCGTTGCTGTTGCCAACTTAAATCACCCTCACTGCGAAAATAATCAAGCCCTGTTTCACCAATGCCGATAACTTTATCCGGCTGACCCAACATAAGCAATTCATCAACGGTGGGATCTTTGCCATCCTGGACGTTGGGATGAACACCAACCGTCAATGAGATGTTGGGGTAATCTGCAACCATCGCCGCCATAGCGTCATAAGATTCCAAGTCGATGGCAATCGTCAATAAATATTCAATCTGGCAGTCTTTAACCGCCACCATGAATTTAGCGAAGTCATTCTGATAAGGTGCCAGATCAATGCGATCAAGGTGGCAATGCGAGTCGATTAACATTCAGGGGTGGCGGGTAAGGTTACGGGCTTCTAGTTTAATTTAATTAAACCACAGGTATATAGTTACCGCCTATTTTACATGGTATGGGTTGAACGCTCACCGCTTAGCGTGCCCGCCAGATAATTTTCAATCTTGCTACGTGCCAGACCGCCGTCTTGATCGCTGAATTGGACACCAATTCCGCACGTTCTATAACCCGCCGAACCAATAGGGGTTTTCCAGATGACCTTGCCGGCAATCGGCAACCTTTCCGATTCTTCCATAAGGTTCAACAACATAAAGACTTCCTGTCCCATTTGATAGTCACGGTCAGTCGGAATAAACAAGCCACCGTTAATCACAAAAGGCATGTAGGCTTGATAGAGCGCATTTTTGTCTTTGATAGACAGTGACAAAATACCTTGTCTGGGTGCTGCTTCTGCCATTTAACTCCTCCCGTTAAGTCCTTGCCATTGTGCAAAAATGTCTTCCAGCATTATTTGAAAGTTGAGTTGCGTTCCAAGTTGTTGCCGACGAGTAAGCAGCCGCTCATACAATCCGTAAAGACCTTTTAAGTCTAGTTGCTGTGACAATTCCTGCAAGGTTTTGCTGAAATCCTTATTGCAGATATGCTTAGAGTTAACATTAAAAGAAAATTTAATCAAATCGCTTTGCCAGGACATAAGCCAGTTTATTAAATCAATTTCCGACATTTTATGCCACTTTTCGGCGATGATTGCCGGATGATTTTTGTGATGGGCAATACTTATCCAGTCATTAAAAAAATCGGTACGTTGTTTTAAAAGCGACTGCTGATTGGCAAGTTGCGGCATTTTTAAGATGGAATTTGTTATCAGATCAATTAATATTTCTTGATTGCTATCAATGCCCTGCTCTTTCAACCAAGCGGTCAATATTGGTTTTTCCGGTAGGTTCACCATCAGTTTTTGGCAACGGCTGATAATGGTCGCCGGTAAATGATTGGGCTTGTCAGTTATCAAAATAAAAACAGTACGCTCAGTCGGCTCCTCAAGACATTTTAAGAAAGCATTAACAGCCGATGTTGTCATGACATCAGCCGGGTTGATGATAATCACCCGATGGGTTTTAAACTGCGGTTTTAAATAAGTATCCGTAACCATATTACGGATTTGCTTGATTGAAATGGTTTTTTTTTCTTCGTCAGGTTGTATCCGTATTAAATCGGGGTGGGTACGGGCATTGATTAACAGGCAACTGTGACAATGACCACAGCTAAAACCATCCTCTTGACGATTTTCACACAGCAAGGCATTGGTAAATTGTTGTGCGAGGGTCTGTTTGCCTATGCCGCTGGTTCCTGAAATGAGGAGGGCTTGGGGGATGCGTTGCTGTTTGATATAACGGCACAGTGAAAGCCAATCGTTATGCTGCCAGGGTGCAAGATGCTTTATTACTGTCATGACAGTAATTTGTTCAATGTTTCTATCAGTTGTTCCTGAACGGACTCTAAAGGTTGATCGGCATTGATGACTTTAATCCGCGCCGGATAGTGTTGGGCTTGTTGTAGATAAACTTGCCTGATGCGGTCAAAAAACTGACTGTGTTCAGACTCGAAACGATCCAATTCCACACTCCGGTTTTTTGCCCTGGACATACCAATTTCGACTGGAATATCGAGCAAAAATGTCAGATCCGGGCGCAAATCACCTTGCACGAAATTCTCCAGCCATTGAATAACCGCCAGCGACATACCGCGCCCTCCGCCCTGGTAAGCATAGGTGGCATCGGTAAAACGGTCACAAAGTACCCACTGGCCTTGCGCCAAAGCGGGTTGGATAACTTTTTTAAGATGCTGTGACCGAGCCGCAAACATGAGCAAAATTTCTGTTTGATCGGTTAAATCTTCGCTGTTTTTATCCAACAACAGTCCACGTATTTTTTCGGCAACGAGAGTACCTCCTGGTTCACGGGTAACGGTAACGGGTATACCCCGGCTTTCCAAGTAATCCCTGATAAAAGGCACATTGGTAGTTTTACCAACCCCTTCGCCGCCTTCAAGCGTGATAAATTTTCCTTTATTGGTGGACATGCTTTTTTTTCTGAAAGCCGTCTACGGCATGGTTGTGTTCAGTCAAGGTTGCTGAAAAATAATGGCTGCCATCACCTTTGGCGACAAAATACAGATTATTTTCTTTATCAGGATGCATCACGGCATGAAGTGCATCCTGCCCCGGCATGGCAATCGGTGTTGGCGGCAAACCCGCGATGACATAAGTGTTATAAGGTGTAGCTGTAGTCAAGTCCCTAGCCCTGATATTGCCTTTGTAGCTATCACCCATGCCATAAATAACCGTAGGGTCTGTTTGTAATAACATGCCTTTTTCAAGCCTGCGAGTGAATACACCGGCTATCATGGCACGTTCGTGTTTTGCCCCGGTTTCTTTTTCGACGATTGAGGCCATGATCAATGCCTCATAAGGGAATTTGTAAGGTAGATTCGGATCCTTGTTGTCCCATTCCTGCTGCAATACTGACTGCATTTTTACATGCGCCCTTTTCAGTATTGAAATGTCCGTGGTATTTTTTTCAAAGTGATAGGTGTCTGGGAAAAACCAGCCTTCCGGATTTTTTTCGGAGATTCCGAGCTGGGTCGATAGTTCCGCTATCGACTGCCCTTGCAAGGTTTTTTGTAAGTTAGGCGTATTGCCGATTTGTTGTAATAGCTCCTTTAAATTCCAGCCCTCTGGAAAGGTAATCGTGTATTTCTTGGATTTTGCCTCAGCAAACATCGTCAATATTTGCGGAACCGTCAAGCCTGGGGTTAATTCATATTCACCCGCTTTTAGTTTGTTGGTCATTTTTTTTTGCATGGCTATCAGCTTAAACCAAAGTGGATCGATGGTCAGGCCTTGCGCCAAGAGTTTTGTGGTAATGCGGTCAAATGAATCGCCTTTTTCTATCTCAAGCAAAACCTTGGTTTGCACAACAGGTTCATTTAAGACGTTTATATAATGGCTCATAAACCAGCCGACCAGGATTAAGCCAACAATAACAACGCTCGCTATGATTTTACCGCGCATTGGCAAACTCCTGATCTTTAAGCGCTTGGAGTGCTTTCTGTAGGTTTTTTGTTACCAGGCCAACCTTAAAATTGACCTGCTCAAGTTGTTTGATAGGCCAAATACCAATAATGGAATTGCACAAAAACACCTCATCGGCGGCGAGCAAGTCTTCCTTACCGTAATCATGTTCAACTAGCTTAAAGCCTTGTTCGATAGCAAGTCCGTTTATGATGTGCCGCATAACCCCAGCCACTCCTGACAATTTCAGCGATGAAGTATAAATGATACTGTTTTTTACATACAAAAGGTTGGTCATCGTACCTTCAATAACGTGGTTATTGATGTCAAGCATAATACCTTCCTGGATGGCTGGGTCAGTCCATTCAGCACGAGCGAGTATTTGCTCTAACCGGTTAAGGTGTTTAATGCCCGCCAATGCAGGATTCAAGCCCAAACGGGTTTCACAGAACCGGGCAATAATGCCTGATTGCGAATTAATATCAGGGTAATCAGGAAAAGGATGTAGGCTGATAACGCGGGTTGACTCAATGTTATCGGGTTGACGATAACCGCGGCCACCGGAACCGCGCGTAATCATGACTTTAAGGACGGCGCGTTTTGAACCTTTGCAAACAGCATCAATTTCATCAATTAGCGGTTTGTTATCAGAAAGCGGAATTTTTAACGCCATACAACCTGCCTTTAAGCGGGCTAAATGTTGTTTCAGAAATACAGGTTGACCATTGATGACTTCAATAGTCTCAAATAAACCATCGCCATATTGAAAACCACGGTCAGTAACGGCTACGTATTCGGTATTTTCGCCATTAATTAACATTTTGCGCTAACATTAAGCGATTAGTTCTTATACCCTTAGCTATTATTCAAAGCGCTTAAATACCAAAGAACCATTTGTACCTCCGAAGCCAAACGAGTTGGACATGGCAACATTAATCTTCATGTTCCGAGCGGTGTTGGGCACGTAGTCGAGGTCACATGCAGGATCCGGGTTTTCTAAATTAATTGTTGGCGGGGCAATTTGGTTTTGGATGCTTAACGCCGTCAACACGGCTTCGATTCCACCAGCAGCACCCAACATATGCCCGAGCATGGATTTGGTCGAACTGATAGCGACTTTATAGGCATGTTCGCCCAATGCGGTTTTCATCGCCTGAGATTCGCCAACATCACCGGCGGGGGTCGATGTACCGTGGGCGTTGATATAATCGACAGCATCTGGATTCAATCCCGCATCGCGCAAGGCGTTTGCCATACAACGCGCCGCACCTTCTCCGCCTGGAGACGGCGTAGTCATGTGATAAGCATCACCGCTCATACCATAACCGACGAGTTCAGCATAAATTTTTGCGCCGCGTGCCTTGGCATGTTCAAGCTCTTCAAGCACCACAACGCCGGCACCGTCACTGAGGACAAAACCATCACGATCTTTATCCCAAGGCCGACTCGCCCTTTGTGGGTCATCATTGCGGCGCGACAAGGCCTTTGCAGAAATAAATCCACCCATAGCGGTTGGCGAACTGGTGCAACGCTCAGCACCGCCTGCAACCATAACATCCGCATCGCCGTATTTGATTAATCTGGCAGCATCACCGATATTATGTGTACCCGTAGCGCAGGCCGTTACAATCGCAAAGTTAGGCCCTTTAAGACCATATTTGATCGAGAGGTTACCGGAAATCATGTTGATAATGTTGCCAGGAACAAAAAACGGTGAAATCCGTCGTGGGCCGCTTTTTTCATACAACGCATGACACTCTTCAATGCCCGTAATACCACCAATACCAGCACCAATGGCAACACCAATACGTTCGGCATTGGCTGCTGTCACTTCTATGCCAGAATCTTCAATGGCCTGACAACCTGCTGCAAGCCCATAATGAAGCACCCCGTCCATACGTTGGGCATCTTTGCTGGGGATATACAGGGAAATATCGAGATTTCTTACAACGCCGCCAAATGTGGTGGCAAATGACGAGATATCGAAGGAATCTATGGGACTGATACCGCTACGGCCATTGACAATGCCTTCCCAAGTTTCTGAAACAGTATTAGCAATAGGTGTTACAGCACCTAATCCAGTTATAACAACTCGGCGACCGGTCAATTTAGTAGTCCGTAGAAAGGGTTATGGAAAAATGGGGATGGCAAAGCGCGATAGTGGATGAACAACGTCCATCCACTTAAAATCGGGTTTAAGCGTTTTTTACAATGTAATCGATAGCTTGTTGAACGGTGGTAATCTTTTCGGCTTCATCGTCTGGAATTTCGCATTCAAATTCTTCTTCAAGTGCCATGACGAGTTCAACGGTATCGAGAGAGTCAGCGCCCAGATCATCAACAAATGAGGCATCTATCGCGATGTCTTCTTTTACGCCCAATTGCTCTGCAACAATTTTTTTAACTCGTTCTTCAATATTACTCATATTTATATCCTCAATCAATGTAAGTTTGGTATTTATAATCAGTTGCTTACAATGTGGTCTTATTAATTTTACTGGAAGCCCCGTTGCCGGCAACTCCAGACGGCGGGGGAATTATACTTGATATTGCAAAAAACTCACAACATTACGGCATGAAAAGACCGCCGTTGACATGCAGCGTTTCCCCCGTTATGTAGGCAGCGCCTTCAGATGCTAAAAACGCCACCGCATGGGCGATTTCCCTAGCCTCGCCAAGCCTGGATAAGGGTATGGACGCTAACAGCGAATTTTTGATGTCATCGGTCAACTCTTTGGTCATGTCAGTATCAATAAACCCAGGCGCGACCGTATTGATAGTGATGTTACGTGAACCGACTTCTTTCGCCATTGACTTTGCGAAACCAATCATCCCTGCCTTCGCTGCCGCGTAGTTTGCTTGTCCGGCATTACCGGTCGCACCAACCACTGATGATATGTTGATTATGCGACCTTTTCTGGCTTTCATCATCCCGCGTAATACCGCCTTGCTCATGCGAAATACGGAAGTCAGGTTGGTATTGATAATATCATCCCACTCCTCATCTTTCATACGCATCAACAAGTTATCTTTGGTAATGCCAGCATTGTTGACGAGTACGACAGGTGCACCATACTCATCGGACACCGCTTTGATAACGTCTTCAATGGACTGAGGATCGGTAACATTTAATACCAAACCCTTACCGTTTTCACTTAAAAAGGCAGAAATTGAATCTGCACCCGTGTCAGTAGTGGCCGTGCCGATGACAAAAAAGCTATCTTCTGCCAATTTTTCAGCAATAGCCCTGCCGATGCCTCGACTGGCACCGGTAACCAAAGCGATTGATTTATTGGTCGTCATTTCAAATACTCCATTACTTTTTGCAACGATTCTGAATCATGGATTGCCAGATGTTCTGCATCTTTGGCTATACGCTTATCCAATCCGACTAAAACTTTACCTGGGCCGCACTCCACAAAACAATTGACACCTTTGTTAGCCATCGACTGAATCGTTTCAACCCAGCGAACCGGCTTAAAAAGCTGCTCTTTCAAGGCGTTTTTAATAACTTCCGGCGCAGTGTGCATTTCCACATCAACATTATGTACAAGCTTCATTTTCGGCGTGGCAATGGCAATATCCTGCAAACAACCTTCCAGTTTTTCAGCCGCCGTCTCCATCAACAGGCAATGCGAAGGCACGCTCACAGGAAGAATAATGGCACGTTTGGCACCTGCCGCTTTTGCGGCATCTGTCGCACGGGCAACCGCCGCCGCGTGACCGGCAATAACCACTTGTCCTGGCGCGTTAAAATTTACCGCCGAAACTATCTCTGTTTCGGCAACAGCGGCACAGATTTCGACGACCTTATCATCTTCAAGACCCAATATAGCCGCCATAGCACCAATGCCTACCGGCACGGCTTCCTGCATAAACTGGGCTCTTGCAGCAACCAGCTTGACCGCATCTTCAAAAAATAACGCGCCGGAACAAACCAGAGCGGTGTATTCACCAAGACTATGCCCTGCCATCCAAGCCGGTCGCGCAGGATTGAGTTTGCACCAAACTTGCCAAACCGCAACCCCCGCAGCCAGCATGATCGGTTGAGTATTCTGTGTTTGGTTAAGCTCTTCCTCCGAACCATTACTGACCAATGCCCAAAGATCCCTTCCCAATACGAAAGAAGCCCTATCGAAAGTTTGTTTGATTTCCGCATAGTCTGCCGCCAATTGAGCAAGCATCCCGAACGATTGCGATCCTTGCCCTGGAAAAACAAAAGCTAAATTTTGTTGTTGTTTACTCATGTACCGTATTAAGTTTAATATTTGACGAGTGCCGAACCCCAAGTGAATCCCGCGCCAAATGCTTCCAATAAAATGGTTTGTCCACGCCTTATACGACCATCACTGACCCCGGCATGCAAAGCCAGCAAAACAGAAGCTGACGACGTATTGCCTTGCTCTTCAATGGTGACAACCACTTGATCCATAGACATTTTCAGTTTTTTTGCAGTGGCGGCGATAATTCTTATGTTGGCTTGATGCGGAACCAGCCAATCGACATCGGATTTCTCCATATTATTGGCTTCCAAGGTTTCATCGACAATACGTTCCAGGGTATTGACGGCCATTTTAAAAACTTCGTTGCCGCGCATAGAGATAGTGCCTGACTCAGCTTGATTGGCTTCAGTTGCAGCTTGCGGGTTAGGGCAATAAAGCAGGTCTTCGTAACCACCATCCGAGTAAATATGTGTTGATAACACCCCCGCTTCATCGGATGCTTCAAGCAACAATGCACCCGCCCCATCACCAAACAAGATACAAGTGCCCCGGTCTGACCAGTCCACAATACGCGAACAAATTTCAGAACCAACGATCAATGCGGTTTTAATGACACCCGACTTGATATATTGGTCAGCAATGCTCAACGCATAAATTGCGCCTGAACAAGCCGCTTGAACATCAAAAGCCACACAGTTTTTAATCCCTAGCCTATGCTGGAGAAGACAAGCCGTGCTCGGATAAACACGATCAGGCGTTCCGGTCGCAACAATAATCAAGTCGATTTTTTCAGGATTGATTTGAGCGGCACTGATCGCCTGTATTGCGGCAATTTCAGCCATGCTTGAGGCGGTTTCATTAGCACCCGCTATGTGGCGGCTTTTGATTCCCGTACGTTCGTAGATCCAGCTATCGGATGTATCAACGGTTTGGGAGATGTGTTCATTGGTACGAACTTCTTCAGGAAGATAGCCCCCAGTACCTATAATTTTGGTATAAGGCTTCATGCGCTTTTTCTCACGGACAGTGACTGTTCGACTTGCTCGCTTATTTTTCTGATTACATCATGCTTAACTTCACAAATCGCTAACTCAATGGCTGTTTGAAATGCCAGCGAATCCGCCCCGCCATGACTTTTGATGACCAAACCCTTAAGCCCTAAAAAACTTGCGCCGTTATATAAACGGGGGTCGATGCGGTCTTTGAATGATTTAAGCACGGGATAGGCAATAAGTCCGGCTACTTTGGTAAAAATATTTTTAGCAAAGGCTTCCTTGAGTAAGGTTCCAATCATTTTTGCTGCACCCTCTATCGATTTGAGCGCCACATTACCTACGAAACCATCGCAAACAACCAAATCAACCTTGACGCTACCTGCATTGAGAGAATTGCCCTCAACATAACCGATGTAATTCAAGGATGAGTTTTCCAATAATTTTGCAGCCGCTTTGACCTGCTCGTTGCCTTTGACTTCTTCTTCGCCAACATTCAGCAAACCAACCTTTGGGTTTTCTATATTCTCGATGGCCTTAACCAGTTCGTTACCCATGACTGCAAACTGAAAAAGATGCTCTTCAGTACAGTCGACATTGGCGCCTAGATCAAGAACATGCGTGTGCCCATGAATGGAGGGAAGTGTGGATATAATGCCAGGGCGGTCGATGCCGGGAATCATCTTGAGCACAAATCGAGCCGTTGCCATTAAAGCACCGGTATTGCCGGCACTGACACAAGCATCAGCTCGACCTTCATGAACCAAATTGATTGCCACTCGCATTGAAGAGTCTTTTTTATTTTTCAATGCCTTGGACGGCGACTCATGCATTTCAACTGTTTGTGAAGCATGTTGAATGCTCAGCCGATCTTGAAAAGCAGTAAGATTTTGACCCAATTGTTGCGTGAGTATGGCTTCATCGCCAACCAATACCAACTTCAAAGTCGGATTGTTTTTTAAACACGCCAAAGAGGCGGGGACAGTAACCTGGGGGCCAAAATCACCCCCCATGGTGTCGATCGAGATCGTCAAACTCACGCTTAAGAATGCTCAGTAATGATGGTTCAAAACAACGTTAAGGCAGGATTGTTAACACTAATCCCAAGGAAAAACTGACAGTCTAATTAATCTTCAGCTTCTGTTGTTACGATTTGACGACCTTTGAAAAAACCATCTGGGGTTACGTGGTGACGCAAGTGGGTCTCACCGGTCAACGCATCTTGCGATAAGGTTTTTGGGGTTAAGGAATCATGGGAACGACGCTGCCCGCGTCTGGAACGGGTTACTTTACTCTTTTGTACTGCCATTGTGGGTCTCCAGTTTTTTTAATTCGGCCAAGATTGAAAAAGGGTTTTCGGTTGATTTTTGTGTAATTTTCGGTGCTTGCCCAGCTTTGCCACGGGGAATATCGGGTATCTGACAAATATTCTTGTGTTTCGGAATATTTGGCACACTCAACAATAACTCATCCTCAACAATATTCTTTAGCGGGATAGAGCCTTCTTCCATCAATAGCAAAGGTTCATAGCCCTCTGGTAGCTCACTTGCCCGCTCTAAAGAGTTAACAATGCCTAATTTAATTTCACTATTAACAAGCCACTCCATGGACTCCAGGCATCGTTGACATTTCAGCTGCATAACCGCAGAGAGACTGCCCTCAATCGTCGCAAGTTTACCATGCCTGCCAAACAGTAGTTTTAATTCAACGCAACCTATGTCATAGAAAAGCAAATCCGCCATTCTATCAAAACAATTTAATGGTAATTTGCCTTCTACACTGGCATTCCTATCGGCCAGCAATAAAGGATCTATTAGTTTAGGCAAGCGGGTCAGCATAACCTACGAATTATATAGGCAAATAAGATATTCGTCAAATCGGCAAGTATTGGGAAAACATAAGTATGCATCCTGAAATACAGGATGCATTGCATCAAACTAGGCTTAAAAATAGAGGTGCATTTAAAACGCTTTTAAAAAAACCTCTAACTGATAATTTGGTACGCATTTTTAATGCAACTTAATTTTAAAGGGAGCGGTTATACAAAGCTAAAACCTGCCTGACATAATTCTGCGTTTCGGGATATGGGGGAATAGAATTATTGTGTCTTATGACCGCATTTTCACCGGCATTATAGGCGGCAACGGCTAATCTGAGGTTGTAGTTGAACATAGCCAACAAGTCTTTTAAATACCGCGTCCCTCCATCGACATTCTGGACAGGATCAGTCCTATTTAATACACCATAGCGTTTTGCGGTATCAGGCATTAATTGCATCAGGCCTACCGCACCGGCTGGCGATCTGGCACCGGCGTTATAAGCAGACTCAGTTTGAATAACGGCATGGACTAATTTTTCATCGACTCGATTCCTGTACGCAGCATTAGAAATAACATCAGAAAATTTGTTCTTTCTAATAGTGTGCCTGCCGTTATCAAAATTTCTGCTGAAGCTGGAAAACACCGTCGGATAGGCGTTTCCTTCCCTGACTTTATAGTGGTTCGGGCTGGTCTTGATGATCCGCTTGTAAAGGCTGTGTCGTGGTTCATCGGTATAATAAGCCCTACCTGTGGAGTCGACATATTTATAAATATCGGCGAATGCCATATTTGAACTGCATACGGTCAATAAAATAATTATTTTTTTTATCATTTTCTTTACCTGTTATTCGGATTGAATATTGATTGCGTTTGCGGCTTTAACCGCACGGTTTCTCGCTTCATGGACTGTTTCAGCCGATGCCAATGCCACACCCATTCGTCTTTTAACTAACGCTTCCGGTTTGCCAAATAGCCTGACTTCACTATCAGTCACCGTAAGCGCCTCATCCAGTCCGGTATAAAAGAAATCGCTCGCCTCTATATTCGCCAGAATCACGGCACTGGCGCCGAACTTTTGCAAGTCAGTCGTTACCGGCAAACCCAAGATGGCACGCACATGTAACTCAAATTCACTCTGTTTCTGCGTCGCCATTGTAACCATGCCCGTATCGTGGGGCCTAGGACTTACCTCACAAAACCAGACATTATCGCCCTTAACGAACAATTCAACCCCAAATAAGCCGACACCGCCCAGTGCACTTGTCACTTTGCTGGCGATTTCTTGAGCCGATTTCAATGCCAACACGCTCATCGCTTGCGGCTGCCAACTTTCGCGGTAATCGCCTTGTTCCTGAATATGCCCTATGGGTTCACAAAAATGAGTCTGGATATTGCCCTCGCCATCTAAGGCTCGCACCGTTAATAAAGTGATTTCAAAATCAAAATCGACCTTTGCTTCAACGATAACTTTTCCAGTGTCAACCCTGCCACTGACTTTAGCATAATTCCACGCATCTTCAAGTTGATCGACGCTTTTTACCATCGTTTGACCTTTGCCGGATGATGACATGGTGGGTTTAACGAAGCAGGGATAGCCAATACCGTTCTCGACGGCTGTTTTTAATTGTTCAAAATTATCCGCAAATGCATATTTCGAGGTCGGGATTTGCAGGTCTTCCGCAACTAAGGTACGAATGCCTACCCGGTTCATAGTGAGCTGAATAGCCCTGGCATTGGGAATAACTCGGGCAAGTCCCTCCAACTCCACTTCGAGCAAGGCATCAGTCGCTATTGCTTCAATTTCGGGAATAATAATATCCGGCTGCTCTAAAGCGATGATTTTTTTCAATTCATCGGCATTGGTCATATTAATGACATGACTACGATGGGCAATTTGTTGGGCTGGCGCATTGTGATAGCGATCTACGCCGATCACCTCTATTCCATAACGCTGTAAACAAATGGCAATCTCTTTGCCTAGCTCACCACAGCCCAGCAACATGGCTTTGGTTGCACTATTGGTTAAGGCTGAACCCAACTTCATTTCGAATCGGCCAAGTAGTTATCGATATCTTCTTTGGAAAAACCGATTTTTTTGGCAACTCGATCCGCATGGCTCACTCTTGAGATACCTGAAATTAAGCGATAAGTAGGTGCATCATTGGCAAACTCAACTTGTTTTGGTACGCCCGTACCTTCTTTTGCAAATTGATCCACCAATTGATGGTTATGGGTAATCAGCAAGGTGCTATTACCTTTTCGGTAAAAGCCGTTGAGGACATTCGACGAGGCTTCCATTTTTTCCTCAAAGGTCGTCCCCTCGGAAAGCTCATCCAGTACAACCAGGCTCTTTGCCGTGGTCGCCAAGAAGATATCTTTTGTGCGTTTTAACTCAGTACCAAAGCGCCCTTCCCCATCATCCAAATGACTGATTTCCGGTACTTGATAGAAAATTCTGTCGGCAACCGTCATGGTTGCGGCTTTTGCCGGAACATAGCAACCAATCTGCGCCAGCGCCTGAATTTGCGTAACCGTTTTGCAAAATGCTGTCTTGCCGCCACTATTCGGCCCTGTCAACAACACTAATTTGTCGTCATCCAAGGTAAAATCATTGCCGACATAGTCGGAATTTCCTTTGCCAAGCACCGGATTGACCGCCGATGTGAGATTAATACGATGGTGTTTGGCATCTTCCAACTTAGGCAATACCGTGTCATGCCCAAAGTTATCGGCAAACTTCATGAACGACAACAATTCGTCCAATTGCCCCAAGGCATCGAGCAATTCAGCGACCGGTTCGGCTTTTTTATACTCATTTCTCAACGGAATAATGCAATTATCACGGTCATAGCCACCTACGATAGGAAAATACAACAACAATAAAGGCCCAAGAAACACGGCAAACGTCCGCATCGAAGGCGTGATATTGACCGGTGAAAAAAGTGAAATTAGCCACAACAAGCCCAAAATCGATCCAAGTAATACGGGTTTAAAAATTTGCGGCTTAAAGACAACTGGAACTGGAAAATAAGAATCACCGCGCTCTTCCTTGGAGGTTATTTTGCCTTCGACAAAATACACAGGGCCTTCCATCAGTGAGTAGTAGCGGGATTCTGAGAAAGACTTTATTTTATTGAATATATCGGCCAGATATTTTCCACTAGGCATTTCGGCTGATTGGATACCGCCAACGAAGTCCTGAATAAAACGGACTCCATTTTTATATTGTTTGTACCCATAACCTTCTATCTCATTTTTGGCTCGCGCTTGGCTAAACGCCCCCAAAAACTCCCCGAACAACAACAAGTGTAGATTTTTTTCATTAGCAGCAGCACTATCTACAATTTGCTCAAGCTGCTCTTTCAACTTTTGGTTATTCCTTAGCTCTTTGACTGCATCCTGCTTTGCCTTGAGTGCTTTAATGTCGTTTGAAGGATCGCTGAGAGAACGAAACAACACCGCTTGCCCGACGGTGGTTGAGGCACAATTGACAGCGTCAAACACTTTATCAATTTCAATCGTGTTAAATGCCGTTTCATCAATAACCCCTTCACCCATTGGCAGCGGTTTAGTGGATTTTACGATAGGCCAGGCTTCATCCTGCCAACTCTTCAATATGGTCTCTTGCATTTAATGGCCCTTAAATCGACAAGTCATGAGTGGAACGAAAGCGACTATACTCGCTTAAAGATGGGGTTCAAGCAAATTTACAATGGCATTAACGTGGGTATCTGAATCATTCAGCGCCGATATATAGCGATATTCAGTGCCACCCGCTTCAATAAAGATGTGCTTATTTTCCATTGCCATTTCCTCCAAGGTTTCCAAGCAGTCAACGGCAAAACCAGGACAAATCACATCAATGGTTTTTATGCCTTGTCCGGGTAGTTTCTGCAAGGTATCGGCACAATACGGTTTCAGCCATTCCGCTTTGCCAAATCGCGACTGAAATACCAACAGCCACTGCTTTTCATGTAGACCTAATTTTTCTGCTATCAGGCTGGCGGTCTTTTGACATTGATAGTAGTACGGATCACCCAATTTGGTAAGTAATTCAGGCAAACCATGAAATGACATCAGCAATAATTCGTTTTTGCCATGCGCTTGCCATGCTGCTTGCACCGTTTCCGCTATCGCAGCAATGTAGCTATCATGTTGATGATATTCACTAATAAACTGGAAGCTAGGCAAATGCCGCCATTGGTTTAATTCTTTGATGAGATCGTCGTAAATTGATGCCGTCGTCGTCGAAGAATATTGCGGGTACAAAGGCAAAACAATAAAATTCTCAACACCTTCGCTTTTTAGTTTCTGAAGTTGGCCGGCAATAGACGGCTCGCCATAACGCATTGCACACGTTGCAATGATGCCTTTGGCAGTCAACTTATCCGCGACCTTGTCTGTGAGCTGGTGCGTCAAATAAGTCAGCGGCGATCCTTTATCACTCCACACTTTTTGGTAGGCTTTTGCTGATTTGCTTGGCCGGAAAGGTAACACGAAAACATGTAGTATGATCCACCATATCGGCCTGGGAATATTCACAACCCGTGGATCCCAAAGAAAATCTTTAAGAAATTTTCTCACAGCGGATGTTGTCGGCGCAGTGGGCGACCCTAAATTAGCCAGCAACACGCCCGTTTTTTTAGTGTCCATGGCGATTAGCGATTAATTAAATTCAAAAACTCAGACCGTGTGCTGATTTCCTTACGAAACGCGCCGGTCATTACCGATGTTGTCATCACCGAATTTTGCTTCTCCACTCCGCGCATCATCATGCACAAATGTTTGGCTTCAATAACTACGGCAACGCCCCTGGCTCCTGTCGCTTGCATGATGGCATCGGCAATTTGTTTGGTCAGGCGCTCCTGAATTTGCAAGCGCCTGGCATACATATCAATCACGCGGGCAACTTTAGACAGCCCAAGCACCTTACCTTTTGGTAAATACCCGACATGGCACTTGCCAATAAACGGCAACAAATGATGCTCACACAATGAATAGAGCTCGATGTCTTTAACGATGACCATATCTTCTGAGTCAGCGGTAAAAATAGCCCCATTGAGAACTTCTTCCAGCGTTTTATCGTAACCGTTATTAAGGAACTTAAAGGCTTTTGCAGCACGTTTAGGCGTATCAAGCAAGCCCTCCCGGTTCAAATCCTCACCGACAGCTTCTATAATTTTTGCAAAATGCTCTTCCATTTGTCCGCTTCTTTAATACCAAATTCTGGGCAGTATACCTCAACGATAAGTAAAAGCTAACGCATCCTGCACCACTTTGATGCCTGCGTTCGGGCTTGTCGCATTCTCACTGAGGTATCGCCGCCATGCCCTCGCCCCTGGTTCGCCATGAAAAAGCCCAAGGATGTGGCGGGTTACACTGTTTAGCCGGATGCCTTGTTGCAGTTGCTCCTCAATATAAGGCAACAATAAATCCATGACTTCATGCCGTGACTTTATCGAGCCAGCGACATCGAAAATTCGCGTGTCAACATCTGCCAACAGATAAGGGTTTTGATAAGCCTCTCGTCCCACCATCACGCCATCAACACGTTGTAACAGGTCTTCGGTTTGCACCAAATCATTAACGCCACCGTTGATGATAATGTCCAGTTGCGGGAAGTCCGTTTTCAATTGGTAAACCACATCATATTTTAACGGTGGAATCTCCCGATTTTGCTTAGGAGACAAGCCTTTCAACAAGGCTTTTCTGGCATGAATAACAAATGTTTTACAACCGGCATTGGCAACCTTGTCAACAAACAAGGCCAATTCTTCATACGAATCTCGATCATCAACACCAATTCTCGACTTCACTGTTACTGGAGTCGAGACCGCAGACCTCATTGCTGCCACACAGTCTGCAACCAAATCCGGTTCCAACATCAAACACGCGCCAAACCGGCCATTTTGAACCCTGTCGCTGGGACAACCCACATTCAGGTTCACTTCATCATAGCCATAATCTTCGGCCATTTTTGCACAAATCGCCAATTCACGCGGATTACTGCCACCTAGTTGCAGTGCCAATGGATGTTCTGACTTGTTAAACGCCAGAAACCGGTTTTGGTCACCATGAATCAATGCACCTGTCGTCACCATCTCCGTGTACAGCAAAGACTTACGGGTCAATAACCGATGGAAATAACGGCAGTGGCGATCAGTCCAATCCATCATCGGGGCCACACAAAACCTAGATGCCTTGAAAATACTGCCTTTGTTACTGATTTTATTGGATTCTATCACTTCTTTTATCAATTATTTTTATACATTTTTAGGTTATTTTTGTA
>JABFQX010000004.1 GCA_013141505.1 Methyloglobulus sp.
AAACCAAATAGGCATCCGCGTCGCCTGCCCAGCCCGATTCCGGGGAAAAGGGCGAGGACGGGTTGCCGGGTGTCGTGTCAATCAAGTACGCATCAAACACATAATTGGCCATCACCATCCCCTCACAAAAAAGAGCGGACTGAAAACGCATTCGGCCCCTTGCTGTTATAGACATCGAGCCAGTCAATGCTTTTGGCGTATTCGGGGATCGGGCCTACCGGCATGCGTATTTCTACCGCTAACCCGTTCGCTATGGATCGGTCAGCCAAAAGCCTGGCCGCATCCAACCCTGGGTTTTGCCCCTTCACATTGGTACGGTCAAGATCGGCCCATATAATGAGTTTTTCCACACCACTGGGTGCCGTGAAGGCTGGCATCATCGAGGCACTAAGCAACGGCCATGTCACCATGGCGGTCGCCTCCGTAATGGCCAACGCATTTTCAATCCCTTCGGTGACTGACAAGACCCGTCCAGGAATGCCCAATCGGATAGCAGCCCCTGATGTCTCGCGTCAACTACCTTGGCCGAACCGCATTGCCTCATTAAAATTCATACTATTTAAGGGTCGTTGCCTCATCTAAAATCAAACTACTTTTACAAACTATAAAAGGGGTTTTGGATGATAATTAAATCGATGAGCCTAGCTGCCCGAAGGGAACTGGTTTCAAGTGTGAGGCAAAAATACCGCAATGCGCGCTGGGCTGAAAAAGGAAAAATATTGGACGGATTTGTTGCCGCCACGGGCTATGATAGAAAACATGCCATTCAGTTGTTGAACAGTACGGTAGAACCAGAAAAGCCAAAACAAAGGTTAGCGAGCCAAAAATACGATGAACAAACTCGGCAAGCTTTATTTTCCGTATGGTACACGGCTAATCAAATATGTTCTAAGCGGCTTGTGCCGTTTTTGCCGGAATTGGTTAAGGCAATGGAACGCCATGGCCATCTACGAATACCGGCCGAGGTGCGAACCCGCTTACTCAGTATCAGTCCGGCAACGGTTGATCGGTTACTCCGGCCAGAGCGAGAAAGGTTCAAACAAGGTATCAGCACCACTCGACCTGGAAGCTTATTAAAACATCAGATTCAGATTCGTACTTTTGCCGATTGGGACGATGTTACGCCAGGTTTTCTGGAGGTCGATCTAGTGGCTCACTGCGGTGGCAATACTAACGGTGGTTTCTTAAACACATTGGTGCTGGTTGACATTGCCACGGGTTGGTTGGAATGTATTCCTTTGCTACGAAAAAGCGCCAGTGATGTCATTGACGGCTTACGTGTTGTGGATGAGTTATTACCCTTCTCCATACAGGGAATCGATACGGATTGTGGTAGTGAGTTTATCAATTATGACCTGCTGGACTACTGTGAGGATAAAAAAATTACCTTTACACGGGCACGAACACACCGAAAAAATGATCAAGCCCATGTTGAAGAAAAGAATGGTTCGGTTGTGCGCCGACTGGTCGGCTATGACAGGCTGGAAGGCAGGAAAGCCTGGGAGGCCCTCGTTCACCTATATCGGGTGCTGAGGAAGTATATTAATTTTTTCCAACCTTCATTGAAACTGGTCGAAAAAGAACGAAGTGGCGCCAAAGTCTCAAAAAAATATGACCCTGCAAAAACGCCGTATCAACGCATATTACTCTCTGAACACATTAGCCAGGCGAGTAAAGATTCGCTAACGCGTGAGTATGAGTCGATTGATCCCGTCGACATGCTCAACCAATTGGAAGTATTACAGGATCGATTATGGGCCTATTCCTGGAACAAAAACGGCAAAGCAGAAGCTCATTTTACAGAAAACATAGATACAGTGGTTGATCAAGAACTAGATAAACTTGAGGAAACTCAACGCGGAAGCCGTTACTATCGCACAAGTAAAGCAACAGATTTAAGAAAAGCTCCTCGCACTTGGCGAACCCGAAAAGATCCATTTGAAAAAGTGTGGGATGAAATTCGGTTGCGGCTTGAACTCATGCCAGAAACTACTGCAAAAGAGATTATAAAATGGCTGATAGGTAAATATCCGAACCAGTTTACGGAAGCCCAAACACGAACGTTACAAAGGAGAGTTTGTGATTGGCGTCAGACTCAGCAAAGTTTAGAACAGAGGTTACGAACACTAATGCTTCAAGAAAAATCGGGCTTGCCAATAAATTCCTCTACCGAGTTGGTAGTAGCAGACATTTTAGATTGTAATGTGATTTTTGATAATCCAGTCGAATCGCTAGCGTGATCATTCTAAAGGAGGCAGGTTTAAATCATTAAGTAAAATACTAAAATTGAAACTGGGTTTGATGAGATGGGTAATTTCCCCAACTAGTTTGATTATTATGTGAGGCAATACGAACCGGACAGGGTAATTGTCGGTGTGCCAAGAAGGCGAAGCAGTGGAGACTGTAAGCCATGCTGTATCAGTGATGAGGGCAGGCCCCTCGGTGTCGCCGATTAGGCGGAGATACCAAACCACCCTGAGCTGCATCCGTAAAGAGCGGGTGTGGTAAGCGTCATGGGAAAAGGCAGGAATACTCCTGTTAGGTATGAACGAATGAGACGAATGAAAATGAACCATCGAAGAAGTGTCGATAACTGTAACCGATGTCAAAACCTGGGTCTCGACAATGCCCTGGGACAAGTCAAACAGATACCTGAGTTCCGGTCTGACGGCATCCGGCATAGAGGTGGCGTGACAATCGTTCAGGCGCTGATGCGGAACTTGGGAATCTGTGCGTCGATGTTAAGGGAGCGGCTCAAGCGGAGACCCCGCAAGAGCTTGAGTACCGATGCGAAGTACAGAGACGGAGTCATGCGTAGTAGTGATGAAAGCACTGTAATGGTGCTGGAGCGAAGGCATGGCCTTATTCGGCATAAGGGCGGATGACAACTGTGAAACAGGATGATCTTCCGTCCCAAGCTAAACCTTTTGAGATACCCAAGCGGTTAATCTGGGAAGCATGGAAACGTGTGGCCGCCAATAAAGGTGCACCTGGCGTTGATAAGGAAAGCATCGATGCGTACCGGAACCAATTGGGACAAAACCTTTATATCTTGTGGAACCGAATGAGCTCGGGGAGTTATCTCCCTCAGCCGGTCAGGGAAGTGCTAATTCCCAAAGAGGATGGTCAATCCCGTCCGCTGGGGATTCCCACAGTGAATGACCGGGTGGCACAAATGGCTGTCAAAATGATGCTGGAACCCAGGTTAGAACCAATCTTTCATGCCTCATCTTTTGGTTACCGGCCGGGTAGGAATGCCCATCAGGCTGTTAACCAAGCTCGGCGACATTGCTGGCGGTATGACTGGGTACTAGACATGGATATGAAAGCCTTCTTTGACACCATCGATCATGACTTGATGATGCGTGCGGTAGAAAAGCACGTACCTGAGAAATGGATTCGGCTCTATATTCGGCGCTGGCTAGAGAGTCCAGTGGCGTTAGCTGAAGGAGGATTGCAAGAACGCAGTCGTGGTACTCCGCAGGGAGGTGTCATAAGTCCACTACTGGCCAACCTATTTCTGCATTATGCCTTCGATGTCTGGATGCAGCATTGTTATCCTGGTATTCCTTTTGAACGGTACGCTGATGACATTGTCTGTCACTGCCGCAGCAAAGAGGAAGGGGAAGCCTTACTGAAGTGCCTTGAGCAGCGGTTAACCGAGTGTAAACTACAATTGCATCCGGTCAAAACGCGCTTGGTCTATTGCAAAGATGGTAAGCGCAGAGGAGAACATACCGAAACCCGCTTCGATTTTCTGGGTTTTAGTTTTCATGCACGTACCGTACAGGATCGCCATGGCCAGCTCTTTTCTGGTTTCAATCCAGGCGTCAGTGGTAAGGCGTTGAAAAGGATGAGCTCAGCGATCCGTAGTCTCAAAATCAACCGTAGTACGACATGGACGCTGCCGATGTTGGCAGCTCGCATGAACCCGATGGTTCGGGGATGGGTCACGTACTATGGGGCATTTTATCCGGAAACGTTAAAGCGTTTTCTGGTCAGAATAGATTTGAGGTTGGGGCGCTGGGCAAGGAATAAGTACAAACGCCTTAGAGGTCATAAACGGCAAGCTTGGGCATGGCTTAAGCGATGTAGGGAAAGTCTGCCAGGGTTGTTTGTGCATTGGGATTTTGTATACTCGAAGGGCGATGAATAAGAAGAGCCGTATGAATCGAGAGGTTCACGTACGGTTCTGTGAGAGCCTGAGGGGGCAGTTCCCTTGGGCTACTTGACCCGAACACTCTCTTGCCACACTCTCGAAAGCTGAAACTGGCTCCTATCAACCAATTTGGTAAAATTGGCCATAAAAGGCTCATCAACAATCTTAGGAGAATGTCAGTTGTCTTAAATTCCATATTTTCGCCAAAAACGTGCCAACTATTCTAATTGATAACTGTTGCCAACTACGTTTCATAAGAGTAAAAGATTCTTAGATTAATAGTAATCGTAGGCGGATTCAACATAGATGAATCCCCAGGTCAGCCCAATTAAAATAATAGCCTAAGGAGTTGATGATGCTGTCGAAAATAACTGTTGCCGATTATATGACCAAAAGGCTGGTTTCGCTCTCCAAGGAAACGAATGTGTTTGATGCCATTAAAAAATTGCTGGAAAATAAAATAACCTGTGCCCCGGTTATTGATGAGCATGGGCAATTAATTGGAATGTTCTCAGAAAAAGATGGCATGCGTGTGGTTTTAGAAAGTGTCTATGACCAGGGCATGTTTGGAAAAGTGGGGGATTTTATGTCCACGGAGATTATTAGTGTCGAAGCCAATTCCAGCATTGTAAATTTAGCGCAAAAATTCCAGGGTTCCTCAGTAAGAAGCTATCCTGTTTTTGACCATGCCAAACTGGTTGGCATTATTAGCCGTACAGATGTATTGAGGGCGTTGGTTTCTTAGGATAACCTGAGATGTCTTTCAGTAAGGTTGTTTCATTGGACATTCGTCATGTATTCTCCGATTATGGTTGCGCAACATAATTATGCCTTGGTTCGTATAATGAATGGCTTTCTGCGTCCAGAATTTTTTTAAGCGAAATTTAGCCAATAAGGTTTGGCAACCGTACTCCAGAGGTAACGTCCATGACTATGTTGCTTAAGCCAATAGAACTGAAAAGCTTAGTTGAGAATGGGAGATATTACGAATACTCAAAAGCGGCCGATCCAATAGGTTCTGGTGCTATTTCGCCAATTCCATTTGCAGAATTCGGTAGCGAGTTGCATGAGATGGGTGTCACCCGAATAATCCCGCTTGATGTCAGTGAGCAATTGGGGTGCTCAGGGCCGGCAACCAGTCCTGCACTTTGTGCCAATTTCCTGCGTATCTTGGCCGATGAGGCGTTTCCTACGAATTTGAATGCGACATCGATACTATTTTATGTCATGTACGGCAGTGGTTGGACTGAGTTTGATGGCACAAACATTCCATGGAAAACTGGGGATTTTGTAGCCTTGCCTACCGGTAAAGAAATACGTCATTATGCTGATTCCGACACCGTATTTTACCTAGTCCATGATGAACCACTCCTGCGATACCTAGGCGTTACGGCAAACACCAAACGCTTCAAGCCAACACTTTACACGTCAGAGGATTCGCTACGGGAATTGGATATAGTACGACAAGAGGCGGATGCCGTGAACCGGAGCCGCATTAGTGTGCTGCTTGCCAACAAGGCAATGGATCAAACCTTAACGCTGACGCATACGCTTTGGGCTATGCTGGGGGTACTGCCAATCAATGCCGAGCAATTACCGCACCGGCATCAATCAGTGGCCTTGGATTTAATCTTAGATTGTGTTCCGGGGTGCTATACGCTGGTTGGCCCGAGGATTTCAGCAAAAGGCGAGATATTGAACCCGACCCGGGTGGATTGGAAACCGTATTCAGCCTTCATCACACCCCCAGGTTACTGGCACGCCCATTATAATGAGTCCTCAAAAGAAGCCCATTTAATACCACTGCAAGATGCTGGGTTGCAAACTTACTTGAGAACCTTGGACATCAAATTCGTGCTGCCCAATGAAGGCGCACCTGCTCCATGAAGCCAGTGTTTTTCCACAGCTGATAAAAATAATACTATGAAGCCAAGATAACAGGGATACTGCATACCCTATATCTGACCATGACTCATATCAACCACTTTGGGAAGATCGGCCCAGAGTGTGTCAAAACGTTAGGCTAATTTTGAAAGTGGTTTAAAGTCAGAGTTTGTATCAAATCTTACGATACAAAATGGAGAAAAAATTCAGAAATTCCTCAAAATATAAACGCTAAGTGGAATAAAAAATCAGCACATCCCTAATTTTCTGCGTTTTGACACATCCTGGGCCATAAGCAGTCGATCAGAAGATTTACAAAATCATCGAAACCGACCATCGTTTACTTTCGAACCCGTCCTTGCACTCTTGGTCACCCCAAATTTTAAATTATTTCATAGTCGTATATTGTATTGTCACCAAGTATCCTGGTGCTGCCACAAAGATAAATTAACATAAATGTTAGTCTTGATTTTGGGTCGATTCCTACAACATTATCTAAATGGCAATAACTGTAACTTGTCTGCTCAATATAAAATAGGATGAATATATCATCACTTGTAATACAGGATTACCACATGAACAGATCGAGTGTAAAGTCCAATGCCACGCCAGATGACCCGGCTTGGTGGCTGAAACCCCAGGCAGAACCAACTTCTGATACAACGGGTTTATCCGGTGTCGAAGCACGTTTGCGACTGGCCAAATTTGGCCCTAACCTGTTCAGAGACCACCAGCAACGATCCTTAATCCTGCAATTTCTCGCCCGCTTTCAAAACCCACTGGTCATACTGCTGCTGGTCGCCAGCGCAATATCCGCCTTTACGGGTGAAATGACCAACTTTATCATCATTTCGGTGATGGTACTGTTTAGCGTAACGCTTGATTTCGTCCAGGAACACCGAGCCGGTAAAGCGGCGGAAAGCTTACGCCAGTCGGTTTCGGTACAGGCCAGGGTTATCCGTGATGGCAAGGCTATTGATATACCAGTGGTCGAAGTCGTCCCCGGTGACCTCGCCTTACTCTCGGCGGGTGACATGGTGCCGGCGGATGGTTTGGTGTTGGAAGCGCAAGACCTGTTCGTCAAACAAGCCTTGCTCACGGGCGAATCTTACCCTGTAGAGAAGCGTCCAGGTACGCTTGCTGCCGATGCCACCGAGTTGCAGGATGCCACCAATGCGGTGTTCATGGGTACGACCGTCATCAGCGGCAGCGCAAAGATGCGAGTGGTTAAAACAGGTACTGGCACTGCTATCGGCGCTATCGCCGACAGCCTTACCGGCCAACCGCCACCGACCGCTTTCGAGATCGGTACGCACCGTTTCGGCCTGCTCATAATGCGCCTGACCATCTTGCTGGTGCTGTTTGTGTTGCTGGTCAATGCCTTTATGCACAAGCCTTGGTTGGATTCTTTCTTGTTTGCGGTGGCATTGGCGGTGGGGCTGACACCGGAATTGTTGCCGATGGTGGTGTCGGTCACCTTGTCGCGAGGGGCTATGCACATGGCTAAAAAACGGGTGATCGTAAAGCGATTGGCCTCCATCCAAAACTTGGGTTCGATGGATGTCCTGTGTACGGACAAGACCGGTACGCTGACCGAAGCGAAAATCCGCCTGGAACAACACGTAGATCCGCAAGGCCAACCCAGCGAGCGGGTGCTGGAACTCGCCTATCTCAACAGCTTCTTCGAGACGGGCCTCAAAAGCCCACTCGACGATGCCATCCTGGCGCACGAAGACATCGACGTGAGCGCCTGGAAGAAGATCGACGAAGTGCCTTTCGACTTTGAACGGCGGCGTGTGTCCGTGCTGCTGGACAAAGGCAATGGCCGAATACTGGTCGTTAAAGGCGCATCCGAAGAGATTATTGGCCTGTGTACCCACTATGAAGAACAAGGTAATGAGGCTCAGATTCCGCTTGATAAGGCCAGTCGGGAACGGATACACGCCGAGCATATCGACCTGGAAAAAGAAGGTTTTCGGGTATTGGGCATCGCCTGGCGCACTGTTCCGCAGGATCACTCCGATGCGGTTATCGGTGATGAATCAGACTTGGTGTTTGCAGGTTTTGCGGGTTTCCTAGACCCGCCCAAGGCAAGCGCTGGTACTGCACTCGCAGCACTTAAGGAATGGGGTGTGGCAGTTAAGATTGTAACCGGTGATAGTGAACTGGTGACCCAACATGTCTGTGCCGAGTTGAATATTCCTGTAACGGGCATTCTGACCGGTAAAGACATCGCACAAATGGATGATTCGGCCTTACGGATCAAGGCAGAAACCGCGAACCTGTTTTGCCGCGTCAACCCATCACAGAAAGACCGGGTAATCCTCGCACTTAAGGCTCGTGGCCATGTAGTCGGTTATATGGGCGATGGCATCAACGATGCGCCGTCACTGCATTCGGCGGATGTGGGAATCTCGGTGGATTCGGCGGTCGATGTCGCCAAGGAAGCTGCCGACATGATCTTGCTGGATCAGGATTTGAACGTCCTACTTGACGGCGTACTGGAAGGCCGCCGCACTTTCGGCAATATCATGAAGTACATCATGATGGGCACCAGTTCCAATTTCGGCAATATGTTCAGCATGGCGGGGGCGGCAGTATTCCTACCGTTCCTGCCGATGTTGCCAACCCAAATATTGCTCAACAATATCCTTTACGACTTGTCTGAAGTACCGATTCCCCTAGATGAAGTGGACCAAGAAGAACTTCGCAAGCCTCGGGTTCTGGACATGAACTTTATCCGCAATTTTATGCTAGTGATAGGCCCCATCAGTTCGGCATTCGACTTCCTGACCTTCTATGTCATGCTGAACGTATTGAACGCTAATGAAGCATTGTTCCAAACAGGCTGGTTTGTCGAGTCCTTATGCACCCAAGTATTGGTGATTTTTATCATCCGTACCCGTGGCAATCCATTCAAAAGCCGTGCCCATCCGATCCTGGTGGTGACATCACTCACTGTAGTGGCTATCGCTGCGGCACTGCCTTTCACCCCTGTAGGGACGTATTTCGGTTTTGTGCCGCCACCAGTCCAGTTTTATGCCATCTTAGCGATGATGGTGGTGGTCTATCTGGCGATAGTCGAGGTGGCCAAAAGGGGCTTTTACTATTGGTATCGGAAAACCAACTCAAACTTCCGTCAAGCATAATGTATTGAAGAAAAAATCACTGTGAATATTGAACTTGGTTTGGGGCGCCCATTCGTTCGATTCGTGCGGCATCCTGACAATAGTGGATAACCTATTCCAACCAGTATCCTGCTGTATACGGTAGTTTTGGCTGAAGCATAGTTGCCAAAACGGTATTATGGATGTTGGTGAGCATAAAATAATACGATACATTCCGGTATGTTGGCTTACCAATCGGGAGTGACCATTGTCTTCAGGATAGCTCGCATGGACAATTGAAAACAGGTTGTTTATTCTGAATCAGGTAATTCTTATAAAACTTGCGCCACTTAACCGACTGGACCTAGGACAATACGTTAATGTTAAGACTATTCAATATCGACAATGACATGCTTAAAGAGCAAACGCCGCCTGAAGACCCGCTCAAGCAAGCGGTAACAACAGCTACCTGGATTGATGCACACGATCCAAGTGACATTGAGCGTTCCCAACTGCAAGCATTTCTGCGCACAACACTACCAGAATCGGATGATGTGGAGGAAATTGAGTCATCAGCGCGCTATTTTACTGACAATATAGGCATTCATGTACGGTCTTTGTTTCTTGCGCAAAGCGAGGGGCGGCACTATACAGTTACTGTTGCTTTTATTTTGCAAAATGAGCGTCTAATAACATTGCGTGAAGGTAATCTGGCCGACTTTCGCCTTCTACGTATGCGTGCCCGGCACGGACAGGTGAAGGCTCGTTCACCCCAAGAGTTGCTGGTCATCATGTTTGAGCAGAAAGTAGAAAATCTCGCCGATGCCCTGGAGGACATTCATCGCAAGCTTGAAGATGTCAGCTATATGGTACTGGAGGTTCTGGACTCCGATCTTGAAGACGCCATTGATCAACTTGCCAAACTGGAAGACAGTAATGGCAAGATTCGGCTATGCCTGATGGATACGCAACGCTCCATCTCCTTTCTGCAAAGGCACCTGCGCAATCATCCTGACTTGCAGGAAACAGCACGGGAGATCATGCGTGACGTAGATACGCTGATGTCACACACTACCTTTTTATTTGATAAGATCAATTTCTTGATGGACTCGACTCAGGGCTTTATCAATATTGCCCAGAACAAAATCATTAAAATTTTTTCTATTGCCGCCGTGGTGTTTCTGCCACCTACCCTGGTGGCCAGTATTTATGGCATGAATTTCCAACACATGCCGGAACTCGATCTAAAGTTGGGTTATCCTGGCGCACTGGTATTAATCGTTTTGGCGGGGATTGCCCCCTATTGGTTTTTTAAGCGAAAAGGATGGTTGTGAGTTGTCGCTGCCAATGACTACAATTATTGGTGCAATTATAAGGTTGAAGTCCAATACTACGAAAAATATGGCTACCGACAAACATAATTCTTTTGACGGGTTGATAAAATAGCCATGTTACGCATTTATCCAGAAATCTTTATGGTCGCAAAATTCAAAGGAACTCCATGATCTTCATTCTTTATCCATCTCTAGCGTTAGCGAAGGCCACGGCAAGATGGTTGGCGATGCTGGTTTTATACGGCCTGCAAGTTGGTTGTCTTTCACCGATGGCGCTAGATCACGCGGTCATTGAATACGACAAGACAACCACTGACATTCTGTCCAAACTGATACTGTTGAACATTGCCCGTTCCCACCAACATCAACCCATGCATTTCACCGGCGTTTCCAATATTGCCGCGACCTTTAATTTTCAATTCAATGCAGGGGCGACTCCGGCGTTTACCGGCAATAGTGGCTCGTTATTGACCCCGGTATTTGGCGGAACGGTTTCCGAAAACCCGACCATTAGTATAGTCCCAATTGAAGGCGAGGAATTCACTCGCCGTTTGCTCACCCCGTTTCAGGAAAACAAACTGACCATGCTGCTGAGGCAAGGTGCCGATGTCGATTTGATCCTGCGCCTTCTTGCCAGCGAACTGCGGGTTAACGATGGCGGAAAAGGTGGCGTTTATCTCAATAAACCCGGCGATGTGAAAGGTTATCAATTGTTCCGTCAAGCAGTGCTGCATTTGTCGTCCATCCAGGATAAAAATAAACTTTTCGTAGAACCGCTCATGTTTGACCAGCAATCGACATTACCTGCTGAATCCTTGTCGGCAGAACAATTATCAGCATTGCAGAAAGAATACAAGGTTGTGTATCAGGCTGAACGCAAGCAAGTCGTACTGACTAAAAGGGTGATTGGACGATTTTTATTGACTAATTACGATCCGGCCACACTGACTAATGAGGAGCGTATCCGCTTACAGGAAGAAGCTGAACAATATGCGGTTAACGATCTCAGTGTTGATATAAGGCACGGATATCCTGGCGGTGATTGGCCGATACATGGGGTTTTTCGCTTACGCAGTTTTCATAATGTCCTGAATTTTATTGGTCAGTCCATCAGCGACGATCCAGAATACGCCGTTGGCAAGTATCCGCAAACTCCCAGTGTTAGCGAGAATCCGGTTCAAACTATGGCGTTGCTGGTTAGCGAGGAAGAACCTTCGGGTGAAAATATTAGTGTACAGTTTGACGATCACTATTACACACTCAAACCGGAAGTGGGTTATCAATGGAATCGTGAGGGATTCAGGCTTTTGTGCCAAATCTTTCAAATGACCATGACCGATCTGGCGAGGCAGGGCGCTCCCGCCATTACCATTTCAAAGTAACTAAAGAAGCTTTTGACCACAAAGGTCGGGTAAACTACGTTAACCAAGGCTATCAGGGGATTTGAAAACCACTGGTGTAAAAAGTATCGCTGACCTATTTTTCTAGCAGGTCACTGTGAAGTCGCAAAGGCTTTACTCATGTGCTCCTTTAAATTTTTATCTTCGTCATAGATCAGGAGTACCTTGAGCTTCTCCGCTTCCGCGATTCGAGCCGCCTCCTTCTCACCCACGCAGAGCAGGGCGGTATCCCAAGCGTCAGCCCAAGTCGGATCGTCGTGCATCACAGTGACCGAATGTAGGTGGTGGGTCACTGGTCGCCCGGTCTTGGGATTCAGTATGTGGGAATAGGCTTGCCCGTTTTCCTCGAAGAAATTCCTGTAGGTTCCAGCCGTCATGATAGCCATACCATCATGTTCTTTGACATTAATGACCTTATGGAGCTTTCGGATAAAAGGCGTGGGAGTTTCAATGCCTACCCGCCAATTATCGCCGTTGGCTTTGCGGCCTTTAACCATCATTTCTCCGCCTATTTCCACCATATAGCTTTTTATGCCCATCTCCTCTAGGCGGCGAGCAACCCTACCCACGCTGTAACCTTGTGCAATGGAAGATAAATCAATTTTTAGCTTGGGGTCTTTCTTCCTAATGCGTTGGTTGACCGCATCCACCTCCAGAAGTGACATGCCCATGTGGGGCAGGAGGGCGTTGATTTCGCCCTGGGTAGGAATCCGGCTTTCGTGGCGGGAAAAACCCCACAGATCAAACAAGGGCTTTACGGTGAGGTCATAGCAGCCGTCTGATCTCTCATAAACCGTATGCGCGATGACCAACAAGTCGGCAATCTCTTGAGATACTGCGATCCAATCGGTGTTCTCTTGCTGGTTGATAAGGGATATTTCGGAATCATTCCGGTAGTTCGATAATTTAGAATCGATTCCATCTAGTGTCGCCGAGACTTGCCCCCGAATTTCCTCCAGTGACGTTGATTTACCATCCAAAACCAGTTTGATGTGATAAGTAGTTCCCTGTGCCTCTCCTGACACCTCGGATTCATGGGGTGACTTCTGGCATCCCGACAAGGCAAAGGTGATCAGTAATAGGGTAAGCAGCCAATATATTTTCATCTGGGTATTTTTGACTAAAACCGCGAAATGTCAGACGCGACATTCCTGTCGCCATCGAGCACTCCCAGATTTTACAGCCAAGTCTTGATTAAGTGGATTGTTTTTTATGGCTTCGGTTTAGACGCCAATAATTCATTGTTTTTTATTAAATCGACTTGTCTTATTTGCACAAAATTAAAACCAGTATTACCGAAATCAGAGATGCAATCGATAAGGCATGGTGCTGGGTAATAATCGGTTCAAGCAACGCATCCAAGAAAAGTTATGAAGGTGAGTTGATCCTAAAGCCAGCGGCGGAGACAGAAAATCTGAACAGTTCAAAGCATCGTATCTTATCTTCAAATAATACCGCCTCAACCTGAGCGTCTCCTGTGGGTCGGCAACGCTCAATTCGGTACATGAGCTAATTTTTGAATCTGATAGGCCGCTTTTGGTTCCTATTGATATTTTCTTAAGAATTTATCCATTGCCTGAAAAAATTGCAAACGGTCTTGTTCCCGTGACAGGTGATGGTCGACATCTTCCATTTCAAGGTATTGAAAATCTCTTAAGCCCGCACTTTCCAGTGCTGAAGCCATTTCCCTTGAATGGCTGACATCGATGGTTCTATCTTCTACACCATGCGCAAGCAACAGCGGCGTACGAAATTGCGCGGCAAGGTTGACGGGCGAGGTTGCTTTCAAGCGAGACCGGTCTGACCACCAGTTGCCCAGCCTTGCTTCGGCTTGTCCGGCGTGTAAATGCCGGTCAAGATAACGCATGTCACTCCAGTGGTTGAGCAGCTCGACTAAATCGGTGACGGGCGCAAGGCTAACGCCGCAACGGTAAAGTTCCGGGGTTTTTGCCAAGCCCATCAACGCCGCATAGCCGCCATAGCTGCCGCCGACAATGCAGATTTTGGCGGGATCTGCGATTTTCTCCTTAATAAGCCATTGCACACCATCGGTGATGTCATCCTGCATTTCCAGACCCCAGCGCTGGAATCCGGATTTTTCAAATTCATCGCCAAAACCTGAAGAACCCCGGAAATTCAACTGGAATACTGTCCAGCCCCGGTTCGCCATGAGTTGGGTCCAGAAATTGAAGTCATTGGCATCACGTGACCACGGGCCACCATGCGGGAAGATAATGGTACGGCTCGGCCCAGCCGTTTGTTTCAGTGGGCGGGTGAGATAGCCTTCCAAATCCAAGCCGTCCCGCGTTTTAAAATGCACGGTTTCAGGTCTTGCCAATAACGATGGCTTAAGGTCTGGGTAAGTCCTGATGACGATGCTGATATGGTTTTTGGTTTCATCGAACCAGTAATATACCGGCGGATAGGCCGCGCCGGACGAAATCAGCACATGTTGTTTGTTGCGGCTGGAGATGATGCGGTTAGTGCGGTGCGGCAAGGCCTCATCAATTCGTCGTTGTAATTGCTGGGCTTCCTTGTCCCAATATACCAGTTTGCCGGACTCAGCATTGTAGTCGATGCCAATTGCACGTTTTTTATCGGCAGAATAAATCAATTCGCCGTTCACGTCATATTTGGGGTCGTCATACACCAATTCGTATGGGGCAGATGGCGCATTCAGGTTGGTCTTAAAGACCGCCGCTTTGTCCTGGTAATTGGCAAGCAGGTATAGCCAATCAGGGTCGTCGCCAAAGCCCAAGGGTTGCGGACCGCCTCCCTTAACTCCATCGAATTCGGCAAAAGTATGCCAATCGTCAGCTTCATTCATGCGATGAACGATACGGACATTGGTGCCGATTATGCCTACCCCTACACGCGCCCGGCCTTGCTGGTCATAAACCCAAGATCGCACATAACCTGGATTACCTGACAACATTTCTTTGTTACCGGTATAGACATCCAGCTTATAAACATCCGGTGCGCCCAGTATTCGTTGATCTAAGGCCAGTAGGACGTGTTTCGGATCGTCGGGCAAAACCGTAAAATTATCCTGGAACTGCGAATTGTTGTCCCGCCGAACCAGGGAGTTTTCTATGCGGATTAAATCGGCTTTCTCTTCGGTGCCGTCTCGGTTGATTGCCAACATCCGCGTTTCGACATATTTAAGGTCGCCCCTGCGTTCGGGATACCAAGCCCGCACCAACAAGCGTTCGTTGTTGACCCATTCGTAACTGCGGATCCTGAATTTATCGTTGTCGCTCGTTAACACCACATGCACGTCTTTGCCACTGCGGTCTTGGGTGACAAGCGCGGTATCGCCATCGGTGTTTTGCAGGAAGGCCACAAAGTTGCCGTCAGGTGATAAAGATAATTGCTGGACAAGCGGTAAGGCGGCAAAGGCTTTTACCGGCAATTCTCCTGGTTTACCAGGTACGGTTTCGGCGGCTATTTGTGGTTGCTGATGACTGGATTGGCAAGCACATAATAGCAGCACAGAGCAGCACAACATTAAACGGGTCATCTGGAATCCCTTGTCTGATATAGATAAAGCGGCTAACGGATTTTACCATTCGTAGTTTGTATCGCAATTATTGGATGGTTTATCTGAACCAAAGCTGAATAAAGGGGGATTGACGAGAATGTCCAGATGGTAGTTATGGCATCTCGAGTAACCACTGATGCCTTTTGTCAAGATACAATGCAATCCATCAAGGCTTTATTGTAAAGTCAACCGCCCCCGCAGCCTCCGCCACAACCACCACCGCATCCGCCATCTCCTCCAGACCCTCCGCCACTGCCACCGCATCCACCTCCACCTCCACAGCCGATATGACTGGCGCAATACGCATTGCTTTTTGCTGCTAGAGCCATGCAATCAAGTTTGTAGATAAAGCCGCCGTCAATATTGACTTGGGAATCGATGGCGAATAATAACGGTAGCTTGTTAGGTTTTTTCGGATCGATTTTCTCCTTGGCGCAAGCCAGCCGCCACGCCCGTTTTATGCCGTCTTGAGCAGATGTGGGCGTGGGCATCACCTCGGCTGGGGTGTGGTGCAAAAATCGGCCTAATGCATTCTGGCAGAATTCTTCATAAACTTTGGAGAATAAAATAAATTCATGCCAAGCATCATCGACTGCCTGGGAAGGCATGGCTACCATTTTGCCCTGTGCTTTGTTACAGATATGGAAATAGTCGCGAAGGCCTTTAATTACCAAATCCAGTTGGGCATCAGGAAGAAGGGGATGTTGCTTTTTCAGCTTATCTTTGATTGCCGGGTGAAAGTTATAATCCTCTATGTGTTTCAATTGTTTGTGTTGTTTATTCTGAGCATAGGACGCTGTAAAAAAGCATACCCCGGCAAATATAAAAAAAAGTATTTCAAAAGCAATAAAAGCAGGCATGACTAAATCCTCTCCGTTTGGCATCCATCATCCACCACCAGATAAGGCATGGATGCGCTATTTTCGTATGGCTTACGACAGTCGTTAAACCTTTTAAGTACACAATTTACTTGCGAATGAGGTTGAAATAGTTGTTTGCCTGTGCTTGGTTGATGGAATGTATAATGACTTTCCAAAGTTTGTTGGTAAGGTTGCCAGTGATCTATATAAAACCCATAACAAGGTATAAAAAAATATGCACCTATGACAAACAACCAGATTAATTCAATAATTCTAAATACTGACATCATCGCTCCTCCTGGTTAAACAGGTCAGCCCCTACAATTAGCCATTTTGGGCTGATTAATATAATCATTCATTTAGCGCTCATGGTGAAACCCTGCCGCTTTGATTCGATTATCTCCAAAATAACCAATACCGCTATACCCGCATGACCAACAGCTCGGTTTATCCGATCAACTACCGGATTTGTGTGATTAAAAGCCATCATTAAATTCCACAGCTTTGTTAAGATAAGCCCAACTCCCTATTGATAACCGCGGTAATGGACTTTCTCGACATAAATATCCTCATCCATTGGTTAAACAATACCATTGAGTTGTTGCCACGAGTTTGTGTGGCTATGATTGCGGCTTACGTGGCTATGCGGGTTACTGCGCTGAGGCGGGCGTTAAATGGCACACATAAGCGGTGGCAATATCGGGTCATCACCGTCTTTTTTTTCGGTTTATTAGCCATCATCGGCACCCACAGTGGGTTAAGGGTAGATATCCATCAAGGTGGCGCCATCATCAATTGGACAACATCGGGCGTGTCTTTTTCATTGGAGCCATCACATGCCATTATTGGCTTCCGTGACCTGATGGTGCTTACGGCGGGTTTGTTTGGTGGGCCTTGGGTCGGGCTTGGCGCTGGGTTGTTGGCAGGGGCAGACCGTTTCTTTATGGGAGGTTTTGCCGGGACTGTCAGTGCCATTGCAACGGTACTACAAGGTTTGGGTGCGGGTTTGTCACGTCAGTTTTGGCCACAATGGACGACAACGGCAAAAGGCATTCTAGTCATTTCCCTACTCGGTACGCTATTGCAAAAATTGCTGCTGTTCAATTTTGTACTCCCCCATGCCGATGCTATCGCTTTAGTTAGGGAAACTGTCATTCCGGTCTTGTTGGTAAACAGCCTGGGTTGTTTACTGTTTATGGTGGTAATGAAGGATTTGGAGAGGGATCGTTTAAAGATTGAGGCGCAACGGGCCGAGTTAAGGGCATTGCATGCCCAAGTCGAGCCGCATTTCCTTAATAACACGCTGAATGCAATCCATACCTTGATTAATGTAGACCCTAGCGCGGCTTCGAACTATGTCGTCAAACTGGCACGGTTTCTGGACAATACCCGGCTCAATGCCAGCGCCAATTCAATCACTTTGGCGCAAGAATTATCCCAACTTAGACAATACCTGGATTTTCAGAACCTGCGTTTCCCAGACAAATTTAGGTTTAAAGAAGAAGTCCCT
>JABFQX010000053.1 GCA_013141505.1 Methyloglobulus sp.
TGGAAATTCTATTTTGGTTGCGGTACAGTTTGTCACGGGCAAGTCCTTGTTCAAATTCAATCTAAGCAACTGAATTTTATCGAACTCTATAGGACTTGTCCGCCTTTTTTATGTGATATTCGGGCTAAGAGAAACCTTGAGTGGCTATAAATGATCGGTGATAGGAATTCAAAGATTGGGCTGATTCCCTTGCCGAATTTCGGTGAAAACACCTATCTGTGCTTTCGCCGTAAGCGGTCAGTAAGCTCTGCTGTAGTTTGTTAAACACTGCTTGGTGCTGATACGTCCTATTCCTCCGACTTAGTCAGCAATGCCTAAACAATCCTTGCATTCTTGTTGGCAACAGCGACAGCTGCAATATTGAGACTGAGCCGTTTGACCAGCCCATTGATCCAACGGTTTTGGGCATCTTATTTTTTGGTGGTGGCATTGACACCTACCGACTGCCATGAATCGACCAAGAATGAGGCAGAACTCAGTATTCTTGACTATATTGCTTAATATAGACGCGAAGTTCTGTCCAGGCAACGCGCTAACTAACAAATACCATTGTGATCGTTACAATGTTAATTCGCAACGATCACGCAGGTAAAAGTTTACGGGTTGCTTCGCTTTATCTCACCCTAACTACCGCGCTCGCTTGGTCACAATTGGCCGCAGAAGCCCGTTCGCAGATCCGATAGTTTATTGTATAAGTGCCGGTTGAAGTGCGCGATGCGACACTGATTGCTCCAGTGGCCGTATTGAAAGTGAAACCACGCGGTATACTGCCGACCGCCGATATGGCGACACTAGTTTTTGTCGCGGCGATGCCCTCAAGGGTGTCATTTGCCAGAACATTCGCGATTGCCACGCCGCCACTTGAGCGCTTAACTGAACCACTGTCGTTAAGCGCATCTATTACATTTGCCCTCACTGTCACCGTAGCGACAGCGCTCGCGCAATTCGTGGCATTTAACTTGTCGCAGAAGCCATAGCTCAATGGGTAGCTACCCGTTAGGGTACCGGCGGCAACGCTGACGGCGCCGGTCAATGTATTAAGCGTTACCCCTGCTGGCGCTTGCACGGTTACCAGGCGCACATTTGCTGTCGTTGCGGCAGCAGTGCCGTAAAAGTCATTGGCCAAAACACTGATGATCGCAACGCCGCCGGAAGTTGTAACCGTGCCAGCATCAGCGTTCCCTTGAATAATAACGTTGGGCCCAGCCACGGTCACTGTTGCGCGAGCGGTCGCGCAATTGGTCGTGTTATACCGATCGCAGACACGGTAGTCGAGCCAGTAGCTTCCAGCAGGCAAACCCGGCGGCACTATTAGCAGGCCTGTGGACGTATTAAGCGTCAGTTCGGGCGACGACTGCACCAGCGCTACAATCGCATTCGTAGACACGTTGGCTTGCTGTGTCCCAATCGTATCATTCATGAGGACGTTGTAAACTCCAGAGGCCGATGTGGCAGAAATGGAATCCGGGTTAGCCGTCACAACCGCGTTTGGATCATAGACATTAAACATCACCCGAGCTGTATTAGACCCACAGTAGGTAGGAACCACACGGTCGCAGATTCGATACGATAATTCTTTGAAGCCCGGTGTTATGTTCGACGCCACCGTTACCTCGCCAGTGGCGGTGTTAAGTGTAATCCCAGGCGGAAATGTTAATTGCTGTAACCTCACATCTGAAGTGGTCGGCGAGACAGGAGCACTAGCGGTACCGTTAGCGTAATAGCGATCGTTCGCCAGTACGTTCGCGACAGCCACACCGCCTGCAGTACTACTTACCCCCCCGCCAGTGTCGTCCATGGGAATGACGTGCACAGGTAAGGTAACGCGTACTATGGATGCATCACACGATGATGTTGTGATAGAACATATATGGTAAGCGAGGTTCTGGTAGCCGGGAGCAGTCGACGCAGCTACGATCAGCGCTCCGGTAGATGAATTAATTGTGATTCCCGGATCTGTGGATGAATCAATGGTCAGTATCACATTTGAACCGGCGGCGCGGATTCCATTGTTCCAATCATTCGCCAATACGTTTATGACACCTGTGCTTCCTACACCGTAGACGGCGGTCGCACTGTCCGTATTGGCATATACCAACCCGGAACCAAGCCCAGTCGGTCGCCACAGGAATGCCCCGGTAGTTATAGATTTACCGTCTGTTCTTGATGCAATCGTAAAAACGCCGTTTTGTATCGTTGTGCTATCGGCTTCAACGTATCCATAGGCAGGAAGCGCGGCGTGAGTCGTGGAAGTCCAGCCCGTTAGCCAATAATGGTAATAACCTGGCGCACATCCTCCCGCACACACAATTGAATTAAGTGGCGCAAAATTATTGAATACGCCACGAGCTGGGTTGAGATAAGTAATGCCTGACAGTGTGTCGCTTGTCAGAATATCCGGCGTGTAGTAGCTGAATAGCGTCCTGACTTGTGCGTCAGTTGCCCAAATCCAGTCCGTCAAATCGCGGGTATTTGTGGACGCTGATGCGACCGGCACACTCCCATTACACGCCGTTTGTCCGTCCTGGGGGCAAACCGCAGCCATTTCCGCCCAGCTTGCGTTATAAGTTTCATCGACTTGCCTCCATTCACGCCCATGCCCATCATCATATGATGCGGCATTCGCCGTATTCATTCCGATCAGGGATATTATAGCGCCCACTACGATTCGCTTACTCATCTCAACTACTCCTCCAAAAGGTATCCAAGTAAGATTACAACTCAACATACCGTTGTATCTTCTAAATTCTATTGCTAGCCAATATTAAGGTATTGTCAAGCATGTTGGCAAAAGAGGTTTCAAATATTTGCTTTTTATTTGATGTAGATCAAAAAGAGGCTATTGCATATATCTAAGTGAAGGCTAAGTTTCCTATAGATGCTGAGAATGCTGTTTAGTCACACGCCAAGACAATGATACCATCAGGTTTTTTTCAAACGGCACAAAGAACTGTTATCCGGCAATTGCAGAGGAACACCTATACTCAATAACATTAGCAGGCTGAATGTCTGAAACCTAAACTTTGAGTGTCAGCTTTCGGAATGATTGAAAGTCGGGTCATGGCCGATGGGAGGTGGTGGGCGCACCTGATATTTGCCCATTTTCACCGGCTGCTTTAACAAGGTCGACGGGCTATGTTTAGATATTTGGCGTTTTCACTTCTGCACAATTCCGGCAACTTCTTCCAATTGTTTCTTGAGTTCTTCTTTAGATGGCAGATAAAGTTGATATTTTGAGGCGAAGATATTTGACTCTTTCGGTAAAGTCAGTTCTACCAACGCATCATTTTTGCGATGACAGAGCACCATGCCGATGGTGGGAAGCTCGTCTTCTGACTTAACATACCGGTCAAAGTAGTTAACATACATTTGCATTTGCCCCAAATCTTGATGGGTTAGTTTGTCGCGTTTTAGGTCAATCAGGACATAACACCGCAATAAGCGATTGTAAAACACAAGATCCACATAAAAATGGTCATTCTCAAAGGTAAACCGCTTTTGTCTGGCTTCGAACAAGAAACCTTTGCCTAATTCCAGCAAAAAATGTTCGAGCTTATCGATGATAGCCGTTTCGAGATCGTACTCAGAATATGCGCTTTTCTCTTCCAAATCCAGGAATTCAAGCACATAAGGATCCTTGATGACATCCTCTGCTTTTTCAATCACCAAGCCTTCTTGCGAGAGTACTTTGATGCTTGCTTGATCACGACTTAATACTAACCGTTCATAGAGCGACGCTTCTACTTGCCGCTCCAATTCACGGGCTCCCCAACTGTTTGCCTGCGCTTCTATTTCATAAAAACGGCGCTCTTCGACATGGCTAAGGCTAAGCAGGACGACATAATGTGTCCATCCGAGTGTAAAACGGTTTGTTAAGCCCAGCGATAGTACCTGAAGAATAGCTGGGTCATCAAGCACGGAAAGGTTAGATTCGACAGGCAGTGCCTGCCGAATCTTTAGTGCCTGGCCGTCAATTTCAGTAGATTGGTCAGGCAACGCCTGGCCAATCTCTTTATACGCCGTGTAAAAGGCCCGATATTGCTTCAGGCCGGTCGCTGAAACCCCTTTTATACCCCTGCTTTTTAGTTCTTCCGATAGCTTGTTGATCAATTGTTTCCCGTAGCGTTCGGATCGGTCGGCACCGGCCTGCTCAAACTCGACGATGTACCAACCAAAGAGCCAGTTTCTGACCACCAGTGCGATATCCACCGATCGTGCCGCACGCTGCTGCAGTTCACTATGGGTTTTCTGAAAAAGGCTCAGTAACTGTTCAAATTTCATGCGGGTCTTGCTAATGTAAGCTTAATACGCTCCCATATAATCACCTTTGCCGATGTCCAGGCCATTGTGGCGAAAGATTGCATAGGTGGTGGTGACATGAAAGTAAAACTGCGGTAAGCCATAATGGGACAAGTAAGCCTGGCCAGTCAGCTTTTTCTCTTTTGGGGTACCCGGACGTAACACGATTTCTCGCGTTTCGCTGCCCTCAAATTGCAACGGTGTCAGGCTGTCGATAAACGTTAAGGTATTGGCAATCCGTGCCTGCAACTCGGCAAAGGACTGTTCGTTATCATCATAGGCTGGCACCTCTACAGCTGCCAGCCGTGCGCTGACGCTTTTGGCAAAATCGCAGGCAATTTGCACTTGGCGGCACAAGGGGAACATGTCGGGGTACAGCCGCGCCTCCAGCAAGACCTTAGGTTCAATCGCTTTCTCGGCAGCGAAGGCTTCAGCCTTAGTTAAAATGGCACTGAGACTGTTCAATAGCTGCTTAAATACAGGCACAGAGGTGGTGTACATTGTGGTTGTCATGCGTTATTTCCGGTCAATGGTTAAGATTTCCTAAGTATCTCATGAATAAGCTCGTTTTCTTACCCTACCTTTTATAAGCACCCTGCTAGCATGCCAACTACACCCCGGCAAAGGCTTCACTGACCACCTTTTGCCGCTGTTTGGCATCGGTGTTGAGATAAAGGGAAGTGGTACTGATATTGGCATGGCCCAGTTCATCACGGATATAGGTCAACGGCACTTGCCGGTCATTGGCCAGGTAACTGCCATAGCTGTGTCTGAGCCAGTGCGTTGAGGCTTTGCGTAGCTTAGTGGCCAGGCGGGGATCGGCCTGGTCGCTGGTGTCCAGGTCATGCAACATCTGGTCGAAGAAAGCGGCCAGAATCTTGTGTAAGCCGTGCGGGGATAAATGTTTCCTCCCTGTCTTGTCGCGCAGGCTGGGAATCAGTGGCGCTTGCGGCGGTAGAAATTCAATATGGCTGGGCAAGCCGCGCAATTTTAAGTAGTCGTGCAATTCGGCCATAAACAGCTGCGGTAACGAGGTTTTGCGTTCCTTACTGTTTTTTCCCACTACTTTCAAAAAATACTGCTCGCCCGCCTCACCCTCCAAGCACTCGATATCTCCGAAACTCGCGGCTGCCAGTTCATGGATGCGTAGACCGGTACTGAAGGCGAACTTGATGATATAACAGGTACGCCGGTCAATCAAAATGCTGGCTGAGTCCAGGTTGACTTTCGCTTCAGCATACGCCAAGACACGTTGCATCTGTGTTAGGGTAAAGGCACGGTTACTGGCTTGCAGCTTGTCTTGGCTAACTTTGATATTGGCGACGCCATCAAAATTGTTATGTTGCAGGTACTGCTGCTTGACCAGCCAGTCCAGACATGAAGTGATAACCGACTTGGCGTAATTGACACTACGGGGCGACAACACTAAAACGGCTTCGCCGTTGGTCTGATCGGGTGCGTTGCCCGGTTGTGCTTTGGGTATTCGGTAAGTAAAGGGTTTCCAACTCCCCTGACCTTTAATGGCAGGCGCCAAGGTCACCCATTGGCTATCTGTAGTGCTGAGCGTCTTTAAGAAATGCACATAGGCTTTACAATCATCGGTATTCAGCGACGACAGCGCCTTGCGTCGGTCCAGCACCGCCCATAACAGTAAGCGTTCCAGTTCTTTCTTATACGCGGTATAGGTTTTCGCATTACCGTCTTTGAGTGCCAACCAGCTGTGAATAGCTTCCAGGTCATGCTGGGCATTGATCCGACAGGGCTGAGGACTCCGGTTAGTACCGTGTTCGCCATTGAGCTCGATGGGGATAATCACCCGTTCCAGCGGTGCCACCTGCTGCAAGGGCACAGGCAGGGAAGTAGACGCAGGCTTGCGGTTCAGTGAATAGCCCAAGACCTGGGCATGCTCAGCAAAAAAGCGGGTTAGGGTATTCAGTTCCGGCTTGAGTTTTTCCGGTAACGTGAAGTCCCCGGCAAAACCCGCTTCCAACCAATCTACCAGCTGCGCCAAGGTCTTAACCTGCCGGGGTAAGGCGGAACTTAGCGATTCGGCAAACCATTGCGTAACGTCCTGCGCTAAATCAGGTACCGGATCCGGCAAACTGTTAAGCGTGCTTAAGGCCGTCAGGCAGCGGCGTTGCCAGCTTTCTGTCGACCCGCGTTCACCCCGCCATAAAGCGATCTGTTCGGTTTTGCCGTAAAACTGCGCCTTCACCGCCAACTGCCGGCGCAAGCGTTTGATGCGCTTGGCCGCCGATTCACTGCCGTCGGCGACTTGTTCTGCAAGTTCTGTCCATTCCAGGTGGTTGATCCAGCCCCTTAACAGGGACAAATCGGCTAAATCCATCGAAAATCCTCAAAAAATACAAGTCAAAAAATAGTATAACCGGAAAAGTGTATTCAGTTAATATAATAAGCCTTATATTGACTATAGCTTTATAAAACTAATATATTTTAGTGTTTTAGTGAATATTTTATTTATATTGCCCCACCAGTTTTGCTACAATGCCCGGAATCCCTGGGAAACGACCAAACAGGCGCTTCCCCGCGCACAGTGAGGCACAGATGCTGATTGAAGAGGAAGAGCACGACGACGTAGCTGCACCCCGTAGCGGCCTGACATGCCCCCGCCGCTGGGAAAACCCCCAAACCCGGCGCTATTACGAGGTGCGGCCGCTCAAGAACCTGTTCGGGGAGTGGGAAGTGTTTTGCGTGTGGGGCGGCATCGGCACCCGCCGCGGCGGCGCCAGGGCAATCCCTGCCGCTTCCCTGGCGGACGCGCTCGACATAAGCGCAGCCATTGCCGCCAGGCGCCGGCAACGCCACTATTTTGAGGTAAAAACATGATAAAAAAAGGCACTTACACCCGGGCATTTGAAGCGTGCGGGGAGTTTTTTGCGGAAACGGGGCAAATGCCGACCATCGAGGCGATCAAGCCGATAATCGGTGTCAACAGCCCGTCCATCATCTCCAGCGCCATCAAGGACTGGAAAATGGCGTTGTCAACCACGGTACGGGACGGGGACGGCATCGACCCTGGCGTGCCCAAGGCGTTGCTGGATGCCGCCGCCGCCGTGTGGGGGAAGGCGCTTGAAGAGGCCAAGCTCGTCATCAAGGACAAGCAAGATGGCCTTCAGGCCCAGCAAACGGCTCTGGCCGCCAAAGAAACGGCCCTCACTGATGAAACCAGCCGTGTTCAGCAGCTGGTCAGCGTCACCGAACAAAGGTTTGGTGAAGAAATCAGTTACCTAAAGAAGGAAATGAACCGGTTGGCCAGCGAAGCCACGGCCGCAAAGGCGGAAGCGGGCGGGTTTCGGGCTAGGGCGACCGCCCTGGAAAAGGACAACGCGGTGTTGGCGGAAGAAATCCGCCAGGAAAAGGAAAAATTCCAGCGCCTGGAAATCCAATACGACCGGGAGCATGCCTGGGCGCTCAAACGGATCGAGGAAGAAAAGGACAGCCACAGGCAGAAAACCCAGCATGAAATGAACCGGCTGCAATCGGAAACCGCCCGGAGTAAGCAAGCGGCGGAAATGGCTCAAGCAAAAATGGAACAACTCAGCAAGCAAGTGAACGAATGCAGGAACGTGACAAGCCAACTGGAAAGTAATTTAGCCAGAGAAATGCTAAGAGTAGCTGAGTTAACGTTGGACAAGGCAAATTTACAAAGCGAACTCAACACAAAGAATGAAAAAATACGATCACTTTTAGCTAAGAAAACTAAAACAAGTACGTAATGCCGTTCAAAATTGTTATTTTATTTTATAACCTATTGGATTGGACAAAAAGATATCAGTTTTTAAATAATTGTGAACCTATAAGATATAGAAATATAAATCGGTCACATTAATTTTATGATTGTATCTGGTACTGCATCTATTCGTTGTATATTGCTTCGGCCCTTTTATTGTTTGAACAGTTCGTGCTGAACTCTTCAAAACACATAAGCCTTTTGACAGGCTCAAGGCGAACGGGAATTTAAAACTTCACAAGGCCGAATCAATAAGGTTGCTTAGTGCCGATAAGGAAAATTGAATGGTCTTACGTCTGGCGCTTTTGTAAAGATAATAAGTGCTGCACCAGATATAGCTTCAAGACACAAACCAGACAGAAAGCTCTTTATGATTTATCTCGATCTCGAATAATCTAGCCCGATTACCTTGGGAGTTCAAATGACCCAGTAGAGGGATAGTTGTTTTTGATTTGTCCTTTTTTAAGGGTTGTATTGCCCACCGACTTGCGGAGGGGTAGGTCATAATGACCCAATTCAGGGGGTAGACGTTAAATCATTGAGTATTCTGAAAAGCCAATATTTATAGCTCAATAAAACAGTAGGTTACAAATATAGGAATTTGCAAGTAGAGCTAAATGACCCAGTTTCGGGGAGTGGTCTTCTTTGTAATTTATCATCCCTTTAGTGACAACAACTTTTTCAAATTACGATTATATCTTGTACTAAATTTCCCAATTCCTTTAAGTATAGGGTTTCTACGGCAACGTTTTGCCAAAGACATGACTTACTACCAAGCAGCTCTCACGGTATTGATTGTCAATCACTACCCAATAATTTCCACCTATCAACATCCGACAGTTTCCAGTTGGTTTCTAAATACTAAAGATTTTAGTTAGCCTTTTACCGCTGTTTTAACCGATAGGAATCATCACCTGTTTCCAGGATGTCATAATGGTGGGTTACCCGATCCAATAATGCGGTAGTCATTTTTTCATCGCCAAAGACTTGCATCCATTCGGCGATATTCAGGTTAGTGGTAATGATCAATTAAGTTTTCTCATAGAGCTGACTAATCAAGTGGAACAGTAAAGCACCCCTTGATTGGGGAAACGGCAGATAGCCAAGTTCGTCAATAATTACCGCATCCATCTGGATTAACCGAATGGCCAGAAATCCGGCTTTGCCCAACTGTTTTTCTTTTTCCAATTGGTTGACCAAATCGACAGCATTGAAGAAACGGACACGCTTGGCCTGTTGAATGGCTGAAACAGCCAGTGCGGATGCCACATGGGTTTTGGCGGTACCGGTGCCACCCATAAAAATGAGGTTATTCGCCTGCTCCATGAAGCTGCTGGTAGCCAGTTGCCCGATATGGGCTTTGTCCAGAAGGCTTTCCGTCCAATCAAAATCGATCAAATCCCGATGGTGCGGCAATTTGGCAGCATGCACCTGGTAGCTTAAGCGTCGGGCATGGCGATCGGCTTATTCAACCGCAATCAGGCGGTCTAGCCAGACTTCTGGCATGAACGGCCTGTGTTGGGCGGCAAATTCAACCCGCCATTCTTGCCAAGCAGCGGCCATGCCATAGAGTTGTAGCGACTTGAGTTGGGCATGGCGGTCAATGGTCATAGCGAAGCCCCCTCAAACTATCGTAACGGCTGCAATCGGCCTGTACGTCGAGGTGCAGGGCAGGAATGTTTGCCGGCAAATTCTGCAGTGCTTTAGGACGCACTGCCTCAGTGAGCCGACGCATTTCGTTGAGTACAATGGCAGCGGCAATAACACCAGTTTGTAAGGTCACAAGCGACTTCAAGCGTTTCAAGTCCGTTTTCGCCAAGGCTTCTGGCCATCAGCAGCAGTTCGACAAACGCACGGTCGCCTTTGTCCTGTTTGAGGAGCCGGTCCATGACGATCCGGATAGGTGTCGGTAAATCCCATTGCTGGAACGGTGCACCATGCCGCAGCGCCCCTGGCTATTTCTCTAGTATCGGCAAATAGTGCCAAGGGTCGCACACGAGTTGGTTACGCCCATAACACCGATCATGTTCAGCAATGACTTGCCCGTCAGCGACTAGCCTTAGCCGATTTGCGGTTAACTGTACCGAAACTACCCGATTTGCCCAGTCGGCGGGTACGCTATAACGATTATGGTCAACCTTGACTAGGCAGGTACTTGAAACCCGCATGGTTTTCTCGACGTAACCATCAAATTACGCTTTGATGGGCGTCAAAAGCGGTTGTTCTGCAGCAAAGCAATCGGCTACAGTTCGACCTGTTTGTTCCGGATGCTTTCGTCCTGCCAGCTCTTTACAGCGCAAAGCTAACCAGGCATTCAGTTCGGCAAAACCTGGAATAAGCGGTGTTGGCGTAAACAGCCATTCCCTGACGTTACCGACCTGATTCTCAACTTGGCCTTTCTCCCAGCCAGATTCTGGTGTACAGGCCACGGGTTCAAATAAATAATGGTTCGCCAAGGTGAGAAACCGGCGGTTGAATTGGCGTTCCTTGCCCACAAAGATAGCATCAACAACCGTTTTCAGGTTGTCATAGATCCTGCGTTTAGGGACACCACAAAAATAAGCAAATGACCTGATATGAGCATCTAAAAACATTTCTTGGGTTTCTCGGGGATAGGCCACCAGGATCATCTTTCGGCTATAGGACAGGTGAAAATGCGCCACCTTGTTGGTTTGAAGAACGCCACCCAGAATAACATATTCGTAACTCCAGTCGTATTGACAGGTCTCCCCGGCGGGGAAAACTAAAGGCACAAAGGCTTGCTTAGCCACAGGTTGTTTACCAGACTCTAGTTTCCAACCCAGCACAAACCGCTGTAATGGCCCGTAAGAGCCTTGATAACCTTCCATTTGTAAACATTCAAACAAGCGTTGTGCCGTCCTGCGTCGACGTTTGAGTAGCTTGCTGTCAAACACTAACCAATCGGTTAATAGCCCCTTAAAGTCACCCAACTTTGGGGTTGGTCGGACTTGGCGTTGATAGACCGGTTCCGTTTCGGCTGTTAAGGCTTTGCGTACTTCGGACGGGACACAGTTAGACGTTTGGCTATTTCGCTAATAGTTTCGCCGCTAATAAAATGGTGTCGCCTGATTTCTGCTATATGATCCATTAATAACACCCCAAGGTGCTCCGACAAAATGCCGGATCATGACATAACTAGGGTGGAAACTTTTCAATGTTGATTCCACCCTTTCCCTGATGATTTTTGCATGTTGATTAACAGCGGGTAGTAATCATCACAAGTTTTTGAATAATCTAGGCATTCAACATTTCATGTGTCGGCGAGATTGTGTCTGGATAATGCTGCTGTAGAAAGCTTTACTCACACCCCAAAACCGAACTGATTCATCATCAAACCTTCCGCAAGCGAGAAGAAGTTAAACAAGCCTTGTTTGAACATATCAAGGTATTATTCCTCAAGGATCGCTTACGCTGAAAATCTTGGAAACGTAGCGCTTAGCGGAGTGAAGATTTTTAGTCCCCAGAAGCGATAGGGCTGGGCGATTCCACGTAGCGCAGTTTGCGGAGTGGAATTGCAAAGCATTCCGAAATCGCGTCGAGTCATTGCGCAACGAGTTTTATGCCCCTTGCTGGGCATAAAACGAGGGTAGCAGGACGGCTGGGGCAGCCGCAGGCATTGGCTGCCGCGTAATTTTTGCCGATTTTTCGAGCAGGAGCCCGGAAAAATCTTTCGCAAAAATAGCGGCACTATCACATTCTGCTAATGGATATTTATCGCCCGTTGACTACGAATCGCAGTAGTATGCTTCTTAATCTTGTGTCCGGAAATGCATTAGCACCTCAGCGGTGGGCACTAACGATAAATGGGTAGGCAAAGAAACCATGGTTAGGAGTAAAGGAGGAAGCACAAAAGCGAACTGGTCGAAGATCCCAGAAATTCTGCTACACGTATGCCTTTTTGATGTGGGAGATTTCAAACAGTAATTCAGGCACTATTAATTGTCCCTCTTGTACCAATTTGGTACACCGATTTTGGCGGACAATTTATTTTTTCAAAAAGACTTAGGGTGTACCAAATTGGTACACCCTATTTATTACCTTCATTCGCTTTCTTAACAATGTATTCTTCTAAGAAATTATTTATCATGCTTTGAAGCTGATCCTTACTGGCTTCATCCAAGATTCCTTTTCCTACCTTGATTGTTACCCCGTTGGGAGATGTGGTAAAAAAGCCGATTTTTTTGCCATCAATTATAAATTCCTCCCTTCGAGTTAGGCTCTCTATAACATTAGCTGTATCGTTTTTTAACCCATTTTGAATATGGCGAACAATTTTATTCTGGTCAAGTTCTTTCGCTTCTAAAAGGTCAATTGCCTCAGCCAAATAAGTCAATGCTAATTGTTTTTGTTTTTCTTCAACTTTGGATAAAGCAGATTTGATTTCTGTGGCTGCTGTTTTGCCAAGTAGACTAGGATCTAATTCTAATCTTTCCAGAACGATATTTGGAAGATCTTCAAAAGAAAGAAACCGATATAAATCTTCCCTCCCAATACCGATTGCGTCAGACAACTCCTTTTTTGTTTCAAAAAATGGTATAGCTTTATTTATAGAGGAATAGGTTTCATAATCAGTTAAATTTTCCCTGCTAAGGTTTTCTGCAATTGCCCTTAGTAACATATGTTTATCATCGCATACGAATATAACGCATGCTATCTCAGTTTTCCCTAATAATTTATGTGCTCTGTAACGTCTCTCGCCTGCAATTATTTGGTAACTTTCACCTGAATTCACTGAACGAAGTGCAATGGGTTGGAGTAATCCTTCTGAATCAATAGTGCTAGCTAGCTCTTTTATTTTATCTTCATTAAATATCTTTCTTGGCTGATAAGGATTTGGGCTTATTTTTTCAATATCGACACTATAAATACGCTCCTTTGAAAAATCCTCTTGCCCTTTAAATTGGGTTAATTGTGTGGGATCAGATTTTTCAGGAAGTTGGCCGGCACCGACTAATCCGCTTACAGTAATGGGACTTTTAGATTTCATATTATTTTTTATCCTCTAAAAACTAGACTGCAATAGTCCCAGCAAGTTTGACATCGTATTCTTTAACTAAACTTTTTGTGAGGTCAATTATTGTTCTTGCAGCATTTGAACTCGATTCTGTTTCTAATACTGGCCCACTTGTTTCAGAATTAAACAACTTAACTTGCCTCATGAAACTTGCGCTGTGCGGTATAACTACATTATTTAACTTGTCTTTATAATTGCTATATAGTGAAGCTACAGCATCCTTACAGGAAGCATAGCTGGGATGATAACCGTTGGCCACGATATGAACATCCAGGTGAAAACCTGTGTTATGAAAAGCTTCATTAAGTTCATTTATATTTGTTGCCAATATTTGCATTGCTTTAATTGATTGACCATCAAGCCAAACAACAGCAAGGATTTTTGAGCAAGCGCACATCAGAGCATTAGTGAGCAAATTTGTTGACGGGGCTGAATCAATTAAGATAGCGTCATATTTGCTGAAAAATTCTTTATTATCTTCAAGAAATTTTTTAAAAATAAATTCTCTATTTGTAACAGTCATAAGCCAAGAATCACAATTCGACAGTGATATATCAGAGGCAATCAAATCGAGCATGTTTCCTTCGTAAAGGGGTCTTATGGCATCTTCAATGTTATATTGTTCCTTACGATGATGTTTTAAAATTAGCTCACCAATATGGGTAATATTTTCTGTCGCCCAATCAATACCAAATAAACCAGTTAATGAAGCTTGAGGATCACCATCGATCATCAAAACCCTATAACCTAACATTGCTAAGGTAGATGCAATCCCACTACAAATTGTAGTTTTGCCAGTTCCGCCTTTTGCCATTCGACAATTTATTATGGGTGGAATAACATGTTCTGCATCTGATTCATTAACTCCCAAAAGCTTAATTTTTGCTCTTCGAATGTCCAAGGCTGTATATGAATTATGGTAATTTGCCCCCGACTTTTTTATGCCCGAAAAAAGATCACGGAACTCTTTATTAGTCCCTGTAAAACCAACAAATTCTTGCGCTAATTTTGATTTAATTCCAAAATCTCTCATAATTATAAATATTGGGTAGGATGGTAATGATTCATTATTGCACACATTTACTTTAATAAAAACATTTACAGTTTTTTATTTTGTTAATGTTTTTATATATTCATATACCCCATATAAAGATTTATATTTCTTTAAAGGATCACAAGATTTAAATAGATTGCGACATGTGCGTGCTTTGTCATTGGAGTGAATCAGAGTTATAACGATATATAATTTGTTAACCTATCGAAAGACTTGTTTGCTTCAACCTACTCAGCCTATCTGTTAATATCATAGAGCCTAACTAAAAAGATGCTTCTAACAACTTAAATACCAGACTTCAATTTTCGCGGAAAAACAATTCATCCTTAAGCCAATCCAATTGAACTGCATCTTAGCTGATTCATTTATATTTAAAGTCCCCGATGGGGATCAGCAAATCCTTCACCTTTAGGCGACAGGGTTTAGTAGGCGGGTTTAAAATGGAGGCGTGAAAGATTACAAGCGCGATAGCCATAGGATTTGGGACTGTAACCTGAAGTCGGTGCGGTCTCCACACAAAACTATATTATTAGTGTTCGTTTTTTAATTTCAATTAAGAATTAATTGAAAATGTGTTCGCTCTTTACATAAACCATCACAAATGGATCAACAACTTTGTTGTTATTTAATTCCAACATATTTAATAATTTATGTTTGTAAATCGCTTATAAAAACAAAAAGTTAACTCATGATTAGACCCTGTTTAGGGGATTAAGTGACCCTGGCAAGGGGATGCTTGTTATACATTAGTCCCTTTTTAGGGGCTGTCCTGCCCCAATCTAGGGGGTATTCCGGCCCTTATTGACCCACTTTAGGGTTTTCGAGGTAAAGCATTAATTCTTATCAAATGCCAAAATTTATAGCTTATGAAAACATAAGGTTACAAACGTGAAGTTAATCAAATTGAGCTAAATGACCCAATGTGGGGGAGGGGTGTCTTTTGTAAATATCCCCCGAGGTAGGGACAACAATTGTTGATATTTTCTATTATCTCTTGTGTGGGCAGATAAATATTGCCCAAATTTATTAAGGAGATTTAATGTTGAAAGCAGTTGTTTTAGACAATATTGTTTTCTGAAACAAGGAGAATGTCGTGGTGATATTTATTGACCCACTTTGGGGGAGCAAATAGGCCTGAAAGTATTTTACTTTCCCCTAATTTGGGTCATTTGAAAGAAGGTGAATACGCCTCCGGCTTTAGCCGATGGCTTCGGGTTCCGGCTTAAAGCCGGATTTGATCGACCCAACGGCTCGATTACAGCAACCTGAAATCATCGTCGTGCTAATGTAGATCGTCATTTCTTGGCTGCACACTATCTCCTGCAACAGTTCAAGGCAACGCAGGCCAATGTCTCCAACCAAAACCGCATAACGGTTTTTCGTCAACCGTACCAAGTGGTATTAAAATCCCAAATCGTATGGCTTTCGCTCTTGTAGTCTTTCATGCCTCCATTTTAAACCCGACTGCTTATCCCCTTTCGGGGACTTTATATATAACCTCCTTATAGGTTCTTATGCTAACTGCCTTAATTGTCCCAATTTAGGGGGTGTGGAAATTTATTTTTTTGTCCCTTCCGTTAATTAGGTATAGCTAGAATAAAAATTAATATTCAAATGACCCAATAATAATATTGACTTATTGGGTCATTGTTTTAGAATTCTTACATGCCTAAAAAGAAATCATTGGAAAGCCAGACAGCTGCTTCAAATGAAAATTTGAGGAAGCATGTTGCCGCTATACACACGAGTGGAGAGCTTTCTCTACTAGAGCGAAAAATGGCTAATGTGTTTCTCCTGAATGCCTACGACAACTTACTCAATAATCGCACCCATAAAATAAACGTTAAACTTCTCGCGACAATGTTAGGTTGGGATGAAAGCAATAATACAACCAGGTTAAAAGCAGCTTTAGAGGCATTGGCATCAACCCCAGTAACTTTCAACGAGATGAAGGACGGAAAAGAAAGTTGGAAAGTCATGTCAATGATTTCATTCGGTCAGATCGAAAACGGCATTTGTTCATACAGATACGATGAATATTTGGCAGAACGGTTATACGATCCAGATATTTATGCCACTATAAATTTGAAAATCCAACGGGACATAGGTAGCGGGTATGCGCTCTCACTACATGAGAACTGTTTGAGATATAAAACAGTAAAATCTACTGGATGGTGGGAGATTGATAAATTCAGAAGATTAATTGGTGCAGAAAATCCTCACTACGATGATTTTAGAAGACTCAATGCAAAGGTAATCAAGCCCAGCGTTAATGAAATTAACAAAGTTACAGAAATTCAAATTTCTCCAGAATTTAAGAAAGAAGGAAGAAAGGTTGCTTTTGTTAGATTTTTGATTAAGGAAAACCCCCAGCAAACACTACTAAACTCTGAAGACTTAGACGAATATGCTGACATTAGAAATACTAAAACCTACCTTAAATTAAGGGAACACGGAATAGGTGAGAGGCTTGCAATTTTATGGACTATGCAGGATGAAGATAGGGCTAAAGAAGTTATTGAGTATGTCGAGAACAAAGCCATAAAGAAGCAGGTTAAAGGAACAACAGCTGGTTATATACGAAAGCTGATTGAGGATAAGGCGGAAGTTGGCAAATCTAGCTTTGAGTCAGGGTTGGAACTGCTGGAACTAAAAAATAGGGAATTGGCCGAAAAAAAACTAAAAGAAGACAAAGTTAAAGCATCCCATGAAGAAATCGTAAGAAAACAAATTAGCCAAATTATTAATAATTTATCACCGGAAGAGATTAAATCTTACATTGAAAAATATTGCCTACAAGACAATTCAAGATCTATAACAACATTTAGCTTAGAAACCGGTAAAATTAAAAACACAATAGAGAGACTAGGTTTCATGGTGTGGTTACGTGAACACTTGAAAACTGTGAACCTTCTAAAATAGCCCTAAGACTTCCCATAAGAAAAGTCAGTTAGGAATCATTCCACATAAATGGTTTGCTTGGCAGAACCTGAATTATTCAACAACGCCGGTTCATAGGAAAAGCAGGCAATGCCACGAACCAATAGTTGTCATTTTTGAGCTATGCGTCGGTCAATGGGTGGCGGATTGTTGAGGGCGGGTCCCACGCCTGGGGTCAAATGTATTGTCCCCATAACGATAAAGAATGCAGGTGCGGTGAGTTTTGCAGGGCAAGTATCTGGAGCACGCCCAAAAACCCGCAAAACCACGCCAAGCAAATTCGACGGATTGTCGATAACTGCATTATGCAAAAGAACATCGACAAAAATTAAGGTATAAGTGATGGCTGAATATGATTTCACCTTGAAGTTTGATATCGCTTCCCTT
>JABFQX010000089.1 GCA_013141505.1 Methyloglobulus sp.
AGTTCATTTGAATAATGAGTTGGCTTATCCAGATAAGTGCTTAAAGCATTGGCCATTTTTCAAAAAAAATGCCGGAAGCAGTTAGAGGGCAAGTCAGCTTTTTGGATTCTTTCACAGTCTCTACAGCAAATCCTTGTTCTTTGTCAGCGGGCCTGTCGCATCAAAAGTCGTACGGTAGAGGTCGTAAGACCCGAATTGTTGGTTAAAGCCGTAATAAGGCGTGGCTAACGGTTGCTTTGCGGTCACGTTGACCATGCCGCCGGGTTCAATCTGCCCATATAGAATAGCAGCAGGGCCTTTCAGCACTTCTACAGATTCAATATTCGCCATTTCGCGATTGTTAGTCGCATCTTGCAAGCGAAAACCGTTACGGAAAATTGTCCGGGATTCAAAACCACGCAAAGCAAAGGTTTGGTTAAGGCCGCCCGTGTAAGTTGCGCTGCTGCTGTTGAAACTTGATGTCACGCCACTGACATTTTTCAAGGCTTGATCGAGCGAAATAACTTGCCGATCTTTTAACACCTGCTTTGAAATCACCTGCACGTTTAGCGGTGTTTCCATAATTGGCGTATTGGTCTTGGTGCCGCTAGTAGCGTTGGGGATGACGTAATCTTGGTTGTAGGGGTCAGCGTAATATTCTGGATCGTATTCGGCATCGGCTTCGACGGTGACTTTGGGTAGGGTAGTTTCATCTCCTTTTGGCTTATCCCCTGTCACTTGCGCCACGGGCAAAAGATAAGCATTGTTTGGCGAAGTGCTGTCATATCGTGCCTCTTGCCGAAACAGCACTACCGTTTTGGGATCGGTAAAGCGATAGCTTAGGCCGGAATTTTTTAGCAATTCACTCAAGGCTTGATGCGGGTTTTCTGTCTTGGTGACCGAAGGGGCGGATAAACCTTTGACCAACGCGGCATCGTAGACGAACTGGATGCCGGATTGTTCGGCAAATTGGCTTAAAGCCGAATATAAGGGCTGCGATTTGATGGCAACGGTACGCTCCCCGGCTTGTGCTTGGGAAGTGATCGCGGCAAAGCAAAACAAGATGCCGATTACACCGTAAGCAATGATATATATTGGTTTTTTTAGTTTGAGTTTTAGTCCGGCTTTTGCGCTTGAATAGTCCATATATACCCCGTTTTAGCTAAGTGATAATGCTAAAACGAATAACTGTTGTAAAAACCGTACTCAAAACCGAAAAAACCAAACTGTAGATTGCTCTCCTGTTTAACGAATCTCTGAACAAGTAGATTACATTCATAGTTCGACAGGCTCACTACGAACGTAACCAAGCATTTGCCGTTCGTCCTGTCGAAGGCATTAATTCAGAGTTTCCCTAATCCTTTTCAACCTTCGCCTTGCCTGCATCGGCTTCTTTCTGGATGCGGCTCACCTCATTCTTGAATTCTTGTTGCGCGGCGTTGGCGGACGTGGCGATGATTTGGTTATCGACATTCGCCTCTTTCACAATGCAGTTGTAATAGTCCTGGGCTTTGGTTTGCCAAGCGTTGATGTCCTTAATGCTTTGGTTATAGTCATCCACGGTTTTGCTGTTAATGGCGGGCGCAGACGGTTTTTGCCCGCAGTTGGCGGGTTGCCATTGGCCGTTCGTCAGGCTACCGGCATTGGCAACGTTGATGGCTAGCGATAAGATTATAATAGTTGCTGCTAATTTCATTGTTTGATCCTTTGTTAAAGTGACTTAACTATAGATTCGGCCTTGTGAAATTTTAATTCCCGTTCGCCTTGAGCCTGTCGAAAGGCGTGTGTGCTTCGACAAACTCAGCACGAACGGTTCATACATTACAAGGCAGAATATATAACTAAGACGTTTTAGGGATAGTTTTGCCTCACTTTAAAAGCAAAAATCAGCTTTTCGAGCGGATGAACAGCCAGGGACCAAGACGATGAATATTTATCGGTAACGTGCTTTCTAATGCCGTCAACCATGCGTCGATTTGGTTAAGGTCGATAACGGCGTTGATTTGGCGTTGCGCTAAATCACGGTCAAGCAATTTGATCCCGCCGCGCCGGTAGCGGCTGATTTCCGCTAATGCCTGTTCCAATGTAACAAAATTCATTTGTACCTGACCATTTTTCCAGCGATCAACACCGCTTATGTCGGCGTTAGGCAAACGCTGCAAATGGTTTTCATGGAATACAGCTTGTTCACCTGGATTTAAAGTCAAAGCATCTTGTTTGTCGATAGGGTTGTCTGTCAGACGCGTCTTAACCTTGCCTTCCAAAAGGCTAACTGTACTTTGATTTGCGTTTTTACGCACCACAAATTGGGTGCCGATGGCCTGGGTTTGAATACCACCTGCATTAACAATAAACGGTTTAAACTGATCGTGAGCTACTGCAAACTCTGCTTCGCCCTTAATAAGCTCAATGTTCCTGGCATGGTTGGAAAAGCTGACATTGAGCGCCGTGTCGGTATTCAAAAAAATTTTGCTGCCGTCAGCTAATGTTATGGCGCGTTGTTCGCCGATACGGGTGCGGTAATCGGCCATCGGAAAATTGAGATAATCGGGAAATAGATTGATAACGACAAAGGCAATCATCGCGGCAATCAATAGTCCTCCGCTCACTTGGCTGAGGGGATATTTTTTTGTTGTCAACTTATCCGTTGATGCTTCTTGCTGTTCCCGCCATGCCAATAAAGGCTTATCCAGTTTTTCCCAAAGTATAGACACCTTCAGGTAAACGTGATCATGCGCTGGACTGCGGTTGCGCCAATTGGCAAGCTCAGTAAAATTTTCCGGTGTCGCTTCACCGGAAGTGAGCAGTATTAACCAATCGACGGCTTCCTGCTCAAGCCGGTCATGGTGCGGAGAATTCAGTTTTTTCATGGGGAGATGTTTTTCAAATCGCGCATAGACTTTACTATAACGAATAAGCGGCATAGAAACCATACTAATTAATCGCTATTCGTCGCTTATGGTTTGCCGTAAATGATTTATTGCCCGAACCAACTGTTTTTCCACCCAGCTTTTTGAGATACTCAGGCGCTCGGCAATGGCCTGATGGGTTAAGCCTTCGACCCGACTTAGGTATAACACTTCCTTACAAACCGTTGGCAGTATTTCCAGGGCATCTTGAATTTTTTGCAATTGGTCGTCGTGATAAGCGATAGTCTCGGGGGTGGGGACGGCTTTCTCCCTATCGACGACTGGCAAGTGTTCTGACAACAATTCTTGGTGGCGCTTTTCTTTGCGGAAATGATCAACCGCCAGATTCGCGGCAACCCTAAACAGCCAAGCCTTAATTGCTGCCTCGGATGGCGGGATGGGTTTTAAATTCGGCAAGCGCAAGTACACTTCCTGCACTAAGTCAGCCGCCGTATCCGGGCAGCGGGTCGAAAATGCCAAATAACGCTGCAAGGCCGGACGGCAATCCAGATAAACCCGATTTAGTACGTCGTCTGCTTGTGCGTTTTTAGCCATGCCCACTATCGGTTGAACATAATCGGGATGAAGATTTATCTTGCGGAAATAACGTCTTTGCCCGTTTTACTTTGCGTTTTTGTAGCCAACGATTTATGCCAGTCACAAACAATACTGGACAAGCCAGGCCAGACAGGAACACCAAAATCCGCCCCGTCCAACCAAAGGCTTGACCGGAATGGAGCGACCATTGCCAGTGGGTGAAGACTTCGCCAGCCGTGCCGATGCTAGGGTCGTCCACGTCCAGCACCTTGCCGGAATACTGGTCTATGGTTACGCAACGACGGTGTAGTAGACTGCCCGCGTCGGGTACGCCGTCCTTGCACACGGTATAAGTGCCGTCCGCCTTGGATGGGATGTACAGCCAATCTTCCCGGCCTTCTGGATAATGCTGGGCGGCAATGTTGACGGCATCGGCCAGGGTAATCGACTGCTTGCCCGCAACATGAGTGGACTTAAACCAGTAACGGTAAGTCACCGGCGAAAACACTTCCAGCACCGGCACGATATGCTGCGGCGCATCCATGTAAATGCCGGAGAACAGCACCGGAATCAGGACAATAGCCGTATATAAGCCAAAGGTTTTGTGCAGGTCGAAATTAAACCGTTCGGCACTGGCCTTGCGTTTGATGGTGACGGCTTTCAGCCATTGCCCGGTCAGCGGCCACCATAGGATTAATCCGCTCAGCACTGAAATCAGCAAAAAGGCGCTCATCGCAGAGACGATCAGGTAGCCGGGGTCTTCACCCAGGAATAAGGCGTAATGCAGTTCAAAAACAATGTAGATGAAAGTCTTGGGGATAGGATTGTCTGACACACTCATCAACATCTTGCCGGTCACTTGCCCGTTATAGGGATTGACGTAAACCTGCCAGTCTTCGGTGACATCTTTACTAACGGGCAGTGAATAGCTGAATTTGAAAGCGGCCTCATAATTGCGCGGGTAAGTGGCGAAGGTTTTTTTCGCTTCTTTGGGCATGGCGGCATCCGCCGCCGCGACCAGCGAGTTGATCGTCTGATAGACAGGATTGCCCGCAGGTGGGGCAACCGTCAACATTTCAGGATGGAGCAGTTCGTTGATTTCGGCATGGAACACCAGGATGCTGCCGGTCAGGCCGAAAATCGCCAGGAAAAAACCAAGGATCAAACCCAGCCACAGGTGGATATCCATCCATGTTTTGCGGCGGATTTTGAGTCTCACCAGACGTTTTAGTTTGGTGCTTTGCCTATTCATGGCTTAGTCTGGCGATAAATTGTGATTGAATATCTTCATGGTTTTTTGTCAAAGCTATAGCGTATTTTTGTTCCAATAACGAAACCCCCGCCAACTCAAAAGCCTCAACCATGCCCGGTTCTTGCCGGAAACCTTGTGCTTCGTAAAACTCAATCGCCCGCGTGTTGCCTGTCACAACCCACAAGCTGACCGTGCGATAACCATCCGAAACAAGCTTATCTTTACACACTTGCCATAACGCCGTGCCGACACCCTTGCGCCATTGCGACGGTTCGACATAGAACGCCAAGATTTCTGCCGATGGCGAATCTTTATATTCACTATCGCAGCTTTCCTGATAATTTAGAAATCCTGCGACAGTATTGTTTTCGACAGCAATAAGAACCGTGTTGCTGTGGCTAGCCAAAACATCCAACCAAAATTCTTCGCGTTGGTCAATAGAGAGCGAAGCCAAATATTGGTCTGGCAACAAGCTACGATAAGCCTGTTGCCAGGAGCGAACGTGGATTTCAGCGATATCTCTGGCGTTTTCTAACCCAGCTGAAATGATCTTCAACGTATTCGGCCATTAATATTAATATTCAAGCTTGATCGAACCCATCACCGTCAATGGCTCGGCAGGCAGGTTTGAGTTGCGATTCCGCAGAGTGAAATACTCAGCGCCGTTGACATTATTAATATTAACTTGCGTGGTCAGGGTCATATCGCTTAATTTCTTCTTATATGCCGCCATTAAATCCAGCCGAGCATAAGCACCGTCAGAATAACTGTTTTTGATGTCGCCGAAGCGTTTGCCAGCTGTATAAACGCCTGCACCCAAGCTTAAGCCCCTAAACATGCCATAGTTAACGTCGTACTTCAGCCAGAGACTGCCAGAATGTTCGGGCGCATATGGCAGTCGGTTACCATTCGGATCATCAACGATTTTGGTGTTTGTGTACGCATAGGTACCAATCATGCTAAGGCCATCATAGATTTGCCCTTGCACATCCAATTCAACACCGTTGCTATGGCCTTTTGTAGGTAACGACAACCGTGGATTTACAGCACTACCAGCGCTGAAAAACTCGGTTTTTTCCAAATCAAAATAAGCCAGGTTGGCGGTCAGTTTACCGTCAAAGAATTGCGTTTTTAAGCCACCTTCATATTGGGTGGCGGAAAAGAGTTCGTAAAGCCTATCCCCGCCATTGTCATAATCGTAGCCAGGGCCAAAGGTATCGGAAAAGCTGCCGAATACCGACAACCAATCCGTGGCTTCATACAGAAGGGCGACTCTGGGGCTGACATAATCATCGCCGCGAGAATCGTTTTCTAACCCAGGCGTATTCCAGCCAAGGCTTTGATCTCTCTCCACCCAGTCGTAGCGGAAGCCGCCTGTGAGATGGAGTTTGTCCCAAAAGGTCATTTGATCCTGCAAATAAATCGCCTTTGTAGTGGTCTCAGTGCCGACATGATATGTGTCTGTCGGCAAATTACGATATGTGCTTATGGGCAAATTCGAACGGCGGGAGTCGAAGGTGAAAATGTTGATCTTATCTTTATCATCAATTAAACCGTCGCCATTTTCATCCACCTTGCCATCCGCAACATCATATCTCAAAGTGTTGACGTAATACTCGCCGCCCAATAGCACTTTGTGCTTAACGCCATAGGTCTCAAAATCGAAGGTGCCATTAACCCAGGCGGTCAACGAATTGACTACTTCGGGACTGAACCAGTAATTTCGATTTACTAAAGGGGACGGAGCATCCGCTGTACCAGCCTTACCGGTATAGATAGCCTCCCATTGCTTCTTATTTTGGGACGCAACTGTACCGGCATTTAGCTTTATTCTATCGTTAAACTGGTGGTCAACCCTGAAGTCGATCACATCATTGGTTTGATCATCCTGCACACCGGGATTTATGAAGGTTCTCGATATTGGAATTTGTGCTATTTTGTCACCATAGGCAGGAAAACCGTAATCATAGGCGTTACTTTCGTCAAAATGTTCATACGACAAGGTCAATTTGGTATCGGGCGTAACATCCCAGCTCAAGCTCGGCGCAAAAAAGATGCGGTCACCCCCGGCAAGCTGACGGAACGAACCTTTATCCAAATACGACAAGTCCATGCGGTAATTCAGCCCGTGTTCTTTGCTCAAAGGGCCAGTGGCGCTGGCTTCAGTCCGGAAAAAATCATAAGAGCCGAAGCGTTGCTCGATGGAATAATACGGTGTTGAGCTGGGCTGCTTGGTGACTACGCTAAGAATGCCGCCCGCATCGCCGAGACCATAAAGCATACCAGCCGCGCCTTTTAACACTTCGACACGTTCGACATTGGCCAAGTCGAATTTTTGTGCCGGAATACGGATGCCGTTCCGGTAATTCATCGGGCTTTGCTTAAAGCCACGCGCTACAAAGCCTTGGATACTGCCACCATATTCGTGCGTAGGTAGCACGCCACTAACATTCTTGATCACATCCTCAAGCCGGTAAGCCTGTTGGTCGTGCATCACGCTTTTGGGTATCACCTGGATTGATGCAGGCGTTTCCATGATCGGCGTGTCGGTTTTACTAGACGTTGCAGAATTGCTGACGTTGTAAGACTTGTTATAAGGATGGTCAGTGTTGGTCGGATCATAAGGGTCTTTCTCGGCTTCCGAATCAGCTTCCACCATAACTTTCGGCAATGTCGCATTGTCTGTCGATTCTGATGATTGAGCCGTATTAGCCGCTTGTTTATATGTAGTGCTATCTGAAAGCTCATCACTCGCATTAACAGTCGGAACAACAGTGGTTAATGCCAGTGCTGTCGCACATGTCAGTTTTACTGTCCTGAAATCCGGCAAAAAGCCCTTGTTTAGGCGATGTATTCTTTTCTTCATTATTCAATACCTTGTGTAGTTATTATAAAAAGTATCTATCCATTATTAGTATTCAAATATAACGTGACTGGCAGAAAACCGGTGGCAGCCGTCTGTTATGTTTAGAAAATAAGCAATAATCACACCAAGAAGTTGTTTTTTAGCAACGATTTGTAAAAACAAACATCTAAATCAAGAAAATTAACTATAAGAGTATGATTATATGAAAAATATTTTCTTATATAATTTGTTGTAAAAATACAATAAAAATAATTTTGAAGAATCGAATGCCAATCTGCTTTCAATAAGGCTCGATTTTTTTGAAAAAAGTGGGGGATATCACGCAGCTACTGGGGCATATCACCCACTTTATTTGTAAGATATTGTTATTTAATGAATAATAAATGATGAAAATGTGTTGCATGACACAGCGCAAATGAGCGTATCGCTAGATTCGTGAACAAATGGGACAACAAAAACGGTTAAAGTGGTGTGCCGGTTTCCGAGAAACTAGGTGGTAGCATGTTATGGTAAAAATAGAGATGTCCCCGATATTTTAGGTTAAAAGGTTACCTCCACCAGTCTGACTTGCTTTTTAACGAGGTCAGTCCAGGCGATATAAGCTTGGTTCCCTATTGTTTCCAAGCTCAAATAATTGCTAGGCCAGCGCGGAAAGCTGCCACGATAGATAACCTTTCGATTATTGATTTCACCTGTCGGTGTTACCTGCGCCAGCACCAACTCTTCTTCTGGGCCGACATTGCTGCGCCATACCACCAAGGCAGAGCCGCCATCCAGCAGCTTCGCTTTACCAAACCCTATGGCATGATCATCTACGACCACGGACGATTTGATCGCACTCTTTGAGGTAAAACCAAGCCAGAACTTACCCTTACCGTCCCCGCCGTTAAACCAGGCGATAACTCCGTTAGCTTTGGTTAAATCGACGGATGGGCCATTGCTCGGGCAGCCGTTGATTACCCAGTGGTCGGTATGGACAGGAAATTGTTGGCTGATACGCCCAGCTTTCCAACTGACCGCGCTGATGTCGCGGATTTCCCCTTTAAGATGGTCTCGGTAAACCGTCATCAGTTCATCGCCCTCGGCATCGGTGTAGACGCGGCAGCAGGAGCAGACATCATTGTCCAGGGTCATTTCATTGCCGATGCGCCCGTCTTTGTCCAAGATGGCAGCCATAATTTGGTAGCGGCTGGTTTTAATAGGGAAGGTTTCCGTTTCGTCATGATTGACGAAACGGCTGTCCGTCCACACCAGTGCCAGCCTATCTTCCGGCATGGGCGCGAACGACATCTGGGCATCATAAATACGCGCTTGCGTGTTGTAAGGTTTGATGGGTGCAGTCCAGGTTTGTCCTGCATCGGTTGAACGCACCCAGTAAATATCGGCGGCATAAGGGTCTTTGTCATTTTTTACACCTTGCATCCAGAACGCGGACAACGAGCCGTCACTCATGCCGAATACAACAGGCGATGCCGCGAGTTTACTGCTGGCGCTGACCACCGTCCGTACTGGCAACCAGTTTGCACCGTCGTAAACTGCAAAGCGGACGGTGTTTTTTGATCCTTCCGATTCCACCCAGCTTGCCAGTAATTGATTGTCCGCCGTGCGGGTCAACCCATGCTGTTTAGAGACGCCCTTTGCAGGAAGCGATATCTCCCTGATAGTTTGCGATTCGGCATGATGGATTGTTTGGCAGCCTTGGCAAAGCAAAAGGCCATATAATGCCAAAAATTTAACTGTTAGTGGTTTCATGGTTTTCATAGATAGAGTAGATGTACCGCTGTTCCAAAAAGGAAACACCGCCCAATTTAGATTGTTCAATAGCGCCTTCTTCTCGCTCAAAGCCCATCGCTTCATAAAAGCCAATGCCACTGGCGTTGTTGGCTATTACCCATAACGTAACAGTTTGATAACCCGCCATTGCCAAATCATTTCGGCACTCAGACCACAATGTTTTACCGATACCTTTACGCCATTGCTTAGGTTCAACATAGAACGCCAGAATTTCTGCCGATATCAAACTCTTATTTTCACTATCGCGGCTTTCCCGAAAACTCAGAAAACCAACAACAATACCGTTTTTGACAGCAATAAGGACTTTACTGCTGTTGCTGGCCAAAACATCCAGCCAAAATTCTTCGCGCTGGTCAATGGAGAGCGAAGCCAAATACTTGTCTGGCAGCAAGCCACGATAGGCTTGCTGCCAGGAACGAACATGGGTTTCGGCAATGGCTCGTGCATCATCTATCTGTGCAGGAAGAACTGTCATTTGCAGTAACGATTAATACTCAACCCTAAGCGACCCAATCGCCGTCAACGGCACACCTGGGGCAACGCCCAAGGCAGGCGCGACGTTCGAATCAGGATCGGTGGATTCGTAATAGGTTTTGTCCAGCAAATTGCGGATATTGAACGAAGTAGTGACTTTGGTTGCCCCTACTTTCATCTTATAAGCGGCAAAGGCATCCATTCGGACATAACCTGGTAATTTAAAGCCATCGCCAACGTCGAAACTATCAGAGAAATTACCTTCTCTTGATCCAGCAGCAACCCCACCCACACCAAAACTAAAACCTTCCTGGGCATCAACGCCATTAACATCGTACTTAACCCACAAACTACCAGAATGTTCGGGGACATTTGGCAATTTATTACCAGCAGTGCCGCCCTCATAATCTTTGATAACCCTTGCATCAGTGAAGGCATAGCTACCAATCAGACTTAATTGATCCGTAATCTGTCCTGTCACGTCCAGTTCAATGCCTTGGCTACGCTGATTGTTAGCAATTCTGTCGTAGGGATCATCAGTGTTGTTATTCGGTACAAGGATATTATCCTTGGTCAAATGATAATACGCCAATGTCGCGAGCAGCCGGTTATTGAACAGTTGAGTCTTTATGCCGGCCTCAAATTGTTCGCCAATTTGTGGGTCAAAAGTTGCGCCATTATCACTCGGTGCATTATTGGCGCCGAAGGAAGTTGTCCAGTTGCCATAAAGACTCATCTCATGGATAGGTTGATAAAGAATGCCCATACGTGGGCTAAAGCCCTCGTCATCCCTTATGTTTTCATCCACATTGGCATTGGCCTGCCCAAAGCTACTACCCCTGCCTCGGCCTGTTTCCGCCCAATCGTAGCGCCCACCGCCCGTGATGTGCAGTTTGTCCCATAGGGTGATTTGGTCTTGAAAATAAACGCCTTCCCATTGTGTGAAAAAAACGTTGCGATTTCTGCCGGGTCTTTGGATAAAGGTCAACGCGTTGTCGAACACCGAGTTCGGAATCCCATAATACGGGGTCGGATTAAATATGTTGATAGCCAGTGCCCGGTTTTGATCAACCCAAAGCCCCTTCACATCATAAGTTTCAATCGCACGGTTAAAGTCAAAACCCATCAAAACTTCGTGCTTGCTAAAGCCGATATCAAATTTGCCCGTTACGTCCAGGTTAGTTGAATAAGCTTCACCTTCGTTTATTTCGTTAAATATATTACGTTGCATCATGCCGGTTTTTGGATCAAACGCGCCAGTGGCATCAAAAGCAGGGGCAGGATTGACGAAGGTTTCATCACCATAGTCAAAATTGGCAAGAAAGCGGCTATGTATTGCCCAATCATCATTAAAACGATGGTTGATCAATGAACCTAACTGCACTTGGTTAAGGTTGCTTTTAGGCGTATTGGGATCACCCAATGATCGCGAGATCGGTATGGAAGCCGGACGTTTACCAATGACGGGAATACCAAAATCAGACATAAAATCCTGATTATTCACCTGAAGTTCAAGGGTTGCATCCGTCGATTCAGTGGGCCTCCAAGTAATGCTGGGGGCGAACAGCATTCTTTGGTTGAAATTAAAATCCCTGAAAGACGCGTTGTCCTGGTAAGTACCCGTAAAACGGTACAACAAAGTTTTGTCTTTATTTAGCGGCCCGGTGGCATCCCACTCGGTTAAGCGCGCCACTATTTTTCGCGAAAGCTAAAATGGGATCCATCCGATTTTAGCGGCGAAAAATCACGTGGCGGTTAATGCCTTCGGCTGCCCGCGTTCGTCCTCGGTTCGTCACGATGCACAACTCCCCTTCGGTACGCTGTGCATCACGACTGCCCAAATGACTTGACGCCGTGTCGGATGGCCTTGCATGTTGACTACGCTTCCGCTCGCGCTCCAACTCCGTCAACACGCCCGGCCCCTACGGCTACGCGGGGGTCGTCGTACACCGCTCCACTCGCGTTACGCTTCCGTGTACTCCTTCACGGTAAAAATCATAAGAACCAAAACGTTGCTCCAGTGAATAATAAGGGGTGTCCAGTGGCTTTTTGGTGGTGAGGCTAACCAAGCCGCCAGGTTCTGTTCGGCCATACAATTGCGCGGGCCCTTTGAGCACCTCAACATTTTGCAGATTAGCCGTATCGAATTCTTGAGGAAAAATATTATTGGATCTTAAGCCATTGCGATAAACATTATTATTTTGAAAGCCGCGAATGATAAAGTTGTTGCCAATACCCAATGAAGGTTGTGCGCGGACACCACTGACGTTTTCCAGTACATCGGTGATTCTGGTTGCTTTTTGGTCATCCATAACCGACCTTGGCACAACTTGCACGGATACCGGGGTATCAAATATGGGCGTGTCCGTCTTGGTCGCCGTTGACGAATTCCTTATGGTGTATGCTTTGTTGTAAGGATCATTTGCCCAATTGGGATCGTCGTAAGGGTCACTGGCATCAGCCTCCACGGTGACTTTCTCCAAGGTCGCACCACCGGATGAGGGATCGACAGGATTTGTCGCATCTGCTGTTTCCGTGTCCGCCAGATTTTCAGTGGCGTTTGCAGTTTGGGTTGCAATTATTAGCATCAAAGCTGTTAATATTGGAAACGTGATTATTTTTCTAAGCATCACTAATTGTTTGTTTGGGTCATCAGTGTTCTTCTTCATTGATTAATTTTCCGTGTAGTTGTTTCAGTAAAAAATGTCATTTGGCCCTGCAAATAAATCGCTTTGGAGGTGGTTTCCGTGCTGGGTGCTGTTGTCCGGGCTTTTGCCCCAATTTCCTGCAATTTCGCCGTTGTTAAACGAGCGGGATCATCCCTGAAAATATTGACCGTATCGATATGGCCGCTGGCTACTTGATAACCAAAGTCGTTATTGTAGTACTCACCGCCCAGTAACACTTTATGCTTAACACCGTAGGTCTCAAAGTCGAAAGTGCCATTGATCCAGGCGGTGATCGAATCAAGTTTTTCGGGGCCAAACCAGTAATAACGATCAACATCACCTATTTCTAAGGTCGGCTTTTCCGGATTCAGTTTCTGAGCGACAGTTCGCAGATAGGCCGTTTCCCATTGCTTTTTGTTGTGCGACCAGACGGTATCCGCATTAAGCTTGATGTTATTGTTAAAGCGGTGGTCAATCTTGAAATCGATCAAATCGTTGGTGTTGGTGTTGGTTAAGCTGGGATCCATAAAAGTCCGCGAGCGCGGGATGGATGCCAATTTGTTGCCAAAGGAAGGCGTGCCGTTGTCATAGGAGTTATTTTCATCAAAATGCTCATACGACAAGGTCAATTTGGTATTAGGCGTAACATCCCAACTTAATGTCGGCGCAAAAAAGATACGGTTTTTGTAGGTATTACGGAACGAGTTGGTATCCAAATACGACAAGTCCATCCGGTAATTTAGGCCGTATTCCTTGCTTAAAAGGCCAGTGGCATTGGCTTCGGTGCGAAAGTGGTCATAAGAGCCAAAGCGTTGCTCAATGGAATAATACGGCGTTGGGCTAGGCTGCTTGGTGACTGCGTTGATAAAACCGCCGGGATCACCGAAACCGTAGAGCATGGCGGATGTGCCTTTTAACACCTCGACCTGCTCAACATTGACCAAGTCAATTTTTGTGGCCGGAATGCGGATGCCGTTGCGGTGATTGGCCGTGCTTTGCAGAAAACCGCGCATCACAAAGGTCTCATAATCCCCGCCAAAAGAATGCTGGGTCTGTACGCCACTGACGTTCTTGATGACATCCTCCAAGCGGAATGCCTGTTGGTCATGTAGCACGCTTTTGGGAATCACCTGAATAGATGCTGGCGTTTCCATAATCGGGGTGTCAATCTTATTTGAGGTCGATGAATTGCTGACGTTGTAAGACTTGTTGTAAGGATGGTCGGTATTGGTGGGGTCGTAAGGATCAGCTTCCACCGTCACTTTAGGTAACGTGGCACTGTCTGCCCGTTCGGTTGCTTGACCGGCATCTGCTACTTGAATATAAGAACTTGTGTTTGTTCTATCATGGCTTGGATTGTAGTTGGCAGCGAATCCGTATTGCGGGGTCGCTTTGATCCTATTAACCGTACCCGACGGTTGTATGCCGAAGCCGCTTGGTGCGCCCTTGTCTTGTTCACCTACATTGCTGAGTGTCATTTGCGTGGCGACTGGAAGTGCTGTGTCAAATTGGTTGTCCGCATAACCGATATTGGATAGTGCCAAGCCTATCGTTAGATTTGGCGATAAGCTGATGTTTTTTAGCATTTTTCCCTCGTTGTATAATTATTTTATAAGTAAAAAAGCATTGCTGAGGATAGTTGCGACAATTTGCAAAATCTTTAGGCCAATCAATAAAAAGCAATATTTATGCCGTATATTTTTAAGCTATTGACTTATATGGCATTATTTTTGTTAACCTGGGCTTTAAGAATAAATATTGAAATTGATATTTTGAAAACTGCGTGATATGGCCCACTTTTCCGAAAAAGTGGGCCATATCACGCAGTTTTATTTGAACAATATCAATTGATGGCTTGAGATTACAATTCTTCCCATAAAACGTTTTACTAATGCAGCTAATCTTTCCCATTAAACTTTAGGTATGGTCAAATTAAGCATTTTGGTCGCCTACGCTGGAAACCCAGGAAATGGTTTTGGATGCCCATATCAGGGCATTTGGCTATTTTGGCGGCGTTCCAAAACGCATGGCCTCGGCAACTGCTCCTGCATCCATGCAGTCGTATGAGAAAACCCCATTGATCATTAAAGCCAATCTGAATTTCGCCGAATGGGTGCAAGTCTTCGGCGATGAAAAAATGACCACGGCATTGCTGGATAGGGTGGCTCACACTGTGCATCCTGGAAACAGGCAATGAGTTGTATCGATTAAAACAACAGAAAAAAGCTATTGAAAACCTATAATCCCATTAACCCAAGTGGAAACTTTTGGGTGTTGATTGACACTTCAAGGATGATGACGGGTGAGATTTTCCGGAATGGGAAGAAAAGATTATTGGTGATGTCTTAACCATCGGTAGCGGTAAAGATCACAAACATTTATTAACTGGAGACGTGCCAGTTTATGGGGCAGGCGGTTATATGCGCTTTGTAAATGATTACTTATATGATGGTGTGCCGAGCTCGTCAAAGTCAACTATTGAAAAGATTGAGAAGTTGATTGGTTAAAGATACTATTATTTATCATAAAATTACCGTTTTAATCAAAGGTAATTTGTTAAAGATATGTATGATAGTGATGTTACGCAAGAAGGATGGAGTCTTATCGATGCCTATTTCCAGCCGACGGACAAGCGCGCCTCCTCAGCGTTTTTGGGCGACGCGGGTTATCGCGGGGTCGCCGTCGAATTTGTCGAGACGGCAGTGAAGCTCAAATTGCACATTTCGCACTCGTGCCCTTTGGGTAAAAGACCAAGGATGCTTTGCCGTCCTGCCCATGCGCTGGGTCGTGGAGCGGACGTTTGTTTGGCTGAGCAATTACCGGCGGCTTGCCAAAGATTTTGAAATATTGACTTAATCCGCCGAAAATAGGGTTTGGATAGCGATGATACAAATCACTTTGGCAAAATGCCTATCAACTTTAACCAAAACAGCTTCTTATTTTTTTTAGCAAAAACTCGCTTAGTTAAACTAGACACCCGCTTAATTACGGACTCGAATCCGCCTATCAGCCACGCAAAAATCGTGTACACCACTTCTGTTACACCCATGCCTTTAAAATTTTTCGCTGAAAATAACGCAAGCAACACACCTACCACAAAACCGATAACGGTAGTCCCTGACACAAAAGTATCGGCTTGAGCGGCGGCGGTGAGTTTATTTGCTTTTTTTGCAGCTTCTGCTTGCACCAAGGCTTCATTTACCGCGGCTATATCCGCCTCTGTCACTTTTGCTGCCGCGAAAACGTCCGGTAGTCGAGCTTTATAATCGTCTGGAACAACGGGTGCTGTTACGCCGGGAATACTAGGCAAGTCACCATCGCCATCACCGACTTTCAACTGTGCCTTCATGCCCTTTTCCATGTGCTGGGCGATGTCGCAGTGAACCAGATACGTTTTGTCGCCGGGTGGCAGAATCAAAGTTCCAGAAATCATTGCAGGGCCTGTTACTTCCAAATGGAACATACCTTTAGGGTACAAATATTTAGGTAAACCGTGCATCATCCATTGATGCCGGATTTTGTCTTCATTAACGAAATGTACGGTAAGTTTGGTGCACGGTTTAAAGTGAAATTCTTGCGTATCAAAAGCATACATCCTGCCCGGAAATTTCTCGGCATATTTATGACCGGCATGAACCGTCACTTCCTTGGTGCCAGAAATGCTATTGCAGCCCCCCGGTAATTTATCGGTATTCTGTCCCATTACCATACCGCCGGACATTTCCATTAAATGGCCGTCACCATGATCCATCAGCATTTTCGTGTGGTCTTCAATCTCTTCTGCAATCAGCGATGTTGAAAATACAATAGCTATCAGACCAACGGATAAAAACTTTGTCATCGTTTCAGCTCCTTAATATCCGTTATTGGGCTTGGCAAAACTGAAGCGGCGTAAACAATCCACCATCTTCAGCTTGCACCAAACAATAAATATAATTATGCTTTAGCTTTGCCAATAACACCGTCTACAATCTTTTTAAAGGCTGCATTGTATAAATACAGCACATATAAAGCGGCGAACCCAAATAGCAAATATAAGAACATTTGGCTGTTTGACGCACCAGGACCGCCACCCGCTTTAAAGCCCATGTGAACATCTTTTCGTTCGCCTTGATCTGGAATTAAAGTGATGTGGATCAGATAATTGCCTGGTTCTGGCACACCATCAGGGAGTTTTAGCTCCACCGTACCTTTTTTATGTTTGGTGCCTTCCAAAAAGAAAACACGCTTACCTTCAGGTTCTTTAGTCACTTCAAACTCAACGGTATTGTCTTTATATCTTTGGTCTTGATAGTCAAATACCAATATCAATGATTCTTTTTCCCGAGGAATATTCGCGCAAAATTCTTCTGCCGGGAAAGCATTGGGTTGATAAGCGGTGTAGTGAATCCAATGATCCGGCTCAAGTTCGAACTTGCATTGGTCAGTGTCTGTCCCCTTGGCACCACCATGCGCCCATAGGGTTGTCGATAGTAACAATCCCATAATTATCAGGATAATTTTTCGTAAAATGTCTGTATTCTTCATAACGCCTTCCTTCTTTAAAAATTATTTTTATTAGAAAAATGTGCCTATTGTTAATTCAACAACATCACGCGATAGTTGATTCATGTAGTCATAATCATTAGGCTCCTTTTTTAGTCAATAACGCAGCCGCTTTTCCGAACATCAGTCTACTGATAGCGATAATTGGCTCCCGGTTGAGGATTACTAAGTAACTCAACAAGCCCATCAACAAGCCATAAAAGAGTTTAGTGATGGGGGAAATGGTTTGTAGGGCGGCTGCGCTTCCGGCAGCGCCAGGCTGCACAGGTGCTTTTTGCACGGCGACCTTGGCGGGTTCGTAGG
>JABFQX010000096.1 GCA_013141505.1 Methyloglobulus sp.
CGGCTCATGCCCTCGGCAACCGAACCTGATGACACTAACACGACATCAACTGACTGTCTTTTTAACTCAGCCATTTGGCTAACCCAAGCCGCAATTGCTGATTTATCAAGGCCTTGCCCACCTTTGGTGAGTAAAGCACTGCCTATTTTGATGACGATCCGCTTAACGTTTACAAAATCAACCCTGCTCACTGTCTTTCCGTCGTTGTTCTTCCAAAAAGTTCATGATGGCAAACATTAATTCCTTAGTGCCTTCGCCATTAATCGCCGAAATTTTAAATACCGGGCCTTTCCATTTCAAGTCTTTAATAATTGCCTTACAGCTCGATTCAATTTCATCATCTTGCAATCGGTCTATTTTGTTGAGGACTAACCAGCGCGGTTTGCTGACTAACTCATCGCTCCATTTCTCCAGTTCATGAATGATTTTTTTAGCTGACTGCACGGGTGTATCCAGGCTTTCGTAAGGCTGCACATCAATCAAGTGCAGCAATAAGCCCGTCCGCGACAAATGCTTGAGAAACTGCAGCCCTAACCCTGCCCCTTCGGCAGCACCCTCTATCACACCGGGAATATCGGCGATAACAAAGCTGCGCTGCTCATCTATTCTGACCACACCTAAATTGGGATGCAATGTAGTAAAGGGATAATCGGCAACCTTCGGTGTCGCAGACGAAACCGCCCGTATCAAACTGGACTTACCTGCATTAGGCATACCCAGCAAACCCACATCAGCGATCAAGGTCAGCTCCAGGTTGAGCATCCGATGCTCACCTTCCGTGCCTTTACTGGCTTTCTGCGGCGCTCGGTTGATGCTGCTTTTGAAGCGCGTGTTGCCCAGGCCATGAAAACCGCCTTTGGCAACGAGCAGCGTTTCATCAATTTTTGTCAAATCACCAATTAATTCACCCGTATCGGCATCAGAAACCAACGTACCAAGGGGAACAGGCACATAACAATCCTCACCTTTCCTGCCGGTACAGTTGCGCCCCATTCCGTTTTGGCCGCGCTCAGCCCTATGTACGGTATGAAAACGAAAATCAGCCAACGTATTCACATTTTCGGCCGCAATCAGGTAAACGCTACCACCGTCGCCACCATCGCCACCATCAGGCCCACCTAGTGGGATATATTTTTCGCGCCGAAAACCTATGGCACCATTGCCGCCATCTCCAGCCTCCACACGAACGACTACTTCATCAACAAACTTCATAATTCCATTGTTGTGGCTTTCTCAACCAGCAAAAACAAAAAAAGCCCCGTCACTTGGTGCGCGGAGCTTTTTGTAAAACAGAATCTGTTGCCAAGAGCAACAGAACTCGCCCTATCCAGCCAGGATACTTACGAATTTACGGCTTTTTGGGCCTTTTACTTGAAAAACGACTTTGCCATCAGCGGTTGCAAATAGGGTATGGTCTTTGCCAAGACCAACATTGTCACCAGGATGAAAATGCGTACCACGTTGACGAACAATGATATTCCCAGCTATGACGCTTTCACCACCAAAACGCTTTACACCTAACCTTTTTGCATTGGAGTCGCGTCCGTTACGGGTACTACCTCCAGCTTTCTTATGAGCCATCTTTAACTCCTGCTTTTAAGCGGAAATGCCAGTAATCTGGATTTCCGTATAGAACTGACGATGCCCCATTTGTTTCATATGGTGCTTGCGTCTTCTGAATTTAATGATCTTTATTTTGTCATGCCGCCCTTGAGACAACACTGTTGCAGTGACTTTTGCTCCCTCGACATAAGGCAGACCCACTTTAACTGCATCGCCTGATTGGAACATAAGTATCTTATCGAACTCAATACTGTCGCCAGTACCCAATTCAAGTTTTTCTACTTTTAAGTACGTACCTTCCTCAACGCGGTACTGTTTACCACCTGTTTGAATTACCGCATACATCGGTCACAACTCCATGAAGCATTTATTTACTAAGATTAACCTGTAATTGTATTTTTAAATACTGTCTACGTCAAATCAAATATTGTATTAAAACGATAGATGCACTGATGGCCTTATTCAGGCATGGAGCGAACCCACCCATTTAGTCTGGGCTATTCAGGTTGTATTCAGTTATAATGCCGCGTTATTTTGTTTTTTCGCAATGATTGTCATGAAATCTACTTCGACTTGCTTACTTCGTATTAAATAATGGTGCTAAATTCACTTACCACTCCGGCAAATCCCGTAGACTTTAATTCCATAAAAGGCTTGACTACGAACGAGGCCAAAGCCGTTGATGCGCTGATTATCAAGCAACTCAGTTCTGACGTGCTGCTCATCAACCAGATGGGGCATTACATTGTCAATAATGGTGGCAAACGCTTACGCCCGATGCTGTTATTGCTTGCTGCCAAAGCGTTAGGCCAGATTAACCATAACCACCTGATACTCGCCGCTGTTATTGAGTTTATCCATACGGCAACCCTGTTACATGACGATGTTGTCGATGAGTCAGACCTAAGACGCGGCCAACAATCCGCCAACGCGGTCTGGGGCAATGCCGCCAGCGTACTGGTGGGTGATTACCTTTATTCGAGCGCTTTTGAGATGATGGTCAGCACCAACATCATGCGGGTCATGGAAATTCTTTCCAAAACCACTACGGCGATTGCCGAAGGCGAAGTGCTACAGCTACTTAACTGTAACAATCCCGAAACGTCTGAAGAAAAATATTTAGAGGTCATCTCCCGCAAAACCGCCATCCTATTCAGCGCAGCAACACGCTTGGCCGCAGTGGTATCAGGCTCCAATACCGAGATTGAAGAACGGCTTTCCCAATACGGTCAACATCTAGGCACGGCCTTCCAACTGATAGATGATGCCCTAGATTACAAAGCAACCAAAGAAGAGCTGGGCAAAAATCTGGGTGACGACCTTGCCGAAGGCAAACCGACCTTACCCCTAATTTATGCAATTAAAAATAGCAACCCAACCGATGCCAATATTATTATTGATGCCATTAAAAACGGCAATCGGGATGCTTTCAATGAAGTTTACGCCATCGTAAAAAGCAGCAAAGCAATTGAATACACCGAGCAACGCGCCAATGAAGAAGCCCAAAAAGCGATAAGTGCGTTAGCGGTTTTACCCGACAACGATTACAAGCAAGCCTTACTCGCCTTGGCGAATTTTTCTGTTCAGCGTAGTTATTGATCTCAAATAACCTAGCGGCAGAATTTAAGCCCACAATCAATGCCCACCCCTCCTTGCTAGCAGGCCAAAGACCGCCTTAACTCACTCAGCGCTGCTACATCATGGGGCATGTGCTTAGCCAAGCAAGCGGCAGTTTCTTTGGGTTTGATTTTATGTACAAAGTTGTATCGTGCTTGATGATAATTGATGTCGCCTGGCAA
>JABFQX010000020.1 GCA_013141505.1 Methyloglobulus sp.
CGTTCAAGGCCGGGGTGTACGTCCAGGTGCCGTTGCCGTTGTCGACCAACGTGCCTGAGCCTGAACTGATTGCCAAACCGGACGCGGTGAGGCCGTCGCCGTCGATGTCGCTGGCGTTGCCGAGCAGTTCGGCTTGGCCGATGAGCCTTGCGCCGCTGTCCTCCAAGACCGGGCTTAGGGTGACGGGGCTGGTGGCCGGGGCGTCGTTTATACGAAGTACGTTAATATCTCTAGTAGAAGCAGCACTAAAACTAGCGCCGTCATTAACTACAAATACAACGGTTCTAACATTGTTATCAGGTTGCTCGCTCGTATTATAATAACCAACCGACCTTAGCGCAGCTTGGTAATTAGCCACTGATGTTGTGCCAGAAAGGGTAAGAATTCCTGTTCCACTGTTCCAACTCCCAGTAATACCAAGTTGATTAGAAAAGGAAAGTACATCTTCTCCGCTACGATAAGAGAGTGGGTGTATTTGTACTGTTGCCCCAGTTAGGGTTGTATTATCAACATCACTAACTGATATTGCACTATCGATAACAATTGAAAAATCATTCTCAGTATAGTTAACAGTAGTTACGCTCGTGGTAACAACTGGTGCATCGTTGACGGCTGTAATATTTACGATTGTGCTACCTGATGCAGTTAACGCACCACCAGAACCTTGAGCACTTATATTGCCGTCGTTAAATACCCAATTGATTTGTACGGACGCAGACGGCGTATCGCTTGTGTTGATGTAAGCGATCTGCTGCATTGCTTGATTAACTAACGCGTTGGTAGCGTTGGTGTTGAAAGTCAGCACCAATGTACCGCCGGAATTGGTGGTTACAGTGCCGATGTTTAGACTGCTCACCGTAAGGTTACTACCTTGCGCCAACACTCCCAAAGAGCCAGTTTCGGAAAACACGTCCTGTGCATTGGCTCCCCCGCTTCTAATCAGCGTAAGTATCGCACCATTGAAGTTGTTACTGTTCGTCAATTCGGCATCGAAGATCGTGACATCGGCATCCAACACTACCGCAGAGCCGCTTTCGATAAAGGAAGGCGTACCATTCAGATTGTTGAAGACCGGCTGATCGTTGACGGTTGAGGTTAGATTTACTGTCCCGGTAGCTGTGTTGCTGGTGCCACCATCGCCATCATTGGCAACAACGGTGATCGTGCGTATACCCAGCGTGGGTGTATCGGATTGCGTGTTGTAAGTCACCGCCGCATACACTGCTTGCGCGCGGATCACAGTGGCATTGTTATTGAAGCTCACGACCAACGGCGCACCACCGGTACCGCCGCTCCAGGTACCCACCGTTACACCCGACACCAACACGTCAGCACCGGACAACGAAACCCCACCCACAGCAAGCAAGAACAGCCGGTCGGTAGATTCGCCACCGACGCTGATGCTGGCGGTGAGCGTTCCGCCCGAAAAGTCCGCACTGTTGATGTCGGTGATGGCGGCCACGCCGTAGAACGGGTTCGCGCCATTAGTTTCCGTAGCGATCGCACTGCCGCCGTTGGTTAGCACCGGAGCGTCGTTTACCGCCGTAATATTGACCGTTGTGCTGCCGGTCGCAGCCAATACGCCACCAGTGCCTTGCGCTCCGCTATTGCCATCGCTAAAAGTCCAGTTGATTTGTACGCTGGCAGGAGGCGTATCACTGCTATTGCTGTAAGCAATCTGTTGCAATACGGAATTAACGCGTGCTTGCGTAGCATTGCTGTTAAAGGTCAATAATAATGTGCCATTGCTGTTGGTGATCACTGTGCCTACCGTTACGCCACCAACTACCAAATTACCGCCTTGGGTTAACGCGCTGAGTGTGCCGGTATCGGAGAAGATGTCTTGCGTGTTGGCACCGCCATTTCGGATTAAAGTTAAGGTCGCGCCGTTGTAATTGCTCAGCGATAATTCGCTATCGAAGATTTGTACATTGTTATCTAACACCACAGCAGCCCCGTTTTCGATAAAGGTGGGCGCGCCATCCAGGGTATTGGTGATGCTGCTTGTGTTAAATATAGGGTCAATGCTACCATCAGGAAGGTAACTAATTATGCCAAAGTCCCGATTACCACCAACGGTAGCGGTCACACCCGCTACGATTCGCCCGTCTGACCTGACGGCTAAACCTTCGATGAATGAGCCGGTTGCAATATTTGTGGTGACTTTGCCGCCATTGCCAAAGCTGGTGTCCAATGTGCCGTTGACGTTGTAACGCACCAAGGTGCTATTGAACGATCCGTTATAACCTCCCAAAATAATTTTGCCGTCTGACTGAACCACCATGTCTACCGCGACATCCGAACCGCTGATATCGGTCAGGGCTTTTCCTGTACCGCTACCGAAAGTGGTATCCAATGTGCCGGTTGAGGTATATTTAACCAATGCAAAATCGCCAAAACTAGAATAACCACTAACGAGTATCGTGCCATCACTGTTGACAACTACTGACCTACCGTAATCTGTTCCTCCCATATCGGTTTCTACTTTGCCGCTTAAGCCAAAACTGGTATCTACAGAACCGTTGCTGTTATAGCGCACCAGCACGAAATTGTTGTTTCCGGCACCTGCCATTAAAATTTTGCCGTCAGATTGCAGTGCAAGCGAATATCCTGAATCAGCTGCTACAGTGGCGTCGGTAGTGACTTTTCCGCCAGTACCAAAGGATGTATCAAGGCTGCCATCGCTATTTAACCGAGCCAGCGCAAAAAGGCTGTTACTCGTCCCGCCGATAATAATTTTGCCGTCTGGCTGCACAATTACGGTTTGCGTATCCTCCGTAGTACCGGCAAAATCGACCATGACTTTGCCCGTCCCGGCAAAGTTGGTATCTAGGCTGCCATTCGTATTTAAACGAATCACCGCGAAGTCCATGCTGCTGCCATTATGACTTCTACCGGCAACTATAATTTTGCCATCGGCTTGAATGGTTACGGCATAGGCTTCGTCTGTGCTACTGCCTACGCCGACGGTAACTTTGCCACCGGTGCCAAACGAAGTATCTAAACTGCCGTCAACGTTGTAACGCACTATGGCAAAATCATCATTGCTGCCATTGGAAGCATAGCCAACGACGACTGTTTTACCGTCGGCTTGCACGGCCATTGCCCGCGCCCAATCATCTCCGGTGCCGATGGTCGTAGTGGCCGAACCGCTACCGGCATTAAAAGTAGGGGCATCATTGACCGAGTTGATTGTGACGGCGATATTACTGGTAGATTGGTATAAGTCGCCGGATAGCGCAGCGATTTCGCTTGCACCTAATGCCCGATTATAAATACGCACATCATCAATTTTGCCGTTGAAGTCGAAGTTGGTCGATCCATTGCCGTGCTTGCCAATAAAGCTATTGGTGCCTAAGGCATAGCTAATTGAATCGGTGGTGTTTAACGAACCTACCTGCACGCCATCGAGGTATAGTGCTGTCGCATTGCCGGCATCGTCGAAACTGAAAGCAACATGGTGCCAGCCTGTGCCCGCTAGCACTGTGTTGTAACTAGTGCCAACCCAAGTTGTACCGTTGTAATAGCCACCTAGGAGAGTGCCACCAGCGTCCAGGCGCAGCAATACGTTGTCGCCCAATGAGATTACATCGGAGCCATTGGTGCCTGCGCTGGTTAGATTAACCCATGCGGCCAAGGTAACGTTGGCCGGATTATTAAAGGTGCTGTTAATCTGTACTGAACCGCCAGCACTACCTAGACTCAACACTTGCCCGCGAGTACCGTCAGTGACTATAGTGGCATTGCCGATAAAACTGCCGTTTTCTGCGCTGCCTGTGCTTTGGTCGTTGGCATTGCCATTAAACGGATAATAGCCTGTTAAATCGGCGGCCAGTTTACTGGTGACTTGCACATTCGCCGTGCCGTAGTAATTGGCAGACGGCGTGTAAGTCAAGCCGTTCAGGGCGTTATTGATGGCACTTTCTGCGCCTACCAAAATAATGCTGGTGCTGCCATTTGTGCCAGATAGCACTGTGATGCCGGTCGTTGATGCTAGCGTCAAAATACCATTGGTGGATGTCAATGTCACTTCCATACGGGTATCACTAGAAGTACTGTCAGTCACCGTTATGGCGTTACCGTTAGCGTTGGAAAAGACCAAAGCGGTATCTTCATTCACTACTTGGGTGGTGGAAGGCGCGGTGTTCAATGGCCCGACTGTTGTTGCAGGCAGATTCATCGAGAATTCTGAAGTTGACCCGTAATTGCCGCCGCCAAGGTTTACTGTAGCAGTCGCGCTGATGCGATCATTTGCGGCTACAGTAGCGGACATCGGCGCAAGATCGAAGTCAGCATGACCAGAAGCATTGGTAGTCACATCGACTGCGAATAAAAAGACACGACCTTCACCATGCCCGGTAGGGTCTTCGGTGCCTAGTGGATTGTTGAAAAACTCGAGTCTAAATGTGGTGTTAGCTGTAGAATCGATTGCACCTCTAATTGCAATTGTGTTGCTGGTTGTAGCCGCTGTATAAAGCACCGGAAAGTTTTGCAGATTATTCGCACCGGAGTCAGCATCAAGATTTGCCGGTAAATCGTTAGTGGTTATGCTGTCCCAATTTAGATCAATACCCAGGCCGCCATTTTCGGTAATTACATTGCCTAAAACAGCATTATTAGTTGTTGCCGAATCTGCTATTGCAATCCCAGCTTGAGCATTAAATTTGATTGCATTACCGGCACTCGCTGCAGTGCCACCAACCATATTGCCATTGGCACCGTTGAAGATATAAACGCCATTATTTGTATTGCCACGAGCCAATACGCCTGTGATGTCAGTACCGATGTAATTCCCGGCGATTTTATTGCCTGTAACTTCGGCATTCGCAAGTGCGATACCGTTATAATTAGCTGAGATGATATTGCGTTCGTTCGCGTCGTTGCTGTTGTCGCTGTCAGTACCGATGATGTTGCCAGTGACCGTAGCCGTTGTGCCACCGTTGTAAAAGTAGACACCGACCCCGGTATTGCCGACGACTGTTGTTCCATCCGCTCCCAAACCGATAATGTTGCCTTGTACTTTATTGTTGGTGACACCGTTAGCAATAAGAATGCCTGTTACGTTGCCTGATATTACATTGCCCGCACCGGTTAAGCCGGAGCCGACACTATTACTCGAGGCTCCATTCCAAAATGATACCCCACCTTGTGAATTACCCAGTGCTACCAAACCGGTTACATCGGTACCAATGTAATTGCCCTGCACCATGTTATTCGTGGTGTCAACACCAATCATCTCGACACCGTACCAATTGTTGCCAGAGATAATGTTGCGTTCGGCTACATCGTTACTGCCATCGACGTTAGTGCCGATGCGGTTATTGCTAGCACCGTCCGCCATGACTACGCCACTAGCACCGTCAATTTGCGCGCTGCCATTTACATCAATCGCGCCGGTAATATCGGTACCGATATAGTTGCCGATGACCACGTTGCCGGTGGCTGAAGTACCGATAATGTTGATACCTGAAAGACCATTGCCGGAAATTATATTGCGGGCAGTTGCGGTGTTGCCGCCAATGACATTGTTTGCCGATTGCACATAAAGGCCATAACCGGCATTACCCAGTGCAGTGGTACCCGCCGCATTCAGGCCGATTAGGTTACCTGCAATCAAGGTTCCTGCCGCATTCGATCCAAGATCCAGTCCAGCCCCATTCACTGTGCCGCTAATAACGTTACCTTGACCGGCTAAGCTCCCGCCTATCGTACTACCAGCCGCATTTATATACATACCTAAATTGACGTTGCCAACAGCGGCAGTACCGGCAGCATTGGTGCCGATATAGTTGCCAAGGATCTGGTTACCGGTGCTTGTCCCGTTACCTGTGTTGATTACTAGACCTACATTGGTATTGCCGGAAATAACGTTACGGTCAGCGGAACTCGCTCCGCCGATAATGTTATTACTAGAATTCCAAATATTGATGCCCAACAGATTACCTGCGGCAGCCGTGCCGGTAGCAGTAAGCCCAAGCCAATTGCCTGCAATGGTATGACCGCTGCTACTGTCAATATCAATAGCATTTCCCGTACAACTTTGGATGATTAGGCCGCGGATTGTGCTGCCATCAGCGCCAGCATAAAGTCGTATTCCGTGTTGCACGATCCCGCCGCCGTTAAGGACGACCACGGGGCTTCCGATGGCATAGTCGGGCTCGCTGCTCGCATTAATCACAACCGGACTGGTAATTGTCGGCAACATCGACGTAAGGTTAATGGTATGCGGCCCCGCACCAGTGATGTTGAAATAGATATAGTCCGGACCACCAACATTAGCGGTAGCGTTTGCGGCCAAAATTGCTTCGCGCAGGGAAATGCCATCACCACCATCAGAGGCCACCAGATTAGCGATTGATGCTGTATTGCCGTTGATGTTATCGCTCAGATTGGTAACGACCAGTGCGCCCACATGGACATTAATTGTATCCGTATCGCTTTGTGCGCTGCCGCCGGTATTACCTAAATCGTTAGTTGTTACTGTGAGTTGCTCCAAACCTCGATAGCCCGCAGTGGGGTTAAAGGTCACCCCACTATTTAAGACCGTGTTCAACGCACTTACCGTGCCGGAGTAAGTTAAGCTAGCACTGCCGTTCGCCCCGCTGACCAAGATTAGTCCCGTCGTATTGGCTAAAGTTAACGTACCGTTGCTGACCGAAAGTGTCACCTGTATCGGATTGCTGGCGGCATCGGCATCGGCTATCTGAATTGCATTGCCGCCCGCACCCGAAAAGGTGATAGCCGTGTTTAAGGCTGTATATCGATTGCCTGGAATCGTGTTAACCGGCGCATCATTGACCGGTGTCACTGTAACCCCAACCGTGTCGGTGTCGGTTAAGCTCAGGTCGGCTGCCAAGGTAGCCACTTCGGTGGCTGTAATCGCGCGGTCATAGATCCGAAAGTCATCCATTAACCCTAAAAACTCGCCATTGATCGCGCCGTTGTCGTATGCGCCGATATGCGTAGCGGTCTTACTATTGAGCGAAGAAATAAAGGCATTCGTCGTGGCTGAACCGACCACGAAAGTACGGCTGGCGGCAACGCCGTCGATATAAAGTTGATTACCCGAAGCGTTTACAGTGACTGCAACATGATGCCAGTTACCATCATTTACTATTGCGGTCGAATGCGTTTCAAGCACAGAAACATTCCCATCTACCACACTAAAACTAAGTTGACCGTTATTGACATAAAAAGAGACAAAATTTTGTTGTGTTGCGCCGTCGCCGATATCGAAAATCGTGCGATCTCCGGTTGCAGTGGTCTTGATCCATGTTGCGAATGTGCCTTGAGAATAAGTGGCAAAAGTTGCTGTATGGGAGTTAAGGCTGACATAATCATCCGCACCATCGAGGTTCAATACTTGGCCACGTAGCCCATCATTAACGATATTGGCATTACCCATCAACGTACCATTTTGTGCAGTGCCAGGTGCAACATCCTTAGCGTTGCCGTTGAAGGTATAGTGTGCTTGCAAGTTGGCATCAATATCCAGCGCAACTAAGGTGTTGTCGCGAGAGCTTATGGTCAGCGTTGAACCGCCGCTGTAGTTGCTGGTAGGGATGTACGACAGGCCGTTCAATGCGGCGTTTATATCGATGACCGTACCCCGGAAAGACATGGTGCTATCTGCTGTGCCATCACCTGTAGTAAAAGTAAGCCCGCCGATGCCTGATAAGGAGAGAGTACCATTCGTTACGGTCACGGTGACTTCAATGGGGTTGCTACCTGCATCGGCATCGGTGATAGCGATTTGGTTGCTGTTGCCCGATGAAAATATCAGCGCCGTGTCTTCGTTGGTAATCTGTGATCCAGGTACAGTATTTACTGGAACTACATATGAGGTAGGCGAAGCTTTCACTGATACCGCACCAATAGACCACTGAGCACCAAGGGCGGACAATATTGATGCAGAGCCACTCATGGTTACAGAAGCCGCACCGGCTTCAGTTGATGAACTACCTAATGCCGATGTTAACAAAGAACTACTCGACCACTGAGAGGCTTGCCCAGCACCAACAGGGTCTGCTAGCGTATCAGTCCAAAATTGTGCATCAATCACTACATCACCCGGGGCACTTGCTACGGTGACAGAACCTGTTAAGTTCAACAAGAAAGTTGTACCACTATTACCAACAAAAGTGCCGGTAGGCGTAGACTGGTTGACACCATTAAATATTGACGCGCCAGCGGCTAAAGCGGTATTGCCTGATAGAGTTACAACAATATTTGCAGTTCCCACCGCCGGGTTTGCCAAAACCCAGATTTCAACAGCATGATTCCCTCCTTGACGACCAACTTGAGTCAAGGCCACACCACCATAGGTTACACTGTTTACATTTGACCCCAGATTGTCAATAGCGATTTCGACAAATAAAGCGCGGTTAACTCCAGAATTGACGGTATGTGCCCAGGTCAAACTTGATGCATTAATGCTTGCCGCTGATGTTACGCTACCATTCGAAGTAACTGCCAGTACTTCCGTCCATTGGTTTTGAGCCGCTAAACTGATGGTGTTTTTTACTTCGATTGAGCCAGTTTGATATTCGAGATTCCAATCAGCCCCCTGTTTCGAACTGCCTGTATTATCTGTAGACGCTGCTATATCAACATTCGTCAATCCTGATAAATAATTGATAAAACTTTGGCCAAACTGGGTTTCTGCGACATTACAACCATAAATTAGAAAATCGCCATCTACTGTAAACGCATCTCCCCAAGATTTTATCTGCGTCTGATATTGAGTCAGTGTCTGAAAATTTAATTGGTTATTACCGATGTCAATACTGCCATCACTGCCATGCGATATTAAATGCACTGAATCCAAGTTTTGGCGGTGCGATAGGACATCGGTAATTTGAGCAATTCCGTCTTGGTTCCTATCCAGCAGTATTACTTCAAAATTCACACCTGTTTTCGCATGTGAGGTGATATCGGCAATTAGCGTTTGATAATCTTCAATATCGCTATCAACAAAAATGATTTCATCTTTGGTTTCGACCTGAGACGGTACAAACGAGGAATTTATATCGAGTTCTGGTGATGTTAGTTCGCTGATTGAAGTTGTATCATTAATATTTGGCTGATTGACTAAGGTTTCATCCGAAAGTTTTTCCTTAGTGGCTGACAAATCGGTTTCAAGCAAGAGCTCTTTATTTCCAATATTTGCAAGTTGGCTATCTTCATCCTTTTGATATCTAGTATCATCTTGCGTTTGCTTCAAAAACTGGGATGCATTGCCACCAACTTCTTCTGCAGTATTTATGTCAGGGTTATTTGCCGAAGAATCGGCTATTGCCACTGAAATTAAAGAAGCATTTTGCTCAGGGTTTATAAGTTCAGCCGAACTGTCAGCATTAGGAATAGCCGTAAGGTCACTTGCAGTTTTGCTTTCAACAACCGGTTCAATGTTGGCATCAACATTAATGACTGTTGCTTCGTTAGCTACAGGCTCTGGAGGGATAACACCTTCCGCACCGCCGGAAAATAATTGTCGTGATTCCAGTTCCTCCAGAATAAACTTAGAGTTGTATCTTTGCTGCGGTGATTTCTTTTTCATACTAAAGACCTAGACCATAGAATCAATCAAATCTCAGTTAGCTCAGCGCATAACTACGACATCAGGTTAATTCTAGGTCACAATTAAAAGATTTTTTGGGGAAATACTCTCAAATATAGCGTTCCATTAACCAAAATATCTTTTCAAAAAAAGATTAATGGCTTAATAGCTTGTTATTATTTGATATTGTCTGGTTGAAATGGGTTGATTTCTAAGGTTTTACTGTTTGATGAGGATGTGCCTAGCAAGGGAGGCGCTTGAAATTTAAAGACAGCGATGCAATTAACACCACCCACCAATTTATCTTCAGGATTGGGTAAGGCCATCCTTACCGAGAAACTGCCGCTTGCAGGATCGATAAGCTGATCAACTACGCTAACCGTTGCTTTAAATGAGGCGTTTGCAGGGCGTTCCGGGCGGATTTCAACATCCATACCTTTCTGAATTAAGCCGAAATATTCGGTTGGCGCGACAAGCTCCACGCGTAACGGATTCACCTGAGCCAATTTCATAATCGCCTTATCGGCAACTGACTCGCCAATCATGGCATACCTATCAATGACAATGCCATCAATCGGACTTTTTATGGTTTTAAGTGCCAACTGAGCATTGGCTACCTCTAATTTCAGCGCTGCGGTTTTTTTTTGCTCTAGCGCTTTTGCCAATTCTGTTTGCGCTAAAGCCGCCTCTGTTTCAGCTTTATCCTTTTCACCTTTGGAGAGCGATCCGCGCTCATAAATATTTTGTGAACGGGTGCGATTTCGTAGGGAAAATTCTAAATGCGCTTTTCGATTGGTTATCTCACTATTATTGGTCGCTTCATACCTTGCTTGCTTAGCTTTGGCAATTTCAACCGATGCTTCAAGTTGGGCAATAACCTGACCTTTGCTGACGTGGTCACCTTTGTCAACCCATACTTTTTCTAAGATGCCAGGCGCTGAACTGCTGAGTTCGATGTACATTTCGGGTTTAACCATACAATCCAGCTCGGCGGCGATAACTACTTTTATAGCCATACAAATAAGTATAACTAAGCCAGTCGCCTGAATTTTTAAATAACACTTGTTTTTAAACATCTAATCTAAATCTATTCGATCAAAAATCATTTATGACAATATTAAAGCTATAAATAATATTAGCTTATATTTCGCACTTTCTTTGTGACAAACATCTTAAACATTACTTTTCGTCACGTCAGTTGGCTTTAAAATAATTACGCTATAAGAATTATAGCTCTGTACATGACAAAAAATATTCGGTGTCATTTCGAACGATAGTGAGAAATCTTAAGCCACTGAAGTTTAAGATTTCTCCCGTTGGTCGAAATGACAAAAATACAACCGATGTAACGCTTATTAAGTTTTTGTCGTATACATAGGAATTATTGTTAATATTTATCATGGTCTTATATAGAGCATATCTTTGGTTTACACTACTCATTTACTCAAATTTGCCTGAAAAAGCTAATAACCGCGCCAAATGTTTATCATGCTCCATTACCTTTTTTCTGATCTGTCTTTGCTGCTTTTCTTTTATCATTTGCGGAAAACGCAATATCAGCCGCCCTAAAAATTCTGGGATAGGTTTTGTCCCAAAACAAAATGTTGCAAACACCTTAAGCATAGTTGCAGAATAAAATTGTTGTAGGGCAAAATCTTGCAATGACAAAATGGCTTCCGTACTGCCGGGATCGCCTTGTCGGGCACAGCGACCATAAAGCTGCCGGTCAATTCGTCTCGAATCATTGCTATTTAAGGCGATAACATGCAACCCACCTAGTTCGCTAACGCCAAGTCCCAAGTTAATATCAGTACCCCGTCCTGCCATATTTGTCGCCACCGTGATGGCTTTTGGCTGTCCTGCTTTGGCAATTATTTCTGCTTCCTGTTTATCTTGTTTTGCATTTAGAGTTTGATGAGGATAGCCTGCTTCTTGTAACCAAGTGGCAACTTCTTCTGATTCTGCAACTGAAGCGGTACCGATTAAAACGGGACGGCCTTTCGTATAAAGTTCGGCAATTCGCTCAAGTAGAGCCTTGCGTTTAAGGTCTGCTGTTTGATAAATACGCTCTGGCATCATAATCATAAGCGACGGCTTGTGCGTCGACACCCTCATGGTCTGGAGTCCGTAAATATTGTGCATTTCTGCCGAAACTTCTGCTAGCGTCCCGGAAGTACCGGCAAGATAGAGGTAGCGGCTAAAAAAGACTTGGTAACTGATCCGTGCCAAGGTTTCGCGTTGTTCGGAAATAAGGCAGCCTTCTTTCGCCTCAATCATCTGATGCAGGCCTTGTTCCCACGAACGATCTGCCATGATACGGCCAGTGAACTCATCGACGATCTGCACCTTATCGTCTTGCACCACATAATGTTTGCCTTTTTTGTAGAAAAAATCAGCGGTTAATGCTTTTTTTACCAAAAACTCCCGCTTGCGTTTGTTTTGCCAAAATTTGGGCAGTCCGTTAGCTTTGCTGGCTAATGTATCTTCACCTTGTTGGGTAAATTCAATTGACCGAACGTTAACATCGACAATAAAGTCATCATTTATCATTAACAATGATGCCAAATACAAGGCATCGCTATAGATTTCCGGCGTTTCTTCGTTTGGTTTGGTCCGGGTGATGATTAAGGGTGTTTTAGCTTCATCAATAAGCACGCTATCGGCTTCATCAATCAAAGCAAAACATAAGCCCTTAAGTAATAATGGGTTAGCATTATCATTCGCTACTTCACGTTGAATTTGTTGGCATTGAAATTTAAGCAGACCGGCTTCTGTACCTATTGCTAACCGGTCACGAAGATAATCAAACGCAATTTGTTTATTGGTGGTATGTACGATATGACATTGATAGGACATTAGGCGTTGTCCTTTTTCCATGCCATCAATAACCGCACCGCCCGTTAAACCAAGGCGTTGATAGAGCGGTTGCATGGTTTCGGCATCGCGGCTTGCCAAATAGTCATTGGCGGTGATCACATGCACCGGAATGCCAGCCAGTGCCGCCGTGCATGCGGGCAGTGTAGTGGTTAAGGTTTTGCCTTCTCCAGTCGCCATTTCCGCTAACATGCCATTGATCATGAGCCAGCCACCAAACAATTGGGCATCAAAATGGCGCTTGCCTAATGCTCTACCTGCGGCTTCTTTAATCGTCGCAAAAGACTGTGCGATTAACGCGTCAGTCAGTCCACTACGGACCAGTTTTTCCCGTAACTGGAAAATTGATAAGGTTAAGGCTTCTTCAGAACACTGACTTAAATGAGCTTGATGCTGGTTTATTTTTTTGATCACAGTCGTTTGATCAAAGCGATTACCGCTAAAAAATTGCCGGATTTTTTCAAAAAAAACCGAAGCATTTTGTTCAAAGTCGGTTAATTCGCTTTCCTGCTTTTGCGGATAGCTACCAAACCGAAGCCCTGGTCGAAAAACGGCGTTAGACATTAAACTGCCTCAGAAATGCTTGCCGGATGCGGCGATACCATTGTTTTGAAATGGCTTCACCGCCGTGATTGATGCGGACATAAGCACGCGTGCCCAATGGGGTATTGGCATCTTTTGGCTTGATCGCTAGGTCAACCCAGAATATTTTCTGTAACGTCACCAAGTCTTTCGGCTGACTGGGGTCGATTTGTATTTTGCCGCCACCGGTTGTCGCAAGTGCCGGACTAAACAGTTTATTGGTCGCTTCAGGAGTTAACCTGAGCAAAGTTGCATCAAGTTCGTCGTTGGGATGATTGCTGAGCCTAACTTTAATATCGGCAATTCGTCCGCGTAGTTGACCAATATTATCTTGGATCACTGCCATGCGAATGGTCGGTGGATAACCATCCCTTATATAACCGATAACTTCACCATGATGAATGTATTGACCCGGTAAGTCATCCACATCGGGCAGGAGAATTTGCCCATCTTTGGCCGCTTTAATGGTCAACGTGCTAATTTTTCTATTGAGATGTTCGAGTTCTGATTGGGTGATGCGATATTCTTCTTTAACAATTTCAGCTTTAACCAGATTGGTTTCACGTTCGGCGCGGAACTGACTTTGTAATTCAATCAATTTAGCGCGGGCGATTCTGGCTTTAGTTTCCAACGTATCATCACTTAAGCGCACTACGACATCGCCTTTTTGGACAGGCTGGTTGCTTTTAACTTGCAATTCGCCGATAAAGCCATCGTATTCAGCTTTAATCAGTGCGTCATCTGGCAACCACACCACACCTTCGGTCACTGTATAAGCTGGGACGGGCATAAAACCAAATAAACCCACCGTTAACAGGCCGAGTGACATAGTAGTTAGTGCAGCACGATTCCTTTTTTTGCTCAAACTTGGATTTTTTAGGACAAATGTTACTGCCTTATAGATCGGTAAAATAATTTGGATAGCGACCATCCAAAGCGCAAGCAATACTCCGATTGAGAAGAACTTATCGGTAATATAAACGCAGATGAACCAGAGAATGCTCAACCGATAGAACAATGAACTAATACTGTAAACAATAAACCAAAATGTTTCACCCGATGCGCTAACTGGCGTGGCGGCTTGGCTTAAGCCCAATAAATAGCGCTGAGAAAAATAACGCCAATATTGGCCTGAGCGTTGAAATAAGTTTGGTACGTCGATTGCATCGGCTAGCACGTAATAGCCGTCATACTTAAGCAAAGGATTACCGTTAAAAAACAAGGAGGATACGCCGCCAAGCAAAAAAACATTAAAGCCAATCGTTTGCAAAATGCCCGGTTGGGTGCTTAAAAACAGCAACAGACCCAATGCTGCCAAAAAGGTTTCAACCAAAATGCCCGCAGAACTGACCAATATGCGGTCATATTTATTGCGAAAGTTACTTGAACTCGATACGTTCACATAAGGTACGGGCATGAACAGCATGAAGTTGACACCCATTTCGTGGACTTCGCCGCCATGCAATTTGGTCGCGAAAGCATGACCTAATTCATGAAGGATTTTTATAATCGGATAGAGAAAAAACAGGATTAAAAAGTTATCGGGTTCCAGCGCATTGATTTCAAAATGGTGGGTGATTTTCTCCCAATTTGTCCCGGCTTGAAGGCTGGTAAACACCATAAGTAGAAACCAGATAAGCCCGAGCCAGACGCTAAATACCCATGACACGTTGCCTATGTATTTCGCCAAAAAATCTTCCGGATCCCACAGCGGCACTTTTTGCGAAAGCGGGTTAATAAACTGCTGATTTATCTTGGTTTGATCGTGCCGACTCTGACGGTCAAAAAGCTCTTCAACATTAACAATGACATCAGTCTTGATTAAATCGGCGTTATAAAGTTGCCCCATCAATTGGATCATTTCTTCTTGCGTGGGCGCAAAATCGCCTAGTTGCTTAGCTAAAATATCGGCAATTTCTTGTAGGGTACGTTTGCCGTCAAGCTGGCCGATAAATTGATAAGCGGCTGGATTAAACCGGTGGTTACGGCCATTGCTGGTGTCTTCGATGATATACCAAATTAACCCACGATAATCATGCCGGTGAATTTCGATATGACTATGCAGCTTAGGGCTAAGCTCTGCAATACGATACCAATGCGGGCTGAATAAATTATCATTCATTGCGCTAACCCCGTGTTATATCCACCAAGACCACAGCCACAGACGAAGCCAACTGATTATCTCATGTGTCCAAATCCATAGAAAACTGCGATGCCCAACCGTGATTTTGCCGATACCTTCCATGCCTGGACGGAGTAAGTTTGGTGCTTTATCCAGACTGGCCTCGACCCGAAAAATATTCTTGTTATCCTCGGCTTTGGCAACTGCTGTGATTTTCTCGACGGTTAAGTTAAATTTTTGGTCAGGCAGGCTGGACAAGGCCAGTACGCCTTTTTGACCTTTATTGACATAAGAAATTGAACGTTCATTGACCTTAAGAATAATCCGATAACCTTCCAGCGGCGCAATTTTAAATAACATGTCGCCACGCTCCACCGGCGAACCTAATTTTTGGCTTAAATCGCCTTCAATCACCACACTATCGAAGGGCGCGGTCAGGGTGATTTTTTGCAGTTGTTGGCGAGTCAGTTCCATCTCGGCATTCGATTGGTCGATTTGGGCGCTGCTTACCCTGATTTTGACGAGATCGTTTGTGGAAAGTGCTTCGCGGTACTCCCGACGAAATTTTTGCAGTTGGCCATTGAGTTTATTCAACTCAAGTTGTAATTCAGCGTCATCCAGCGTCGCCATCACCTCGCCGTTATGGACGGTATCACCCGCTCTGACTGACGCGGATAACAGGAATCCTTCAATAGGCGCGGCAATGATGCGTTGCATTTTACCTTCCAATACCGCATCGGCAGTGACTTGAAATTCACCTTGTAACAGGGCAGACGCCAATAACAAGCCGGCTAAACTCGCCAACATCAGTTTCATTTTAAGATGTTTAACACCAAATAGTTCGGTAAGTTTAGCTTTAAGCCATTGCTTAATCTTTGTTAATGCACTGAGTTCTTGGCCTTTTTTTAACACTAAAAAAGGCGTTAACAACGATAGGGTTAACTTGCAAAGCCTCGCCGTTTCTAAGTCGAAAGGCTGCTCTTCATTTCTTAATAAAGTGACTGCACCAACAATCGTTTGGTTATCAATCATCGGTATGGTGAGCAATGAACCCGAGCCGAATTTACGTGCTAATTCCTGATGTGCGCGTTGAATACTGCTGGTAACAGCATCGGGAAAGGTTATTAGGCAATCTTGCTCAATCGCTTCGTCCATCGCATCCGCAATTTTTTGGATAAAATTGGAGCGGTCGTCAAAATTAGCGCTATTGGATAACGCAACTACCTTACTGTGTTGGTTGGTCAATTCCCCTAACGCTACCTGTTCGCAATTGAACATCCGCGTCAATTCCGCAACCAGGCTAATCAGTGCTTTAGGGTAACTTTTTTGCTCAGTACAGGCCGCCAAGACATTGATGACCGAGACATAAAAATCTTTGGGCTGATCTTCTTGATTGTTAGCTAACGTTAACCATAAACCGCTTTGCTTTAAAGTTGAGAAGATGTCGGCATGATATTCTTTAGGTGAGGCTTTTACCTTAACAACAATAAATCCTAATAATTCGGTTTTGAAGAAGACCGGCTGGGCGAAAAAATCGCAGAGACTTTGGTCAGTTTGCTGAACATTAAGGATGCTGATTTGCTCATTTTTTGCTATTGCATACTGAATGATTAAAGCAAAATCGTTGACATCATTCAAATCTTCCGGCCATTTTGCCAATGTCTGCAAACTTTGGCTTTTGCTATCCGGCAACACAAAAATGGCGGCTTGAACCCCCGTTATGGATTGACACAGAATAGTTAGCCAATGCTGGGCGAAATTCGATTTCATCGCTAAATTTCCTGAGCGTATCTACGTACATTAGGCGGACGTAGCATTTCTAAGATGTTATCAATATTGCTATTAATATCGTTGCTTATAATTTCCGCAAAATTCTGGGGCAATTGGCTAAATAGTTGATTAGTTTTATTCAGTGGAATATTTAACATATCGCTATTAGGTTGTTCACAGAAACGATAGGCAAAATGCACAATGTCTGTCGCCGTCCGAAAATCAGTATGGCTTTGCTCAGGTGATAAATGATGTCCAATCACTTGCTGATAAACTTTGGGCAAATGCCATTGCCGCATGAGTTCCACGCCTAACTGGCAGTAATCAAACCCAAAATGCTCACGTTCAATGTCAGCAATCGGTTGATTCAGGTCTTGGCTTTGTTGCAGGGCGGTTAGCATTAAATCAGGTGCCTTGATAAACATGGCAACGTGCCCTATATTCACCAATAAGCCTAAACTGAAATAGCGGTTATTGGCAGGTAATCGGCATAATCGGGCGATACGTCGTGAAGCAATTCCGCATTTAATGCCATGCCGCCAAAAATCGTCAAAATTCAATAGGTGTTCGGGAATATTGTAAAAAGTACGCATACATAAGCTACTGAGCAATAGGTCATGGAGCTGAATGATGCCGATTAGGCTAATGGCTTCATAAAGATCTTTCGCTTGCCGGTTAAACCCGAAAAACTCGCTATTGGCAATCCGCACGATTCGGATAGACAACATCGAATCCATCTTAATAAGATTTTCGTAATCGTCGATTTTAGCTTGGGGGTTTCCCATCAGTTTTCTGATTTTCTGATAGATATCCGGCATCGATATTTTCTCAGCTAAATCACAGATGAATTCGTGGGTAGCCTTCATCACGTTTACCTAAAATAGGCTGTTTCAATAGACGCGTAAAGTGGATGGATCATTTAGACGGGCTTTCGATTTTAGTAGACAATAACGTTCCAATCTGAAGATACGGCCTATTTTCAATTAAGTTTTAATAGAAAATACCTGCCTGCATTTTTAATAACTTCAGTTTTGGGTTCGCCTCAAGTATAGACTAAAAAAGCTTTGATAAACCTGACCTAAAATTAGTCGCTTTATTTATAGCGACAAATCAGATTTTGCGACTGAAAACAACTCAAGTTCCCAGAAAAATCCGCCTGCAACGACTGATCTCTCTAGTTGCATTGAGTATTGGATGGATAACTGTGCGGTTAGTTGGATGTGGTAACGGATTTATTGCCTCTATTATTACTTCAGCACAATATTAATAAGCAGAAAAACGCCTTAATATTGTTACGCTCAATAGCATTCTTAAATAGTCGCCAGCATTTTTAAACCAAGCCCTACGTTAAAATAACTGAACATTGGATTGGTTATCTTAGGTGATTTTACCGAAGCTTTAAGTGGTGCTATGGCTAACTCGTCCAAGAGCAACTCACACACCTGCCCAATTCCGAGAAGGTTAATTGCCCAGCCAATATCATCAACTTTTTCTTCAAGTCCAACCAATGGGCTGTTGGCAATTTTTAAGACAAAAGCACTCATTTTAGGATTGTTTTTTACGGATTCACCTATTTCCTCAATATTTGAATTTGGATTTTCCAATACGTCTCTTAACATGGCACTGCTATCTTGAACGGTAATAAAAGTTTTCATACTATAACTCCAAACATAAATGGTTTTTATCTTGAGCCGATTTTCTAAGTCGGTGCCTTTTCATACCACTCATAACAATTGCCTGTTTTTCATGTTGCCGTTATGAAAGTATGAAATCTAACTTCTGCCATAAATAAAGCACTAGCCGTGCCAGTTATTAAAGAATTACAGTTTTGACTTAACAAATGTGACAACACTCTAAATATGCCAACACCTATTTTTTAAAGAGCTTTAAAAGTGTGATGCACATCAGGTTCCATAGGCTATAAAAAATTTATCAGCTTAATTAAATATCTTCTTAAATTATGAAACGTGGCATTAATTGACAAAAAATGTCAGATCCGAACGACAAGATGGGTACGCTTGTAGGAATTAGTGTTGAATTTTTGCAAGAAACTGCGTGAGAATGAGGATTTAACTTTGAAGTTAAATCCTCCAAAGCATAAGCCCATACAGCTTTACAATTTTGATATTGAACTACAGGATGGTTGTTGAGGCATTTTCCACGCACCTTACCCAATAGCTGATGTCGCCAAAAACAGCCTTTAATTACTCAAATTAGCGCGTGGAATCTATCAAGCCGCCGTTTCCTTGGGGCCTTGGACATCGGCAGGATCGCCTTCATAAGGCGTGGCATATTTGCAGTCTTTTTGCGGACAGACTTTTTCCACACCACGGGATTTGGTTTGTTTGACTACCAGGATAGGCCAAGCGCATTCCGGGCAGCTTTCATGAATCGGCGCGTCCCAAAGCGCGTAGCTGCATTTAGGATATCCGGAACAAGAATAAAATATTTTGCCTTTGCTTGATTTACGCTTAAGGATACTGCCTTTTTTGCACTGCGGACATTCGACTTTTGTATCCTGTGGCTTTTCCAACGGCTCTATATGTTTGCACTTGGGGTAGCCGCTACATCCGATAAACTTGCCATACTTACCAACTTTAAATACCAAAGGCGATTCACATTCAGGGCAAACACGACCTTCTACGGTCTGTGGCGTGGTGCTTGTGGCGGCATCGTCATTCAAATTACGGGTGTACGAGCATTCTGGGTAGTTGGTGCAACCGATAAAGCGTCCATTTCGTCCAAGACGAATAGATAAGGGGCTATTACAGAGTGGACATTTTTCGTCAATGGCTTCCTGGGTAACATCTTTACGTTGAACTTGCGCTTCTTTTTCAATGATTAAGTTGCTAAATGGCTTCCAGAACTTAGTCATAAGCGGAATCCAATCCTGCTCGCCGCGAGATACTGCGTCCAGTTCATCTTCCAGGTTGGCGGTAAAATCGTAGTCTACATATTTGGTGAAATGTTCGGTCAGGAATTTGTTGACGATCCTGCCGACATCAGTCGGGTAGAAGCGTTTGGTTTCCAGGGTGACGTATTCACGGTTTTGTAAGGTCGATATGATCGACGCATACGTGGACGGACGGCCTATGCCGTGTTCTTCTAAGGATTTGACCAAACTGGCTTCGCCGTAACGCGGCGGCGGTTCGGTAAAATGTTGTCCGGCAACGACATCGTTGAGTTTAACCGGACGCCCTTCTTCCATGTCGGGTAAAAAACTTTCTTTATCGTCGCTTTCTTTGCTGTCGTCCTTACCTTCCAGATAAACCGCCATGAAACCCGGTTTGGCGATACTGGAACCCGTCGCCCTGAACACATGTTTGCCATCAGCACAGCTTAAATCAACAGCCACCAGATTAAGCACGGCGTGGGTCATTTGGCAGGCGATGGTACGTTTCCAGATTAAATCGTAGAGTTTAAACTGTTCTACGCTGAGATGGTCTTTGATCTGATTCGGTAGATAACGCGGGTTGGTTGGCCGTATCGCCTCGTGCGCTTCCTGAGCGTTCTTCGATTTTGTCTTAAATAGCCGGGGTTCTTTGGGCACATTGTCTGCACCGTAGGTTTCCGCAATCAAAGTACGGATTTCCTGTACCGCATCCACAGACAAATTCACGGAATCGGTACGCATATAGGTTATCAAACCGGCGGCTTCTCCACCTATGTCGATGCCTTCATACAATTGCTGGGCGACCATCATCGTGCGCTTGGTGGTGAAACCCAATTTACGTGAGGCTTCTTGCTGCAAGGTTGAAGTGATGAACGGCGGCGCAGGATTGCGGTTTTGTTGCTTTTTCTCCAGTTTGCTGACGATTAACTGACCGTCGGCCGCATCCAATAACGCTTGTTTGGTTTGTTCTGCGCTGTCACCGTCTGTAATGCTGAATTGGTTAAGCTTTTCACCATTGAAATGTGTCAGTTTGGCTTTAAAATTCTGCTCTTTCGCGGTTAAAGCGGCATCAATCGTCCAGTATTCACGGGTCTTGAAGGCTTCAATTTCCAACTCGCGTTCGACAATCATCCGTAAAGCCGGACTTTGTACGCGGCCTGCGGACAAGCCCCGACGGATTTTTTTCCACAACAGTGGCGAGAGCTTGAAGCCCACCAGATAATCTAATGCCCGCCGTGCCTGTTGGGCATTGATTAAGTTGGTGGCGAGCTGTTCGGGGTGAGCAATAGCTTCCGTGACGGCTTTTTTGGTAATCTCATGGAATACGACCCGATGCACGGGCTTATCTTTGATTAAATTCTTTTCCTTGAGCAGTTCGTATAAATGCCAGCTTATGGCTTCGCCTTCGCGGTCAGGGTCGGTCGCGAGATATAAGGCATCAGCGGCTTTTAGCGCCTTACTAATGGTTTGCACATGTTTCTGATTACGCTCAATCAGCTCATATTTCATGGCAAAATTGTTATCGGGATCAACCGCACCTTCCTTAGGGACAAGGTCGCGAACGTGACCATAGGAGGCCAGCACATGGAAGTCTTTGCCCAAATACTTCTCAATGGTTTTGGCTTTGGCAGGGGATTCTACAATAACGAGGTTCTTGCTCATGCGGTCAAAAATGCAAGCTGTTCAAATAGTTTAGTAAACGTTAATTTAAATACGTAGGTATGAGGTCATATACGATATCTTCCATTCTGGAAAAGGCCATTTCTTCATCCGGTTGGCTGAGCAAAACCAGCAGCACTATCCACTTGAGTTTTTCCATGGAGATTTCTTCATCTTCCAACGCTAATGCCCGATCAATGACGAGTTCCCGATTAGCTGAGTTCAATATACCACTGCGTTCAAGAAATAAGATGAGGTCGCGGCATTCCAGATCTAGCTTGGCATTTTCTTCATGGCTGAAAATGCGGAAAGATGAAGAAACAGTCGGTCTTATGCTCCGTTGCAGGTTGAGGGATTCAAGCCAAATAAAGGCTTTGTCCACCTCCGCTTGTTCAAAACCCGCCGTCAGCAACTCAGTCCTGACATCATCACTGTCTGGAAGAATTTCAAGTTCATCCTCCATGTAGTGTTCGAAAAGATACATCAGGACATCAAAAATAGTTTCTTTCATAGTCTCTCAGGTTTATCTCAAACGGGTATAGGTACTTCCAGCATTGGCCTCAATATAGCCTTGAAGCTCCAGAATCAGCAACATTGAAGAAATTACTTCAACAGAATTGCCAGACTCTTCAACCAGTTTGTCGATGGCTGTTGGGCTGAACATGACGCGATTCAATAGTGTTTGTTGCTCTAGGTCAAGCGTTGTTTGCAGGGTTTCCGAGGAAATTTTCTCATCTTGTTGAAAGTATTGATGAAATTCCTCAAGAATATCCTCGGTCGTTTCGACCAGTTTAGCACCTTCCCTAATCAACGCGTTGCAGCCCCGTGCCAACGGATTGTGGATGGATCCTGGAATGGCAAACACTTCGCGGTTTTGCTCCAACGCCATCCTCGCGGTTATCAGCGAACCACTCTGCTTGGCGGCCTCCACGACCAACAAGCCTTGGCATAGCCCACTGATGATACGGTTTCGTCTTGGAAAATGGTTCGCTTTTGCCAAGGTACCGGGCGGAAATTCACTCACCATCGCGCCAGTTTTGACGATTTCAGTCGCTAATTCAAGATGTCGCGCCGGATACACACGATCCAATCCTGTTCCAGCAACCGCAATCGTATAGCCTTTCGCTTTTAACGCGCCCTGATGGCTGGCGGCATCAATACCCAAAGCCAAACCGCTAGTGATGACAAAGCCATATTGGCTTAGCGTAAGGGCGAAAGCCGTGGCTGTTTCTATGCCTAATGTGGAAGGGTTACGGCTACCGACAATGGCAATTTGCGGGTGCGACAACAAGTCGGGATTACCACGGACAAACAGCAAGGGCGGCGGGTCGGAAATTTCCTTGAGTTGATCCGGGTAGCGACTATCCTCAAGCGTAAGAACATAATTATTGTTTTGCCCTAGCCATTCGAGGTCAGTATCAACAATCGACCAATCAGGGTTTTTAATGGCTTGGATAATGTCGCTTTTTAAACCTAAAGCAGAAAGTGCTGCGTTAGATTCTGAAAATAACTGTGCAGGGGTATGGATTTCAAGGAGTTTAAGGAAAGTCCTGCCGCCCACGCCTGGCGTACGCAATAACGCAAGCCAGTATTTGATGTCGTCGTTGTCGATTTTGGCGGGAGTTTTCAGGGCGTCTGGACTTTATCAAGGACACGAATGCCCTGCGAAGCCCTCATAACCAATGCGTAGCTGACGCGTTCAAATGGGCGAAAAACCATCAAAGTGCCAGCCTTTTCATCGGGCAGTTTTACCGCATCATTCTTAACAACGCTGTAGCTATCTCTACTGACTCTGCCTCGGCTGTAAATATCAAGCTCATGTCCCGGCATCAAGCCGTCCTGAGTGCCTTTGTCGATGACAACAACATTATATTTACCGACCTGGGTCACACCATCCAGTACGCTTATTATGTTGCCTTTGATGCTTTCTTCAGGCGGCCTGGGAAAATAATTTAACGTGAACTGTTCTTCTGGTTTAGGCATGATGCGGTCGCCCAAAATAATCTCGCCTTTCGATTTTTCGACGACAATTGTCGCAGGGTCGCCTTCCTGCTCTAGCGTTGCATCTGCAACATACTTGGCTTCATAGCCCAGAACTTCGCCGGTAAGCGGACTTTTGAAGGTGTCGCCCGGACGATAGAGCGTGTAGGTCATGCTTTGTGGCTCGATGATGGAGCGAACGTACAGTTTATCGCCGCTTGCCGCTATAAGATGCTCGCCGGCAAAATCGACAACATACGGAGCAGCATTCAGTTCATTGGCACTGACCACTTTCGGCGATGTCAGAAATTTTGCGATAGTCTCGGTGGGTATCAGTTTAATCGCCTGCTTCACACTGGTTTCACGGATGCAGGGCGAGAGCTTACCACCTTGCGCTTGGGCAAAACTGGTGCGACCATTATGGATGTCTTCTTCGCTGACTACACAGTTGTCGCTGGACGGGAAGCCACCATACGCTAAATTAGCATCGCTTCCTTGCGAAAAGCTCAATCGGGGCTTGCCGTCGACTACTGAAAAATAAACCGTCTGCCCTGGATAGATTAAATGCGGATTTTTGATTTGCGAGTTGTAACTCCAAAGTTCCGGCCACTGGCTGGGGTGGTTTAAGAATTTTCCGGAAATATCCCACAGGGTATCGCCTTCAACAACCGTGTATTGATTGGGATGCGCGGGGTTGATTGATAATTCACCTGCTTCGTTGGCGTACACTGATGCCGCAACGAATAAAGAAACTATACATCCTGAAAGTGTTCTAAAAACCATAGTTTAGTCCTGTGGTGCCTTTATTTAATCATTATGAATTCAAAGTTTAGATGAATTCATATAGAATTCCAGTATTAAGTAATTATAGTGGAGAGTTTGTTGAGCATTTTAACTATTCTCGAATTTCCTGACGACCGGCTAAGAAAAAAAGCCGTCGAAGTCAAGGCGGTTGATGGGAAAGTCAAAAAACTGGTCGATGACATGTTGGAAACCATGTACCAAGCCAAAGGGGTCGGCTTGGCTGCAACCCAGGTCAATGTTCAGCAACGCATTGTCGTTATCGATGTCAGCGAAGAGAAAGATAACCCTTTGTGCTTGATTAATCCAGAAATTATTGTGAAAGAAGGTACGGAGGAATCCGAAGAAGGTTGTTTGTCTGTACCGGGTTTTTTTGAAAAGGTAACGCGGGCTGAACGCATTAAGGTCAAGGCTTTAAACAAGGAAGGGCAGCCTTTCGAACTGGATGCCGATGATTTGTTGGCCGTATGCATTCAACACGAACTGGATCACCTGGAAGGCAAGCTATTCGTTGATTATATATCATCCCTTAAACGGCAACGGATCAAAAAAAAGCTGGAGAAAATCCACAAACAGGAACAGAGCTGAACATGCGTATTATTTTTGCGGGAACGCCCGAATTTGCTGTTCCCAGCTTAAGCATGTTGCTGGAATCCACGCATGAAGTTTGTGCTGTTTACACACAGCCAGACCGCCCCGCTGGCAGAGGGCGCAAGCTTCAGCCTAGCCCGGTCAAACAACTGGCGATCAATGCGGGAATTCCTGTATTTCAACCAACGAGCCTAAAACCGGAAGAAAATTTACAGCAATTACGAGATTTAAAACCGGATCTCATGATTGTTGTTGCCTATGGCATGATCCTTCCGCAAACCGCCCTCGATATACCAAAATTTGGCTGTATCAATGTCCACGGTTCATTATTGCCGCGCTGGCGTGGCGCAGCGCCTATCCAACGGGCATTGATGTCGGGCGACAAAGAAACCGGTATCACCATTATGCGTATCATCCATAAACTGGATGCGGGTGATATGCTGCATAAGGAAGGCTATCTGATAAATGCCAACGATACATCGGGCATTTTATTCGACAAATTAGCCGTTCTTGGCGCGACCGGATTGGCGAAAGTTCTCGCTCAAATGGAATCTGGCTCGTTGCAAGCCCAACAACAGGACGAAACCTTAGTTACTTATGCGGAAAAATTGACCAAAAACGAAGCCACGCTGGACTGGTCTCAACCCGCAGAACAACTGGATAGAAACATACGCGGCCTCAACCCCTGGCCGGTAGCGCAGACGCTTTTCAACGATCAGGCATTAAGAATTTGGCGGGCTGAAACGGTGCTATCTGAGGTCAATATTGAACCGGGTAGTGTTTTGGCTACCAGCAAAACGCTGGATGTTGGCACTGGAAAAGGTTTGTTGCGTCTGCTTGAAGTGCAGCTTCCAGGTGGCAAGCCGATGTCCATCCAGGCTTTTTTAAATTCTCATCCTAGCAATGGCTTAAAACTGGGATGATGATATTTTGAATACTCGATGGCTTGCCGCCCGTGTACTTACTTGTGTTATACAAGATGGACACTCTTTAACTGTAGCGCTAGATAATGCTTTAAAAAAAATTGACTCCAGCCAGGATCGGGCATTTGTACAAGCGATTTGTTACGGTGTCTGCCGGTATTATCATCGCCTAGATTTCATCTTGAGCAAACTCATCGACAAACCTTTGAAAGATATTGAAGTCAAAGCGCTGATCATGATCGGCCTGTACCAACTGGCCTATATGCGTGTTAAGCACCATGCCGCCGTTTCGGAAACCGTACAGGCTGCACGGCATACACCATGGGCAAGAGGGTTGATTAATGCCCTGCTCAGAAACTATTTAAGAAAGCAGGATGAACTTGAAAGCCAGGCAGACAGCATAAAAACAGCTTCCGTCAGCCATCCTGAGTGGTTGATCAAGCATTTGCAAAACGATTGGCCGGAACAGGCCGAAACACTGCTATCTGAAAATAACCAGCAACCTCCTATGGCATTGCGTATCAATCGGCAAAAAACCAGCAGGGAAAACTATCTCAAACTATTAGCAACGCAAGACATAGCGGCACAAGCGATTAGTTTTTGCCCTGCCGGGATTCTCCTCAATAAACCGGTATCGGTTGATGCATTACCGCATTTCGCCCAAGGTTGGGTTTCTGTACAAGACAGCGCCGCGCAACTAGCAGCACAGTTGCTCGACGTGCAGCCAGGGCAGCGGGTTCTGGATGTCTGCGCGGCACCAGGCGGCAAAACCGCGCATATTCTTGAGCTGCAACCTGACCTCAAGGAATTGGTTGCCGTCGATATTGATGCTAACAGAATGCAGAGGGTCAAAGACAATCTTGAACGTTTGGCGTTAACCGCCACGCTGCTTGTTGCCGATGCTGCCAATACCCCGGCTTGGTCGGACGGCACACTATTTGACCGTATTTTGCTGGATGCACCGTGTTCCGCAACCGGGGTTATTCGCCGTCATCCCGACATAAAAATATTGAGACGCCCTGACGATATTGCCGCATTAATTGCTGTGCAAAGCGCCCTGTTAAAGGCTATCTGGCCATTGTTGGCATCAGGTGGAATTTTGCTATATGCAACATGTTCGGTATTAAAACAGGAAAATGAACAGCAAATTGAAGGCTTTTTATCAATGCATGATAATGCGATAGAATTACCCATTACTGCCCAATGGGGCATCTCAAGCACTGTTGGCCGCCAGGTTATGACAGGTCAATCATCAATGGACGGCTTTTATTATGCGATTATCGCTAAACGCTAAGTCGCTGATACTAGGGGTGCTGATGGTATTTCTGATGCCTGTCTGCGCTTATCCTGAAATATCCGGTTCCGATACACCTGACGTTAAGGTATTAACTGCAGAAACCATCCTATCCGGCAATGATTATATCCTCAATGCCAACATCGATTTCCAACTGAGCCATAAAGCAACCGAAGCCTTACGAAATGGCGTGCCTTTGTTCTGGACATATCAATTTAAAGTCGAAGAACAAAATAACTTGCTTTGGAATACGACGCTGATAGAAAAGAGCTTTATGTATCGTATTCAATATCATGCTTTATTGAACATGTACCGGGTAAGAAATGAAAGCTACGGCACAGTTGAAAACTTTTCCACATTGCAAGCCGCTTTAGATATGCTATCGACATTGCAGGATTTCCACCTGATAGAAAAAGCTAGCATCGACGAAAACAAAAACCACGTGGTCGGCATCAAAATAACCTTTGAGCGTGATGCCCTGCCCCTGCCTTTACGCCCCGTCGCTTATCTTAGCCCGCAATGGTATCTATCCAGTGACTGGTATTTATGGCCGTTAAAAAAATAAAATTGCCGGCCTGGGGCTCTGTAGCCATACTGTTTGGCTTGATTTTGCTGTCCCTGCAATTGATGAGTTCAGCCCAGCAGGAATCATCAAAGCTAAGCGCCATGTCTTCATGGCTTTTACTGATTAATGCCGTGGGCTCAGTGATCTTATTGGGCTTGGTCGGGGCTAATATCTATTCCTTGGTTCGGCAATTAAAAAAACGTGAGGCCGGCTCAAAGCTCACGACTCGGATGATGTCCTTGTTTGTTTTGCTGGCCTTAGCGCCCGCCGCCATCGTTTTTTTCTTTTCCATGCAGTTTCTGCATCAAGGCATTAACAGCTGGTTTAAACTGGAAATAGACAAGGCGTTGGAAGATGCGCTGGAACTGAGCCAATCTTCGCTGGATCAGCGAATGCGTTGGCATCTCAGGCAGACCCAACAATTGGCCGAAAACCTGGATTATTCTTCCGAAGCCATGGCGACTTTGGAAATTGAAAATTTGCTGATGCTGTCTGGTGCTTCCGAAGTGACGCTTTTTTCAAAACAAGGTCATATTATCGCTTCCAGCAGCATTAATCCCGGCGATATATTGCCTAGCTTACCCGATGAGGATATTCGTCTACAACTCCAGCACCGATCTGAATACGTGGCTTTAGCGCCTATTAGGGACGATCAACTGATGATCCGCGCTATAGTTGTCATCAAAGGACAAGAACCGCAATATTTGCAGGCACTTTATCCAGTCCCGGTAAGAATCGCCGATTTGGCTGATTCTGTTGAATTTGCTTTTGTCCGGTATAAAGAAATTTCTTATTTAAGGAATTCTCTAAAAAGGAGCTTTTCTTTAACCTTATCGCTCGTGCTATTGATGAGCTTGCTAGCGGCAATTTGGGTGGCGTTTATCAGCATCCGCCATATTGTCGCGCCGGTAAAAAGCCTGGTCAAAGGCACACAGGCGGTCGCGTCCGGGCTTTATGACCAACAGTTGCCAGTGACCGCACAAGATGATTTGGGCTTTCTTGTGGAGTCTTTCAATATCATGACGCGCCGTATTGCCGAGGCGCGCGACGAAATCCGGCGAACCGGTTTTGAAGTTGAAAACCAACGTGCTTACCTGGAAACAATCCTGGCAAATTTAACGGCGGGCGTGATCAGTTTTGATGCGGATTACAAAATTCGCACGACCAATCAGGCGGCTTACCGGATCTTTCATATTCACGTCAGCCATTTTGTCGGCCAAACCTTGTTGGAACTGGTAGATATTTACAAAGATTTGGCGGAACCCTTAAAGTCAATCCAGCGCCTATTGGAACAAGCTGATGATATTTGGCAGCAGCGCATCGCATTTTTAGGCCCGAATGGCCGTCAGGAATTATTGTGCCGAGGTACCCCGCTGTTCTCGCAGGAAGGTGTGAGAGTCGGCGCGGTTGTTGTTTTTGACGATGTTACCGATTTAATCCAGGCGCAGAAAAGTGCGGCTTGGGGTGAGGTGGCAAGGCGGCTGGCGCATGAAATCAAAAACCCACTGACACCTATACAGCTCTCTGCCGAACGTTTGCAAGTAAAACTGGCAACAAAACTGGATACCAGCGATGCCGAAATGCTACAAAAATCAACCCGAACCATCGTACAACAAGTTGAAGCACTGAAAGAAATGGTGGATGATTTTTCTGAGTACGCCAAACCTGCCAAAAAACAGGCAACTGATGTAGACTTGCCTGCATTAGTGCAGGAGGTGTTAGCATTGTATCCAATAAAGCCAGGCGTAAAATTTAAGACTGACTTTGACGTAGGTTTGATGATAAAAGGCGATCCGGTCAGCATCAGGCAGGTTGTCCATAATCTGGTCATTAATGCTTTGGAAGCCATTAGTGATGATGGACTCATTGAAATCAGCCTTTATCGTGTCCAAAAAAATTACGCCGATTTTATCGAAATGGCTTTTTATGACGATGGCCCTGGTATTAATGAAGAGCAAATTGAACAAATTTTCGAGCCTTATGTCACCACCAAAGCCAAAGGCACCGGACTGGGTTTGGCGATTGTAAAAAAAATTATTGAAGAACATGGCGGGTCTATCTGGGTTGATACCCGCCGCCGGCCATCAGGGATGGCGGAAGTATCGCAACCGGAAGGGAACCGATGCGACAAAGTGGGAGCTGGATTTATCATTCAACTCCCGGCCGTTTAATGTTGACGCGTAAAGACTATGAATGAGCAACCTCGACTATTAGTGGTAGATGATGAACCGGAAATTCGCCGCTTGGTATGCGAAATTCTTGAAGATGAGGGGTATCGCGTCAGCACCGCTGAAAATGCGACGGAAGCGAGGACGTTAAAACATTCGCTAAACCCGCATTTGATTTTGCTGGATATTTGGATGCCTGATACCGACGGCATCAGTTTATTGAAAGAATGGGTGTCAGAAGATTCTTTGTTGTGCCCTGTCGTTATGATGTCCGGTCACGGTTCCGTAGAATCTGCTGTCGAAGCCACCAAACTTGGCGCATATGATTTCCTCGAAAAACCCTTATCCCTGGCAAAATTATTGCTGATTGTGGCAAGAGCCCTGGAAGCCAGCAACTTGCAAAGGGAAAATGCCGGACTTAAGCAGCAACTGGTGACCGATATAGAACCGATAGGCAAAAGTGCAGCGGTTGCCCGTACCAAAGACCAGTTAAAACGTCTGGCGCAACATGATGCCAGAGTATTATTCGTCGGTGAAGCGGGGGCCGGCAAAGAGTTGTATGCCCGCTATTTGCATAATAACAGTGCCCGACGAGAAGGGTCATTCGTTGATGTCGCAGTGGGAAGTATCTCATCCGAAAATGCGGCCGTCGAATTTTTTGGTAAGGAAAATGCGGGTAAGGTTTTTCCTGGATTATTGGAACGGGCAAATAGGGGGACGCTGTTTTTAAGCGAAATCGCCGGTATGGATCAGGAGACCCAACTCAGATTGCTCAGTGCCCTGGCTTCCAGCTCATTTCTACGGGTCGGCGGCGGGGAGCCTGTGCGGGTTGATGTACGAGTATTGGCCTCCACTCGAATCGACTTGGCCGATGAAGTCAGGTCAGGACGGTTTCGTCAGGATCTTTACTATTTATTGAATGAAGTCACGCTGGAAATCCCCCCGCTCAGGGAACACAGCGAAGACATTCCTGGCTTACTGGCCTTTTACGTGGACTATTTCGTCAGCCATGATAAGTTGCCATTCAGGAAGTTTTCTATGGCAACGCAGAATTATTTACGCAATTACAGTTGGCGAGGCAATGTCAGGGAATTGAAAAATCTGGTTCAACGCTTAATGATTCTAGGCGTGGGCGAGGAAATTGAGATGGATGAAGTCAAATCCGCCTTAGGTACCGGTATAAGCGACTCCTTACCATCAATCTCGGTGCCTGACTTTTATAATCTGCCATTAAAAGATGCCAGAGATCAATTTGAGAAAGCCTATCTCGAGTATCATTTTGAGCAATCGGGGGGGAGTGTGGCAAAATTATCAGCCGCCGTTGGAATTGAACGAACCCATCTTTACCGTAAGCTACATTCCTTGAACATCAAGTTGTAAATAAATTAACTTGATAAAAACATAAAGGTTTAGTAGAATTCCCGCTCTTTTATTCAGCCTTTACAGCAAGACAAAGTAACGATGAAAACATTTAGTGCAAAGCCTGCAGAAGTTAGGCGTGAATGGTATGTGGTAGACGCAGAAGGTAAGACCTTAGGCCGTTTGGCTTCTGAGATTGCACTTCGCCTTCGTGGCAAGCACAAGCCTGAATATACGCCTCATGTCGACACCGGAGATTACATCATTGTTGTGAATGCTGAAAAAATCGGCGTTACTGGCACCAAAGAAAAAGATAAATTGTATCAGCATCACACCGGGTACATTGGTAACCTTAAGACTGTCAACTTAGGCAAATTAAGAAAAACCTTTCCTGACCGTATCCTTAACACGGCAGTCAAAGGCATGTTACCCAAAAATCCATTGGGGCGTGCAATGTTCAAGAAATTAAAAGTGTATGCTGGCCCAGCACACGACCATCAGGCTCAACAGCCTAAAGTTTTAGACATTTAAGCAGGAAGACCATGGCTACAGCTCAGTATTATGGAACAGGTCGCCGTAAATGTGCGATTGCACGCGTTTACGCAACCAAAGGTACCGGAAAAATAACCGTCAACGCAAAGCCGATTGAAGATTATTTCGGACGTAAGACAGACCAAATGGTATCGCGTCAACCACTTGAGTGTGTTGAAATGGAATCCAAGTTCGATGTCAACGTGATTGTTAAAGGTGGCGGCCCTTCTGGTCAAGCCGGAGCCATTCGTCATGGCTTGTCTCGCGCACTCATGGAATATGACGAAGCGTTGCGGCCTGCGCTGAGAAAAGCAGGTTACGTAACACGCGACTCTCGTATTGTTGAACGTAAGAAAATCGGCTTGCACAAAGCTAGAAAACGCCCACAGTACTCAAAACGCTAAGCGTTTACTGTTCAAAAAAAGGCCTGTGTTCTTGCGAACACAGGCCTTTTTTGTTTCTATTGTATAACGCAATTACAAAGTATAGATTCAGCCTTTTAAGGTTTGGATCTTTCTTACCCAAAAGCACAAGACCGAACCTATTAATTATTGGACTTTTGCTGTAACGCTATTAAATACCAAATCTTCAAGGAAATTGATTATTTGATAGGCATCCTTATCCCGCCCGAAATCAGTCAAAGACGGAAGGTTGTTCATGAAAAAATTCTGGAAATGCGCCATTTCGATAATGGTCGAAGCCAGTGATTTTGGATAAGCGTAGGCGGGATTGCATTCCAAAATGATGTCGGCAATGTGTGCGCACAAATCTTTATAAGGTTTGAACAGTCGGTCTTTATTATCTTCAGTCACCCTTCGGGTCAAGTAAGTTTTGGAACCTTCGGTAATAATAATCTGATGCAGCAGGCTTTCGTCGACATAACTGGTGCTCAGGTCGTCCTCCACTGTCGTCGCGAGTAACTGGATGATCATTTTAAGTTTGACCACCGGATCGCTAATGTTGTTGGTGCGATAAGTCACCTGATATTCCAGCCAAGTCCAGTACCACGCCACAATGTAGATCAACAAGCGGTGCTTGTTTTCGAAATAACGGTACACTCCAGCTTCTGTCGTACCGATAGTCTCGGCCAATTTTTTAAACGTGAACGCTTCAAAGCCATGTTGATGGATCATTTCGATGCTGTGCATGATGATCTTCCTGCCCAGCTCCGATTGTTCCGGGTTCTTGAGAAATAGCTTCTCGTTCATTTTTATCTGTAATTCGATTTCCACCTTGAGTTCACCTTTCAGCTAAATAACTTTTAGGGATAAGCTTGTTAGAAATAATTATATAGCTATCTCAAAAAAAATATTTACAATCATTATTGATAGTATTACTATCTTTCTCAATGCTATTGCTTATATTGACTATTTGTATTTTTGCTATGGAAGAAACACATGTTTAGAGAGATCAAGTACGACCTTCCTGCCAGCATCGTGGTGTTTTTTGTTGCTGTGCCTCTGTGTTTAGGGATTGCGCTGGCTTCCGGCGCACCGTTATTTGCCGGAATTATTGCTGGAGTTATCGGCGGTATTGTCGTCGGCCTTGCCAGCGGCTCCGCTTTGGGAGTAAGTGGCCCCGGAAATGGCTTGACGATTCTGGTATTGACCTCAATCGCAGCATTGGATGGCTCATGGCAAGCGTTTTTAACTGCCGTGGTCTTGGCAGGCATCATGCAATTCCTGCTTGGATATTTTGAAGCCGGTTTCATCGCTTATTTTTTCCCATCCTCGGTTATCAAAGGTATGTTGGCCGGTATTGGACTGTTGATTATCCTTAAACAAATTCCCCACGCCTTAGGTTACGACAAGAATGTCGAAGGCGATTTCTCATTTTTTCAGGAAGACGGTGAAACCACGATATCAGCATTAACCAGCGCGCTTGAAGTATTTACGCCCGGTGCAGTGCTGATTTCGATTATATCAATTGCCATCCTTATATTTTGGGAAGTTTTCCTGATAAAACGGTATCGAATCTTTCAAGTCATTCAAGGTTCGTTGGTTTCCATCATGCTTGGTATTGCGTTGAATTATAGCTATCAACAAGACTGGTTAAATTTAACGTTATCCCCCGATCAATTGGTAAACATTCCCGTTCCTAAAGACATCGGTGACTTTTTCGGGCAATTCACGTTTCCTGATTTTTCTGCGCTTGCCCGTGTCGAGGCTTGGAAAGCGGCGGTATTGATTACCATTATCGCCAGCCTGGAGACTTTGTTAAGCGTTGAGGCTGCAGACCGATTAGATCCTCATAAACGCACAACACCACCTAATCGCGAGCTGATGGCACAGGGTTTAGGCAATATCTTGTCCGGTTTGTGCGGCGGTTTGCCGATTACCCAGGTAATTGTAAGAAGTTCGGTTAATATTTCCTTCGGCGCGAAAACAAAGCTTTCGGCGATATTACATGGCATGTTTATCTTGGTCAGCGCGATCACGTTGGCTGAACTACTTAACATGATCCCGCTCGCCAGTCTGGCGGCCATATTAATCGTTGTTGGTTACAAGTTGACCCGTCCAGCACTCTACATGGAAATGTACCGTTTGGGTTGGGAACAATTTATCCCCTTTATGGCGACAATCATCGGTATGGCGACGACGGATTTATTAAAAGGGATAACCATAGGAATGGTCTTTGGTATCTTTTTTACCTTACGCCAAAGTTATTACAACTCACACACTTGGAACGACGCGGTGACCTCGGATGAAGGGCGTGAGATCCACCATATCGTCTTGGCGGAAGAACTGTCATTTTTCACCAAAGCCAGTTTGCTCAATACGCTGAGCAAAATACCCAAAAATGCGAATGTAATTATTGATGCCTCCAAAACCAAATCCATCGCTTTTGATGTTTTGCAACTCATTAAGGAATATAAGCTGAGTGCGAAAACCAAGAATATCCACGTTGAAACCATCAATATTGCTTAATTCATTTTCCAACAGGAGATCATCATGAAAACCTTAACTAAAGAACTTCAAGCTGCAATTACACCTAAAATGGCGCTGGACTTGTTGAAAAAAGGCAATGACCGATTTGTTAACAATCTTAAGGTTAACCGTAACCTGCTAGGGCAGGCCAATGAAACGTCAGATGGTCAACATCCGTTCGCAGTGATTTTAAGCTGCATTGATTCACGCACATCGGCTGAACTTATTTTCGACCAAGGGCTGGGCGATATTTTCAGCATTCGCATCGCTGGTAACATTATTAATGAAGATATTTTAGGCAGCATGGAATTCGCCTGTAAGGTCGCGGGTGCAAAAATCATTGTGGTGCTAGGGCACACCAAATGCGGCGCAGTTCGCGGTGCTTGTGACCATGTCGAAATGGGCAATCTGACGACCCTGCTCTCAAAAATTCAACCGGCGGTTTATGACGAAAAATCCGAAACCGTAAATAGAAGCTCGAACAATCCCGCATTCGTCGAAAAAGTTGCCAAGATAAATGTCAAACGTACCGTAAATGCCATTATTGAGCGCAGCCCGATATTAAAAGAAATGGTTGAAGACAGATCAATTGGCATAGTTAGCGGTAGCTACGATGTCGGCAACGGCGAGGTAGTATTTTATGAAGATAAGTCAATGTTTTATATGCCATATTCAGAAAACAACAAACAGGCAATTAAGTTAAGTTAAGTTAAAAACCAAATACCTTACCCCGCCTGGAGGTAGTCATGTTAGTAAACGAAGATTTTTTGAAAGTAAGATTTCCAACTAAAAGCAATAAAATGCTTTATCTGGTATTGGTGATCTTAGTTACGCTTTTATTTTTTGGCGATAGTGTGCTGCTGTTTACAGGCCATTGCCTTTACTTGGTTTTCGAGTTTGTCGCTTCCTTAACAGAGCATTGGCTACAAGCGATATTTAATTTGACTAAACAGCAAGCACAGATCGTATTTTTTTATCTGTTTGCGGCAATAGTTGGTTATATTACCTGGACATTGTCGAAAAAAATTTATAAAAAAACACAGCAGGTTTGCATTTCCGTTCATTGTCGAACTAAGCAAAGAATGGAAAGGGTGAATTGGTCACAATTAATTTTTTTGTTCACGATCTTTGGTACGTTTATATTGACATTAACTTAAGATCGTACGCACAAGAACGGTGTTCCTTTCGGTTGGACAAGAATTGAAACTGTCTTGACTAAACCCCTGCCACAAACCCCGCAGCCTCTATACCCGCAATCGCACAACGCTCATCCTGCTCAGATGAATCGCCGCTAATACCAACCGAACCGATAATATTATTGCCTTTATCCCGAATCAATACCCCGCCAGGAACTGGCATGATTTTTCCGTCGGCAATGCCAATCAAAGCATTCATAAAATCCGGGCGATGCTCGGCTACTGCCGCAAGGCTTCGTGAAGAAATGCCCATGTTAACGGCCCCCCATGCTTTAGCCGTGGCTATTTGCTGCCTGATCATTGTTGCCCCATCCTCTCGTTGCAAAGCCTTCAGATGACCTGCTTCGTCAAGCACCACCACAGTCAGCGGCGCCATATTCAAAGATCTTGCTTTTTGGGTAGCCGCATTGATGATTTTATTCGCTTTTTCAAGGGTAAGTGGTGTCATTAATCGAACTCTTGTTTGTTAATGTTATGGTCAATAAAATTCCGAACCAACTATGTGCTCTTGGTATATGGAAATATGAAAAATTTCAGGATGTCATGCACATATCAGCCAAAGGTTGCATCAATAAAAAGTAATCATTTTTATCGTTAACACAATTTGCCCTTTCCGGCGGAACCCCTGAATTAAATAATGAGTTTATCATAACCTTCAATAATGTGAATCCATTCAAAACTACGCCGTCTGGAAGTCGGTTAGATACTTAAGGGCATCTCTAATAATTCCCCCGATTTCCCGTGATTTTGCATATCCCGGAATAACGACGAAATGCGATAATAAGGCAACCCCACCAAAACCTATTCAGCCCATGAAACCACCCTGCCAACCCGGATTATTCGATGTCGAAGAACGTGCCGCGCAACTGACCGACATGGGCGATCCCTTGGTGGGCCTGAAGGCGCGGATAGACTGGGAGGCGTTTCGGCCTGGCCTCGTTCGGGTGCATGACAAGGAGAGGAAGAGCAATGCGGGGGCCAAACCCTTCGACGTGGTGCTGATGTTCAAGGTGCTGGTGCTCCAGCATCTGCACAACCTGTCGGATGATGGTATCGAATACCAGATCCGTGACCGTTTCAGTTTCATGCGCTTTTTGGGCTTGCAACTGGAAGGTCGCGTCCCCGATGCCAAAACCGTCTGGTTGTTTCGGGATCGGCTTAAGGCCTTGGGTTTGGTCGAGGTGTTGTTTGCCCGTTTTCACCAACAACTGGCAAAGCAAGGCTATATTGCCCAGGCTGGGCAAATAGTCGATGCCACCTTTGTCGAAGTGCCACGGCAACGCAATAGCCGTGAAGAAAACGCCCAGATCAAAGCCGGTGAAGTCCCGCCAGACCAGGTATCCTGTAAATAATTGAACGCAAATTTAACCTGGTCGCTCAGGGTTACGCGGGCACTGCCATGTGCGCTATCTACTTCAATGGGGTTGCGGTAACTGGGCAGCTTGAGCTTTATTTCTTTGTTCGAAGGGTATTCATAAAACGTGTAGAGAATATCCCCCTGGTCACGTTTGCCTTCCTGATAATGGCTGTACTGGAAATCGACACTGTCTTCATCGGCTGCATCTGCTGCGGGATACAACACTCCCGGCAATACCATTGCTGCCGCTGTTAAAGCTTTAATTGGTGAAGCTTTAAACCCAATTTGTCGTAGAGCGCATGTGATTTTTTCGGAAGATGAGTGCATTATTTTTGTTAGACACGCAGCCGCATAAAAATTTTTCATGAAAATCTAATACCCTTATTTTTATAAAACTTGATTTTTTGTATTGCATTTAAAGTCTTTAGATGCCTTAAAATCCATAACTCCAGGTGAAGTTCAACGCACCATCGCGGTCAAGCTGGTAGCCGTTGTAGTCGGTATGGAGGGGTTGCAGCCACTCGAACTTGAGGGTGTTGCCAACAAATGCACCGCTGGGGATGGTGACGTTTATGCCAAGACCGAGATCAACATACTGACCGCCGTAGTTGGATGTATTGTCGAATGGGCCGACATGGGTTGGCGTATAAGGATAGCCATAGCTATCATCTATGATTGGCGGATAATCACCGCGAATACTATCTTGCCAGGTGTACACGCCACGCACGGTGGTTGCCAGCCAGTTTGTCCAGTGATAACCGCCCCAAACGCTGCTTTGAAAGCTGTCGCCAAAGGCAAAATTGGAACTGTTACTGCCTTCAAGCCGTAACGTTCCAGTTACTTGCGTACCCCATGAAAAATCATCCACATTTCCTGTATACGTCAGGCTGGGTTTGAAATCCCAAGTGCCGCTGCCGAGTTGCATGCCATAATGGATAAAAGCTGGATAGGGATTGGTGTTCGTTTTTCTCAGCATGACCTGATTGTCGCCGGTCGGTGCGGTACCGCCCAAGCTTAAGGTGATATGATGTTGAGGATGGTCGAACAACTTGAACAGCGCATACAAACCCGTATCGCCAACGCCCCCGGTTTGGTGGCTATGAACAGCGCCGCCGTGGTTGTGACCATGGCCGACATGTTCCACAAGCGGAATCATGTTCATTTCCATATCCACCCATTGCGGCATCAGCATGACCGACAGCCAATCCGTGGGCGCATACATAAGGTCAAGCATGTGCATAGCCATGGTCATTTGCTTGGGCGCGACCATGCACTCTTGGTCACCGCAAGCATTGAACCTGACTTCATCCGGCGTTACCGCTTGGCTTCCTAGAAGCATATCTCCGGCTTGTTCGTTCCTCATGTAGCGGTAGCCAACCATAAAATCGCCGGATTTTTCAAGGGCGTGGTCAAACATCACACCTGCCGGAGAATTCGAGTGTTGATGATTGTGGCTAGCATGTAGGCTATCGCCCGAACCAGCCACAGCATCTAGGTTAATCTTAAGCGCAACGTTGGCGACCCAGAAATCGAAATCGGCGAACTTGCCTTCACCGCCGCCTAACTTAAGCCCTCCTTGGTGGGTGTAATATTCAAAGCCCGTTTCAAGGCTCACGCCTTTGCTGAATTGTTTACTGACGGTTACCCCGCCGCTTAAGGTGCCGAAGCCGGACAATCGCTGGTCGCTGGAATAAATTTCGGGTAATTTTTTGATGTATCGTCCCGGTACGATGACTTCCCCGGTTTCCTGGTTATAAACGTCTTCTTGATATAGCTCAAAGAAAACAGGCGCATAAAAATCCGCGCTGGATTGAGAGTAATACCGAAATCTGGGGGTCACCATCCAACCTGAACTCAGGGGTTGCACCCAATCCGCTTCAAAGGTGTGGGCATGGATGCCCCAATCGTCGTGCGTGAAGCGGTAATCAAAATGCAAGGCAGCATCGAAGGGTTCAAAGTACTGGTTATAACCAATAGCCCAGTTAAGTTGGTTGCGTTCGTCGGGGCGAATTTCCAACGTACTGTAACGACCTGCTTGAAATGGTTTATTGGCTTGAATTACTTCTGTAGAACCAGAAGCAGATATTACACTGACGAGCTTATATGGATTGCCTAAGTACCCTGTGCTTCGGGTATAGCCCATGTTGAGTTCTAATGCCGCATCCTTGTTGAGCACTTGGGTCAGACCAAGTTGGGTGCTCCAGTCTTGGCGATTACCCCGTAAGATTGCACTAGTCAGACTAAATTGACCGTTTTCTCGAAATTGATAAGTACTGTCGATTTCACCGGCGGAAACCAACGGATTCTTCGGTACAATTTTGAAGATCGTGTTTCCAGAAGAATCTTCAGAACTGTCTAAGTATGAGTTATCGTACTTAGTAGTATCAAAAAATTGCAGCCCGTCAGGATCCAATGTGGCAAAGGTATCGCTGTTGGTATAACTTAGGCCTAGGTTCACTGTTGTTTGTTTCTGGTTGAAATCCATCCGCCCGCCCAGGTTGACAAAGCGGGATTCGTAATCGTTTTCCACTGAAATGCCGCCACCGACATCCACAGCCGCTTCGTCCCATTCATAACTGAGCTTGAAATCACCTTGTTTACGGGTTTCCGGCGACGCGTAGGACAAAGTGTGGACGAGTTTATTATTCTTACTTCCCGGAATTATTTGTCCAGTCGTAGAGTCAGGCCCTCCATGTTGATAGATGTTAAGGTTCTTATCCAAGAAAAACTGAACTTGATCCTTGGCAAGTGGCGATGCCCCGATTATTATCCCGGCTGAAGAATCCGGCTTGGTATACCGGAACACCGGTCTATTGCTCCCTGAACCTAAAGGAGCGGTTGAGATGGGCGTTGCACCAGACCAAGTGTCCTGCGTGTAATTGAAGGCGAACTTGATGCGCTCAGTCAGGGTAAACCTGCCGCTGCCGTGGGTGCTGTCCACTTCGATAGGGTTGAGCTTGTTCGGTAGTTTTGTTGAATAAAACCCGCCATTAAAATCATAAGCCAAACCGGAAATATCCCGCTTGCCTTCCTGGTAATGGCTGTATTGAAAATCCACGCCGTCGTCTTCGGCGGCATAGGCGGTTGGCTGCAATAAGCCGGGTAAGATTAAGGCAGCATTAGTTAAGGTGAATAAGGATGTTGATGTACCGTTTATTCGACCGGTTTTTTTTGGACGTGTCATTGGGTATCCCTTTTTTTATTTTGCAAATGATAGTGTGCATTATCATTTTTGATTATGTGAGGGCTTGCTTACATTGGCTTTCATAAGCCGAACTTATATTTTATTAAGCAAAATTTATGCCATTAAAACCAAAGCCCGTATTTGTGAGCTTTACAGGTGGATAAACGGTTTGGGGGAGATAAAAGGTAGGGCATATGACACACCAATTGGGTGATATGACCCATTTTTGGATAAACATCGGTTGCTAGGTGTGGCAAGCTCAGCGAATTATTAGAAAACCAGCTGTTCTTTAACCTATTTGTATGCTTTTTTTGTGGATTAATGGCTGATATAACGCGGTTGGATGAGAATAGGGGAAAATTTGGATAAGGCAATATATCGTCCGTATCATCAGGTGGTTAAAAACTGCGTCATATCGCGCAGTTTAATAACAAAAAAAGCGACGGGTGAAACAATGCCCAGCACACTAAACTTGAAATTGCCTTGCACAATCAAGCCTGCGCTAGGCTGGTGGGTATAATCGAGGAAAAGTGGTTGACCTTAGGGCTTAAGCTATTTTTTATCAGTAGCCGGATTAACACTCAGCGGTTTTATTTTTTCCGGCTTTTTATGCCACAGACCGTTGGCGGAAAAACATTGCCAGCCCCATTTCAACCAGTTAAGTAAGGCTGCTGCCAGCCAGAAAGACCACGCCAGCATCAATAATCTGTAAGTTATGATCGGAACCGAAACAACAGTCGCCTGCGGTAAAGTTGACGGACTGCGGTCTTGGTACCATTTAAGGCTGTAGTCAGAAGATTGGTTGCCTATGATTTGCATGTCGGGTGATCCGCCTAATAAACCTTGTTCCACCGCAAACACCAGTATGCCCAGGGACATGACGGTAAACAGCCCGATTATGACTTGTACAAGATTAAAATACCTGTAGCTATTGTCAGCTTGACGCGAACGCCAACCCAGCAACATTAACCAGGCGACAACAAACGTGGCAGCCAGCATAGGCACTTGGCTTAAACCCACCAGCAATAACAACCAATGCCAGCCCTTTAATGGCGATAACGGCATTTTCCCTAAGCCGGTCGCCAGGATGACAATCACTATCAACATGCCCCAAAACAATACCGCTGGACCTAACTTTGGCCCCCACACAAACAACGCCCAGCGGTCTTGACCCAACCGGATGTTTAACGTGGTATTGACGCTGGCTTGGCCTAAATCGAGCTGCGGTGATTGGATCAACGTGGTAATGGCTTTCGGCTCCTGCCAACTCAAGGTGATGTCTTGTTTGCCGGAATTGACGGGCAAGGTCAGTTTTCTTCCGTCTTGCCGTAGTGGCAATGTTTGCCCGTTGATTGCCACGGCTTGCAGTACCGCACCTTCCGGCAAGGTCAGCGTGTGCTGTGTACCCTGCGAACTCCTGAGCGTCATGTTCAAGTCAGCATCCAGCGAGCGTTTGCCCGGCCTGATCGCTAATTGGCTATTGTCTATCGTCAGGATTTGCCCTTCACCAGTTTTTGGCCGCGTTATCTGCAAAGCCATCTTTTCGCCCGGCCACGGATGCCATTCCGGTAGCCATTGCGCGTCGTTGTTCATATGGATCAGGGCGATACCATTGCTCTCAACATGCCAGATGGGGCTGACATCCGCTTTCCAAACTTCAATCCACTGCGGTGTGTCTTCGGCAGAAAAAATAATTTTATCGCCTTTTTGCAGGGTCGATTCCCAATGCAAATGCGTTTGTTGGGCGGGCATATTCACTTCAATCTTACCATTTTTTACATAGATGCCAGGCGTAGTGACCGATTCCCCGGGTAACACGGGAACCTCCAATGCTATCGCTGAGTCTGCTGGCGAGAGCCTTATGATTTCGGTACTGACCCGCCAATCCAAGCCCAATTGTACGCTGCGTTCAACTCTGACAAAAGGCGGTAAAAGACCGGGAGCAAGGGTCGTACCTTTGGCGATTTCGGCTGTTTGGCTTGTCCGGTTGAATTGCAGTTGATTGTCAACTTCGCCATTGTCCTGAATGCCACTGACTTGCCAACCGCTACGTTCGATAGCAACCCGGTTAGGCTTTAACGGCAACGGCAAGGCAAATGAAGCAAGTTGCGGCACTGCGCCACGCAGGACAACCTGATGCTCGCCTATGGGCAGATTAATCCATAAACCATTGCCATCCCGGTACAGACCTTGCGCGGGTTTGCCATCCGCACTGACCTGATTGGGAAACCACTGGTCATAAGCTGAAGGCAAGGGTACATTAACTGATTGCTGGACATGTATTTGCAAGTTGATCGCCATCACCTTATCGTTTATTGACACCTGCATCTGCGGTATTTGGGCGCATTTTGGCAAACAGTCCGGTGCTTCCGATAAGCGGGTTTTCAGTTCATCCAATACCTCTTTGCTTGGGAAATCCGCATAGGTTTTTTGTGTCGGCATTGCCAGCAGTGGGATGAGTAAAAACCACACCATCGCCGGTACAGTCGATCTAGACAGGAATTTTAATTTTCCAGCCAATCCAAACATCAATAAAGCCAGTAAGCTCACCGAAGCCACGCGCACGAAGTTTAACAGCAGCTTCAATGACGGCGGTAGATACCATAAACGTACTTGCTGGTCGGCATTCACCGAACCGTTCCAGGATAGATGCACCTTGCGCCACTGCCATTGCGGCAAACCGGGGCCAGTTTGTACTTTGGCATCGGGGTCGTAGCGGCTAAAATCTTCTTTGCCCTCATACGCGGAAGATTGGCTTACAGAATCACTGTAATATTTTCCTCTCTTTGCTGGTGCCATTGACGGTGCTTCTGGTTTAGCTAATTCTTGTTCATGCAACATTTGTGTTGCTTCAGCATTGGCGCTTTCGGACTGGCACTGTGGACAATCTTGGTTAATCATTGCCGGGGCGCTCGCAGGAGTTGCCACCCCTTTTCCAGGATTCATTTCATTAATTGCGTAAGAGGGATCTGTCCAATAGTTTTCTAATTGAGGATAAAGCCCGGTTCGCAACTGGTTGACCATAAACGGGACTGTGATCAAGACCAAAACCAGCCAAAATGCCTTTAGATACAGTGCAATTGCGGTCAGAAATTTGCCTTGTGGTAGAACTTTTATCAATGCCGTTGCCGCTAAAATATTTAACCAAACATACTGAGGCGCGTCTGGCTCATGCCAAATCAAGACTAGCGTTAGCAGGGCAAAGAATCCCCACAAACGCCCGAACAAACGGCTGGTCGCCAAGGCGGCAATCAACACCAAAAATAAGTCCAGCAACGTCCAGCGAGCGATCCAGCTGTCCGGCACATTATCCACCCCGGCGGCGGCGAGTAAACTCCAACCCGGCGGCAAATTCAACTCTGCGTTGACCTGCTTAAAACTTTGTTCCCAACCTACCGCGCTGATTGCCCGGATGTTGGCCACTGTGCGGCTATCGGCAGCTAGGGAAATATTGCCTTTCCCGACTTCCACGCCTTGTTTGCCGCTTCCTGGCCGCAACGTAATCAACTGGCTTGCGCCATCCAGACTGACTTGACCTAGCTGGGTTTCCGGTAAAGCATCCAACCGCCAGCCTTTGGTCATTTTGCCGTTGATGGTGTCGTGGACGGTATAGGCTTCACCATCGAAATCCAGCCATAATTTACGGTTGAGCGTGAGTTGGTTCGGCTCAGGATCAGGATCGCCCCGTCGAATCACTTTCAAGGCCATGCTCTCGCCCTGCTTGATGGTATAGGTTGGCAAGTGCCGCCATTCATCAGGCGTGTTAGTTTGGCTGGCATCAATGGCTTGCAATTTTTCCACCTCAACCACACGCAAGTCAGGGCGGGCTTCAAACACCCAGATTTCCGAACTGGGCCAGCCTAGATCAGGTGCAGCGTCACTCGCCTTCAAAAGCATAGCATTGTTTTCTTTAGTGCTTCTGGCTTCAATATCCAACTGCCAATGCCCAGGGCGCACCTGAACCAGCAATTGTCCATCGGGTTCAATACGCGCCGGCAGCGGGCTTTGCAAACTCAGTGGGATAAATTCATCAAGGACAGGCTTGGGCAGCTTGACTTCACGCTGTTCGCCGGAGACTTCCAGCACCAAGCGTGTCTTCACCTGCATAGGAACATCATCGGTGATTTTCCTGAACACCTGAATATCCAAGCTGTTTTGGACATTCGCCAATTTTTTTTTGCCTAACTCGTTTTCAGTCAACCAAAGTTGTCCATCCTTGATGCTGGGCAGGACAATGTTAGTGCCGTTGACAGCTAGGAAAATCAACCCAGTGTCGGCAGGTATGTTCAGGCTTTCCGGTATCGCCGTCCAGAAAAAATCACCCTTGAGCTTGTAGGTGCCTGCCCCAAGTTTAATGGCAGGCAATCCGTTTCGTTCCAGCACCGATGCGGGTTTGGAATTGACCGTTACATTCTGCGGCCAGTTTTTTGAGTCGCCCGGCAAAGTAATCCAGCTTTCCTTGTAAACAGTCCAATCAATTGCAAATTTGCCTGTTGTGGCAGTAAATTCAAGATTTAATTGCGTCGGCCAACTACAGCGTTTTTGTTCAAAACTGTTATAGATAAAGGGGCAATCTAACTGCGGCTGATCCGCCAATACCCAACCGATCCAAGGCTTCAGTGGTTCTGGAACTTGCTGCAGCGTAATTGCCCGAACATTGGCATAACCCACGAACAAAATACCAACCAGAATAAACCTGAATGTAGATTTCATATCTTGCCTCCATGACGCATTGGCTGAGTGCGGGTAGTTAATTAAAAACGGGTAAGTTAAACTGACCAACATGCAAGAATTGAAGCTTTCCGGCAATATGACCGATTTTCCAATAGGCCGACAACTTTTGGTGTGGCATCTTAGTAATTTATCTAAGGCGGCTTCATTATACGGCTTAGTGAATTTTTATCGAAGGCTTGTGTGATACCGCCAATGATGAGTTTCAGGGCTTTTGATTTTCGCGTTTAATTTTGTCTTTGGCTTTAATTCACCTAAGCACTTCAAATCTAATAGCGTCTAGTGGTATATTGGCTTCGTAAAAAATGCGCTTTGCGCGCACTAATAATAATGGGGAGTAACACAATGAATAATGAAGGCGTCGACGAATCCAAGCGCCAGTTTTTGACTTCGGCACTGACCGTAGTTGGCGCTGTCGGCACGGGATATTTGGCTGTCCCTTTTCTGGCCCAAATGCAACCTAGCGTTAAAACGATGGCCGCAGGCGCGCCCGTGCAAGTTGATATTAGCAAAATGGAATCCGGGCAATTGCTGCGGGTTGCTTGGCGGGGCAAGCCGGTTTGGGTTCTTAACCGAACACCTGCCGCTTTGGAAACATTGAAATCATTGGACAGCCAGCTCAGCGATCCACTGTCCAACGACTCAATCCAGCCGGCTAACAGCAAAAATCCTGTTCGCTCAATCAAGCCGGAAATTTTTGTCACTTTGGGCTTGTGTACGCATTTAGGCTGCTCCCCTACATTTCGCCCGGAAATTGCACCCAACGATCTTGGCCCTGACTGGAAAGGTGGCTTCTTCTGCCCTTGTCACGGCTCACGGTTTGATCTGGCTGGTCGCGTTTACAGTGGCGTACCTGCCCCGACCAACCTTGAAATACCACCCTACGAATATTTGACGGACACTCTCATCTTGATAGGTGACGAAGGCAAGGGAGCAAAAGCATGAAAACGACTCGTTTAACAACTTGCGCCAACTGGTTCCTTGATCGTTTCCCTCTGACCAAGCTCTGGAATGAGCACATGGCACATTATTACGCGCCCAAAAATTTTAATTTCTGGTATTTCTTCGGCTCTTTAGCGTTGATGGTTTTGGTTAACCAAATCCTCACCGGCATTTTGTTGACGATGAATTACAAGCCGGATGCCCAGCTTGCTTTCGACTCGGTTGAGTACATCATGCGCGATGTCAATTGGGGCTGGTTGGTGCGTTATATGCACTCGACAGGGGCTTCTGCATTTTTCATTGTCATCTATCTACATATGTTCAGGGGCTTGATCTACGGCTCTTACAAACATCCTCGGGAATTGATCTGGATTTTCGGCATGTTGCTTTTCCTGGCACTCATGGCGGAAGCCTTCATGGGCTATTTGTTGCCTTGGGGACAGATGTCTTACTGGGGCGCACAGGTTATTATCTCTTTGTTCAGTGCCATCCCTATCGTAGGTGATGATTTGTCTCTCTGGATTCGGGGTGATTATGTTGTCTCTGATGCCACCTTAAACCGCTTTTTCGCATTTCATGTGATTGCGGTGCCGTTAGCGTTGGTCATGTTGGTTTTTCTGCATATTGTTGCTTTACATGAAGTCGGCTCCAACAATCCTGATGGCGTGGAAATAAAAAAATACAAAGACAAAGAGGGCATTCCTTTAGATGGCATTCCTTTTCACCCTTACTACACTGTTAAAGATCTCGTTGGCGTAGGCGTGTTTCTGATTTTTTTCGCCACCATTATTTTCTACCTGCCTGAAGTGGGCGGCTTTTTCCTTGAGGCTGACAACTTTGTCCCAGCCGACCCAATGAAAACGCCTGAACATATCGCACCGCTTTGGTACTTTACGCCTTTTTACGCCATTCTTAGGGCGGTGCCTGATAAGTTTGCCGGAGTTATAGCCATGTTTGGCTCCATCGCCGTGCTGTTTTTGTTGCCGTGGCTAGATCGTAGCCCAGTAAAGTCGGTACGCTACCGCGGCAGTATCTTTAAAAAAGCACTGGCTCTGTTCGTGGTCAGCTTTGTCGCTCTAGGTTACTTGGGCACCCAGCCAGCTACGCCTTCGGCAACTCAATTTGCACGGTTCTTCTCTCTGATTTATTTTGGCTTTTTCCTCCTTATGCCGATTTATACGCGTTGGGAGAAAGCCAAACCGGTACCAAGCCGCTTGACCAAGCCGCTGAGCGCCGTTGAGCTGATTCCCGCTTTGAGAGCTGCTTTAAATGAGATGACGGTAGCTGCTCCGATTCAAGGCCATCAGAGCCATACTTTTATCGGTTCTGAGTTTCGTAGAAAGCCCAACCCCGAGGGCATACGCAATGTTCTCGTTCGTTTAGCAAAAAAAATAAAAGCGAGCTTTGACTAATCATGAAGACTATCATACTCTCAATCCTGCTCCTGGTTCTGTCGCAAGGTGTATTCGCTGGAGAAGGCGTTGACTTGCAGCAGGCTAATATTGATCCTGAAGACCGTGCGTCAATTCTTCATGGTGCGAAAAACTTTGTGACTTACTGTTTAGGTTGCCATTCCCTTAAGCACATTCGCTATCAGCGGATTGCTCAGGATTTACGAATTGACGAAATGAAAGTGCTTGCCGATGTGGCTCCACAAGGCGCTTCGATGTATGACCCCATGCATTCGGCTATGAATGCCCATGACTCCAACAAATGGTTCGGTATCCAACCACCGGACTTGTCGCTGATTGCTCGTTCCAGAAACCCGGACTGGCTATACACCTATCTGAAAAGTTTTTATGCTGACCCCAAAAAACCGCTAGGCACCAATAACTTGGTTTTCAAAGATGTTGGTATGCCTAACGTATTTTGGCAGGTACAGGGAGAACAACACGCCAAATTAAAACTTGGCGACGACGGCAATGAGACAATTGATGAGCTCGAACTCGTCGAACCCGGTACATTGTCGGAACAGGAGTTTGATATATTGGTCACTGATCTGGTTAATTTTCTGGCTTATGTCGGCGAACCCGTCAAACAAGATAGAGAACGTATAGGCAAATATGTCATTTTCTATTTAATCATGTTCTTAGTAATTGCTTACTTACTTAAAAAAGAGTACTGGAAAGACGTTCACTGAACACTGAACCCAAGAAACAAGGATGTTTCTTAGGTGTTCATCGACATTTAGTCCTTAATATAACAAACCACAAATAATCCTTCGCTTACATGCTATAATGCCGCTATTTTAACCGCCCCATATTCGTGTAAAGAGGTTGTTATTTGTGGCAAATATTTTTTCCCGTAGGTCAGTCATGACTCTTTTTTCCCCGCCCGCTTGTCCGCTAAGCCATTCCGCCCGTTTCGTCTTGCATGAGAAGGCCATTGTTTCGGAAGTTGAATTTTACGATCCAAACGATCCGCCTGAAGAATTGCTGGAACTCAATCCGACCGGCATTTCACCCACACTGGTAGAAAGGGATCTGGTGCTTTATGACTCGCGTATCATCATGGAATATCTTGATGAGCGCTTTCCACACCCCCCCCTTCACCAGATGGATCCTGTTTCGCGGGCAAGTGCGCGCATGATCATTAAGCGTATCGATCAGGATTGGTATCCATTACTGAATGAAATATTGCTGAACGGCGAAAAGAAATCCGTGCGTGCAAAAAAATTACTTAGAGAAGGGCTGATTGCGGCATCGCCAATCTTTTCGGATCGACCTTTTTTCATGAGCGAAGAATTTTCTCTGATTGATTGCACGATTGCACCGTTATTATGGCGATTACCTTCCATAGGGATTGATATCAGCACACCAAACGATGCCATCACCAATTACGCACAACGTATTTTCAGCCGTCCTGCTTTCAAGAGCAGCCTTAGCGAGGTTGAAAGTGAAATGGGCGACATTCCTCGATGACACCGCTCAAACCGTACCTGATCCGCTCTGTCTATGAGTGGATCGTTGATAATGATTTAACGCCTCATCTTCTGGTGAATGCCAATAATAATCAAGGTACGTTGCCTACAAACTATATCGAAGACGGCAAGATCGTCTTAAATCTCAGGCCCCAAGCCATACAAGGGCTTTCGCTGGGTAATGATGTCATCGAGTTTAACGCCAAATTCAGCGGTAAACCCATGCAAATAGCGGCATCAGTCAATGCGGTTATGGCCATTTACGCAAAAGAAAACGGTAAAGGCTTGGTTTTCGACCAAGAAAATGACGGCGGCGATGCCCCCCCTCCGCCGGAAAAGCAAGCACCCAGCAAACCTAGTTTACGAATTGTTAAATAAACTAGGGTAAAGCGTTACAGGATTTGTTCCCACGCCGGAGCGGCACTGCCATTGATTTAATTATTATTTTCAATAAGATACATGTGGATTGGGCTGACAAGGAAGCCCAATCTACGCACTATATATTTCTAGTCCGCAAAACCAGAATCTTAAGCGTATTTATAGCCCCAATTCACTTAAACCTGGGTGGTCATCAGGACGGCGACCCAACGGCCAGTGGAACTTGCGTTCAGATTCGTTGATCGGCAAATCATTGATGCTGGCATAGCGAAATTCCATCAAGCCGTTGGCATCAAACTGCCAATTCTCGTTGCCATGCGAACGAAACCATTGGACTGAATCATCATGCCATTCGTAAGCAAAACGCACGGCGATGCGGTTGCCATCAAACGCCCATAATTCTTTAATCAGCCGATAATCTAATTCCCGCGCCCATTTACGGATTAAAAATTCTACGATTTGAGTTCGGCCACGTGGAAATTCGGCTCGATTGCGCCATTGGCTATCGGGCGTGTAGACCAACGATACCCGTTGTGGATCTCGGCTATTCCAACCATCTTCTGCCATGCGTACTTTTTGGATGGCTGTTTCACGGGTAAAGGGTGGCAGAGGCGGACGGGCTTCAAGCGTGCTGTTCATGGTAATTCTCCATTTGCAAATTAAGGGCGGTAAAGGCATGTTTTACAAAAAAATTAGCGTTCATTAGTCTAAACCTGTAACTGTTCACGTAGCCGCTTATTTTCTTCCAGCAAGGGCTGAAGCGGTCTATCCACTTCGGCTTCGGAATATCGGAGAGTGATGTGCTGGGGAAATTCCATTCAATGGCTTCAATCTAGACGACGATACCGCGTTCTAGCCGCGCACGGTAATCGTGGCATCTCTAGTTGAGCATTCAACTCAAGGTCGTCAACCTCATGAATAATACGGGCAATACCCCAAAGCTTAAGACGGCGGCGGTTGGGGTAATCCATCAAAATGAGCGAGACACGCGGATTGGCACTCAAGTTGCCCACACTGAGATACTGCCGGTTGCCCCTAAAATCAGCGAAGCCAATCGTACGATTATCCAGCACGCGAATAAATCCGGGCGGGCCGCCACGATGCTGGACGTAAGGCCAGTCGTTTTCCGAAATGGTCGCCATATAAAAACTGTCCCGAGCGGCAATAAACTCGGCTTCCAATACACCTAGCTCATTGCGCGGGTTATCCGACAATTCAAAACGGCGATTGTGTTCGCGGCTACCGTAGCGCGTTTGAGCCGCTTTTACGCTGTCGGTGAAGCTAATCTCTGCAAAGGCACTTGGCATGGCATACCTCCTAAAAAAGACGCTGATGGCATATACACCACCAGCTATTTGAACAATTTATGTTAGAACGTTAGGATCGTTGTGCCAAATTTTAGTAATTTCCCGAAACTTGCTAAACCTGACGTACCAGGAATAGGATTTTCCTTGATCAGATCGAAACCACAGACAGTGGCCTCTTCAGTCGCACCAAAAAAATCGGCACAGCCGCAAGATACGCCAGTGACATTGCCTTTTACCGATTCAAAAAGCCCGTGCAACGGATGGTCTTTTTGGGTGATAAGGCCAACCCACCTTGTGCCTGTTCCCTGAAAGATAATTGATACATCCCCACCCCGTTGCTTAATGTCATAAGCGGCTGCCAGGCCATTAAAAGCCCGGCCTAATGCTTCATCGCCGCCATTTGTTGGGTCTGATAAAATAATAATGGCTGTTTTGTTCATCATGAATTCCTCGTGTAAGATTAAATGCAAATATACGGAACGTTCGGTACAATGACAATTTAACGAACGTTCCGTATAATGTCAACCTTATTTTTGATGGGCGCATTTATGGCATTGCAAACAATTGACAACGACACCCTGGCAGAATCGCTGTTTGAAATATTCCGCAGTTGCGGGTATGAAGGCACCACCATTTCACAGTTGTCGGAATCGACAGGCCTCAAGAAATCCAGCCTTTACCATCGTTTCCCCGCCGGGAAGGATGATATGGTCAAGGCTGTTGTGGCTTATGTCAGCGGACAATTGCACCAACATGTGATTGAGCCATTATTGGATAGCCATGTATCGCCAGAACAGCGCTTTAGCAATATGTTAGTAACCATTAAAGCCTTTTATAGCGACGGGCAAAAAAACTGTTTACTGAATGCGCTAACGCTTGGTAATGGCTTGGATGAAATCAAAGCATTGCTTGTTAAAGATTACAAGTCTTGGTTAGCGGCCCTAATTCAATTGTCCAAAGGAGCGGGGATGAATCAACAAGAAGCAGAAGTGAAATCAGAACATTTTTTAATCGCGGTTGAAGGGGCGCTGGTTATTCAACGCTTAACCAATAATCCGCAGACGTTTGAAAACTGTATGGACTATGAGCAAAAACACTTTTTCCATACGGTTTAAGCATTTATGTAAGGCTTGGTTTTTTGTTCGGCATGGATAAAGGATAAACAATGGCTCAAATAAAAATTTACGGTATTAAAGAAAAACTAGCTCCAGTCCGAATGCTTTTGTCGGATGTTATCCATGAATGCGTGATGGAAGCGTTACAATTTCCAGCCGACAAAAGGGCGCACCGTTTTTTCTTAATGGATAAGGAAAATTTCCTCTATCCTGAAGGTCCCACGGATGCTTACACGATCATAGAAATAACCATGATTGAAAGCCGCTCTGTCGAGGCGAAGAAAAAGTTGATTCGGCTACTTTTCGACAACATCCGGGACAAAGTCAACATTCAGCATCAAGATGTCGAAATATGTATCTACGAAAGTCCAGCATGCAACTGGGGCTTTCGTGGTATGCATGGTGACGAAGTTCAGTTAAATTACAAAATCAATGTCTGATTGGAATGACTATGAATGTTGATACCTTCCGCACAGCCAATAGCCCTGACATTGAGGCGATAGTTAAACTTGTCAACAGCGCGTATCGTCCAGCTTCTGGCGTTTCCGGCTGGACACATGAAGCTGAATTGGTTTCCGGTGACAGAATTAACGTCGATCAAGTCAAGGAAATAATAGCAAAGCGAAACTCAGTTATTCTAGTTGGCCTTAAAGGCTCAGAAGTTGTTGCTTGCGTCCATGTCGAAAAACACGGTAACAATAGCCACATTGGCATGCTTGCGGTTAAGCCATTGCTGCAAGGGACTGGATTTGGGAAACAAATGCTTGCCTATGCTGAGACATATGCGAGAGAGGAATTCGGTTCAGTAAAATTTGTCATGTTTGTCTTATCATTAAGGAACGAACTGATAGCCTTCTACCAAAGGCGCGGGTATCAGAAAACAGGCGACATAACGGACTATCCTTTGTCGGCAGGGGCGGGCACACCAAAACATGCCGACTTGAAAGTCGAGGCTTTGGAAAAACGACACAATAACAATCAAATGGGATAGTGGTTCAAAGTTATAAATAATAAATTTGCCTTAGCACATTGCCAGATATGAAAATCAAACAATACCAAGTAGATGCTTTTGCAAACCGAGTATTCGAAGGCAATCCGGCGGCGGTATGTCCGCTGGAACACTGGTTGGATGATGGATTGCTGCAAGCCATCGCAGAGGAAAATAACTTGTCCGAAACGGCGTTTTTTGTACCATCGGAAAAGGGTTTCAAGCTACGTTGGTTTACGCCAGTAAAGGAAGTTGACCTGTGCGGTCACGCAACTCTGGCTACGGCACATGTGATTTTCGAGATTCTGGGTTACCCGAAACACGTCATTACCTTTGAATCACGTAGCGGCGAGTTAATGGTAGAAAAAAAGGGGCGGTTATTGGAAATGAATTTTCCAGCTTGTCCGCCTTCACCTTGTGGGATACCGGAAAACTTGATTCAAGCCCTTGGCCATCAACCTATTGAAGTGTTTACGGCAGACGATTACATGGCAGTATTCGGCCATGAAGAAATAATTCGTTCCATCTCGCCTAATCAAACCCTGCTAAGCCAATTAGATTTGCTGGGTGTTATCATCACCGCACCGGGAGTGGAAGTTGATTTTGTCAGCCGTTTCTTTGCCCCTAAGTACGGCATTCCTGAAGACCCTGCTACTGGTTCTGCCCATTGCATACTTGCGCCTTATTGGGCGAAAAAATTGGGTAAGGACATCCTGACCGCCAAACAACTTTCCAAACGGGGCGGCAGTATTACTTGTGAGCTTAAAGACAACCGTGTGCTGCTTTCGGGCTGTGCGGTTACGTTTATGGAGGCGGAAATTTCCGTCTAATTGGGAAATATTGATGAATCCGATTAAAGGAAATTGTCTCTGTGGTGCGATTAGCTATAAGTTAACAAGCGATCCGCAGTTATCATTTATGTGCCAATGCAGGCAATGCCAAAGAATTACCGGCACAGGCCATTCGGTTGAGTTTGTTATGCCGAGTCAAAAGGCCAACATTTCTGGTGAACTTAAGTTTTACGAAATGGTTTCAGATAATGGCAATACCGTCAGTAGCGGTTTTTGCCCTACGTGTGGGAATCCGGTTTTGAAAAAATCATCCGGTTATCCAGGGCTGCTGTTTTTTCATGCCGCAACCTTGGATAACCCCAGTTTGTTTAAGCCCCAGAAAGTTTTTTGGCATGCAAGCCATCAACCGTGGGATTATGTTGATCCTGGCCTTGAAATGAAGGATAAAACGTAATCATGCTCTCCATGATAAGACTTCAACCTTATCCAGAAGTTGTTGGTTAGCGATCTCTTAACAGTGAAATACACCTATGTATATCCCAACCCATTTTGAACAACCCAATATCGAAGCCCTGCACGGACTGATTCGTAGTCGTCAGTTGGCCACGTTGGTTACGCTGTCGTCAACAGGCATTAACGCAAATCATATTCCCTTGCATCTTTCAGCGCAGCCCGCGCCGTTCGGTACGTTACAAGGCCATGTCGCCCGCGCCAACCCAATCTTGAACGACTTGAACTCTGTAAGCGAAGTGTTGGCCATCTTCCACGGTCCGGACGCTTACATTAGCCCGTCCTGGTATGCGACCAAGCAGGAGACGGGAAAAGTTGTGCCCACCTGGAATTACACGATTGTGCATGCTTACGGTTCCCTTCGCATCATTGATGACGCCACGTGGATTCGTAGCCAACTTGAAGCGCTTACTAACCATAATGAAGCGGCTTTTCCTGAGCAGTGGGCAGTTTCAGATGCGCCGCATGACTTTACCGAAAAGCTGATCGAAGCGATAGTCGGTGTTGAAATTGTGATTACGCGACTCGATGGCAAGTGGAAGGTCAGCCAAAACCAACCGGATAAAAACCAGGCTAGCGTGATACAAGGGCTGAGTGAAAGTGGACAAAGTGACGGGTTAACAATGGCTGAATTGGTTAAAGCAGGGGTAAAACCTTCAAGTTCAATTTGAGCGTCGATTACTCACAAATAGGGGATTTCAATTGAAAAATTTAGAATCTATAGATGCTGAAAACACTTACCAAGTATTTGATTGGCTTTGGACTTCCGGGCAATTATCGGAGCGGGACATTCTCGACTTACCGGCGTTGGGTATTGACGTGGTAATCAATCTTGCTTTGCCTACCTCATCCCCGGCCCTACCGGGAGAAGCTGAATTGGTCACTCGGCAAGGTCTGGTCTATATACAAATCCCCGTTGAATGGGAAAAGCCTATGCCTGAACAATTTTCCCAATTCGTCGGAACGCTTAAGGCTTTCGAGGGGCATAACATTTGGGTACATTGCGCCAAAAATATGCGGGTGTCTGCTTTTATCTATCTGTATCGCAGGCTCATTCTGTCCGAGAATAAGGAAGATGCTTCCTTTCCAATGCGAGAGATATGGACTCCCAATGAAACGTGGCGGGCTTTCATCAACACTATTTGTAACAAAGTTCCAACATGAAAGCTATTCGCCAAGCCACTGTTTCTGATCTTGATGCGCTGGCCTGTCTTTTTGACGGCTACAGGCAGTTCTATGGGCGTACCAGTGACGTACCGGCTGCACGTCAATTTTTGCTGGATCGGTTCAATAATGGCGAGTCCACTGTGTTTGTTGCGCTTATAGATGGAAAGCCAGCAGGATTTGCTCAGCTATACCCCAGTTTTTCGTCAGTTTCTATGGCAAGGACGTTCATATTGAATGATTTATGCGTAACGCCATCGGCAAGACGGCTGGGATTAGCCAGCGCATTGCTTCAAAAAGCGGCTGAATATGCCAAACAACGTGGAGCTGTTCGCCTAACGCTATCAACGGCAATTACTAATGAGTCCGCTCAGGCCTTGTACCAATCCCAAGGATGGCAGAAAGATGAGCAATTTTTCGTCTACCACTTCGCCACCAACGTGGAATAGCTCAAAGCCTTTTCTATAACTTTAAAAATGATGCTGAAATCGGATATTCAAAGCATCCCCCTATCAATACCTTTGAAGACCGCTTGCACCCGGTCACGTACGCCCAATTTGGAAAGAATACTGGAGACATGATTTTTTACCGTACCTTCCGTTGTACCCAGGGCATTAGCGATTTCCATATTGTTATAACCGCCGGCGATCAGGGCAAGCACCTCAATTTCTCGTGGTGTTAATGGAAAGGGGAAGCCGAGGCTATCAAAATCGTGGTCAATGTTTTTGATAGCATCCAGTGTACGTTCTGTCAGTGAATGTATTTCCGCACCGTACGCTTGATCCACCCAAAAAATCAAGGCTGTTAAGGGCAAGTTTTGCACAACAATCCAGATAACAGCGGCACGCGCGGGCAGCACCAGCGGAATTTCGGCGGCAACAATATAGATCAAATCCGAATTGATCGTGAAAGCAGCAATGGCCTGACTGCTAAGCAACAACAGGGGTAGCCAATCCAGCGATTGCACGGCAATGTTACGGGTGTTAAACCAAAAAGCTGGGCCGAAACCCAAAAATACCATGACTTCTAAATACCAAGGGAGCAGATGCTTAGCTGCCTCATAGGGTTGTGACGGTAGCAAAATTTGTATACCCAGCATAAACCAGTACAACATGACCGTGACGCGCAGCAAGGTTACAGTAGAAGTTTTGCTTAAAGCCGATTGTTTTGTCGTAGTTGTCATTATTGCTTCGCCTTTTGCACAGGTACGGCATCATAGCCGATTCATTGGGCGTTGTCGTATGCCGAAAGTCATGCTTATTACCCATGACTTTCGGCACATGTTTTAAGTAGGCTTACCTTTATAATGCAGCAAATTCGCTTATTAATTGCATGAGATACCCTTTATGGCAAAGCACACAAAATTAGAAATCTCCCCAGCTGATTTAATCATCCCAGTATTGCCTCTGCGGGATGTGGTGGTTTACCCACACATGGAAATACCGCTGTTTGTGGGCAGGGAGAAATCCATCGTTGCGCTGGATGCCGCGATGCGTGAAGACAAACAAGTATTGCTGGTCACTCAAAAACAAGCAGAAATTGATGATCCTGAATTTGCTGACCTTTACAGTACTGGTACGTTGGCGAATATTATACAGATGTCGGAGTTGCCTGAAGATGCGGTGAAGGTCTTGGTTGAGGGCAGTGAACGATGCCGTGTTGACAGCTATATCGAAAGCGAAGGCTATTTCGCGGCACGCGTGCGAATAGTCACGGATGAGATAACCCTTACGCAGCAGGAGCAGAAGGTATTGCGGCGCACGCTGATAAGTTGTTTCGACCAGTATGTGACGTTAAACTCCAAAGTTCCGCCGGAAGTCTTAAATTCACTGGCAGGCATTAATGACCTGAGTTGTTTAGTCGATACGATAGCGGCGGGCATGGCCTTGAAAATAGAAGATCAGCAAAGTTTACTGGATATGGCTAATGTTGCTGAGCGTTTGGAAGCATTGATGACCCTGATGAAAGGAGAGGTGGATTTGCTGGAAATTGAGAAGAATTAGCCAAATGTTGGGTTGCAGTAAGCCGCACCTCAGCGAGTTTTTGGGCTATGGTGCATTTCCCTATCACGATAATTTCAGAGGTATCCCATGAAAATACAGCTATCAACAATTAACTTACTTATTATCCTATCTCTTGTTGGCTGCACGGAATATCCAGCTTATAGTGTCGGCCAAGCATGGCACGACAACCTATGTGAAAATATTGCGGATTCTGAGGAACGTAAACGTTGTATTTCCGATGCCGAAAAACCCTATGAGGACTACAAAAGGCAAACCGATGAAGCGACGGGAAAATGATATTAAAGGGATTTATTAGTTGAAGCCTTATTTAAAACAGGGTTGAAAGTTAAGCTCATTGTTGATTAGTAATCCTATTTAGCAACAATTACGATCACCTGTCTCCACCCACATACTAAGGGACATCTATGAAAGCGCAAATTAGCTTGTTACTGGGATTGGTTTTTTTATTATCCGGCTGCGCCAGTACGCCACCGATTAAGCCTGATACCATTCAACCCGACGACTACAGCTATTTAAAAACCTACCTCACTTGGCTGATTGAAGATCAAATGGCAGGCCAAGAGGTTGAAGGCTTGAGCATTGCCGTGGTGGACGATCAGCATGTCGTGTGGGCGCAAGGTTTCGGCTATGCCGATACTGCCAATAAAACTCCTGCGACACCGGAAACAATCTATCGGGCCGGCTCCATTTCCAAGCTGTTTACCGATACGCTGGTGATGCAGTTGGCGGGACAAGGTAAGTTGGATATTGATAAGCCCCTGCAAACTTACCTGCCTGATTTTTCGATTAAAAGCCGCTTTACCAATGCCGCACCGATTACGCCGCGCAATATCATGACCCATCATTCCGGCTTACCGGGTGATGTCGGTAGGGGCATGTGGACGAAAAACCCTGCGCCGTTTAACCAACTTGTCAGCCAGCTTAAAGATGAGTACGTCGCCTATGCGCCAAACACTATCTGGTCGTACTCAAATTTAGGCATTACGCTGTTGGGTGCGATGCTGCAAGAAACTACGGGCGAAGATTTTAACCACTATGCCGAGCGGCAATTGTTAAAACCATTAGGCATGAATAGGGCGGCATTTTCTTCGGGAATTGAAGGTAAATTTGCCGCCAAAGCCTATAAAAATCATGAAGAAAAACGTGAAGTACCGCTACGCGATACGCCTGCCGGGGGTTTAAACGCGAATGTCTTGGACATGAGCCAGTTTATGAAGATGGTGTTTGCCGACGGCAAAGCGAATGGCCGTCAAATCCTCAAGCCGGAAACCCTAAAGGAAATGTTGCGTCCGCAAAACAAGGCTGTGGCACTGGATGCCGGTTTCCAAATCGGCCTAGGCTGGATGTTACGTAATAATCAAAGCATTGGAACGATAGCCGAACACGGCGGTGCTACCTTGTATCATAGAAGCCAGCTTAGCGTGTTACCCCAGCATAAACTAGGTGTGATAGTTTCCACAAATTCGCCACCCACAGGCGATTTGCTTAGCAAACTCACCAATACCGCCTTAAAACTGGCGCTAGCCATAAAAGCCGGCAAGCAAATACCGATTGATGACGATCAGCCGGCAATTACCACCCGGTCACTGAACGCGCAAGAGCAAATTCTGGGCGCAGGGCAGTATGCAACATCGGCAGGCTATGTAAAATTAACGCCAGAAGGTGATTCGTTGACCACCGAGGTCGATGGACACAGTATTGATTTGGTAGCCAGGGACGACGGTAACTATGGTATCCGTTACAAGCTGCTGGGGTTGTTTGCGATAGAACCGGACGAACTCACTCAATTCAGCCTATCGTTAAAAAATATTTTGGGGCATGATCTGGCGTTAGGGCATTACCAAAACCAAAGCTTCGTTTTCGGCGAAAAAATCAAACCCGTGCCGATCTCTCAGTCTTGGCGCAATCGCCTTGGACAATACGAGATCATCAACCTTACCCAAGGCGAAGCGTTGGTGCCCGAAAAATGCGCCTTAAAAGAGCAAGATGGTTTTTTGATGTTGGAGTATTCAATCCCTACCTTTGATATTAATAACTTGTCGTTGCCCATTGCACCGGCGTCAGATAAGGAAGCGACCATACTTGGGCAAGGTCGGGGAATGCAGGAAACCGTGCGCATTGTTAATGTGGAGGGTAAGGACTTTATTGCTTATTCGGGGTATTTGTTGCGAAAGAAACAGGACTGAAATAAAGGAGCGATTGCATATTTTCTAAGTGGAAAAGTTTGGCTCGATTGATGAATCGAGTTATTCATCTTAAGGTAATAGCCTAAATGTAGCCCTCGCCATGCGCCAAACAGTGATCAAGGTTAGCTTGCTTGATTTGTCCTACCACCAGGTGTTAATCGTCACAGATTCGATTAAGGCCTACGCTAAAACGCTGGATACTTGTGGTAAGTGTATCGGCGTTATTCCACTTGCTCATCTTGTTCGGTGTTAACTTTGAATTTTCGACAGCTCAGCATAACCCGCAAATCACGGGAACATCTATCGAAGTGGTTTTACTTAAAACACCCCTGAAAACAAAACCGATAACTGAGAGAATAGAAGCCGCTACACAAATGCCAATTCCAACCAACAAGCGGTATTTAAAAAACGCTAATACCACGTCTTCCTCAAAAAAAGATACGGCAATACTGCCACGGAAGACTCAAGAAAAAAATGTTAATAAATTAACTGCGGGGGGGGGCTGCCTGGACAAAACAAAGGGATAGGTAACATCGTCGACAAAAATGAAGCAGGGCAACGGCCTAAACCTGACTGGAACAATATTGCCAAAGAGGTCATTCGCGAAAATTTTGACAAAGAAACAGTACGAAATCAGCGGCAAGGTGAATTATGGTTGAAATCTCCGTCAGTCATGTACGGCAAACCGAGAGATTTTTTCTATAAACAAGATAAGCGGGCTATGCTAGCAGATACTGACGAATCAAAAAGGAAGGGCATATTTCCAAAAAAAGTGAAACACTCAGGAATTGGCTTAAATTTTGGTAAAAAATGTTTTCTAGGTTTCAAAGCCGTGGACGAACATGACCTAGAATCGGGCGACAGTAATATCGGTTCGTCTATACCGTTCAGTTGTAATTTCTGATAACAGCGAGCTTGGGAGTTTCTGCGTATCAAATGGCATTACCAAACCTCCCCAAACGGGCGGACTTCAATCTCGGAAGACCAGGTTGAAGAAGGTTGTTGAGTAAGGTTAAAAACCACCTCGGCTATATCATCTGGCTGAACGAAGTAGTTGTCAGATTTCTCAGGCATCATCTTACGAGTGCTTGGGGTATCCACAACGCCGTCAATAATAACCGTTGCCACATGTACGGCTGAAAGGCCTAAATGCCGTGCCATCGATTCGGCTAGGCTTCTCTGAGCCGCTTTAGCGGGTGCAAAGGCCGCTGTTTTGGCGCCTCCGCGACGCGATGCCGTTGCACCAATAAAGATGATGTTTCCCAGCCGGTTTTTCTTCATTACTGGGATAACTTGTTGTGATACCAGGAGCGAGCCAAGGGCATTGACCCGCCAGCTTTGTTCAAACTCTTCCGGCGTGATTTCTTCAACAGATTTCCAGATACCTGCACCGGCATTAAAAATTAAGGTATTAACATCTCCCATTTCATGGTGAATGGATGAAAATACTCGCTCGACTGAAGCTGCATCCGTCACATCACACGCATAAGCTCTGGAGCCATTTATTTCTTTTGCAAGGGTATTCGTATAATCGATCTGACGAGCCAATAAGGCTACCTGATAACCCGCCAAGCCGAATCGTCGAGCGAAAGCAGCGCCATTGCCAGGCCCTACACCGATCACTACGCAGACTGGTTGTTTAGGTTGGTCTTTCATTGTTTATTGTTTCCAATGAGGTGGGAAAGTTTTAGTAAAGTAAGGCAGTTGCTCAAACTGCACCATAAATCCAGCCAACTTTGCACCAATAAGATCGCCTACACCAAGTTGAGGTTTACGTTGGTCGATACGCTTTAGTAAAGCCAGCAAAGGATAGATTGTAAAGTCCGCTGCCGAGATTGTACCGGCAAAGAACTGGCTATGCAGGACATTTTCAAAGTAATCCAAGTGGTGGCTTAACTCATTAAAAGCCGTCGAGATTACAACAGGATCGCTATCCTCATTGTCATTTAGTAAGGTCAGCTCCATCAATCGCCGTACTGCCGGATACAGGTAGCTATTGGCTTCCGCCGATAACCGACGTACGATTGCACGGTCTCGAATAGTTGATGGGAACACCGGAAAATCAGGATAACGCTCTTCCAAATATTCCACGATGGTTGATGCTTCCCATAAGGCAAAACCATCATCGACTAATGCAGGTACTTTACCGTGCGGGTTGATGGCTAGATAACCTGGCCGTTTCAATTCACCATTCTGTAGTGTCAGCAAATTAAATTCATAGGGCAGTTGTTTGTGTTCCAGAACCAGCCAAACATTCCATGAAAAAGGCGATCCTGAACCGTAATAAAATTGGATACTCATGTGTTATTCATTCTGAAAGTAATAGGCGATTTAAACTGCGCCCAATATTGTCGTTACTAATGCCATTTGGCAGATAAATCCGACCACAAAGGCAAGCGTACGAATGACGGGGATAGCCGCAACGTAAGCGAGGACATGAATTAACCGCGCAATAAAATAGATCAAGCAAACTGTTGCTGTCATTGAGGTGCTTATCCCTGCAAAATGGATCACCAAAGCCAACGGTGCGAAGAGAGCTAGATTCTCAATAGCGTTGGCATGAGCCCGCATCAACCTTTCAGCCCACAAGGCCTTTGGTTTTAACGGTGGCGGCTTAAGGGCAGCCCAAGCACCGATCTCAATAATACGATTGACAATAACCGGCACCCAAAAAAGGGCTGTCATCAAAATGGTTGCTGTTAGCCAATAAATTTCAGGAGTAATGATACCCGGCATAGCTTTACCTTTATGAAGTTGTTTAGTTGAAGGCAGTGAATGGACTGGTCAATTAACCAGCCTGCACAGCCTGTTGATATGCCTCAAGCAATTTAGGGTCATCGATGGAACCGTGATGATGAATTTGCCGCCAACCAACGTCCGCGCCAAACCACTGGACAATACGGCTGGTTCGAATGGCAAGGGCTAAGGTTTGATTATTCAGGGCAAACTCACCGTACTCTCGCCCGGCGAAGACAATCATGTTTTCAGTCTCGAATTCAACGATGTCGTCCAGTTCAACCCAGACTGATGCCGTCCCTGAGAACACCCGGCTATAGAGGGCAGCAATTGGCTCGTATCCCCGCAAGATGCCACCTAATGGATTATTTAACTGGATAAGATCATGCTCTGCCCAGACCTGTTTCAACACGATCAAATCACGATGGTTGAAAGCATAATAAAACGACTCCACCAACAGCCTTGCCCCGGTTATTCCGGGCTCTCTGATACCATCAATCCTGTTTCCGGAAGTGCGACCATAATGACGTTGAGAATGCTTAATCATGCTTGCTGCACCTGAACAGTTGCATGATCCTTACTCAGTAGTTTCCAGATAGAAACAAGATGGAACCACAGCCAAAGCGGTGCCGGAAGGAAAACCGCATACATCATGGCATGGTGCGGCGTTATGGTTGGAAGCAGGATTAAAGCAAGTGTACTGGCAACTATTAAAATATCGGCCATGCCAAAAATATTGGCAAACCATGCCCGACGGACTTCATCCGTATGGGTAGCAAAACTAAAAGCCGCAATCAAGCCAAAGAAACCGGCGGCAATATGCGTCCAGCCATCCAGTATGCCAAAAGTCAGTGGCAATCCGCCCAAACTGGCCTGCATGAGAAAATTCGCCCCAAAGAGTACCCGGATACCTTGCAATAAAAGTAGTTGCTGCTGACTTAGGGCTAACAGTTTTGAACGAATTGTCGTGACAAAAAACAGCAAAGCCCAGACCGCACCGACTGCAATAATGACAATCGCCAGAAAAGCTACTCCTGAAATATCTTCCGGAAACAGACTTTTGGTTGAAAGACCAAGGTGCAACAGCCCAAGCCAGGCTAACAGGCCTATGCCAATACCAATTGGTAATTTACTTTTCAACTCTCCTAGTGAGATAACCCATAGTGTGTAAACAATCATTATCAGATCGAGAAAAACGGCAACGCCGGTATTGGTAAACTCAGACATATTGAGAACTCCTTAAATAACTGTTATGGTGATACACAGAATAACAACGTAAATCAATAGTAACAATGACCGAATCTACCAATATTTATGCTGAAACTATCGATTTAGAAGATAATTTATGCGTATTGAGCGATGTGCTTAATTCCCTGCGGATCAGTGGCAGCATCCTTTTAAATGAGGATTATGTTCCACCTTGGGGAATTTCAATTCCTAACGCCAATAAATTAGGGCAGCTATTAAAAGCTAAGCGGGATGAGCAAGTTGTGGCATTTCATCTGGTAAAGCGGGGATATGTTGAACTAACCCCTGAAGGCTCCGATTCGATCCTCATTGAAGCGGGAGAAATGGCTATCTGCTTTGGCGGCGGCGCACATCGTTTATCGCAAGATTGCAATCAAGAAGCCGTGTCGGTAGAAACCCTGCTCCAGAAAGGCAACAATCCATTTAAACCAATTTCAGGAAACAAGGTACGGAGCACTTCGCTGATATGCGGCGTTTTTATGACGCGAAATATTGAACTCAATCCGCTGTTTTCGGCATTGCCTGCAATATTACATTCGTCGGTATTTCATCCTGGCACGCTGCATAATTTGCCAGGCGTAGTAGACTGGATAAGCAAAGAAGCCGAGCAAACAACCCGCTGTACTTTCGTTATCGAACGGCTTCTGGAGTTACTCTGTGCTGAAGCGATGCGTTTTCATTTGGAAACTGCCCCGCCTGAGTCAAGATGGTTCACCGGCATTAAAGATCCTGTGATTGGTCGCGCGCTCACCCTGATTCATTCCAGCCCCGGCAGGGACTGGTCAGTCAACCGGCTTGCCCAGAAGGTCGCCATGTCGCCATCCCGATTTGCCGCGCGATTCACCGCCACATTAGGGGATAGCCCGATGGCTTATATCACGAAATGGCGCATGAATATCGCCGGACGGCTATTGGCGGAATCGCAACGAAGTGTCGAGGAAATTGCAGCTGAAGTGGGTTATGAAAACGTTACTGCTTTTAGCCGTGCGTTCAAAAGACATCTAGGGGTGCCACCCACGGCTTGGCGTAATCGATAAGGAAAATAAACCTAAAAGGTTACCTGATTACCCATAAGTTTCAGCAACCTTGTCACCGGCGGTAGGTCAGACGGTGTTACCAGGGAAGAGTTTACCTGGGGAAGACTTTATTTTTATCGGACATCATTGCCGGAAAGATGCGGGTAGTACTGAGTATTACGGGCAGCCAAACTACCTTGTCTTGGTAGGCAAAATAGATGTTGCTACAAATCTCTGGGTGAGGCTTGTTCGGTTTATATGTTTTCTTGTGTGCATATCTAATGCTACAGGAAATATAGTAACAATTATGCGCCAAATAACTCCGTTTTCAGTTCTTGCCTGGGTTGCTCGCATATCGGCATGTATTGCTTTTATGGCGAGAATCGCAGCTTATTTTCCGCCAAACAAGCTAGTTGAAAAACTCTGTACAAAAAGCACGTCAATCTACACTCAGTAATAGGCGTAGTCTCCCAAGTGTTTCAATTAAAATCACTCTAGCGAGAAGTTGTAAAAATGCATTATGCCATTCTAAAGACATGATGGTATCAAAAGCGGCAGTCGCATTTTCAGTTGGCTTTACACGTCAATGCCCACTAAGCGATGATAAAGTTCCTCCATAAAACTATAACTGATTGGCTTAATAAAAAAGCCGATTTAGACCGCTCTTAGATTTTCATTCTCGTAAGCGCGCATTTTTTTCCAGCCGACAAATTCTTCGTCGTGAAAAGGAAGGTCATTGTCAATTGCGTGTTCATAGCAGCTTCTAAACAAGCGTGCGGTGCGGAAAGCATGCAATTCAGCATCAGCGGTAACAGTCTCTACGTTACCAACCTGGAAAGTTTTGTTACGGGCTTTGCCATCGCATACCCAAAAAACGGTATAACACAAGTAACTTTTGTTTTTGCGATGGTCAAACTTGATTGTTCTGGATACCCCGGTAATGCCAGTGGTGGTTTTATTTTTCGGCGGCTTAAGAAAACGCGTTCTACTACCTTTAAGGGCGACCAACATCTGATCTCGCCAAGTGATAGCTGCATTCAACGATTTAACTTTACTGCCCCACAGTTTGTGGGAAAAGTATCGACTGCTTTCTTTGCCACGCCTTACGATGCGTACCTGATACCCGAACACATCAGGTTCTGTGATGTGCTTATTCTTTGCCATACTAATATCTCGAAAAGGTTAAAAATTAGAGTTAACAGTAGGGTTAGGTTGCCAAAGATCTATATGGTTCCTACGAGAGTGGTTATTAGCTGGCTCGTTTGTAATCCTACGATTACAAATTATGGCTTAAGTTTAAAAAAATGCAAGTCGAATTTTGTATGTCAAGCGATTCCAAGTCCATTCTGGTGTAAAATGCATCATCCCTTTTGAGATTTAACTACAAAAGTGGTTGTTAGAGTTTATAGACCTTACTTTATTTTGACTAATTTGGAGACATTTGATGAGCGTATTAGTTGGTAAACAAGCCCCTGATTTCACCGTCCCGGCCGTTTTGGGCAATGGAGAAATCGTTGATTCCTTCAGTTTTTCATCAGCAACTAACGGTAAATATGCCGTAGTGTTCTTTTATCCGCTGGATTTTACGTTCGTTTGCCCAAGCGAGCTGATTGCTTTGGATCATCGCATGGATGAATTCAAAAGCCGTGGTGTTGAGGTGATTGCGGTGTCAATCGACTCACATTTTACCCATAACGCATGGCGTAACACGCCTATCAATAAGGGTGGTATTGGTGCCGTTCGTTACACAATGGCAGCGGATATGGCGCATTCTATCTGCAAGGATTATGACGTGGAAGCAGCTAGCCCTGCTGTGGCTTATCGGGGTACCTTCCTGATAGACCGTAACGGTATGGTGCGTCATCAGGTTGTCAATGACTTGCCTCTGGGTCGCAATATGGATGAACTGTTGCGAATGATTGATGCCCTGCAATTTTTTGAAGAGCATGGCGAAGTGTGCCCAGCCGGTTGGAACAAAGGCGATAAAGGCATGAATGCCAGCCCCTCTGGTGTTGCCGAATACTTGGACAAACACGCAGAAAAATTATAAGGCATTCAAAAAATAACTGGCGCAAGTGTTCTTGAAGGATTAAAACGTGCTCAGAAAGACGCTTTGTGCCACGAGTTTTTGTAAGTTGTTTTAGATGTAAAACGGAATACCGCAAGGCATAAATGAAAAATGGTTTTTCTATTTATGCCTACCCGGTATTCCTGCTACTAGCTATTTCGCAGTTGTTTTTTCAGTATGGCAATACGACTTACTTAGCGGCGCGGGAATTGCTCAATAATTTTTTTCTGATTAAATAGCCGGCTGCCAACCCGCACAGCGCGGGGATCTGGCTTATGACGATAATCGCCGTACTTTTCTTTGCGACTATCCCCATCAAATAGGCGGCAACTGTATAATTCACCAACAAATAAGCAAGCAGGTAGCCAATAAAGCCAATTACAGCCCACTTAACCGGGGGTTCGCCGATTTTGTCGGCGGTCATGTAAAACCAGATAACGATGCCAAGTGCGGCGAGTTTTGCTAAAACTAACATGTTCCCTTCCTTTTCTTGTAATAGGTTGTTTTTTGTTAATGTTTGGGTGGCTAATCGACCGACGCAAGAAATTTTACCGCCATTCCCAAATTTATACACTTCGTTTATCGATCCGCACAATATTCGATACTTAATCTTAATAATGCCAGATCAAGTTCAGCAAGCGGTGCAGAAAATACCTGCCATTTTGTTTTTATGAAGCCGTCAGTCTTTCAGCACTGTGTCCTGACATGGTTTGACCGGCATGGCCGTAAGGATTTGCCCTGGCAAACCGATATCACGCCTTACCGCGTTTGGCTTTCCGAGACTATGCTGCAACAAACGCAGGTTGTCACAGTTATCCCCTATTTTCAGGCATTTACAGCGCGATTTCCTGATTTATCGAAACTCGCGCACGCTGATTTAGACGAGGTGCTACAACTGTGGTCGGGTTTGGGCTACTATGCACGCGCCCGTAACCTTCATAAAGCGGCGCAGATAATTCACGCGCAAGGCCATTTTCCAGATACCTTAATTGAACTCATGGCCTTGCCGGGCATAGGCAAATCCACTGCTGGGGCTATCTTAAGCATAGCATTCAATAAAAGTACGCCAATCCTCGATGGCAATGTAAAGCGCGTATTGGCGAGATTTTATGCAATCTCAGGTTGGCCGGGAAATACTCAGGTGAGTCAGCAGCTTTGGGCTATCAGCGCCAACTTAACCCCCGAACAGCGTGTGGCCGAATACACGCAAGCCATGATGGATTTAGGTGCGACTGTTTGCACACGTAGCAAGCCACGTTGTGAGATGTGTCCACTTGAATCGGGTTGTCTGGCTAGGCAAATGCGAAGTACCGCTGATTTTCCTGCACCAAGGCCAAGTAAACTATTGCCTGTTAAAAAGCTGGTTTTTTTGCTTCTGCATAACAATCAGCAGCAGATATTTTTGGAAAAACGACCGCCCACAGGCATTTGGGGAGGCTTATGGAGTTTACCGGAATTTGCCAGTACAGGTGATGCATCGGATTGGTGTCTCGCTAACAATATGCGAATTATTCATCAACAATCTGACATTGTGCATAGGCACACTTTCTCGCACTATCACCTTGACTATACGCCGCTGACCATAGAAACCGACCATTCATGCGGGCATGTTGCTGAAGATGACCGTTTTTTCTGGCATAACGATCAACACATCAATACACTGGGGCTTCCTGCACCTATAAAAACGCTATTATTACAACATTTGAACAGAGGAAAATGACATGGCTCGATTGATTTACTGTGCGAAATTAGGCAAAGAAGCCGAAGGTTTGGATGCGCCGCCGTTCCCGGGGCCAAAAGGCCAGGAGATTTTTGAAAAAATATCAAAGCAAGTCTGGCAAGAGTGGTTAAGCAGGCAAACCATGTTGATCAACGAAAACAAACTCGCCAGTTTTGATCCTAAATCTAGGGCTTTTCTTGCCGAAGAAAGAAATAAGTTTTTATTTGAAGGCAACGATGCCATGCCGCAAGGTTATGTACCGCCAAATACCTAAGTTGGTAAAGGATTCAGGCAAAGGATGGGGCTAATTGCCATCAGGCTTAACAATGGCTGATGAAGCCCCCGTCTGCTTAACATCAGCCGCGTCTTTGATATACAACTGTTTTATCCGGTTAAACGCCGACCATAAGGTCGTATCCATCACCAATCTGTCGCCTATTGAAACGATTACCCGTGACAATTCAGGGATCTTGGTTTTGGTGGAGGCCAGATAAATGGGCTGCACATACAAGACGGTATTGCCCATCGGCAGGATGATCATTCGACCCATTTGTACGGTAGAGCCGCTTTGCCCCCACAGGGTGAAGTTTGCCGATATTTCCGGGTTTTGGTTGATTAAGGCTTCGACCTGTGCCGGGCCGTTTACCTGCACATCTTTACCGAACTTGTAGACGGTAATCCCCGGCTTGTAATTGGTGCTGCACTTGGTTTTGTCCATGACTCCGGCAACACCGATCATGCTCAGGTTATCGCGATTGACAGGGGTCATCGGGTTAATCATGACAAATTCTTCCTTATCATCACAATTGCCGAAATCCATGGTCTGATAGTAAGGCATCACGGGATTGTTGCGTACAGTGGCGAATTGCCAAGTCTCGCCTTGCTCATAAAATGATTCGGGGGTTTGCTGGTGATATTTTGCATACAACCCCATTTGTACCTGATACAGGTCGCGTGGGTAACGAAGATGAGTCCGCAACTCTTCAGGCATCTCAGCCAGATTTTTAAACAAGCCTGGATAGGCATTATGGTAGGTTTGGATAATGGTATCGGAAGGATCAGCAATGTAAAAATCCAGGTCGCCATCATAGGCATCGACGACAATTTTTACCGAATTGCGGATATAGTTGAAACGGTGCTTGTCCTGTGCAAAGACAAAGTCTTCCGGTTTAGAAGAAGGATATTTGTCCGATAAGGTGTAAGCGTCGAGAATCCAGTAAAACCTATCCTTGCCCACCACAAGATAAGGGTCATTATCCAGATGCAAAAACGGAGTTAGTTTATTTACACGTTCGACAATATTCCTGTAAATCTTGATCTTGCTTTCGTCATTAATATTGGTTGAAAAAAATATCTTTTCTTCTTTTAGATAGATAGCTAACAAGGCTTTTTTAAACATTGAACTGATCGGTATTCCGCCTTCACCGTGGTAGGCATTATCAATGCCCGGATCTGTGAGTGTCTTGCTTGCGGAAATGTCGACTATTTTCAGTTTATTGGGTACGACAGCATAGTCATATTGGCCTTCACCGTAATAAATATCAGGGTGTTTTATGTCAAGACCTGCCGGTGAAGACATGTTAAGGTCGCGCAAATACCAAACCAGCGGTTTGTCGGCATCCTGGGCGGCGGAAGTGATTACAGCACCATAACCGTGGGTGTAGCGCAGGTGTGTGTTCTCCCAGTTTTGCGCTTCATTCGGTAATTTGCTGGTGTTAATTTCCCGCGCGGCTAGATTGACTTGCCGGGTGTGGTCGAGGATGGGGTAGCGATCTTCATCAACGTTAATAAATTGATAATACGGCCTGATCTCCTGCAACTGTTTGTAACTGCTGATGAGATGCTCCCTGTCCCAGACCGGAATGTTTTCGAAGCGCTTTTGGCTGCTCCAGGTGGCGATGTCCTCGGCGGCGTTCAGTTTTACCGGCAAATTAACGGTATTGATGTTTTTTAAATCATAAGCATCCAGGGTTGCGTCGATGTTGTGTTGGATAAAAGGCTTTTCTGTCCTGACCGGATTCGGATTAACAATGTATTTCTCAATAAATTGGGGAATAAAACCAAGATGCGGTAAGCCTAAAATAATCAGGAATGTTGCCACGGAGATTAAAAAAGGGGTCTTGTTTCGGTGCTGTTCCGAAAAAATGAAGATGCCTGCAATGGTCGCCATCGCCAGAAAAGACAAGATTCCTAGCCATATCAACGGCAATTGGTAGCGGATTTCAATCGTGCCGGGTCCGTAAAACACGGGTTTATGGGCATCCGTATATAACAATGAAAAGCGTTGTAGCAAAAATCCCCACACCACGAAAAGAACCACAAAACCCATTAAAACGCCCAGATGTATCTTTGCGCCGGGATGGAATTCTTTGTTCTGGTTAGGTACAAAAATATGCTCCAGCCAATACAAGGTGCCTACCATGACAAATATCAAAATCGCCGTACTTAACAATTCGGGTTGGATCAGTTGATACAGCGGATAAGACAGCAAATAAAAACTGATGTCATTGCCATAGAACGGTTCAGCAACACCTGAGTGGTTGCCGAAAAAATAAAGTAATGTCGTTTCCCATTGGTTATAAAAGGGGATGGCGATAAAAATCGCCAGTATCAGCGCAATAGGTGTGTAAATTTTTGCCGAACCGTACAGGAATTTTTCCGAAAATTTCTGGAATTTTACATTCTGGTCGAAATTGCTGAATACTTCATCCTGCGGGTTCAGCCCTAAATAACGCGATGCGATCCAGAAATGGAAAAAGAAAATCGTGAAGAAAAATAAGGTGACGGCACCGGACAGAAAAAATTTGTACAGCAACCTTAACCAGAAATAAGATTCAAGTTTGATGGATTGAAACCACCACAAATCGACGAACAGGTCGAGAAAGATAAAATGGAGCGCAACGAACAGTAAGGCTCCGACCAGGAGTGTCGTGATAATAATTGCGGGTATAAGTTTTAAGTTCCCCATGAAATCCTCTTAATGAATGCAGTTGGCTTTTGATGTTGCGCTTGGGCATGCGCCCCGTATGTCATGATGCTCTTTGTTTGTATTCGACCCATCGAACATAAAAAATGTAATTTTTAACCGTCGAACCCGGCAGCACCGCCCATTATTTTATTGATCTGGGCTTATGAAGTTTAATCTCCCTTCGGCTTCGCTCAGGGTACGTCACCGCTGCGTTCCCTGAGCGAAGCCGAAGGGTATCGCAATTACTTCAAACATTAAAAGGCCGGATCTATAGTATTTGTAACTGTTGCGTAAACGTCATTTCCCGTTTAATAAACGCTCAATGTTGTCATGTTATCTAATTGATAATTAATTTAATTTTGTCATCTCTTTAGCTTTGTCATAATCCACGCCGACACTGACAATAAAACTGGTCGCATCTTCTATGTCCATGTCGGAATTGATCACTTTCGACTTATCGACTATTACGGTGAAGCCGGAAGTCGGATTCGGTGATGTCGGGATAAATAGCACCACCTTGGTTTCATGGCGGTTAGTCACGTAAGCCGGCACCCATATCCCTTCTTTGGGATACTCGACATAAACCACTTCCTTGGCAATGGTTTGGTCATTGCTGGTGAACATCGTAATCACCTTCTTAAGAACCCGGTAAATGGTATTTAAAAAAGGGATTCTGTCGATAATGTTTTCAATGGCACTGAGGATTAATGGCCGACCTTTGGCGACAATCTCGTGGCCTATAAGCACCAGGATGAAAAAACTCAGCACCAGTACCACAACCGTATAAAAATAACTGTTGGCATAACCATGCACCATGCCAAACATATTCATAAGCAAGTCTTTGATAAAAAATATAATTTCTAAAACGACTACGATTGGGATGACGGCAAAAATGCCTACCAGAAAATTATTGAACAGCCTTTTTGTAAGTGTTTTCATGCTTGCTCCGCTGGTAAAACGCTGCAAAACAAAGTGTTCGGCAGGGTATTTTTGTTATTGTATACGGCTACTTTAGCTTGGTTTTTAATATTTTATTCACTTCGCCAGGGTTCGCTTTGCCCTGCATGGCTTTCATCACTTGTCCGACAAAAAAAGCGAAAACTTTTTCATTGCCGTCCCGATATTGTTCAACCTGCTTGCTATTATCGGCAATGATTTGGTCGATGACCGCTTCTATCGCCCCGGTATCGGTAATTTGTTTTAGGCCTTTTTCAGTGATGATTTCGTCAGCCGTTGCGGTGGAATGCCACATGCCTTCAAACACCTGTTTGGCAATTTTGCCGGAAATAGTGTTGTCGTTGATGCGTTGCAACAAACCAGCCAAGCGTTGTGATGTTATCGGGGATTCGGTAATCTCTAAATTGGCCTTATTGAGGGCGGCGATGAGATCGCCGGTCATCCAGTTAGCGCACATTTTTGCTTCACAGGAAGATTCCTTAACCAAGGTTTCAAAATAGTCCGCCAATGAACGTGACGCAGTCAAGATGTCCGCATTTTCGGTATCAAGCTGATATTGCTCATTAAACCGCAGTTTTCGGGTATCAGGCAACTCCGGTAATAGCGCCTTGATATGCGCTTTAAATTCATCGCTGACAGAAACTGGTAATAAGTCAGGGTCAGGAAAATAACGGTAATCGTTGGCTTCCTCTTTGCTCCGCATAGAGCGGGTTTCGTCTTTTACTGAATCGTAAAGTCGAGTTTCCTGGACGATTTTACCGCCGCTTTCTATCAATTGAATTTGTCGATCAACCTCGTGGTTAATTGCTTTTTCAACAAACTTGAAGGAGTTAATATTTTTTATCTCCGCACGGGTACCGAATGCTTGCTGACCTCTTGGTCGCACTGATACGTTGGCATCACACCGAAATGAACCTTCCTGCATGTTACCGTCACAAATACCGATCCAGCGTACCAAATTATGCAGCTTACGCATATAAGCCACGGCTTCTTTTGCCGAACGCATGTCCGGTTCCGAGACAATTTCCAATAACGGCGTACCGGCACGGTTAAGGTCAATTCCGGTCAAGCCATGAAAGTCTTCGTGCAGCGATTTGCCTGCATCTTCTTCAAGATGGGCGCGGGTTATGCCGACACGTTTGCTGCTGCCATCAACATTAATATCCATATGACCATTGCCGACGATAGGTAATTCAAACTGGCTGATCTGGTAGCCTTTCGGTAAGTCGGGGTAAAAATAATTCTTGCGTGCAAACACGGAATACGGCGCAATTTCAGCCTCTATTGCCATGCCAAATTTGACGGCCATGCGTACGGCTTCTTCGTTCAATACCGGCAATACGCCGGGGAGACCCAAGTCAACCGCACAGGCTTGTGTATTGGGCGATGCTCCGTAAGCCGTTGCCGCGCCGGAAAATATTTTTGATTTAGTCGCAAGTTGGGCGTGGATTTCTAGTCCGATTACCACTTCCCACTGAGGGTGTTCATGTTCTTGAGAAGTTTCCATATCCGTTCCTATTCAAACCCTTTGGGTATTTGCTGATGCCAATCGGTGGCTTGCTGATATTGATGGGCAATGTTCAACAATCTATCTTCAGTAAAATAGTTACCAATCACTTGTAAGCCAACGGGTTTGCCTTCCGCAAATCCCGCCGGAATCGACATGGCTGGCAGGCCTGCCAAGTTGATGGCGATGGTATAAATATCGGACAAATACATTTCTATCGGGTTGCCAATTTTTTCACCAATACCAAACGCTGTTGAGGGCGTTACTGGCCCCATGATCACGTCAACGTCTGCCAGGGCTTTTTTGAAATCTTCACTGATAAGGCGGCGGATTTTTTGTGCTTTGATGTAATAGGCATCGTAATAACCTGCCGATAAGGCGTAAGTCCCCATCAGGATGCGGCGTTTGACTTCCTTGCCGAAACCTTCACCGCGCGAACGGGTGTATAAATCCGTTAAATCCTTCGGCGTTTCGCACCGATAACCAAAACGTACGCCATCAAAACGCGATAGGTTGGCGGAACATTCTGCTGGCGCGATGACGTAATAGGCCGGTATCGCCAATTTGAGGTTGGGCATGGAAATCTCTTTGATAACAGCGCCCATTTTTCGATATTCTTCAACGGCTTTTTCGATAATTGCGCCGACACTGGCACTTAATCCTTCGCCAAAAAACTCTTTCGGCAAGCCAATCTTTAAACCTTCAATGGAGTTCGCCAATCCCGCTTGATAATCCGGCACAGGTCTGTCAACGCTGGTTGAATCTTTGTTATCAAATCCTGCCATTGCTTGTAACAGGATAGCCGCATCTTCAGCGCTACGCGCCATTGGCCCACCTTGATCCAGGCTCGAAGCATAGGCAATCATGCCATAACGCGATACGCGACCATACGTCGGTTTTAATCCGGTGATACCACAATGGGCAGCGGGTTGGCGGATGGAGCCGCCGGTATCTGTGCCGGTAGCACAAACTGACAGTCGAGCCGCCACTGCCGCTGCTGAACCGCCGGAAGAGCCACCAGGAACGGAATCAGTTTGCCACGGGTTTTTTACCGCACCATAAAAACTGGTTTCGTTAGATGAACCCATTGCGAATTCATCCATGTTGAGCTTGCCCAACATGACTGCGCCCGCTTCATTCAGCTGAGTAACGATTGTCGCGTCATAAGGCGCGATAAAGTTATCCAGCATTTTTGAGCCGCAAGTTGTTTTAATGCCTTGAGTGCAAAAAATATCTTTTTGAGCAATCGGGATTCCGGTCAATAAACCAGTATCGCCGTTGGCAATTTTGGCATCCGCACGTTGGGCATTTTCTAGGGCTACATTTTCAGTAACGGTTATAAAGCAATTTAACGCTTGGTGTTGTTTTATCCGGGCTAAAAATGATTGCGTCAGCTCGACGCTGGAAAACTCACCGGCACGCAAACTTTTTGCTAATTGGTTGATTGATTTGTTATGCACGTGCTGTCCTTTACTCAATAACTTTGGGGACTAAATAAAGACCTTCTTCAACCTGGGGCGCAATTGCCTGAAAGCGGTTACGGGCGTCTTTTTCGGTGACTTCATCCGCCCGTAAACGCTGGCTTTGATCCATGGGATGTGCCATCGGGACGATACCATCCGTGTCCGTTGCGCCCATCTGGGTCATTAATGCCAATATGCCAGATAAATCGTTTGCATATGCTGTAACATCTTGTTCGTGAATACCAAGACGCGCCAAATAAGCAATTTTTTTTACATCGTCCGCCGTTAATGCCATTTCTTAACCTATAAAAACCAAAGCCGTAAACTATAATACTTTATATCTTGCCCGAATACCCCCTTGGTTGATAAAGTATAACGGTTTAATCCCCTCTCTCTGGACTTAGGTAAAAAATGTTCAAAAGATTTCGCGGTCTTTTCTCAAACGATCTCTCAATTGATCTTGGCACCGCCAATACACTTATATATATCCCCGGTCAAGGCATCGTCTTGAATGAGCCTTCCGTGGTTGCAATCAAAGAAGACCGGGTACGCGGCACTAAAAGTATTGCCGCTGTTGGTACCGAAGCCAAAATGATGTTGGGTCGTACACCAGGCAATATCACGGCTATCAGGCCGCTAAAAGATGGCGTTATCGCTGACTTTGCTGTCACTGAAAGAATGTTGCGGTTTTTTATTGAAAAAGTCCACAAAAGCAAAATGCTGCGGCCTAGTCCGCGTATTTTGATTTGTGTGCCTTGCGGATCTACCCAGGTGGAGCGCCGTGCGATTCGGGAATCAGCATCGATGGCAGGTGCACGGGAAGTTTTTTTGATTGAGGAGCCAATGTCGGCAGCAATTGGCGCGGGTCTGCCTGTGGATGAGCCGTGCGGATCCATGGTGCTGGATATTGGCGGCGGCACATCGGAAGTCGCTATTATTTCAATCAATGGCATCGTTTATTCAAACTCGGTACGTATCGGTGGCGACCGCTTTGATGAGGCCATCATCAATTATGTCCGTAGGAACTACGGCACTTTAATTGGTGAATCCACTGCCGAAAAAATAAAACTGGAGATTGGCACGGCCTATCCCGGCAGTGAGGTCAGGGAAATAGAGGTGCGTGGTCGAAATCTGGCTGAAGGTGTGCCGCGAACCTTCGCATTAAATAGCAACGAAATACTTGAAGCCTTGCAGGAACCGCTGTCAGGCATCGTCAGCGCAGTCAAATTTGCCTTGGAGCAAACTCCGCCGGAACTGGGCTCTGATGTTGCTAATCGGGGTATCTATTTAACTGGCGGCGGGGCGTTGCTGAAAGACATTGATCGGTTGATTTCTGAAGAAACCGGGTTGCCTGTCCACATCGCCGATGATCCTTTGACCTGCGTTGCCAGAGGCGGTGGTATGGTGTTGGAAATGATCGACAAAAAAGGCATGTCAGCTTACTCATTTGAATAATAAGCAGCGTTAAAAAATCTATTCTGGGTAACCTACAAAAACTATCTGGGTTACCCTTGCAACCACCACAGTAGTATACGCTAGTCTCAATCGTTGCAGCCTTTCATTAATTTATAAGAGATCTCCGCTATAAAACTGCTATTCACTGAAGGCCCATCGATCCATATCCGTCTGCTCATTGCAGTCGTGGTCTCAATCGCGCTGTTGACGACTGAACACGTCAGTTTGCATTTGGATCCTTTGCGTACAGCGCTGTCGTTGGTGGTTGATCCCATCAGATACCTGGTGGATCTGCCTAGCGAGACAGCGGGGCGGATCAATTATTCAATAAGATCCTATTCATCGTTAAGGGATGAAAACAAAGGGTTGCGGGAAACACAGTTGGCTAATCAAATTCGTCTCCTGAAATATGAAGCGCTGGAAAAAGAAAATATCCGGTTGCGGGCCTTGCTGGAAAACTCGTACAAGCTGGGCGAACAAGTGCTGATTGCGGAATTGTTGTCGGTAAACATCACGCCACCTTACGAAAATATTGTAGTCGCCAATAAAGGAACCCGTTTTGGTGTCCATCCCCAGCAAGCGGTGGTGGACACCAATGGTATTGTCGGACAAGTTTTGCGAGCCCTGCCGAATAGTTCCGAAATTATGCTGATCACTGATCCTAATCATGCTATTCCTGTGCAGGTCAATCGTAATGGTTTGTTAACTATCGCTGTGGGTACGGGGGAATTAAACCGGCTTAAGCTACCTTTTTTGCCTGATAACGCTGATATTCGTCCTGGCGACTTATTGATCACATCAGGGTTAGGTGGCACTTTTCCTCAAGGCTATCCGGTTGCCGTTGTTGATGCTTTCGATTTGCCTGCTGGCAAGCAGGTTACTGCAACGCCAAAAGCCGCACTTGACCGAAATAGGGAGCTGATGATTGTCTGGAGCAATACCAAGCCGATCACACTTTCCCCTGATCCTCTTCAGTCACCTGAGCCTAAACCTGAACCGGCTAAAACGCCCGCTCCGCTAGTAATTAAGGATAATGCCAATGAACAATAATTACGGTTTTGGGCAGATTATCATGACGCTTATCTTGGCAATGTGCTTGAAGATAGTGCCGTTGCCAGACATGTTTGCCCTTGTTAACCCTGACTGGGTATTGCTGACCCTGATCTACTGGGCGCTTGCCATACCTGATCGGGTCGGGATTTTTCATGCCTGGACATTTGGGCTGCTTACTGATGTGCTGACCGGGCGATTGATCGGGCAGTATGCTTTGGCTTACTCGCTGGTTATCTATCTTTGCTTGTCACTGCATCGGCGATTGCGGCAGTTCCCTTTTGTCCAGCAAGCATTGTTTATCTTTTTTTGTTTGTTGCTGTCGCAGTTGTTGTTGTTTTTTATCAAGAATATCCACAGTACGGCAGAATTAAAACCGACGTTCTGGTTGCCGGTCTTGGTGGGGACGCTGTGTTGGCCCTTGGTGTATACCGTGCTACGTTTTGTTCGATTGGCAAAATCGATTAAGTAGATCCTGTCACCTTAAAAATGTCCCGTAAATTCACTATCAAGGATAACTCGGAAGAAAGCCGATTATTTTTGGGCCGAATTCTGGCTGCGTTCGCCCTGATCCTGGTGTTGACCGCCGGTCTTATTGTTCGGTTAATGTACCTGCAAATTGTCGGGCATCAGCATTATTCAACGCTAGCCAAAGAAAATAGCATCAAAATCGAACCGACTGTTCCTTCGCGGGGCATTATCTATGATAAACACGGCAAGATACTGGCTGAAAACACCTTGACCTACAGTCTTGAGCTGATACCCGAACAAATCAATGATCTCGATGGGACTTTAGTCAGGTTGAAAAACCTGCTTAATATCTCGGATGAGAAAATTGAGCTTTTTGAAAAGCTGCGTAAACGGCAAAAAAAGTTTACCGGTATTCCTCTGCTGACCAACATGAGCCAAGAAGAATTGGCAAAATTCGCCGTGGCACGACCATTTTTTCATGGCGTTGATTTTCATCTGCGCCAAATCAGGCGATACCCGTATGGTGACTTGGCGGCTCATGTGGTTGGTTATGTCGGGCGAATTAATGAAGATGAGATGAAAGAATTGCCCATCGCTGAATACCGGGGTTCTACATTTATCGGGAAGCTAGGCATAGAAAGCGCTTACGAAAAGGAGTTGCATGGTATTACCGGGTATTCGGAGATTGAAACCAATGTTCAGGGCAGGCCACTAAAAACACTAAAGGAAGTCAATCCGATAGCCGGTACCAATCTACATTTGACGCTGGATATGGATTTGCAAGAGACCGCTTATAATGCCTTGGATAAGTTTAATGGCGCGGTTGTCGCTATCGAAATTAAAACTGGCGCTGTCCTCGTGTTCGTCAGTCGTCCCGGTTTTGATCCGAACCCTTTTGTGGTCGGTATTAGCAATCCTGCATATCAGGCACTGCAATCGTCGCCAGATCAACCTCTCTATAACCGAGCATTACGTGGTTTGTATCCGCCGGGTTCGACCATAAAACCGTTTATGGCAATGGCAGGGCTTGACTATAATGTGGTCAGCGCACAACAACAACTGTTCTGCCCAGGTTACTATCAGTTGCCTAATTCACAGCATCGCTACAGGGATTGGAAAAAAACCGGTCATGGTTCGGTCAATGTCTCAGAAGCCGTCACTCAATCCTGCGATGTTTATTTTTATCGGTTGGCGGGCATGTTGGGTATTGACCACATCCATACCTTCTTGCAAAAATTCGGCTTTGGCGAAAAAACAGGCATCGATTTGGTGGGAGAAAAAGCCGGTTTGTTACCTTCCAAGGAATGGAAGATGAGCAAAAAAAATCAGATCTGGTTTCCAGGGGAGACCCTGATTACAGGGATTGGCCAAGGCTACCATCAGGTTACGCCCTTACAGTTGGCTAAAGCCACCGCCACTTTGGCGAACAAAGGTAAAATTGTTAAGCCACATTTGGTCGCTAATAGGGGTAGCGAGAATGCCTCGCAAGAGATTATTCCTTTGAAACCGGCGAATATCAGCACCGTGATCAACGCCATGGTGAATGTCGTCCACAGTAATCGGGGTACGGCCAGAAGCATCGGCACTGACATTGATTATCAAATTGCCGGCAAAACAGGTACCGCCCAAGTGGCGGGCATAAAACAAAACGCCACCTATAACGAACGCCAAACTGAAGCCAAACTTCGTGATCACGCATTGTTTATTTCATTCGCACCTGCGGATAATCCACAAATTGCGGTTGCGGTAATCGCGGAAAACGGTGGTCATGGCGGATCCGTTGCCGCTCCCATTGCGGCGAAAGTTATCAAGCAATATTTAGGCAATCAGCCATTGCCGCAACCAATTAAGCCAATTCCAGCTAATGAACATTGAAACTCGCCGTGAGCAGTTCCACGCCCCAAATGTGGTTGAGCGCTTGCTTAGCAAGCTGCATATTGATATTCCGTTGTTTTTATGTTTGTTGATTATCTCGTTGCTGAGCTTCGTCATACTTTACAGCGCTGGCAGCCAGGATATAGATTTGATAATTCGACAAGCGTTACGGGTAGGCTTGGCCTTCTTGCTTATGGTCGTGCTGGCGCATATCGATCCCTACCAGTTCAAGCATTTTTCGGCGGTCTTATTTGGTATTGGCATTATCTTGCTTATCGCAGTATTTCTCATGGGATACACAGGAAAAGGCGCGACGCGTTGGTTGGATCTCGGGTTTTTTCGCTTCCAGCCATCAGAAATGCTCAAAATTACCACACCGATGATGATTGCCTGGTATCTCGCCGATCATGCCTTACCGCCCAGACCCATGCAGCTTTTGATTGCAGGTGTGCTCATCATTATTCCTACGCTACTCATTGCCAAACAACCTGATTTGGGGACGGCGATTTTGGTGGCAAGTTCAGGTGCTGCCGTGTTGTTTTTTGCTGGCTTGTCTTGGCGTTTTCTGCTGGCTATTTTTGCGTCCCTGTCAGCGTTTACGCCTATCTTATGGAATTATTTACTACATGATTATCAAAGGGCACGAATCATAACCCTGTTGAATCCTGAAGCCGACCCATTAGGTAACGGCTATCATATTATCCAATCAAAAATTGCCATCGGTTCCGGTGGCGTTTATGGCAAAGGTTGGTTGGGCAGCAAGCAGTCAGAATTGGAGTTTTTGCCGGAAAGCTCCACAGATTTCATTTTTGCGGTTTTTGCTGAGGAATTTGGCCTGTTTGGCTGTCTTGGTCTGTTGACACTCTATCTTCTGGTGATTGGTCGTTGTCTTTATATCGCGTCGCAAGCTCAGGATACTTACAGCCGCTTGCTGGCAAGCAGTCTCGCGTTCACTTTTTTCGTCTATGTATTTGTCAATATTGGCATGGTGATTGGCATTCTGCCTGTCGTTGGTGTTCCATTGCCCATGATTAGTTACGGGGGGACTTCGATTGTCACCTTGCTGGCTGGTTTTGGTATCCTGATGTCCATACAAACCCATAAAAAATTTATTCCTGGTTGAAGATCATGAAACATATAACCGTATCATTTCGCCTATCCATTATTGTTCTTTGTCTTGCCATTCAGTCTTGTGCAAGTGTCGTCAGGGATCAGGAGGCCGTCAATGGCTTTGTTAAGCAAATGGTTGTAAAGCATCAGTTTAACGAGGCCGCACTGGCTGAGTTACTGGGCAAAGTAGAGATTAAAGAAGACATTATCAAAAAAATATCTTCGCCGTCAGAAGGGTTGCCTTGGTATAAATATCGGAAAATATTCATGACAGAGGCCAGGATCAAAGGTGGCGTTCAGTTCTGGCGTGACAATGCGGTAACATTAAAAGCTGTCGAACAACAATATGGCGTGCCTGCGGAAATAATTATCGCGATTATCGGCGTAGAAACGGCGTATGGACAACATACCGGAACTTATCGGGTTATTGATGCGTTAAGTACGCTCGCCTTTGCCTATCCGCCACGTAGCGAATTTTTTCGCAGCGAGCTGGAGCAGTTTTTATTGCTGTGCCGGGAAGAGAAGATCGATGCTTTAATCCCAACGGGTTCTTATGCCGGCGCAATGGGCATGCCTCAATTCATGCCCAGCAGTTATAGACATTATGCTGCTGATTTCAATAAAGATAATAAGCGAGATATATGGAACAATTCTAGCGATGTAATCGCCAGTATCGCCAATTACTTTGCTCAACATCATTGGCAGAAAGGATACCCTATTGCCGTACCCGTTACAGTGACCGGGGAAGGGTACAAACGGCATCTTTCGTCTAATCTTAAGCCCGACCTTAAGCCGAATTTAAGGTTGTCTGAGTTAGAATCAAATGGAATTAAAATACAGATACCGATTTTTTCAACCACAAAAGCAAAAATTATTGCTTTTGAACAAGAGCATGGCGAAGAATTATGGGCTGGTTTGAACAATTTTTATGTGATTACCCGCTACAACCGCAGTCCCTTATATGCAATGGCTGTTTATCAATTAAGCCTTGCCATTTCTAATCAAAGATTTTCCTCAAATTATGAACAAAATCATATCAATACCGTTTATTCTGGTTCTTAGTGGTTGTTCCACGAGTCAAATAAAAACCAGCGAAGTACCTGCCCAACCACATGCTGTTCATCAGCAGGTTTCTGTGGCAAAACCAAGTTTACCGCACAACGTCTATATGCCACCAGTGAGTAGGCAGCACATCGTAATAAGCTCGATTAATCCATCTTCAGAGATTAAAACAGACACAGATGAGCTTAACAAAGTCGATTCTGCTGAATACGAAAGTTTTCTTCCTCGTATTGCCAGCTATATTAAGAAAGGCGTAGCATCTTGGTACGGCCCTGGGTTCCATGGTAGAAAAACCGCTACCGGCGAAGTATTTGATATGTATGAAATGACTGCCGCCCACAAAACCTTGCCGATCCCGTCCTATGCACAGGTCACCAACCTGGAAAACAACAAAACCGTTATCGTTAAAATTAACGACAGGGGGCCTTTTGTGGGTAACAGGTTATTGGATTTATCGTATGCCGCTGCGAAAAAATTGGGCATTCAGCAAGAAGGCACTGGCAAGGTCGAGATAAAAGCAATCACTCCGCTGCAAGCATTGCCGCAAATCCAAAAAACTGCTGAAAGCCAAAACAAGAAAGTTTATTTGCAAGTGGGTAATTTTGGCAGCCAAAGAAAAGCGTTAAAACTTCAAGATAAAATTGCCTCCCATAATTTACCAGAACCAACAATCATTGCTTCCTCACACAAAAGCAACAAATCCTACAAAGTACAAATGGGGCCCATAAAATCCTCAGACGGTGCTAAAAACCTGAGTTATCAATTGGCTAAATTGGGCATAAAAGACCCGCAATTTGTCACTGCAAGCAGGGAAAACTAACGAACGCGTGATACAATTGGGCATGTTCTTAATTGAAACCATGCCCAATAAATGACTTATTTGAAAAGTTCCCCCAGCCATCGTTTTTTACTTCTATTTTTACTTTTAGCATTTGGAAATGCAGGCGCTGAAGAAGCGGAGATCGTTACTCCAGCAGCGCCGACCATTGCTGCCAGCAGTTACATCCTGCAAGACCACAACACGGGAAAAGTTCTCGCCGAGAACAACGCTGATGTCAAACTAGCGCCCGCCAGCCTCACCAAAATATTGACCGTTTACGTTGTTTTCAATGAAATCAAAAATGGTCACCTGAAATTGGACGATAAGGTAACTATAAGCCAGAACGCCTGGAAAACCGAAGGTTCCAAAATGTTTGTCCAGGTCAATGACCAGGTCAATGTTGAAGATTTGCTCAAAGGTGTCATTATCCAATCAGGTAACGATGCCAGTGTTGCACTGGCTGAACACGTAGCAGGCAATGAAGCGACATTCGCGGAATTAATGAATCAACATGCCTCCCGTTTGGGTATGGTGAATAGCCATTTTGAAAACAGTGATGGCCTGCCTAGTGATGGACATTACACCTCGGCAAGGGATCTCGCCATCCTGACCACCGCGTTAATCAGGGAGTTTCCAGATTATTACCCTTGGTTTTCCCAAAAAGAATTTACCTACAACAAGATTACCCAGCAAAACCGCAATCTGTTGCTGGGTCGCGATGAATCGGTCGATGGCGTAAAAACCGGGCACACCGAGGAAGCTGGCTATTGCCTGGTTGCCTCTGCGCTGCGTGAAGGAATGCGACTGATTTCAGTGGTCATGGGTACGGCAAGTATGAATGCCAGGGCCAACGAAAATCAAACCTTGCTGAATTATGGCTTCCGTTTTTTCGAATCAAAACGACTCTATGAGGGCAAGAAGCCTATACAAGAAGTCAGGATATGGAAAGGCGAAACCGAAAATCTGCAACTCGGCTTAGCTGAAGATGTTTACGCCACGGTATCTCGACGTCAACAAAATGACCTGAAAACAACAATAACCGTTGATAAACACATCATTGCGCCGGTAAAAGTCGGTGATAAATTGGGTTCTGTAACGGTGACACAAAAAGACAAAACAGTTGCCGTCAAAGACTTGGTGGCATTGCAAAACATCGAAAAGGGCGGCATATTCAGGCGGCTTTATGACAGTGCCTTGATGATGATGAGGAAAAATGATGAATGATATTGTTTATCTGAATGGCGAGTACTTGCCGCTCTCCGAAGCCAAAATTTCGGTGATGGACAGGGGGTTTTTGTTTGGTGATGGTGTTTATGAAGTCATTCCGGCCTATTCAGGCAAGTTGTTCCGTCTGGGAAACCACCTCGAACGCCTTGACAATAGCCTGAAAGCGATCCGCTTACAAAACCCGCATAGCCATGAACAATGGCGAGAACTTTTGACAAAGTTGCTCAAAGAAGGCATCGACCAATCGGTATACCTGCAAATTACCCGTGGCGCTGCACCTAAAAGAGACCATGCCTTTCCCAAGGAAGTTAACCCGACTGTATTTGTCATGGTGTCAAATATCAACCCGCATACCGATGAGGGTGTTGGTCTAAAAGCCATCAGCATGGAAGACAGTCGCTGGAAACTGTGCGACACCAAGGCGATTACTTTGTTGGCAAACGTCCTGCTCAGGCAGGCTGCTGTCGATAATGGTTGTGTTGAAGCTATCTTATTTAAAGAAGGCTACTTGACCGAAGGTGCGGCCAGCAATGTATTTGCCGTCATTGACGGTGTGTTAATGACACCACCGAAAAGCCCTGCCATTTTGCCAGGAATTACGAGAGATGTTATTTTGGAAATCGCCAGAAAAAACAATATTCCTTGCAGCGAACAAGCGATTTCAGTCGATGAACTAAAAAAAGCTAGCGAAATATGGATCACCAGTTCAACCCGCGAGATTATTCCAATTGTCGATCTAGATGGTAAAACGGTCGGCACTGGCAAGCCCGGTGAGGTCTGGAAGGCCTTGTTCAAACTTTTTCAAGCCCATAAGCAATCTTTAGCATGAGCGATGACACTTTATTGGAGTTTCCCTGTGACTTTGCGATCAAAGCCATGGGTAAAAGCGATCTTGAATTTGATCTGTTGGTGGTTGAGATCGTCAGTCGTCATGCTCCCGACCTAAATCAAAATGCAGTCACCACCCGGCCCAGCAAAGACGGCAATTATCTGGCTGTAACGGTAAAGATACAGGCGACCAGCAAAGCACAATTGGACGCCATCTACCAAGATTTAACCGATCATCCGCATGTGTTAATGGCGCTGTAAGCCACAACACATGAGCCACGCACGGGTTGATAAGCCAGAGCTCTTAAAATAACGTCCTTTTGTAGCAGGCCAAATAACCTTTTTATACAGGCCAATCAGGTGACTATACGATAGCACGGGGAATATTTTTTACCCGGTAGCTTCATGCGGTGTTGCTCGACAAATGAAGCCAGCAAGTTATCCATTAAGTGCATTATGCGGCTGTCGCCGTGAATTTCAAAATGACCGTGTTGTTCGATGGCACGTATCCCGGTATCTTTCACATTGCCTGCAACAATGCCAGAAAAGGCACGGCGCAGGTTAGCGGCAAGCAGATGTTTTTCTTGGTCGCTGTGCAAGGCCAGTGCTTGCATGCTGTCATGGGTAGGGTTGAAAGGTTCTTGAAAAATCGGGTCAATCGCAAGTAACCAGTTGAAATAATAGGCATCACCATGTTCTTTACGAAATGCTCGGACTTGGCTGATACCTGACTGCATTTCACGGGCGACCTGTTCAGGGTCGTCAATAACAATCTGATACCTTCGCTGAGCTTCTTTACCTAATGTAGCGGAGATAAACAGGTCGATTTGCTCGAAGTAGGCTTTTGCGCTGGCAGGGCCGGAAAAAATAACCGGAAACGGCATGTCTTTATTGTCCGGGTGAAGCAGAATCCCTAATATGTAGAGGATTTCTTCGGCGGTGCCAGCGCCGCCTGGAAAAACGACTATGCCATGTCCGGTACGGACAAAGGCTTCCAGGCGCTTTTCAATATCCGGTAAAATGACCAAATCATTGACGATAGGGTTGGGCGATTCCGCCGCAATAATGCCAGGTTCGGTAATGCCAAGGTACTGGCCGTTCTTGATACGTTGTTTGGCATGACCGATAGTCGCGCCCTTCATGGGGCCTTTCATGGCACCGGGGCCGCAACCGGTGCAAATATCCAGTCCTCGTAACCCTAGTTCATGACCGACTTGCTTAGTGTATTCGTACTCTTTGCGGCTGATGGAGTGTCCACCCCAGCAGACCACCAGTTTGGGATTGGTCATCGGACGCAAGATATTGGCGTTGCGGAGGATGTGAAAAACAGCATTGGTCATGCCATGGGAGCTTTCAAGGTCGAAATTAGGATTATTGTTGATTTCGTCGTTAACGTAGATGATGTCTCGTACCACGGCAAACAGGTGTTCGTTAATACCCTTAATCATGTGGTTATCGACAAAGGCTTGTGCCGGGGCGTTTTTCAGTTCCAGCTTGATACCACGCTGTTCCTGGACTACACGAATGGCAAAATTAGGGTAACGCTCCAGTAGTTCCTTGCCATCATCCATGGTGCTTCCGCAGTTTAAAACCGCTAGCGCACAGTTACGAAAGGTCTGGTAGAGGCCACCTTGACTGCTGTCGAGCAATTTGTTGACTTCTTGCCTGGACAATACGTCCAGCCTGCCATCCGGGGTTATTTGTGCATCTACTACGTCGTGTTTCATAATTATGGGTTGCGGGGCATTAATTCGGTGCTGTGATTACCGTTTGAATCCTGAGAGATCAATCTGGGCAAAGCTAGTAACTTGTTGATGTTCAACTTGGGCATCTGGTTCCTGGTCGCGAACTAACCAGATGGTTAGATAACCGGCTGTTTTAGCTGCATCCAATTCTGCCTTAATGTCCGACAGGAATAAGATGTTGGGGGGAGGATAGCCGATGTGTTCGGCAATATTATGGTAAGAATCGACCTCTTTTTTGCCGCCGATATGGGTATCAAAAAAGCCGGAAAATAAGGGTATCAAATCACCGGAATCGGTATGTCCAAACAAGAGTTTTTGCGCCAATACCGAGCCAGACGAATAGACATACAAAGCAATGCCTTGAGCATTCCAGGCTTTCAGGTTGTCTATGGCATCCTGGTAAAGGTGGCCTTTGAAATCACCTTGGCGGTAACCGGCTTCCCATATCAAACCTTGTAAGGCTTTCAGCGGGGTGATTTTCTTGTCTTCATCAAGCCATTGGATAAGCAGGGTGATAGCGTCTTCCGTATCCAGTTTGGCATTAGCTTCTTCGCAGGTATCGGATAATAATTGCTGAACGTAAGGCTCATTGATATTTTGCCTGATGTAATCGGGCAATTTCGCACGCGCATAAGGAAACAGGATGTCTTTAACAAACGACAATGAAGATGTCGTGCCTTCAATATCGGTGACAATGGCTTTAATCATTTCAGCTCAGCCGCCATTTCGGCGAAAATTTCATCAAAAGTGGGGAAGGCTTTGGCGATATCGCTACCAGTGAATCGGGCTACCCAGCCCTCTTGGGTCGTAAACAGGCGGATGGCCTTGAAGTTGGGGTTCTCCCCCATATCAAACCAGTGCGTAGTATGGTCAGGAACGCTGATAAGATCGCCTTTTGCACATAAAACGCCGTACACTTTATTGCCAACATGTAAATAAAACAGGCCGCAGCCATCGATGAAAAATCGCACTTCAAAATCATCGTGAGTATGTTCAGCCAGAAATTTATTTCGGAATTCGGCTTTTTGGGGGTGGTCTGGGCTAAGGTTTATAACATCCACGGATTGAAAAGCGTAAGTTCGCTTTAGGTTATCAACAGATTCCTGATAAGCGGCAATTATAGTGGCTTGATCGGCATCGGTAGTCAGTTCGCGGTTCGCTGTCCAGCGTTCAAACTTGACTCCAATTATTGCAAGTTCTCGTGCTATGTCAGCAAAATCAGTGTAACGCATGCCTTGCTGTGGTTGGTCGTCTGGGTAAATAGTCAATAAGCTCATGTCTAAGAAATCTCAAGGGTGTTTAATTTCATGCAGGCGCAATTCACATTCAAATAGGTAATCAAGCGCTTCAAGATGGCGTAATGCCTCAGGTATGGAATCCCCCCAGGTATACACACCGTGTCCAGCAATGATATAGCCATAGCAACCTTTAATGATATCCAGGTAGTGATCAACCTGACTGGCTAGGCGCGGAATGTTCTGGTCATTGGCAAAAATGGGTACAACAATACGGGATTGATGAGTGGTAATGCCATGAAAGGCTTTTAATAATTCATAATCTTCCAACACCAGCATTTCAGTAAATAATCTTGAAATTAGTAGAGCATTAATAGGATGCGGATGCAAAATCGCTCTGATAGCTGGAAATTTTTTGTACAAAGAGGTGTGCAAAACCGTTTCTGCCGAAGGCTTTTTACCGTCAAGTGAATTAGCGTGAGCATCAATCAGCATGATGTCATCAACATTTAAGCAACCTTTATGCTTGCCGGAAGTGGTAATTGCAATCGTGCCGTCTGGCAGACGCACGGAAAAGTTCCCGCTGGTTGCAGGCACCCAGCCTTTGCTGTCAATAAAGCGACCGGCAGTGCAAAGCGCTTCAGCGGCGACAATAAAATCTTGTGAATAATTCATGTCTATTGTGCTAACTACATTTGTGAGGGAGCCGAGGCGGGATTATTGCATATTCTAATTGGTTATGACCACTTAACTAGGGTCTGTTGACAATTAATATGAGATAATTATGCCAACTAATTGAATAGGGTGGCAAATGGTAAGAAAGATATTGCGGGACGACCAATGGGAAAGGATTGAGTACATGTTACCTGGCAAA
>JABFQX010000030.1 GCA_013141505.1 Methyloglobulus sp.
TAGGCCGCTTTATCAACTTCTACAATACCGTTAAGCCCCATAAGGGTTTGAACAACTCAACACCTTATGAAATACTTTATCAATATTTTAATCAACCCATCTGTAAACAACCCTGAGATTTCTTACAATTCACCTTTTAAATTATTCTCGCTATCCTTTGAAACTCTTGTAAGATAATAGTGTCTCTGTGTTTGTTATTCACTTTTAAGGAATTACTGATTATGCGATTAAATACTGCGGTTACCCATTCAGAAGCGGGTATCCTGTCTACCAATAGGGTATTGAGAAACACCTATTTATTGTTATCGATGACGCTGCTGTTTAGTGCAATCACAGCGGGTGCTTCCATGTACTTCAACCTGCCACATCCTGGCATGATTATGACAATGGTCGGCTTTTATGGCTTGTTATTTTTGACAACTAAATTCAGTGATCGCAGCTTGGGGCTGGTTTTTGTCTTTTTATTGACCGGTTTCATGGGGCTGACAATAGGGCCAATCATCAATATGTATACCCAGGCATTCAGTAACGGTAACCAGTTAGTGATGACGGCATTGGGCGGTACTGGCGTTATTTTTCTGGGGCTGTCGGGTTATGCCTTGACCACCCGCAAGGATTTCAGCTTTATGGCCGGCTTTTTGATGGTCGGTATAGTGGTGGCCTTTTTGGCCGGTATTGGCGCAGCCGTATTTGCTATCCCGGCTTTATCACTGGCCGTTTCAGCCATGTTTATCCTGTTGATGTCAGGGATGATCTTGATGCAAACCAGCCAAATTATCCACGGCGGCGAAACCAACTATATCTTGGCAACCATTTCTTTATACGTCTCCATTTACAACCTATTCTTGAGTTTGTTGCAAATTCTAGGTATTTTTGGCGGCGATGATTAAACCATTGTTGTTAATGAGAAGCCCGGCTATTGTCGCCGGGCTTTTTTGTGTTGCGTTATTTTTGTCCGGTTGCCAGACCGGAAAATCTCCGGAAGCCGTAACCGCTTCATTCTGGCAAGCGCTGGCGCAAGGTGATCTGGGCAAAACGGTAAAACAGGCAACCGAAAACTCTCGGCATCTGATTAACCTGCAAGCTATTGATAAATACTCAACTGTCAATGTTGGTGAATCGACCATTGAAGATGAGGTCGCTACCGTTGAAACAACGATTTCCCGCAATAAGCGCTTGGTCAATTTTAGCACCGTGCTTTTAAAAGAGCAGGATGCTTGGAAAGTTGACTATCTGCAAACCCAAATGAATATTTCCATGATTCCATTCGGTGAGGTGGTCAAGAGTTTACAAAACCTGGGTGTCGAGTTCGCCGATCAGCTTCAACAGCAATTGCCATACATCCAGAGAGAAATGGAATCATTGGGTAACGAACTTAAAAATCAAATCGACCAATTTGGCCGCTCTTTTGGTCAGCCAGGAAATCCTGGCAAACCCAAACCGCAACCAAACCCAGGAACAATTTAAGCCAAACCAAACCTTTGGTTTTTATTGCAGAAACCGCCAATCTGCAAACCACGCAGCCTGACCTGCGTAATTACCTTTACTATCAAATACGTTCCATATCACCGCATCTCTAAGCAAAAACCTAGCTCCGCTTTTTGCTATTCGAACGCTCTGGTAATTAGCCAGATAACCTTTTCGGCTGACTTCAGCCATTGCTTTATCACGTTCACTTTGAAGACTGGGTTCAGCCGATAATCGGGATGGCAACTGCGTAAACTCCTCCCAACTGAAGCCAAAGAGTTCGAGCGCTTTTAAGTTAGCATAGTTAAACACGGGATCCGCATCCGTATTATGAGAAACCAATACAAACGGCGCGTAAAACAAGGCTTTCGCCAATGCCATATTGGCATAGTTGTCAGCCATTAACCTATCGCCCAGCAATTCTTGGTAACTATGATTCAGCAGGGCGACATGATCGGCGAGAAAGTTATTGGCTTCTGATGGGTAGTTCATTTCAACTGGAGTAATAATTTTGGCTAATTTTATTTTCAACCAGATTAGGTAACTGGCTACGAATAAATTTCGATGACTCATTACAATTGATACTGTTGAAATCGTATCATAAACTACAATTAAACTATGCTGACGACCACTTATAAACACCAGCCGTTTGTTACGCTTATAGCGCATCAACCGTGTGATGCCCTAAACAGGTTGAAATTAACAACCCTTTTTAACAACGTCTGTGTATTAACCCAAACAGTTGACGAAACCGCAATTACCATTACAAACCAGGCTTTTGGCTTGATGATAATTGATTTAAACATCAACGGTGCTGAACTTATTTCAATAGCAAGAAAGCCTGATTGTATAAACTTTGCAACGCCCGCTATAGCGCTGACAGATAATAACGATACGACTGCCCATAAAAACCTTATAGCAGCGGGATTCGATGAGTGCTTACCCAAACCCCTGACCAGCACGATTATTAAAGAAACCATAGGATTTTGGCACGATGATGACAATCCGCTTTCCCATCTTAACGCTATCGACACCTTATTAGCTAAATGCAAATATAATCACGGATTGGTACTAAAAATTTGCCATCAACTCTTCGAAGACTTACCCCTGCAAATCACTGAAATTGAAGAGGCATTGCAACAGGGCACGTATAAAAATGCTTTTGAAGCAACCCATAAAATCAATGGCTCGGTAAAAATCTGTTGTCTGAACAAGATTGGTGAGTTGGCTGATAGCCTGGAAAGATCAATTATTGAAAAAAACACACATGATGCGGATCTTTACTTTTTGGCGTTAAAACACCGCATCATCGTATTTCTCAAGCACCGGGAAACTATTTTTGAGCATCTGTATAAAGCATCATCCAATGTGAAACAATAGTTTCCGCCAGTTAGCGGGAAGCTCCTTCATTTTTTAAAACCAAGAGACCGCTATCGCTGAGTCCGTTCTAAAATACAGCCATGATTAAAACCAGCGCAAGGGTTTATTAGGAATTCAGGTCTTCAAGCAGGCTTTGTGCTGTTTGTTTTTGTTCTGCTGTTCCTTTTTCAAGGACTTGCCCGATAATTTCTATGGCAGAGTTGGTATCTCCCATATCTATATAGGCTTTTGCTAAATCAAGTTTAGTTTCCATTTGATCCATATCAGTTAAATCGGACACTGTAAACTCTTGGCTTTGCTTTGTTTGTGCAACATCGCCTTTTTCTTTAGGAAACCCTAAATCGAAATCAAAATCGAGCGTATCGCCCTCGAATGAACCCAATTTAATATCATTATCTAAAGAAAAATCGAGGGTTTTATCGGGATTCCAACTGTCACTGACTTCTTGCGTCTTTGCTTTGTTGGAAGCGCTTAGATCTGGCTTATCGAAGTCAAAATCGAATTCGTAGACTTCCGTTTCATTCTTTTCATCAATCTTGTCCGACTTTAATTTAGAGCTTTCATCGCCAGCTGCACTCTCGGCAAGCAAGGAACCGCTCCCGGTATTGGCATTTTTTACATTACCGGAATAAGACCCTAAATCAAAATCCATCGCTTGATTATTCTGTAGATCGTCCAAGTCATCGTCGAATGAATCAACGTCCAGATCAGGCTCATTAACCTCGAATGCGCTTACGTCAGCAAGTGACTCATTTTGATGTTGACTTGGAGGTTCTTGATATGAAGCCTCAAACAGCGATTCATCTCCCTCTTCATCAGACACAGCGAAAGTTGCGGCCCCCAGATGTTGTTGTTCAACGCCAGCTATTGATTTTGCCGCTTGATCAGGCTCTGACGGGCTAATCATCACATTCTCTACAAGCGCTCCAGATTCTGTGGTAAAAACGGCTTCATTGCTTGCATCGGGTGCGGAAAATAGCTCAGAATCCGGGTTGATGTCATGCCCCAACGCCACCACTTTTGCCCAAAAACCGGTATCGGCTTTTTTGCCAGCTACGACCAGCTCATTAGCGTACTTTTCAAAGTCTTCTTTATTGGCGCTTGCGTGAAATATTTCCAACAGCTTTAATTTGCACACGTCTCGGTCAGGATTATCCCTGATCGCTTCCCTAATTAAGTCTTCAGCCTGTTGATAACGTCCATAGGTTAAATAAACGTCGGCCTCCGCTATCGGATCAATATCGCTATGATCGACATTGAAGGATTCAAATGATTCAAAATCACTCGCTTTGAAGTCATTAAGAAAGGAACTTTCAACGCCCGGTTTATTACGGCTGGCAATTGCCGAATCAAGCATACCGCTGTTTCTGAGAGCGCTGTAGTTTGCAAACATGCTGTCGGCATCAGTTTCCTCAATGATTTTTTGCTTTCTCCACCATAACCAACCAAACAGAGACAAAAGTGTTGCGCCAATACCGCCCACTATCCACAAAAAAGATGAATCGGCTTCAGCAGGAACGACAGGTTCGGGCTGCACACTATTTTTGACTACCGGACTGACCACCGGCCGTACCGGCGCAACAGGTTGTACGGCCGTTAATGGTGCAGTTGGAATTGCTGTCGGAACCGGTTGCTGAGTAACTGCAACCGGTGGCAATGGCTCTGATTTAACGGGTTCCTGTGGTTGCGCTTGCGTCGGTAGTTGATTAGCAGGGGCAGTTTCTTCGGGGTGTTGCAAGTTCGCAAGCTGCTTGTCCTTCAAGACAATCAATTGCTGCATCATCGCCAACTGCTTTTCAAGTGCCGCCATTTTGCTTTGCACGGCATCATCCAACTTTGCTGCAGCAGCTTTGTCCACCGCTTGCTGCCCTGTTGCAGTTGCCGGGGTTGGATTAGCGGTCGTTCCGGCTGACTCTTCGGTCGACGGCGTGACCGCCTCATTTTGGGTGACGGCAGCATCGGTAGGAGCAACCAATTTTAACTGGTTATCAACCGGCTCTTCTTTAACCACCTGTGTTTCTGTTGAGGGCACTGCCAAACCATTTTTCCAAGCCTCATTATGTTTGCTGAACTCGGCTAAAGCCTGTTCTCTTGAGGTTTGCTGAACGACCGATTTTTCAGGAATCTTGAGTGTTTTCCCCGCCGATAATGCGTTTACATTCTGTTGAAAAAAGGCCTGCGGGTTTTTTTCATACAATGACATCATCATTTGTTCTACAGAAACGCCAGCACCTCGTGCACGTTCAGCCAGCTTCCATAAGGTATCATTTCGTCTTGCCGTAATTTGCCCGCCATAGCCGCCACCAGCACCAGAACTGCGCCGTGACCTAGCCGGACTGTGCCTGACCGAGCGCGGCCGTGGTTCATAAGCCTGCTCCCTTGGGGCGTAATTATCATAAGTGGTTGCCGCAGGATACGCGGGTTCCTGATAATCTGTGGGTGGATCAACCAATACTGTAAATTCGCGATACAAGTTACCTTTAGGCCAACTGACTTCAAGCAAAAAATTAAGATAAGGTTCTTTTAAGGCTTCTCTGGAAGTGACTTTAATGACCATGGCACCATTGGCTTTAACAACGGGCTGGAATTTAATTTTCGACAGAAAATAAGACCAGGCAACACCTGCTTCATCAAATTTTTCGGGCGATGCCAAACTGACCTTAATATTGGCTGGGGTTTCTCCAGGAGCACCCACCAGCGAAATCTCAGCATTGAGATTTTGATTAAGGGCTGAGCGCACTCTGATATCGCCGATTCCTAGCGAATAAGCACTCACGGGAGCCAGTAACGATACCACTGTTAAAGCCTTAGTTACGTTGCGCACGCATCCATCTCCTTAAAATTAATCACGATGTTTACCACAAACAGTCAAAATCATAAAAACAAGATTAGCTTAGAAATGATTTTTTACTAGCATTTCAGCTATCTGCACACTGTTTAAAGCAGCACCTTTACGAACATTATCGCCCACTACCCACATGTCTATGCCCATAGGGTGGGAAATATCATCTCTAATCCGGCCAACGAATACATCATCATGCCCGGATGATTCGGTCACGGCAGTCGGATAACTGCCATTTTTGCGTTCATCCAAAACGGTAACGCCCGGTGCTTTGACAAGCAAGGCCCTTACGGCCTCCGCACTTATTTTATTGCGGGTTTCGATGTGTACGGCTTCTGAATGCCCGTAAAATACTGGCACCCTGACTGCCGTGGCATTCACCTTAACGGAGTTGTCGCCAAGAATTTTTTGGGTCTCCCAGACCATTTTCATTTCTTCTTTGGTGTAACCGTTATCCATAAAGACATCAATTTGCGGCAACACATTAAAAGCAATTTGCTTTGGGTAGACATTTGTTTCAATCGGCTGACCATTCAGCAGTTTTGCGGTTTGCTTGACAACTTCTTCAATGCCTTTTTTTCCTGTTCCAGAAACCGCCTGATAGGTGCAAACATTGATTCTATCTATACCCACCGCATCGTAAATAGGTTTTAAAGCGACTAACATTTGAATGGTAGAACAATTGGGATTGGCAATAATGCCACGATTTTTATAGTCGGCTATCTTTCCAGGATTGACTTCCGGCACTACCAGAGGGATGTCGTCATCGTAACGAAAGTGTGATGTGTTATCAACCACTATGCAGCCAGCCGCCGCCGCTTTTGGTGCATACTCAGCAGATACCGAAGCACCGGCCGAAAACAAGCCAATTTGCGCTTTGGCAAAATCAAAAGTAGCTAAATCTTCAACCTTAAGCGAACCGCCTTTGAAGGGAATTCTTTTTCCTACCGATTTACTGCTGGCTAGGGCATACACTTCGCCAACGGGAAAATTCCGTTCTTCCAGAATTGAGAGCATTGCCTCACCAACCGCACCCGTTGCACCTACGACGGCAATGTTATAAAGATTGCTCATTTTTCTCACTATTCATATCTATAAGTTTAAAGTTTTTTGAGTTTTTGCTTATGCGGTTTGATTGAATCGCTTAACCTAAAATTGCGTAAATTTTTTGGGTGATTTCATCAACCGTGCCGACACCGGCAATAGAATAAAATTGAACACCCTGATGCGAAGCGGAATAATAATTGACTAAAGGCTTAGTTTGTTCATGGTAAACATTCAGCCGTTTACGCACGGTTTCTTCTTTGTCGTCATCCCTTTGGATAAGCGGCTCGCCCGTGACATCATCGACACCATCAATTTTTGCGGGGTTAAATACAACATGGTAACTGCGCCCCGACTGCATGTGCACACGCCTACCGGCCATCCGCTGCACAATCTGTTCGTCATCAACAACAATCTCAATCACTGTATCGATAGGTACGCCCATCGCGTCCAGCCCTTCGGCCTGGGCAATGGTACGGGGAAATCCGTCCAATAAGAAACCATTCGCGCAATCGTCCTGGGTGATACGTTCTTTGATTAAGCCCAGAATAATATCATCAGAAACTAGGCCACCCGCATCCATCACTTGTTTTGCGGCAACGCCCAGTGGTGTCCCTGCACGAACCGCAGCCCGCAACATATCACCGGTTGAAATTTGAGGAATCCGGTATTTTTCCGTAATAAACTGGGCTTGTGTGCCTTTTCCGGACCCAGGACTTCCCAAAAGAATAATTCGCATTAACTAACTCCATAAGAAAAACACCTAAGGCGAATCAAAACTAACGAAACTGCAGATAAAGTGTTTTTGACGATTATTAAACTACATGCATTTTATAACATATCATGCTTAATCTCTTGTAAAAATGTATAAATCTTCATATTGCCAGAGAACTTACTCAGAGTTTGCTATAGTCTTATTCGAAAAATAATGACACAAACAGCAGGTTTCTTCCTGATTAATTCAGCGCCTACTTATCAACACCCAGAGTCAATTATGCAAAGAAATTTCCAATATTTAAACCAGCAAAATTTTGATGTGTTGATCTGCGGTGGCGGCATTTATGGTGCCTGGACGGCTTACGATGCCGCCCTTCGTGGCCTTAAAGTTGCAATCGTTGATAAGGGCGACTGGGCTGGTGCCACCTCTTCTGCTTCCAGCAAACTGATTCATGGCGGCTTGCGTTATCTGGAAACCTTCAGTTTTAAGCTGGTCAAGAAATCCTTGGACGAGCGGCAAATGTTGTTGCAGGTAGCGCCCCATCGCGTTTGGCCGCTACGTTTTGGCGTTCCCGTTTATGAACACAGCCGCGTCGGTAGCTTTCGGTTGAAAGCAGGCTTGGCACTGTATGATTTTCTCTCGGGCAATATCTCCCCCGCGCAAAAGCACCAGTATCATGCAAAAGCTGATTTTATCGGACATTTTCCTTACTTGAATACCTCAGGATTAAAGTGTGGTTTTAGTTATTTTGATGCCCAAACTGACGATGCCCGCTTTGTGCTTGAGTTAATAGAGGGAGCCTGTGCTGCCGGTGCCGTATGCGTAAACTATTGTGAGCTTGTTGAACTCGTCGAGCAAAATGGCTTGATTACTGGCGCTGTACTGCTTGATAAGATTGACAACCAAAAGGCACACATTGCTATTACCAATGTTGTCGATACTTCAGGACGATGGTCGTCACATTTACAGAATCAAGTTGGTTACCAATTAACCAAAGGCATCCACTTGATCATGCCCAAAACCGTTAACGATGAAGCCTTGCTATTGACAGCGCAATCGGATGGTCGGGTTTTTTTCATCATTCCCTGGTACGGTATGACTCTGCTTGGCACAACCGACACCCATTACCAAGGCGATATGGATGAGGTGACAATAGATGCTATCGACAAGCAATATTTATTGACCGAAGCCAATCAGGTTCTCAATACGCAGTGGACAGATCAGGATATTATCGGGCAATTTTCTGGCCTTAGGGTTTTGCAACAAAGCAACGACGACAGTCCTTCCAATATCAGCCGCGACTGGATCTTAAAAAAATCCCCAAATGGTTTACTCTCTTCGATTGGCGGCAAATTAACATCCGCCAGAGAAGATGCGGCACAGATAGTCGATGCTCTCTGCGGACAATTGGGTAAGCAAATCCCATGCAGCACCTTTGGCAAGCCATTTCCCTGGCTATCTGGCACTGATTACCAATCATTATTGGCATCTTCAATATTAAAGGCGCAAGCCTTCGGCATTGATAAGGAAACGGCTGACTGGCTGGTCAGAAGACATGGCAATAAGGTCGATGAAATTTTCCGCTTATGCGAAAGCAACCGGATCTTAGCCCAGCGCATCAGGCCAGAATTGCCTTTTATCATGGCAGATTTAGTGTTTTGCGCCGAGCATGAGATGGTCGTCCACCTGGACGATTTGCTCAGGCGTCGCCTGCCTCTTCTCATCTTGGCAAAACTAAGCGAACAGGAAATCGTGCATCTCGCTAACATCACAACAAAAACGCTCGGCTGGGATGACGAAAAAATCAGAGATGAAATCAACACATGCCTGCACATTAGTTATTTACCCTAAAAACGGTAGCGAAATACCGCTTTTTGTCTACCCACTACCAATAATCTCTACGACTCTATTTCAACATCGGCAGAAATGTCCTTTCGATAAATAAGGGATCGCTTTCAAATTGCCGACCAACCCTATTCCGTTTTAACAAAATCCGCCTTAAAAAAACGGACAACCATAAAAAATTTTCGCTTCTCTTTATTTCTTATATAAGCCTTAACACCTATGCTTGCTAGGTTTGCAAAATTTATGCTGTTAAGGTTACAAAAAATGCACTTTATTCTTAAGCTAGAATTAATCCTTCGCACCTAGAATCAGCTATTCCAATATTTTTCAACAACTTAAATAAATAAAGGGGCATTTTTATGACCAATACCAAGTATCGCTTAGTTGTAGCTTTGGCGTTAATGGCAGGGGCTTTTTCCCAAGCTATCGCCCAGGCACCGAGTTTTTCGACATCGGTCAATCAAAGCCTTATGTATCAGCATCAGATACAAAATTTTGACTACAATACTTATTCGCCCTCCGCGCCCAGCTACATGACCATGCTCAACCATGCATTGGCGATGTCTTATGATGCGACCTCATACTACTTGAACGGTTCATTACCCAGTAAGTACAATAGTTTGAAACGGATAATGAACCACAATGTCGCCACCGAACCTCTTTCGATCTCCTTTCCCGTCAATTCAGCGCCACTGGGCAAATACAATTTCGTTTATGCCAATAATTCTGGTGCCAGCATTATTGACAGCTCTAAAATGGCTGGCAGGGATTTTAAAATCGATTGGCCTTCCTTAAGCTACCTTGCCGGCTATGGCTGCGCCAAGTCAGCTGATTACTGGAATATCAGCCCAAACTCGACACTTAACGACTTTAAGAACAGGTATCGGGCCGATTGGGTGACCAGCAATGAAATTTATTTTGTCGGGAATTTGCAAAGCCGCTATGTGGTCTGGGATTTAGTCCAAAAAACCATTGCTTCTTTAAAAACCGGTTTCTATGACCAGATGTTTATGGATGTCGTTATCGGCACCCAACAAGACTGCGTAAACAAAGAATATGGTGGTTGGGGTTCCTATTCAAGCTGGAAAGAAGGCCAAACTGACTACATTAATCAAATTACCAATGCTGCCCGTTCAATGTATGGCAGGCTAGGCAGCCGCATTAAAGTAACCGGCAATATCTGGTCACCTTATGCCGATATCCAATCGGCACAATGGTATGCCAACAGCTACATCCGTTTAGATCATTACTTTTTTGAATCGGGCGGCTTTGCGATAGAAGATACAAGTCCCACCTATCACTACTTAGCCACCAATGGCAGCGATCCAGCGAATGGCCTTCCTGCTTTCTGGAATGCAAGCGGCGGCCACATACCGGCAAACAAAATGTCTGTTGCCGGGAAATATGCTTTTCTTGGCAGTCCTAATGACACCGGAGCCATTGGCGAAGCCTATATGATGCAACATTACAGTGCTGCGGGGGTCGGCGCCAGCCAAGGCTCCTGGTTTGGCTGGTATGGACAAGCCCAAGTTGATTTAAGAAATAGCTGGGGAAGATTGGTGCATACCAATGCCATGATGCTGCTCAGGGCCATCCCCAACTGGGAAAACCTTGTCGGCACGCCTGTATGGAACCGCTATTACAATTGGTCAACCTACCAATACTGGAGCCCTAACAACCAATTTTCGAAATCGGCGATACAAGGTTGGAACCCCATCAATAAAACCTTGTATGCGGTTTTCATGGACAAATATGGCCAGATTGACTTAAAAGGCGGCACCATCAAGACCGCCTATTTTGCCGATGAAGTCTTTAATGCGACAAGCCAAAGTGCACTGTCTTGCTTGAGTTCCTTGAGCGGGGCTGCCACTTTGACCTGTGCAAATAAAGTTAAACAGGGTATACGTATTACTTTCCAATAAACGATAGGTGTCGACCTAGTCTACCTGTAACTTTTGCCGCTTGTTTGACGTGACACCGACAAGCGGCAAAAGTGGGGTAGTGTTTTAACGCTATCAAACAAGTCGTTTATCAGCGTATTAAAAGTTTATCCCCCCATCAACCTAAGGGCATGTAAATACACCGTCACATTTTTTCTTGTGTACCCACGCGTCATCAACGTAAAAGTCTGCGGTATCGCTCTGCACTAGAATAAAAAGATCGGCAGAAATTAGGGTACCGCTCACGCTGACATTAACATCCCCAGTGACCTTGGTAAAGGTCGCATTATTTATGGTGGTGTAGTATGGCGTAATCGCAGGGTAGTGGTCTCCTAGGCCATCTTTATAATGTAACGTAATAGTTGCAAACCCAGTAACTGCTGTCGATTTAATCCAGGCACTTACTTTATACCGCCCTGATCCATTCGCCGTTATTTGAGCCGTTAAATACTGATGAATACCCGAATTCACAGAGTTTCGCCCAGATACTTTTAATGCCTTTAAGCCTGATTTTATATTTGGTGAAGTAACACTAGTTCCAACGCAGGAATTCGGGCTACCAACAACATAGCACCACCAGTTAGTAGTAGTGCTATTTTCAAAACCCGCATTAATTAAAAGATTAGCCGACGGTGGCGGATTATTATTAAAATCGGTTAGGCTAATTGTTCTAGCAAGCGTACCGCTATAACAATGGGTTGTAACGCTTGGAGAACACACAGGCATTTCCGTGCTAAGGTTTCCAGGTGGATCAAAGGTGGCAAAGTAAATTGTTCTGGGCGATGGCGCGGAACCGGCATTGGGTACTTTCATTAATCGGCTACGTGCGGCAACATGAGCATAATGAGGGCAATAAATATTCTTAGACGAATCATTAGGATCTATATAAGTTATATTGTCTGTCGTACTATTGGCTTTAGTGGAATCGCACCAAGTCACCGGATGCCCGGGCACTTCATCTTTATAATAATCCGCTGCGACCGCAACCAGAATATCGGCACATTGGGGATTAAATGACAGGCCACTAGGTTGAAGCTGGGCAGTTAATTTGCCGAAAATGCCAGCAACATCAGCGCCATTCACAACAACGTCACTGGTTCCGCCGTGAATGGCCAACCAATTATTTGAACTATCTTTGGCTAGAGTATAAGGGCCAGCGCCTATACCGAGACCTAAATTCGAATAGTCCAAATTTATATTACCTGCCCATTCAGAATTGCCATTAGAGTTATTCGTGATAGCGCCTTAGCCCCATGTTTGAGTCGATCTACTTAATACATATAACCCGATACCGCTGACTTTGACACTCGCATTTGAAACACAAGTTTTATCATGATTAGCACCTGGGTAAATCACAAACCAAGGCGACACGTAATTCCATGCGGCACTGGTTTTATAAGTTGCATTTACAGGAGACCAATACCCAAAAGTTGCGTTTCCCCTTGGTATGCCCATTCCAATCGCGCTTCGAATTATGTCTATATTCCTATAATCCCCTGGGTAAGGAAGAACCTCCGGTTCATCCACACGGTGTCCAACCGGAGGATTAAATAGAGCCATAGAATCATAAGTATCGCTTACCAAACCTGCCGCATTGGCTAACGAAGTTGTCATTGCCAATGAGAAAGAAGCCGATTTAATGTATTTACTCATTATTTTTCGTATTGCTGGCATAAATTTTCCTTATAAAATTAAAAAAGTAATGTTTATCCTTAATCCAATCCAGTTGAATGTGGGATTAAACAACTAGCCTAAACGGAGAACGGAGAACGGAGAACGGAGAACGGAGAACGGAGAACGGAGAACGGAGAACGGAGAACGGAGAACGAGGAATTATCACTCTGCTTTCCCGTTTACTCCGTTATAACCGTAGCATTAAGTTGGCTATAATTCAAGCGACCGAAAAGGGATAAATTGTTAAAATTCGGATCTTGAGAAAACTATTGTTGATGGTGGTTGGGAAAGATGGGCTGACACCGATTGTTCGTACTCCAAGAAAATCTGATAAAAACGCTCAGTGTCAGCTAGCCTTTCTGATAACCGCCGGAGTTGCTTGCTACCCACCGGGTTTCACCTGATGCCAGTTTTTCGTTTTTCCAGAATGGCGCGGTTGATTTGAGGGCTTCCATGATAAATCGGCAGGCATCAAACGCATCGCCACGGTGCGCCGCCCAAACGGCGACCAGTACGATGGTTTCATCGGGCTGAATTTTTCCAACTCGATGGCTAATGTACGCATCCAAAATCTGCCACTGCTGACCCGCTTGGGCGATGATTTTCTCCAATTGTTTTTCGGTCATTCCCGGATAGTATTCCAGCGTCATGCTGGATACCCTGGCACCGTCGTTATAATCCCTCATGGTGCCTATAAAAATACTGGTCGCGCCAAACTGAACGTCGGGCTTTAGATCCTGCTGATAATCTTGTAACGCTTGCCAAGGATTGAATGCTTGTGAGCAAATGCTAACCTTCATCTTAACCTCCGGTGACCGGCGGAAAAAATGCGACTTCATCACCATCATTCACTTCATCGGCCAATCCGGCATATTCCATATTGACTGCTGCCAGTACGTTATTAGGCATGATTTGTGACGTATCGTGGTACCAAACATCGGCTACTGTCATTGCCTGAGCAAGCTCCAGGTTACTTTCTGAGCGCCCCATGCGTTCACCCAAACTGGCAAAATAGCGTACTTTAATTGACATAAACATTCCCATAGCCACACAATAAACAACAAGTCAGTTGACCCTAACTGTAGTTAGCAATAATTCTACCCATAAATGACACAGACACCACATTTTAATCAAGCGGGTGAAGCCCATATCGTAGACATCAGTGATAAACCGGTATCGCAACGGATAGCCGTCAGTGAAGGCTATATTGAAATGCAGCCAGAAACGCTTAGGTTGATTACCGATCTTGGCCACAAAAAAGGCGATGTTATGGCAATTGCCCGAATCGCCGGCATCATGGCTTGTAAAAAAACCGCTGAACTGATTCCGCTGTGCCATCCTTTGGCTTTGTCGCATGTCGAAATCGAGCTACAACCAGAGCTGGATAACAACCGGGTACGCTGTCAGGCGACCGTTAAAACGACAGGTCAAACCGGCGTGGAAATGGAAGCGCTTAACGCAACACAAGTCGCCCTACTCACTATTTACGATATGTGCAAAAGCATGGATCGTGGCATGGTGATCCAATGCGTTCGCTTATTGGAGAAAGAAGGCGGCAAGTCCGGGCATTGGCTACGTAGTTGAGCCATTTTGCCACGAACTCAAATCCAAGCCTGTTAATGCACATCGGAGACTTGATCGCGACATCCGCTGTTCGTTTAATCAACAGGGATTTTGTCATTTCAGTACGCCAACAAGAATGCCGAATTAACACAGACTAAATATTTGTTACACTACTAAAAAAGTAATAACTGAGGACGTTATGCCAATTACCTTAAAAGAACTCGCGGCATTGTGCGAAGCCCGTTGCCAGGGTGGTGATGCTTCAGCATCAGTATACGCCGCCGCAGACATCACCACTGCCCACCAAGGCCAAGTAACACAACTGACCAACGCGAAGTATGCCCGCTACCTGAAGGCCTCTGCCGCAACGGCGTGCTTTATCGGGGAGAATTCCCCCACCGAAACCGTTCCCGACCACATGGCATTACTCGTCTGCGCCGACCCGGAAATGAGTTTCATAAAAGCGGTTGAATTGCTGCATCCTAAAAAAACCTATATCAACCAAATCGCCGATCAGTCGATTATTGATAGTTCCGTAACATTAGGTCAGGATATATTTATTGGCGCTTATGTGAATATCGGTGAAAACAGCGTGATTGGCGACGGCACGAAAATACTCGCCGGTGCTTATATCGGCAATAACGTAAAGATTGGCCGGAACTGCCAAATTCATCCTTATGCCGTCATTTACGACGATTCAGTACTTGGCGATAACGTCATTATCCATTCCGGTGCGATTATTGGCGCTGACGGTTTCGGCTACAAATTCAGGCATGGCGCTCACATCAAAGTACCTCAGGTAGGTAATGTGGTTATCGGGGATAATGTCGAAGTCGGTGCCAACACCTGTATCGACAGGGGCGCATTGGGAAGCACCGTTATTGGTATGGGCAGCAAAATAGACAATCTAGTGCAAATCGGCCACAACAATAAAGTCGGCAAGCACGTCATCATGTGTGGGCTAACCGGGGTATCCGGTTCTTGCAATATCGAGGATTATGCCATCTTGGCGGGTAGTTCAGGTATCGCCGATCATGTCACTATCGGACAAGGGGCGGTGGTTATGGCACGCTCTGGGGTAGCAGGTGATGTACCAGCAGGATCTCACTATTTTGGCAGCCCAGCCAAAGATAAAAAAACCGCCTACAAAGAACAAATAGCCCTTTCTAAATTACCTGATTTGATCAAAAGGATAAAATTAATGGAAGAAGAACTAAAAAGTCTTCAACACTTAGACAAGGAATAAATCACTGAACTCGGAATATCTATAACGACTATAGTTACGCAAATTACTGCCCTTCGTTAGTCAAATCTGAAGGGCAGCACAAATGCATCAGAACTTTACTTTGCAGTATCGTTCGCGCCTTTCAATGAATGTTGTTTTGATAATTTTGCATCAACTTCAGCATTACTAGCGGCTACAGCGCCACTTGCCAAATGTTTGGTTTCGTCTTTCTTCAACAATACAACCAACAAAATGATAGAAGCGATCGCTACACCAACCCAAATCCAGGTGTTATCTCTTTCTTGTGCATCAGCCATTTTAAAATCCTCTATAGTTATTAATATTTATTTAACCCCTTCTTATGGAGGGGGGTAACTCAACAAATGTTGTGAGTAAGTTGTCGAAGTATTTTCAACGAGGTAATTTTTAACACGAGATATGGGGTTGTGTCAAAGCTATATACAAAAAAACCCAGTGAAGAGCTTCATTGTCAGTGTAAATAATCTTTTTGAAGCCCTAAATTCGGTTAAAAATTAATACCACCGTATTTCAGAAAAGGTCTCCCTTTAAAAAGTCAGTCCGGTCCACTTGAAAATTAACATAGCTATATAAATTTGTGAATGCCGAAATACCCAAACTAACTACGGCATATTCAACTTCTTCAAACTAAGTAAGTATGGGCTTTCATATTATTGATATTCGGATAAAATACCCGGAGAGATAGTTTATCGCTTACCTTTTCCGGTATTACTCAGGCTAAATACTATGATTTTTCGAGGCAAACACACACAACTGAAACTTCCCGTTACTTTTTTGGGAGTTGTCCTGTTATCACTTTTCAATCATGTAAGTTTTGCATCGACCGATTTACCGCCCTCGGCCAAAGTTGAGTTGGGGCCGGTGGAAGATGTGTGTTCCAACTTTATTGGCCCCGAAGCGCGCAAGGAGCAGGTCATTGATGGCGTCAAAATCCAGGCATCGG
>JABFQX010000064.1 GCA_013141505.1 Methyloglobulus sp.
CACAGCTTGGCACGGTTGAAACGGAAAACCAAATGTTACAGCAAAAGCCAAGACATGCTTGAATGCTCGGTTAAGCTGTTCATGGCTTATTGGAATAACGGGAAAACTATATTATTTTAACAATTCCCAAAATTGTACATGGACATCCCAGTTACTGATGTTTTCAATGTTGGTTCAACTTCCGAAAGTGATTAATATGTGTTTAACTCGTATTACATTTCGCGGTTTAATTCTTCCACTTTGTCGGTTAGTAGTGTGTGGTTTTTCTTCTTGGGCTTAAGAGGTTATGTTTTGTAAATCCAAATTTCAGCCTAACACGTCAGTCAAAGGGAGGCGTCGACCGCAGGCGCTTTTTAAGGTTGGTGGTTTTCCCGGCCTTGCAGGCTTCTTTAATCCGCGTTACACGGCGCGCCCCTTAGCTTTGCGTTATACGCAAAAAGTTGTAACCTGAGAGTATTTATATGAAAAGAATGCAGCTATTAGATTATGGAAGATTTTTTGCAGCCATTAGCGTTGTTGCTTTCCACTATCTTTTCAATGGAATTCATAATGGTAAAATTTCCTCCATAGTCCACATCCCAGAAATTATTGATTTAGTGAAATATGGCTACTTGGGAGTAGAGTTCTTTTTTATGATTAGTGGTTATGTAATATTCTTTTCTGCCAAAAATCGAACTGCCAGCCAATTTGCTGTTTCTAGGGCTGTACGTCTTTATCCTGCTTTCTGGGCAGCCATTATTTTTACATCATCTTTTGCTATATTTTGGGGAGGTAAACAAATGGCGGTTTATCCGTCTTTAATTTTAGCTAATTTCACTATGGTACCCCCGGTATTTGGAAGAGGTTTTGTGGATGGAGCATATTGGACACTCCTTTATGAGCTAAAATTTTATATTTTAGTTTTCGGTTTGCTATTTATTGGAGCACAAAAAATATTAGATATTATATTTTTATTGTGGCCATTTCTTATTGCAATAGCCATTTATTATGAGAAAGACTATTTGCCATATCTAGGGAGTTATTTTTGTTATTTCTCAGCAGGCGCAATATTAGCAATGATGAAAGATAGAAAAAATATACTTCATTACCCTTCATTGCTACTAGCCGTATATTTATGCATTTCTTTTTCCGCAGGTAAAGCCCCAGACCTTTCAGAGGCTAAAGGCATTTTTTATTCTGAAGTAACCATTGGATGTATAGTGGCAATATTTTTTATATTTTTTATATTATCTAATTCCAAAGTTGGCTCCAATTTAAATTTGCGTGGTTCTAGACTACTAGGAGGTCTTACTTATCCGATTTATCTCATTCATGCACATTTTGGATATATGTTTATTTCACAATTTGCAAATGAAGATAATAAAGTGCTTATTTATTTATTAACTGTATTGATTGTTTTATCAGTTGCTTCTGTAATCCATATTATAGTTGAAAATAAATATTCTCATTTTTGGAAAAATATTTTTAGCCGCGTAATAGGTAAGCCAATAGAAGTTTTAAATTATAGAGCTATGGCAATGGCTGCAGCGTATAACAATCGCATTAACTCGGACAATTAAAAGCACCGCTTCGCTATGCGTTTAATTGCCTGTTATACAGGCGTTAGGTTGAAAGCAGTTGCGCTTTGCTTCGCCCTCCCTGCGTACGCACAGACAACAGGGCTTGCTGCTTTTGCCTTCACTCCTTTCTCAGCGGGTCTAGTCGGTGGAGTAATCACCGGAATGTTTTCTCCCAACACCGGCTGGAATAAGTTCGGCCTCTTCATTTGGTTCTCTTGCTGGGTTTTTCTATACACCACCGTCGCTGCCTTTCTCTCCGATCACCCACTGAATGCAATTCCTACCGCACTCGGAATATCGGGTCTCTTGGGCATCATTCCTTTTGTATTAACCTTTTCCGTCGGTCGCTTCTTGACTAAAAGGCTTCGTGCGTTCATTGTTACCCGTGTCAAATCATGAGCATCTTTTCTCTATCATGCCTATGCAACCTAACCCATCGCTCAAAGGGACAGGTGTTTCAGACTACAGCGAAAAGTGGATTGGTGTCTTCGGTACCACGAAAATTTCTGGGGCTGCCGGTGGCGAATTCCAAACACTGGTGGTGGAGACCTGCTACGCGCGGGACAGGCCGGGGCTTTTCCTGTCTTCAACAACGGTGATGTTCTTGTCGGCGGTCAGAAGATCGGTGCGGCAAGAACGCAAGGCCCGCAGGGGCTAAAAGGAGATCCAGGCCCTCCGGGAGGCCCGGCTGTACGCACAGTCGCTGTCTATGCAGATATGATAGGTTTAGGAAATCCTACTTGTCCCTGTACAAACCGGACAGTAGCTAGACAGGCGGGAGCTTGTACCGTTACGTCTGATACTGGCTCTTGTTCCGCGCAACAGAATGGGCGCTGTGCAGTGTATGTACCTTAATAAACTGCAAAAGCGACGCGTCGTTACCCACTAAAATGCCTAAACTATAGCATCAATTCGGGCTGCCCACTACGCCACGCTTCGTGGACAGCCTGTTATGTGCGGATCGTTAAGCATCATAAATAACACATGGAAGACTAACTGACATATTTTGAGAGTGGAAAATAACGTATGTCAAAACTTGATCGCGCCAAAAACAGATAGCTTATTTGAAACTTTGGCTGGGTATTCTGGCCGCTACTATTATCAGCCTCACTGGTTGGTTGATTTCAAATTTTCAGTCGGTTCATTGGTTATTAGTTTTCGCTGCTGTATTAGCTTTATCCATAATTGATTTTGCTGGATAAAGCATTCACAAACGCATTGAAGAGAAAATCGCGCTTCTCGAGGAGTTATAGAAATGACTATTATCGTAGCTATTGTTCTTGTCGCCGTCGCTGGGTTCATCACCTATCTGGCATTTGACGCCATACACAAGTCATAGTGGCAGCTTACAACTGCAAACAAGCCTAACATGGCGCTCAACCGGAGCGCGGTTATAATACGGTTTCATTTTTTAGCCGTTTCGGGCCGCGCCCGGTTAGCTTTGCGTTAGGCTTCTCGGGTTTGTAGCTATTTTTTTTAGGCGTATTATTGCAAGTCTGATACTTTCAGGGTTTCTCTGGAAGAGATTTTTTTACTTTAGTAACAAACGTAAATAGGAGTAAGTTCGTATGAGAAGCTATGTAGTGGTCAAATAATTTCGGACACATCAATCGGTTCTTTTGCTGCAAATTGCTGTTCATAAACCAAGGGTGCGACATTTCCCAAGGCAGGATGTCGCCTGGCGCTGTTATAAAAGCCCACAATAT
>JABFQX010000041.1 GCA_013141505.1 Methyloglobulus sp.
TCCAGCAGCGGGTTTGGTACAGCCGCCAGACCTCTTGACGGTCCAGCGGCGTTAAGCGGATTCGTTTGTGCATGTTCATCGACAGTATTCTCCTGAATACTGTAAACAACGCTAGAGATTCTTACAACTAATTTAATAAAGTAAAGAACAACACCTGCCAAAAGTCAGTTTTAAAAGGCAAATCATTCTGCCAATAAATCAATGGCAAGCGCCTAGGCATTACCTACAGACCGTTTACCTTGCACGACATCAAGCGCAAAGCAGTTTCGGACACCAAAGGCGACCGGGGCAGAAAATGGATAAATCCCACCATAAAAGCCTGACCATGATGCAGGTGTATGATGTGCTGGAAAAACAGATTAACCCGACGAGTGAGGATTGATGCCAGACCACAAATTAAAAAATGCAAAAACACTGTGTCGAAACACGGATGAATTCCAAATTCCGAATAGCCGGTTAAATATCAACCCGCCTTAGCCACTAAGCACTGTTTAAGCGCATCATTAATCCGTGTTTGCCAACCTTTGCCACCGGCCTTAAAGTGCGCCACCACCTCGGCATCCAGGCGCAGGCTGGTGAACACCTTCGGGTTGTCCGAGCGCGGCCTGCCGTTCTTGGGTTTTTCAGCCATTCGGCAAAAACTCGTCGTGTATGTATTGATCGAACGTCCACGGGCAGCTTTCCGGGAACGCATCTAGGTCTATGCCGGTTTCCTTCGCGGCGGCAAACCGCGCGGATTCATAGGCATCTTTAGCCACCAGCGGCAGTTTGTGCTTAAGGCTGGGATTGTCCCGCAACACATGCGCGACTTTCAACCTCTGTTCTTTAATGGTCAACAGCCAGCTCTGGCCTTGGTAACTTGGCTGGTATTGCCATTCAAGTAGATGCAACAACAATTGCCTGAGCCTGCTTTCCAGTTCCCGCTTTTCGCTGTTGCCCATACTTTCAATCTCATCAATCAAATGGCTTATATCCAGTAAGCCCAAAGCGCCCTGCCTTAACAACGCGGCCTGATCTTGCGTCCACTGGTAAAAATCATTGTCGTAAACGGTCATAACAACCTCGCCCTAAAAAATTAAAGCCATTATAAAGCACCTATTATTTGTTATAACAAAAACATAATCGAAGACACCCATGAAAAACGTACTATTGACTGCACTATTGTTGATGCCAGCCCTCGCAACAGCCCAAGCCTACAAATGCACCATTGACGGCGTGACCAAATACCAGTCATCGCCCTGCGCCAAAAACCCGGAATCCGCACCGTTAGAGCTAAAAATACCATCCGAAGAATTGCAAGCGAAAATGCGTGACCAAGAGCGGCAGCGTGACCAATACTGGGTGAACCACCAAAAAGCCGAAGCGGAAAAGCAACAAGCCATCGCGGCAGCGGAACGTGACCGTATCACTTATGAAATGGAACTGGAACGCGAAAGACAGGTGATTAATACCCGCCGTGACCAACTATGGAACGAGCATGAAGTAGACCGGACAAGGTACGAACAAGACCGCAAATACGAATGCAGCAAGAAAGATGCAAAAAACAATTACGGGGCAGGATGCTAATCCTACACAATTTCCTACACTGTAGGATTATTATCTGCTTTAAAATAGTATAAGCTATGATTTTAATGGGGTGAGCGACGGGGCTCGAACCCGCGACAACAGGAATCACAATCCTGGACTCTACCAACTGAGCTACGCCCACCATAGACGTGAAAAAAATGAAATGGCACGCTTGGCAGGACTCGAACCTGCGACCCTCGGCTTAGAAGGCCGATGCTCTATCCAGCTGAGCTACAAGCGCAAAGCTGGTCGGGGTAGAGGGATTCGAACCCCCGACATCCTGCTCCCAAAGCAGGCGCGCTACCAGACTGCGCTATACCCCGACTGTATCTTTAAAATGCGACTTGTTGAATTTGCCAACCGCCCTCAAAGAGCAGCGTATGATAGCGGCGAGCGCGATAACCGTCAATTGTTTTTTCTGTCGTAAGAAAATAATTACAAAACCAGGCTATCGCTATTTTTAAACTTGATCATACTGCGGCAGTTGAATGATGCGTTTATTACCTATTAGCAATGGTGTTAAAGCCTTGCTTTAACGGTCTTGTAAATACTATCGACTATTTGCTCGACTCCTTGAGTCCATTGCTCCAGATCGGCCATTTTTGCATCAACAAAATCCTTGTCCTTAAGGCTGCCTGCGTTGATATAGACATTCAACGCAGAACTTTTGAGTGCGCCATAAGCTGCCATGACCGCTGCACCCGCATCGCTGACTGCACTAGGATTGCCTTTTTCGGCGGCAATTTTGCTTAAGCGGATGACTTCTACACAAGCGCGGACGCATTGCATCGGCACTTCGGTTGCGTCTTTTAAAACGCCCTGGATCGCCACGCTACGAATTGCTTTTTCATCGTCGGATTCTTTTGGCAATGCGTACTTGGACATGAGTTGGTTGAACACGTCGATGTCAGCCTGGATAAGGCTAGTCAGTTGGCCGCGTAAGGTTTCGGCTTTGCTTAAAACCTCGTGCATTTCGGCTTCGACTTCGGCGAACTTGGGTTTGCCGATGGTGAGATTGCAAACCATGCTGACCAAGGCAGCGCCTTGTGCGCCCATCAATGCGGCGGCGCTCCCGCCGCCGGGCGTGGCGGATTTGCTGGCGAGTTCGTCGAGAAAGTTTTGTACGGATTTATTATTTATTTCGGTCATAGCTTATGCGTTTGTTAATAATTGCTGATCGAGTTAGAAACTTGGTATTTTTTCGCAGTTATCCGGTTACCCCAAGTTCGGCAACCACACCATACGTGGCTCTGTAGCCACCCAACCTGCGTTAGATTTTACTTTGACGATTATTCACGCCGCCAACTGGTTGTGCCGCCTGGAGAGTCTTCAAGAATTACGCCTAGCCGTTTGAGCTCGTCGCGGATTTGGTCTGCTAATGCCCAGTTTTTGGATTTTTTGGCTTCTGAACGATCCAGTATTTTTTCCTCAATCCATGAGATTCCTCTAATTAGCTCAGCTGTGCCAGAAACTTCAGATCCTTCTCCTACCAGTTCGGCTTTAACCTCATGATGAATCTTGCCTTTTAAAAAAGCGTCAGGATCATTCTGTAAAACACCCATCAAACTTCCTAAACCAACTAGGTAATTTGCTAACTGCCTTGATCTTTCAACTTCTTTTGATTGCTTAGTCTTATTTAGTTCAGTTGCAAGATCAAACAAAACAGCCATTGCAACAGGCGTATTAAAATCATCGTCCATTGCCTTTTCAAAACGATTTTTATAATCGTCGTCTGATTCTAATGGGGCATCAATGACTTCGACATCACGTAACGCGGTATAAAGTCGAGTCAAGCCAGCCTTGGCATCATTCAATTGCTCATCAGAATAATTCAGCGGACTGCGGTAGTGGCTTTGTAAAATAAAAAACCGGATAACTTCCGGTTGATATTGTTTCAACACTTCCCGCACGGTAAAAAAATTCCCCAACGACTTGGACATTTTTTCATTATCCACGCGCACGAAGCCGTTGTGCATCCAAAGGTTGACGAACTTCTCCCCGGTCGCACCTTCGGACTGGGCGATTTCATTTTCATGGTGAGGAAATTGTAAGTCCATGCCGCCGCCGTGGATGTCGAAATGATTGCCTAGACAGCAGGTAGACATCGCCGAACATTCAATATGCCAGCCAGGCCGACCTGCACCCCAAGGCGATTCCCATGAAGGCTCGCCCGGTTTTGCCATTTTCCACAGCACAAAGTCCAGTGGATTATTCTTGGCTAGATCGACATCGACACGTTCCCCAACCTGGAGATCGGCCAAGTTTTTTCCGGACAATTGCCCGTAGTTATTAAATTTGGTAACGGCATAAAACACATCGCCGTTTCTGCCGATGTAAGCCAAACCTTTACTGATCAAGGCTTCTATCATGGCGATAATGTCGGGGATAGACTGGGTTGCTTTCGGCTCAATGTCCGGCGGCAACACAGATAAAGCGCGTTCATCTTCGTGCATTGCGTCGATAAAACGCTGCGTTAATGCGGTGAACTCTTCGCCGTTCTCATTGGCACGATTGATAATTTTGTCGTCAATGTCTGTGATATTACGGACATAAGTCACTTCATATTGTTTATGTCGCAGATAACGCACCACTGTATCAAACACGACCATCACGCGAGCATGGCCGATGTGGCAATAGTCGTACACGGTCATACCGCACACATACATGCCAACCTTGCCCGGTACACGTGGCTGGAAGATTTCTTTTTTGCGGGTCAGGGTATTATAAATTTTCAAGATAAACTCTCTATTAACATCATGGGTTCAATCCTATGAATTTGGTCATGACTTGATACGGGAACTATTAACAAACTGGGCAAACTATCCGTTTTAACGCTTCTCTTTCTAGCTAAAAACACATAAAATCGCTGGTTTGTATCTACACTGGAGTTTAGTTATGCGTACATTAATACTGTCACTCTTGTTGTGCTTTTTTACAACATCATCATTCGCAACGGAAAAAAAAATGTCTGAAACATCATCAAAAGTAAAATTAACCACCTCACTCGGTACAATTATTGTACAGCTGAACACTGCCAAAGCACCCGTTTCTTCCAGTAATTTTTTAACTTACGTCAATGACGGCTTTTATAACGGCACTATTTTTCATCGCGTCATCAAGGGATTTATGGCACAAGGCGGCGGCTTTGATGCGGCTTTAAAACAAAAAGAAACTCATGCTGCGATTAAAAATGAAGCTGACAATGGCTTAAGCAATAAACGCGGCACATTGGCAATGGCAAGAACTAACGACCCTAACTCAGCAACCGCACAATTTTTTATCAATTTTAAGGATAACGCATTCCTTGACCACACCTCGCCTACGCCTAGTGGATGGGGTTATGCCGTATTTGGCGAAGTGGTCGATGGCATGAACATCGTCGATGAAATGGCTAAACAAGCGACCGGCAACCGGGCTGGTTTTCAGGATGTCCCCAACACCAATATCGTTATCGAAAAAGCCGAAGTCGTTAAGTAAAAAATCAGGCTAAGGGCTCAAGGCGAAATAACTATTTAGCCTTGAGCCCTTAGCCTTGAGCCTTGAGCCTTCAATAGTATTACATTGCCCATGACCAAAGAGATCCTATTTATTTCCGACCTGCACCTGTCATGGGACAAACCGGAGATAACCCGATGCTTTTTAGCTTTCTTGGAACACCGTGCTCACAAAGCCGCGGCTTTATATATCTTGGGCGATCTTTTTGATGCCTGGGTGGGTGATGACGACTCCAGCCCACCTTATCCTAAAATCAGGGAAGGTCTCAAACGACTTACCGAATCAGGCACGAAAGTATCTTTGCAATTAGGCAATCGTGATTTTCTGTTAGGCGAAAAATTCTGTCTTGATACGGGTGTAATCATGATTCCCGATCCGGTCGTAATCGACTTATTTGGGGAACCGACCTTACTCATGCACGGCGATTTACTGTGCACCGATGACCTGCCTTACCAAGCCTTTCGTAGTAAATCACGCACGACCGAATGGCGGCAACGTGTGCTTACAAAACCATTGTTTATCCGATTGTTGGCGGCTCGCTGGTATCGACTGAGAAGCTATTTTCATAAGCGCCGGAAGTCTCAGGAAATTATGGACGTTAATCAAGATACCGTCATCAGCACGATGCTCGAACATAAGTGTCTGCGTCTGATTCATGGGCACACGCACAAGCCAGATATTCACAACTTCATGATTAATGGAAACACCGCTCAACGACACGTGCTGGAGGCATGGACAAAAGAGTCCGGTCAAACCTTGGTTTGGGATAACAATGGCTACCGAATAGAAACCTTATAGCAGGTTCACACCATGCAAAAGCCGATATCGCCTTAGCGAAGACCCAGCAACAACAATTAGACACAACATTAAATGTTGACTTTTCCGGCAAAAAATTTAATCTAGTACGTGGCGTGAAAAATTCCCGTACACGAGGAAGAGATAAATGGTCACCCCAAAACTAATATTAGTCTTAAAAATCATAATCAATATTTTGTCTAATCGACAAGGTATCAGGAGAAAAGTATATGAAGAAGCCTCTTAAAAACTGGCTGCTTGCATCGAGTGTAGCTGCATTGGTTGCCGCGCCTGCAATATCGACAGCAAACAGCGGAGTTGAACAACTTTCAAAGAACCCAGCCAACTGGGCATTGTGGGGTGGTAACTATGCCGGTACTCGCTACAGCGAACTGTCTGACATCACTGCTGACAACGTAAAAAGCCTGCAACCGGCTTGGTCTTTTTCAACAGGTGTTTTACGTGGACATGAAGGCGGCCCTCTGGTCGTTGATGACATCCTTTACATTCATACACCTTTCCCTAATACCGTGTATGCAATCGATCAAAAAACCCAATCAACTATTTGGGAATACACGCCGACTCAAGATGCTGACGTAACTATTCCTGTTATGTGTTGCGACACGGTTAACCGTGGTCTAGCTTATGGCGATGGCAAAATATTCTTGCAACAATCTGATACCGTATTGACCGCTTTGGATGCAAAGACCGGCAAACGGGTCTGGAGCGTTCAAAATGGCGATCCAAAACTGGGTATGACCAACACCTCAGCACCTTTAGTGGTAAAAGATAACATCCTGACCGGTATTTCCGGCGGTGAGTTCGGCGTACGTGGCTTTATGGCTGCTTACAACATGAGAACAGGCAAGCTGGCTTGGAAAGGCTACAGCATGGGGCCAGATTCCGACACATTGATTAACCCAAGCAAAACCACTACCTGGGAAAACGGTAAAGTGACTCCAGTTGGCGCAGATTCAAGTGTCAAAACTTGGAAAGGCGACCAATGGAAAATTGGTGGTGGCACTACTTGGGGCTGGACTAGCTACGATCCACAATTAAACTTGGTCTATTACGGTTCTGGTAACCCTTCAACCTGGAACCCAGTGCAACGTCCTGGTGACAACAAATGGTCCATGTCATTATGGGCGCGTGATGCCGATACCGGAGAAGTCAAATGGGTATACCAAATGACACCCCACGATGAATGGGATTTCGACGGCATCAACGAAGTACCATTGGTTGACCAAGAAGTGAACGGCAAGATGCACAAAACCATCGTGCATTTCGACCGTAACGGTTTTGGCTATACCTTAGATCGTGAAACAGGCGAACTGTTGGTTGCAGAAAAATTCGACAAATCCGTTAACTGGGCAACCCATGTCGATATGAAATCTGGTCGTCCGCAAGTGGTATCTAAATACTCCACCGAACAAAACGGTGAAGATACTAATACCAAAGGCGTTTGCCCTGCTGCGTTAGGCAGTAAAAACCAACAGCCCGTATCTTACTCGCCACAAACAGGCTTGTTCTACATCTCAGGCAACCATTTGTGTATGGACTACGAACCATTCGCGGTTGATTACAAAGCGGGCCAACCTTATGTAGGTGCGACTTTGACGATGGGACCAGCAGGCGCTGACGTTTTAACCGGTCAACCCGATGGTTCTACCAACTTAGGCCAATTCACTGCTTATGACGCTAAGACCGGCAAAATTGCTTGGTCTAACAAAGAGCAGTTCTCTGTTTGGTCAGGTTCTGTAGCAACTGCTGGCGGCATTGTGTTCTATGGCACATTGGAAGGCTACCTGAAAGCGGTTGATGCCAAAACCGGTAAAGAATTGTACAAATTCAAAACCCCATCAGGCATCATAGGCAACGTTAACACCTGGAAATATAACGGCAAACAATATGTTGGCGTTCTATCAGGCATTGGTGGCTGGGCAGGTATCGGTATTGCTGCCGGTCTTGATAGCGGCAAAGAAGACTCCAACTCAGAAGGCTTGGGTGCGGTCGGTGCTTACAGAAGTTTAAGTTCATACACCAAACTGGGCGGCACACTTACCGTGTTTGCACTGCCTAACTAATTAATCTTTACCCATTAATTAGAAAATAAAAACCCTGGTCAGTGATGACCAGGGTTTTTTTATATCTTGAAATTAGGCTTATTTTCAAAATGCCCCTTCAAAACCAGCATTAATACACAGAAAAACTTTACCGCAGCATGTAATTTTGAGAACATAGACAGCGAAAGAAGTGGGTTATCAAGTAGGTATTTCTTAAGTCTTGACCCGGCCAATCAAACAAAAGATAGTTGTCATTGTGTCGCTTTTTATACAAAGATAACTACGAACAATCTTTAAATACACGAGAAAAAACCATGACAAATTTTCCAATCGACCTTGGCTCTTATAAACGTATCAAATTAGTTGCCAGCAATAGCAAACTGACCGCCGAGCAAAAAGCTGACCTCCAACATAACATCCAACTTTGCCGTGATGCGATTGTATTTTTTACATCGACTGGCGCTGCGCGGGGCGTGGGCGGACATACAGGCGGCCCATACGACACCGTGCCGGAAGTTATGATTATGGATGCGCTGTTCCGTGGCTCCGATAAATTTATCCCCACCTTCTTTGACGAAGCCGGCCACCGCGTTGCGACCCAATACCTAATGTCAGTGCTGAATGGCGATATGCCTGCGGAAAAACTCACCCAATACCGTGCGGCACATTCACATCTGCCAGGCCACCCTGAATTGGGCTTTACCCCTGGCGTTAAATTCAGTTCAGGACGTTTGGGCCACATGTGGCCTTATGTTAACGGTGTAGCTATTGCTAATCCGAGCAAAACCTTGTTCTGCTTAGGTTCCGATGGTTCACAACAAGAAGGTGATGATGCCGAAGCGGCACGTTTGGCTGTCGCGCAAGGCTTGAACGTAAAATTGATTATCGATGACAACGATGTCACGATTGCAGGCCACCCATCCAAATACTTAACCGGCTGTTCCACCGCAAAAACCTTGGCAGGCCACGGTTTGACCGTATTGGAAGGCGACGGCGAAGATCTGGACAGCTTATATGCCAATATCTGCAAAGCCATCAATACACCAGGCCCGGTTGCAGTGATTAACCACCGTAAAATGTGCCCTGGCATTGTTGGCCTGGAAGGCTCAACCCATGGTCACGATGTTGTTTCCGTAAAAGTCGCATTGGAATATCTGGAAACACGCGGCCACACTGCCGCAGTTGAATTCTTAAAAGGCGTCGTTGCCCCTAAAATGACTGATACCTTTTTGGGTGTCAGCGATAAGTGGGATGCGAACCGTAACGTGTTCGGCGATGCAGTCGTAGAAGCCATGAGCGGCATGAGTGAAGCAGAACGTAAAGAAAAAGTCCGCGTTATCGACTCTGACTTGGAAGGCTCTTGTGGTTTACACAAAATCCATGCCGCCTATCCTGAAAGCTTCATTTCATCTGGTATCATGGAACGCGGCAACTTCTCCGCTGCCGCTGGTTTCGGTATGGAAACAGGAAAACAAGGTATTTTCGGCACCTTCAGCGCCTTCTTGGAAATGCTGATGTCAGAAATCACCATGGCGCGTTTGAACAACTCCAACGTACTGAGCCATTTCTCACATTCTGGTATCGACGACATGGCCGACAACACCTGCCATTTCGGTTTGAACAACATGTTCGCAGACAACGGTTTGGATGATGCTTATGCCACCGGCTTGTATTTCCCTGCCGATCCTAACCAAATGAAGGCCGTGGTAAAAAAGATTTTCTTTGATCCAGGCTTACGTTTTGTGTTCTCAACCCGTTCAAAAACGCCGATTATCTTAGATGATAAAGGCAATGAGTTCTTCGCCGGCGACTATAAATTCGTACCCGGTAAAGACGAAGTGATTCGTGAAGGCACAGCAGGTTATGTTATCGCTTTCGGTGAAACCTTGTACCGTGCCTTAGATGCGGTTGAGCGCTTGAAAAAAGAAGGCATTGATGTCGGCTTGATCAACAAACCAACTTTAAGCGCCATTGACGAAGACATACTGCAAAAAGTAGGCAAATCACCAATGGTGTTAGTGGTTGAGTCTTTCAACCGTAAAACTGGCCTGGGAAGCCGTTATGGCTCATGGTTGTTGGAACGCGGGTTAACACCGAAGTTCGCACATATTGCAACCCATAAAGAAGGTTGTGGCGGTTTGTGGGAACAATTCCCGCATCAAGGCATTGACCCAGCCGGGATTATTAGCACAATAAAAGAGCTAGTTAAAAAGTAGTATCTTGAAGATGCAAGGCAAGGACAGTTTAAACATGTCCTTGCCTTACAATAAAAGCTGAAAATATTTCCTTAGAACCTCTGTTCAAGATATAAAGGAAACACCAAAAAGCATCTATTTTAAACGTCCAACCTATTCCTAAAACACCTGCGGAAGCGCTAAATTAGCAGCATTTACCGGCTTGAGTTGCAGCAGGCACTTCGATTAATTTGCCTGTTGAGCAGTCATAAATATAACCATAAACAGGGATGTCACTTGGAACCAAAGGATGACATCTAATACGGCAGACATCTTCGGTTACACTTGACTCTTGTTCCTTGATTGTTAGCCAATTGATATATTTACCCTCAGTGCAACCAGGGCCTTCACAGCAATCATGCCAGCCTTTCTCATCAATTGAAGCCGTTTTCAGACTGCTTGCCAATAAATCGCTCATAATTTCATTGGTGAACAACTCCATGCCGCAATTAGTATGATGGATAACAAACCACTCTTTTGTGCCGAGCAGTTTGTAAGAAATCACCAACGAACGGATCGCATCATCACTGGCCCTGCCACCGGCATTACGGATAACGTGGGCGTCACCTTCTGACAAACCGGCATATTTGGCCGGATCCAAACGGGCATCCATGCACGTCAATATCGCGAAACTTCTTGCTGGCGGAAGGGCTAACGAGCCTTTGTCGCCAAAATTGTTTACGTAGTCTCTGTTTGCTGATAACACTTCATTAAGAATTTTACTCATATCCTAGCTCCGTTATTATTATTTATAGGCAATAAAAAGCCACTTAATTCTGACATGTAAAATGAAAAAAACCAAGCGACATTAGGCTAATGACTTTCATCAATATCTGGCATTGGCAGGATATAATTGACCTCCATAGTGAAACTCACTTGTCTGACTTAAGCCAAAATATTTCCTGGAATCGCGACAGATTAATGTGTTGAATTGTAACTTTCTTTTACTTCTTTATAGCCAGCCAACGCTTCTTTTATCAATTCGCCGCCTTTTTTCAGGTCACCATCGTTAATGGCCGTCCTTGCCTGACCTAACTTGTTACTGCCTTGCGCTTTTTTAATCGAAATCTTGGGATCTGAAGTCGCAAATGATTTTTGGGCTTGTTTAGCTTCTATGACCAAGTCAACAATCACTTTCGGATCTTCGCCTTTATCAAAAGCCGCTACGGCTTGTTCCAACTTCGCCACTGTTTGTTCAATAGCGGCTTTTACTTGCTCATTGTTTTCTGCGTAAGCGCTTGTGCTTGCAGACGCAAAACCGATTACCGTTAAATAGACCAACGTTTTAATTATGTTCATCGTGTTGAAACCTCTTGTGTTGATTTTATTGTTAGAAAAAAATACCTAGACATGCAATAAGGCAATCTTTATAAGCAGGTTTTTCAATAACGTATTGCATTAAAACCTGAGTTCACGCTACCTAGAGCAATCTCATGTAATTATAACCCAGCTAGTATTAAGTCTATGCCTAGTCTTGGTAGAGATAAAACATGAGTGGCATTTTGTATTGGTATTAAAACCAAGTATTGTTTTGACAAAGCCAGAAGGAATCGCTCGATTTATAAAGATGTTTTCAATAGGGAGCTAAGGCTATAATCTAACTACAGTAAAAAACTTTGACCAAGCCATATTAACACTATGACATTACCAATATTCCGCACCAAACCCGTTCAACCTTACGATGAATCCGAACATAGCCTTAAACGATGCCTGTCAGCATGGGATCTGGCTTTTCTGGGCGTAGGCGCGATTATCGGCACAGGGATTTTTGTATTGACCGGTATCGCCGCAGCCACTCAAGCCGGGCCTGCTGTGGTGCTGTCTTTCATCATTGCTGGCTTTGCCTGTGCGTTTGCCGCCTTGGCGTATGCGGAATTGTCCGCCGCTGTTGGCGGTTGCGGAAGCGCATACGGTTATAGCTATGCCGCATTCGGAGAATTGTTCGCTTTTATTATCGGCTGGGATTTATTGCTGGAATACGGCATATCCGTAGCCGCCGTAGCCAACGGTTGGTCGGGTTATTTTTGCAATGCCTTGAGCGCCATCGACCTACCCATTCCGGTCGCTTTAACTAAAGCCCCGGAACTTGGTGGCATTATCAACCTACCCGCCAGCCTTATCGTGCTGTTATTGATGTTTTTGTTGATTCTCGGGGTAAAACAAAGCGCCAAAGCCAATAACGCGATGGTGGTCGTTAAATTAATCACGATCAGCATTTTTATCGCCATTGCCTGTTTTAACGTCCATCCTGAAAATTGGCATCCGTTTATGCCTTTCGGCTGGTTTCAAACCCTACCTGACGGCAAAACCACCGGCGTGTTTGCGGGCGCTTCATTGGTGTTTTTTGCTTATGTCGGTTTTGATGCCGTATCGACAGCGGCCGAGGAAGCCAAAGATCCGCAAAAGGATCTGCCGTTTGGCATTATTACCTCATTATCTTTTTGCACCATCATTTATATCTTGGTTGCCGGCCTGCTCACGGGCGTTGTGCATTATTCGGAACTTAATGTCTCCTCCCCCGTTGCCCATGCGTTAACGCTGATTGGCTTCAACTGGGCATCCGCCCTGATTTCCACCGGTGTTATTGCAGGGCTGACTACTGTTATGCTGGTACTCTATTACGGACTTACCCGCATAATCTTCGCCATGTCGCGTGATGGCTTATTGTCCGCATTCTTCAGTAAAGTGAATCCAACAACCCAAACCCCAGTGCGCGTTATTGTCTTGTGCGGGTTTATTATCTCACTGGTAGCGGGACTTATGCCCTTGAATGAACTAGCGAAACTTGTCAACATTGGTACCTTAGCGGCATTTGCAATGGTCTGCCTTGGCGTGATAATTTTACGTATCAAACAACCGGATATGCCAAGGCCGTTCCGGTCGCCGTTCAGTCCCTTGTTCCCAGTGCTGGGCATGGTGTCTTGCTGCGCTTTAATGGCTTTTTTGCCTGCCCTCACCTGGCTGCGTTTTGTGGTCTGGCTGGTTATTGGCTTGATTGTGTATTTCACATATTCCTTTCATAACAGCCAGTTAAGCAAGAATCATAATTCGTAAAGCTTTCGCTTGCGCCAAAAAGTAGCCCGGCTCATGCCCAGCAAATCCGCCGCAGCCCCTGCCTTACCTTGACTTTGCTCCAAGGCTTGGCGGATGGCCGCCATTTCATCATCAGGATCACGCGACGGGCTGTGCCGGTACACAGGCTTAAGGGCCTCGATGCGAGGTTCACTGAATTCTGGCGGCAACTCCGACAAGCGCAAGGTTGACCCCCTGCCCACCGCAAAAGCGTATTCCACGACATTATGCAATTCCCTAATATTGCCAGGCCAACGATAATCCAGCAAGACCTTCATCGCAGCGGGATCAATTTTTTCTATTATCCGAACCCGTTTGTCGTTATGACGACCAATAAAATGCCATATCAATAAGCTGATATCTTCCCTGCGCTCCCTAAGCGGCGGCAGAAAAATCGGCACAACCCGCAGCCGATACATCAAGTCTTCACGGAAGCGTCCGTTTTTGACTTCTTCCCTTAACGACCGATGCGTTGCCGCCACTATCCGCACATCGGTATTGATCGTGTGGTCGCTGCCGACAGGGATGTAATTTTTTTCTTGCAATACCCTCAGCAATTTAGCTTGCAATTCCAACGGCAATTCTGCAACTTCATCTAAAAATAATGTTCCGCCATTAGCCCGTTGAAAAAAGCCGCTGTGGTCTTTTATCGCCCCCGTAAACGCCCCACGGGCATGACCGAATAACTCACTTTCCAATAAATTACTAGACAACGATGCACAATTGATCGCCAAGAAAGGCGCGTTACTGCGTGTACTCAAGGTATGGATGGCATTAGCGACCAGCTCCTTTCCTGAACCGCTTTCACCCCTGACCAATACGGTGGCTTCGGTTTCAGCCGCATTTTGAATAATCTGAAAAACATCCTGCATAGCCGGCGAACGGCTTAAGATGCCATGGAAATTCTGCTTGGTTGTCGTTGACGTTTTTGGTAAAACTGTCTTGGCTACAGCTTCCGAAGGCAAGTTAAGCAACCCTATACCCCCCGCAAATTCACCGGATTTGTCAGTTAACACGCGGGTGATTTTTTTCAGCTCGACGAGTATGCCATTTGCCCCGGATACCGAAACTGTGGCTTGTTCTTCGCTGTTATTGTTGATGATCAATTCTGGCCGACTTTGTTTGCCTTCAACATCAGCGCTGGAAATGCCTGTCAATTGCTCTAAGCCCAGACTCCAGTACAGAACTTGCTGATTTTTATCGACGATATAAAGGCCGGTGAACTCATACAAATCGAGAATTGTTGACGACAGCATCTCGCTGTCGAAACCTGCTGAAAACCCAGAAATTTTACTGATTAAACTTGATAATTGCGGTGCTTGTTTCATAAAGTTTCAATGAATCAAAGAGTGGTTTCATAGAAACGATATATTAACCAAGTTTATGCTGGCTGTGGCTTATTTCGATGTTTTTCAATGATACGTTTTTTAAAATAAAATTTATCGTCCCACGCTCGGCTTTAACCCATCAAAACAGCTCACCGTATTCGCCGCGATTTTCATTTACCTCAGCAGCCCAGTTTTCGGAGAGTAGACCGAGACGAGCGTAACGGTGGAAAGATGAATGAGGCCAGTCTGCGACTTGCATCACCAAGCCATGTTTCACCGGATTCCAATGGATGTAATCGACATGATGTCGATAATCGCGATCATCACGGATGGTGTGTTCCCAGAACCGCCGTTGCCAGAGCCGGTATTCGCCGCGATTGTCACTGGCCAGTGGCATCCCTGAAGCACGTAATTGCCGAGTGAAACGGGATTTGATGGCTCGCCAGCGCCCGGAATAATCCTCATCGCCATCGGGCAAAGTCCACATAGCGTGCAGGTGATCGGGCAGGATCACAATAGCGTCGATGGCAAAAGGCCGTTCCATCCGTACCGCACGAAATGCATCGCGTAACACGTCAACATGCCGTACCAGCCTATCCGAAGACCGGTCACGCAACGTCACCGTAAAAAAATACGTCCCGCCCGCAACCCGATTCCTCCGATACAACACCATACCATTACAACCAAAACATTTGTAAATGCGGATTCAAAAGCGTACCAAAAACGTAGCCCGTATGCAGCGCAGCGGAATACGGGGCATCGAAGCCAGGAATGCCCGGATTGCGTAGCGTCCTCGAAGCAGATTATCGAAAACCAGGAACGCCATGCCTTCGAATAACACGGATTCCGTTACAGTTAAACCAACCATTCGTAAATGTAAAAAATGCGTAGCCCGTATGAAGTGCAACGGAATACGGGACATCGAAGCCACGAATCCCCGGATTCCGCAAGCTCCATCCAGGCTACTCGCTGAAGACCGGTCGCGCAACGTCACCGTAAAAAAACACGTCCCACCCGCAACTCGATTCCTCCGATACAACACCATACCATTACAACCAAAACATTCTCAAATGCGGATTTAAAAGCGTAGCCCGTATGAAGTGCAACGGAATACGGGGCATCGAAGCCATGAATGCCCGGATTCCGCAAGCTCCATCCAGGCTACTCGCTA
>JABFQX010000028.1 GCA_013141505.1 Methyloglobulus sp.
CATCGATAAGCCGGGTTGGAATTGTACGCGATTCATAGGCATGGCACACCTCCTGAGCAGTGGTGATACCAGTATACCCCTGGGAATTGCTTATGCCATATTTGGCGGAAAATTCTTGCTAATCAATAAAAAAGAAGCTGGCTTCACCGATGTTTTATTTAAGTGCGTACTTGGAAGAGAGCCGCGATGCCTATTACGAAGGATTGGCGAAAATATCGCGAACCAATGATTGGGATGCCTGAATCGCTTTTTTCCTAAAGGCTATTGCTGTGCAGGCTACTGAAAACACTAAAAAAGTCCACAAAATTCTGGCATTGTACGAGTCAATGAAACAACGGTTTGTGTCTATTACGCATTCGCAATATTCAATTCAAATGCTTGATGCACTGCACTGTTTGACCGCCCAATTTTTCAAACAACCGAATTAGTTAAACGCACCGATATTCCCAAACAGACCTTGTTGCCGCTAATTCGGCAAATCAAGGAATCCGGATATTTGGGCGTGATTCAAGAGGCAAGCGGCAGCCGACCTGCAACGTTGGCATTTTCAGAATTGTTAAACATTGCTGAAGGTAGAAAAATACTCTGACTATTTTTGTCCGGTATACGGGACAAAAAAAACAGGTAAAACCTCAAGGACGCTTAAGGAAAACAATCATGAAAATAAAATTCACTTTTGACCTGGACTTTCAGCGTGATGCCATCAATGCCGTGGCCGATATTTTTGAAGGCCAGGATATGCTGCAAACCAATTTTACGGTGATACCCATCAGGAAAGGCCCGCAATCAGATCTGTTTGGCAAACAATCCGAATTGGGTATTGGCAATAAACTTGATCTGCTCGATGACGAACTGCTGGAAAACATCCGTAAAATCCAGCTTAAGCATGGGCTAAAACAAACCGATACGCTGGCTTCAAGGGATTTCACCATTTAGGCGGTCAGATTTATCTATGATTTTTTGACGTATGATATTGCCCTGGACTGAAAAGGGGAAGGGCTTATGGATTACCGTTATGGCAGCCATACGGTTTTTAAGATTCAATATCATTTTGTGTTTGTCACGAAATAGCGTTATTTATGCCCTTGGGCACAAGTCGTTGAAAGGCGACGTTGGGCTGAAAGTCAGGGGACTGATTAGACAGACGTGCGAGGCGTTTGAAATTGGGATTCTGAAAGGGGTTGCCAGCCAGGATCATGTCCATGTTTTGGTGTCCGCGCCGCCCAATCTAGCACCGAGCGGAATCATGAGGCGCATCAAGGGCAGAAGTTCGATGAAATTGTCCGGGAGCTTCCCTGACTTGAAAAAGCGCTATTGGAGGCGGCATTTCTGCACCCACAGGGCATAAAGGCGCGGGGTTACTTCTGCCTTTAGCTGGTGGTTGTTTAGTTTTTCTTCCATCTAAGAACCTGTTCAAGGTATTACCAAGAGCAACCTTAAGCATTCAGTAAATTAAAACTGTAAATTTTCAACAAACGTAATTTCAAGCACTTAATAAAAATTGTTTACGAATTTAGTTTAAATTATTTTAACTAATTTTGTAAACGGCATGACGGTTTAACTAATTTTGTTAATACTGTGTAAAAATTAGGTCTATACTCCATCTTAAGTGATTTCTTGAAGAGAGGCTGTGTCGTATGGCAACGGACTCATTATTTCCAAATATTCAAAATAATTTGGGGCGAAAGATCAAGGGTTTTTCCAATATTACCCTTGAAGATGTAGAGAATTGGCCTACACCCGACGAGGGAGCCTTTTCTGAAAAAATTCGCTCCAAATATCTAAATCGCAAAAATGCAGTCAAAATGTATTTAAGCGGATGTTCAGACGACACAATACGATCAAATTGTGGCATGTGTCTAGTGCAAGTTTATAGACTTATTACCGAACGATGCTTACAGATACATCCTGACGGGTTGATCTATGGCTGGCGTGGTTTAATTCCAAGCCTACGTATCAAGGCATATGATCGAACTAAACCATTCAATATTGACGCATATGGCTATGGGTCAGCAGGAGTGTTGCAATCGGTTCTTAATCAACACCCAGAGTTCCGTACTTCTTTTGAGAAGTATATTTTAAGAAGCTTTCAAAAACACGAGCTTGGTGAAGGAAAAAGACCACGGCAAAAACAATGGAAATGGTTTTTGGATCAATTGAGAAAACTAGGTTACGAGCAAAAAAACCAATGGCCGTTTAATACAGAGAGCATGGGATATATGACAATATGTAAATATATCAATCATGTCTTAGATTCTAATCCTAAGCAAGCTGTAAGAGTTTTAGGTGGCCCTGATATAGAAAAAAAATTTATTGCTGGTGATGGTGTTGATCGCCCAGTTAATAATATTTTTCAACGTGTTGAGATGGACGCCCATAAAATCGATGGTAGGTTTTGCGTGATGATGCCGACCCTAGATGGAGACTATCATCCAAAAATAATTCATCGCGTTTGGGTTATTGTAATAATAGAAATCGTTTCAAGGGCTGTCTTAGGGTACTTTTTAAGTATGGCCAAGGAAGTCTCTAAAGATGATGTCCTGCGTACGATTAAAAATGCACTTACTCCTTGGCAGCGAAGAAACATCACATTTAGCGATGAAGCCTATATAGACGGTGCAGCAATGCCATCTGGCCTTTCCAATCATTTCGTTGGCATTTGTTGGGATGAAACAAGTGTTGACGGTGCCCTTGCTGAAACCTGTAAACATGTCGAAAGTGTCTTGGACGATGTGGTGGGTTCTAAGTTGATTTCGCCGGAATCAGGCTATTCAAGCCGTCGCAGCAAGGATGACAGACCGTTTATTGAATCATATTTCCGAAGTTTAGCTTCAAGAGGATTTCAGAAACTATCAAATACAACTGGCTCTAAACCGAGCGAGAAAAAAGGCAGAGACCCAGATAAAGTAGCATTACTAGGGTCTGTTGACAATTAATATGAGATAATTATGCCAACTAATTGAATAGGGTGGCAAATGGTAAGAAAGATATTGCGGGACGACCAATGGGAAAGAATTGAGTACATGTTACCTGGCAAAAAGAGTGACCGCGGCCAGACGGCGGCGGATAACCGCTTGTTTGTGGAGGCGGTGCTTTGGGTTGCCAGGACGGGTTCGCCGTGGCGGGACTTGCCGGACGAGT
>JABFQX010000059.1 GCA_013141505.1 Methyloglobulus sp.
CCCGGTGATGGCGATGCTTTTAGTGGCATAGCTATAAGGTTGCCATAACATAAACAACCCCCAATTCATTCAAAGTTAACTACTATTGATTCGGCCATGTAATGTTTGAGCCGTTCGCACCCAAGGGACACAGTGCTGGGCGTGTGAAAGCATATACGCATTTCGAATCTCAATACCCGCAATGCACTCGTGCCCTCAAGTGAGGTGTCAACAGTATTATTGCCCTTTGCCCTTATGCAGCAAAGCGAAATACAGGAAACCCGATGGAACATCGAAAACACGAAACCCCGGATTCCACTATGTTATATCCAGGCTACCCTGCGTGAACGGGTATGTTGCTAATGCCGTTAAGTTAGGTGCTTCCCAGCACTATTTTCCGTTGGCTGAGCGGAGCCGAAGCCAACAATTCGCTTCGACTTCGCTCAGCGAACGGCTTAACTTAACAGCACTAAGTTTGTTGCCATGTCGCTGAGGTTTTGCCGAATGACAACCCTATATGACATAGCGACAGGCAATAAAAAACCCGGTTGTTTTGCAACAACCGGGTTAAGGTTTTTACAGCGTAGGCTATAAAAGCAGCAGATTACATCATGCCGCCCATACCACCCATGCCACCCATATCTGGCATGCCGTGGCCACCTTTATCATCGCTAGGCGCATCAGCGATCATCACTTCGGTAGTCAACATTAAACCAGCAACAGAAGCGGCATTTTGCAATGCGGTGCGGGTTACTTTGGCTGGGTCTAAGATACCCATTTCGATCATGTCGCCGTATACGCCAGTTGCAGCATTGTAACCAAAGTTACCTTTGCCTTTTTGCACTTCGTTGAACACGACTGAAGGCTCATCACCTGCGTTGGCAACGATTTGACGCAATGGCTCTTCCATCGCGCGGCGCAAAATGTTTACACCGACAGTTTGGTCATGGTTGATGCCTTCAAGGCCAACCAAAGCAGACAACGCACGAACTAAAGCCGTACCGCCGCCAGCAACAACGCCTTCTTCTACCGCAGCGCGGGTTGAATGCAGTGCATCTTCTACGCGGGCTTTCTTTTCTTTCATTTCGATTTCGGTTGCCGCGCCGACTTTGATAACCGCAACACCGCCAGCCAATTTAGCTAAGCGTTCTTGCAATTTTTCTTTGTCATAGTCAGAAGTGGCTTCTTCAACTTGTGCACGAATTTGAGTTACACGGCCTTTGATTTGTTCTTCAGAACCAGCACCATCAATGATAGTGGTGTTTTCTTTGGTAATTTGTATACGTTTCGCTGTACCTAGTTGGCTCAACTCGGCTTTTTCTAAGCTCAGGCCAACTTCTTCAGAGATGACAGTGCCGCCAGTTAATACGGCAATATCTTCTAACATGGCTTTACGACGATCACCAAAACCAGGTGCTTTAACGGCTGCCACCTTAACGATACCACGGATAGTGTTGACAACCAGGGTTGCCAAGGCTTCGCCTTCAACGTCTTCGGCAACGATCAATAATGGACGACCAGATTTAGCAACGGCTTCCAAGATTGGCAACATTTCACGGATGTTGGAGATTTTCTTTTCGTAGATCAAAATCAGAGGATCGTCGAGTTCGACGCTCATGTTTTCTTGTTTGTTGATGAAGTAAGGCGACAAATAGCCACGGTCAAACTGCATACCTTCAACGACATCCAGTTGGTTGTCTAGGCCTGAACCTTCTTCAACCGTGATAACGCCTTCTTTGCCGACTTTTTCCATTGCTTCAGCAATGATTTTACCGACTGATTCATCTGAGTTTGCTGAAATTGTACCGACTTGGGCGATGGCTTTGTTATCAGCACAAGGTGCTGCTGATGCTACGATGGCTTCAACGGCTTTGGTCACTGCCAAATCAATACCGCGTTTTAAGTCCATTGGGTTCATGCCAGCGGCAACGGCTTTCAAGCCTTCGTTGACGATCGACTGCGCCAATACAGTTGCAGTCGTAGTACCGTCACCAGCAACATCAGACGTATGGGAAGCGACTTCCTTTACCATCTGTGCGCCCATGTTTTCGAATTTGTCTTTCAGTTCGATTTCTTTTGCAACGGACACACCATCTTTAGTGATGGTAGGAGCGCCGTAGCTTTTGTCCAGAATTGCATTACGGCCTTTAGGGCCCAACGTTACTTTTACTGCATTTGCCAAAATGTTAACACCACGTGCCATACGGACACGAGCGTCATCACCAAATAATACGTCTTTTGCTGCCATGTTCTATTCCTAAAATATAAGTAATTGATTGTAAGTGGGGATTAACCCAAGATGCCCATGATGTCTTCTTCGCGCATCACGATCAGGTCTTCGCCATCAACTTTAACTTCATTGCCGGAATATTTACCGAACAACACTTTATCGCCAACCTTAACTTCCAAAGCACGGATTTGACCGTTATCCAGTTGCTTACCGTTACCAACAGCCAGCACTTTGCCTTGGCTTGGTTTTTCTGCAGCAGAGCCGGGTAATACGATACCACCGGCTGTTGTGGTTTCTTCTTCAACGCGTTTTACGATTACTCGGTCGTGTAACGGACGAATATTCATCTATATCTCCTAGAGGTTAAACAGGGTTAAAATTGTGTTATTAGCACTCGCTAGTAATGAGTGCTAATAATAAACAGCTTTTGCAGTCTGTCAAGTTCTTTGGCATTATCTACCACGACATCTAACCCAAATAGCCTTCTATGAATGACGACCAGCTTTTACGTTACAGCCGCCAGATTATGCTGCCCCAGTGCGACATTAGCGGCCAACACAAACTGCTTGCTGCAAACGCTTTAATCGTTGGTGCGGGAGGTTTAGGATCTCCGGCTGCCATGTATCTTGCTGCTGCTGGTGTCGGTCATATAACTATATGTGATGACGACGAGGTGGATTTATCCAATTTGCAAAGACAAATTGCCCATCACACCTCCGATGTGGGGTTGGATAAAGTTATTTCAACCCAAAATACGCTTAATCAATTAAATCCAGACGTACAAGTAACTGCTTTCAAGCAACGTTTGCAGGGTGAAGAACTGGATATAGAAGTCAAAAAAGCCGATGTAATCCTTGATTGCAGCGATAATTTTACGACGCGGTTTGCTATCAATAAGGCTTGCGTAACTTACCGTAAGCCTTTGGTTTCCGGTGCGGCAATCCGGTTTGAAGGTCAAGTATCGGTTTTTATGTCAGGAACAAACGCCCCCTGTTACAACTGCCTATATCAAGATGAGGGTGAAGAACTGCAAAACTGCGCGACCAATGGCGTGATTGCGCCGATAACTGGCATTGTGGGTAGCATTCAGGCCTTAGAATCTATAAAACTGATTATCCATGCCGGAGAGGCTTTGACAGGTAGGTTATTGTTGATTGATGGCTTGACAATGACCATCAAAACCATGCGCTTTAAAAGAAACCCAAACTGCCCAAGCTGCAGCAAACTTTAGCAGATTGGGCTTTTAGAAGTATTGATGGGCAATTAAAAATGTTTTTATCTGCCTTTTGAAGTTACCTAAACACTTACTGCTTATTAAGTTTACCTTTGAATAAAGCAATGGCTTTCTCGGCAAGATCGTTGACTAACGAAGGACTGTCACCGTGCGGTTCAGTATCACCAAAAGGCTTGCCATCTTTTTGCGTAAACTTATAAATGAAATAACCTAACGGCGCAAAAGCCGCTGCGCCAATTAAAATCATAGCTAAAAAAAGACCTGTTACACTGCCCATACTTCCTCCCCAACGCGTGTCTGTTTGATTTATTGTTAATGAATAGGCAATCTTGATGATACTCTTTTCCAACAAAAAATAAAGCACTCCCCATAAGCAACTTTGCCGACTATGACCGGTCGTACATCTGCAGTTGCGAAATGAAATAGTTCGTCGTATACTTCAACCGCTTACTTGATCAAGCTAGCGTATAAAAATTTAAAAACTTCTGGAGGTTTTACAATGAAATGGGAAACACCAAGCTACACGGATTTGCGTTTTGGCTTTGAAGTCACCATGTACATCTACAACCGCTAAGCAATTACTGGTTGAAATAAAAAGGGGTTCTTTTGAGCCCCTTTTTTTTTGCCTCGCAAGTCCTAATCCTCTATCATTCGGCACTGTATTGGCTTAACTATATTTAAAATCATGAAGATTAGAGTACTTGGCGCAGGTGCAGGTGGCGGCTTCCCGCAGTGGAACTGTAACTGCAACAACTGCAAGCGTATTCGCTCCGGCGAAATGAACGGCAAAACCCGCACCCAATCCTCCATCGCCGTCAGCAGCGACAACGAAAACTGGCTGCTCATCAACGCCTCACCGGATATCCGCGCCCAACTGGAAGCCTTTCCCGCCATTCAGCCCAAACAGGGTTTACGCGACACCGGCATCAAAGCCGTGCTGTTGATAGATAGCCAGATCGACCACACTACCGGCTTACTGATGTTACGCGAAGGCAAGCCTTTAGATATTTACTGTACCGAAATGGTCAGGCAGGATTTGACTACAGGTTTCCCGGTGTTCAACATGCTCTCGCATTACTGCACGGTAAACCATCATCCCGTGCCGATTGACGGCGGCAGTTTCACCATTCCTGCCATTGAGGATTTACGGTTTTATACCCAGGCACTAAAAAGCAAAGCGCCGCCTTATTCACCGCACCGACATGATCCGCATGACGGCGATAACATCGGCGTGGTTATCGAGCAAATTTCCACCGGCAAAAAACTGTTTTATTCGCCGGGATTGGGCGAAATCGAACCGCATGTGCTAACCAATATGCAGAATGCCGATTGCATCCTAGTGGACGGCACGTTCTGGTCGGAAAACGAAATGATCGAACTGGGCTTAAGTAAAAAACCGGCGGCGGAAATGGGACACCTACCTCAATCCGGTACAGGCGGCATGATCGAAGTTTTAAATGGCGTACCCAAAGCCCGCAAAATATTGATCCATATCAACAACAGCAACCCGATTTTGGATGAAGATTCCGCACCGCACCGGCAACTGCTTCAAGCCGGGATTGAACTGGCGTATGATGGGATGGAAATCGATTTGTAAGCTATGATATTTATCAACCAAAACATCCGTTCGCGCTGAGCTTGTCGAAGCGCAGCTTCTGAGGTTTGCTTATGTCTGCTGTCCTGCAAAAAAAACGCTTAACCGAACAAGATTATTTAACGCTGGAAGCCACCAGCGAAATCAAGAACGAATTCGTGGACGGCGATTGCTATGCCATGTCCGGTGCGAGTGAAAAACATAACTTAATTACCGGCAATATCTTCCTTCTCCTACGGCAAGCGATGCGAAGTGCGGGATGCAGGGTGTTTGCCAGCGACATGAAATGCCGCGCCGACCAGGGCAGAATTTATTACTACCCCGATGTGATGGTGGTATGCGAAAAAGCCGACAATGCCGAATTTTACAAAGAACAACCCTGTTTCATTGCCGAAGTGCAATCGCCCAGCACCGAACGCGTTGACCGCCATGAAAAATGGCAAACTTATTCCGAGATAGCCAGCCTTCGCTATTATTTATTGGCCGACTCGCAGCAAAAGAAAGTCGATTATTTCCAGCGTGATGAAATCGGCGCTTGGCAGTCGGGAGTTTTAGAACCAGGGCAAAGCCTGGAAATAACCTGCGGCGATTACCTTGCCGCCATAACCTTTGAAGATATTTATGAAGATGTGGTGTTTTTATGACAGCAGAAATACTGGCAATTGTAGGATGTGCTGAACAAAGTGAAGCGCATCAGTCGCGAACGATGCGCCTCGTGCCTCGGCACATCCTACATTTGACGCATCTTACGGGTTATGACCAAAACGAATTTTGATTAACATACCCTATGGCTTTAAGAGATGAATAATATTATGGGCTATATGACGTTTGTTGCTACAGCAATTGGTTTGATCGCTGTTTTAGTTAATGATAGATTTAGCCAATGGAATAAAGGTAAGCACCGGGATGAAAAGAATTCCAATGTCGATTTTAAGCAAAGACTCGATAATTATATAAAACGAAAAAAAATTTTTGATAGATGTATATATTATCCCCTTGTTATAGCGGCAATATTGAGCCTTATAGCTGCGTATAAAGACAAACAAGAGCTTGATGGTGTGATAAATAAGTTAAATAATGTATCTTCCGCCTTCTCAGGACTTAACAACAAAATTCAAGCTTATGACAATCAGATTCAAAAAAATCAAACTGATATTTTGAAGATAGCAAATCAATTGCAACAAGTTGAACTTAAGTTAACTCAAGTCCAACAGACGGCAACAAAACCTAATAAGACCTACTCGAAAGAAGATAACAACAATTCTTCTATTGGTAATTTAAAACCAAAAAAACGTAATAAGCGAGGTTGTAATAAATGACGAAAGATATTGAGAAAGAATTTAATGAATTTGTAGCTGCTACTAATAACAGGATAAGGAAAATTGAGAAGTATCTTTGGCCGGATGATGTCATAGATAATCCAGTTTTTCCGTCTGGGCCTGATCCCAGTCCAGTATCTGTTCTATTGGAAGATATCCTTAAAAATCTTAAGCAAGCTGATAAATATGCGACAAAAAAAGACCTTGAAAAACTTCATGAAGAAATATACGAAAAAACCGTAGAAATTGACCGTATGTTTAAACAATTAAACCAATTATATACAAATCTGGCTTCTCAATATTCACCAATGGTTAGATAACCACTGCTATTTCGTCAACGAAAATACCTAGCACGGGCGGGTCTCGACCCGCCTTACAGAATTACAGAATAGGTATGGTCAGGTTGCGCTTGCGCTACCTGACAATTGTTTTCTTACATAATGACAAAAAGCAATGTCACATAGCCGCTCACACGGCAATGTGACCTACGAATTGCAATGAATCAATATAACTTATGAATAAAATTGAACAAAATTCCTGGACCCGTACCGAATTCGAAGCCCAATTGCGTAGCATGGAAAAGTATTACCACATCCATCATCCTTACCACACCTTGATGAATGAAGGTAAGTTGACCAAGGAACAAATCCAAGGCTGGGTGGCCAACCGCTATTATTACCAGGTCAGCATTCCACGCAAGGATGCCAACATCCTCGCCAACTGCCCCGACCGCGAAACCCGCGCCAAGTGGATTCAACGCATTATGGATCACGACGGACACCCCGGCGACCCGGGTGGCATCGAAGCCTGGATACAATTGGGCATCGCAGTCGGCTTAAGCCGTGAAGAAATTACCTCGGAACAGCATGTGTTACCCGGCGTACGTTTTGCCGTTGATGCTTACGTCAATTTCGCCCGCCAAGCCGAATGGCACGAAGCCGCCAGTTCGTCATTGACCGAACTGTTCGCCCCGAAAATACACCAACAACGACTGAACAACTGGCCGGAACATTACCCCTGGATCGACAAAGACGGCTACGCCTACTTCCGCAAACGCCTGACCGAAGCCCGCCGCGATGTCGAACACGGTCTGGAAATTACCTTAGATTGGTACAAAACCAGCGAACAGCAAGACCGCATGATTAAGATATTGCAGTTTAAATTGGATGTGTTGTGGTCGATGGCGGATGCGATGTATATGGCGTACATCAATAAAATGCCACCCTATTTCAATGTCGAGAAGTAGTCATTTATTGCGTAACGTTAGTAACTCAATAAAATATTGCACAAAATTAAGCGCGCCACTATTTTTCGCGAAAGCTAAAATGGGATCCATCCGATTTTAGCGGCGAAAAATCACGTGGCGATTAATGCCTTCGGCTGCCCGCGTTCGTCCTCGGTTCGTCACGATGCACAACTCCCCTTCGGTACGCTGTGCATCACGACTGCCCAAATGACTTGACGCCGTGTCGGATGGCCTTGCATGTTGACTACGCTTCCGCTCACGCTCCAACTCCGTCAACACGCCCGGCCCTACGGCTACGCGGGGGTCGTCGTACACCGCTCCACTCGCGTTACGCTTCCGTGTACTCCTTCAATGTGAAATATTCACTTTTTTCAATTTTAGTTTTTAAGTATCCTACAGACGAAGTGGTATCAAACTCGTAAACTGACTAAATGTTGTAACATATTGTAATATAATTAATTTTTCTCATTTACTAAGGAGTTTGTTACGCAAAAAATCATTTTAAATCTATTAAACTGGCTTTTTTAACCTCCTTTTTGCGCGGGTAGTCACATCGTTGCGATTGCCCTCCGTTTCTTATCATTTTATCGAAACTTTGGACTCCATTTTTTCCAGCTTACCTCATGCACGTCTGCCGCTCATTTCTCGGAGTGGGAAGTAGATTCTTTTATCGCCCATCTCTTACCAAGCATTGGTTTTTATGGTTTTCAGGCGATTTCCCTCGCACTTTTCTGGGCGCGTTTTGATGTTTAAAGGTGCCTTCTGAGGGTGCAACTTGATGCCCCCAGACTTGCGTTTGGTGGGCATTTTGTTCGGCTTTTTCTTGGTTTGCTGGTCTGTTTGGGAATTTGGCTGCGTTGTCCCGTCAATTTGCTCTTTTTATATGAACAACCCAGTGCCAAACCTGAGAAATTGCACACGAGCGCTTTTGCTTGTGGCATCATAACCACTTCCTTTCCAACCCAGTATTGCGTCTTAATTAGCCGAATTTATAGCGTGCAAAGCAAGCAACTTATTTCATCACTGCCCTATTTTCCTGATAGTGCGGCATTATTCAGCGCCATCGCCGATCAAGCCTGGGCGGCTTTTATCGATAGCGGCTATCCTCATAGCGATCAAGGCAGATTTGACATCATCGCTGCCGAACCGGTGACAACCTTGGTGACACATGGCGATATTACCCGGATTAGCCGTAATGGTTTGGTAACCCATTCGAGTGAAGATCCGTTTGATCTCGTCCAGCGGGAGTTACTTACTGACACAACTAAATCGCAAATAACTCCCCTACCCTTTAATGGCGGTGCAATCGGTTATTTTGCTTATGACCTTGCGCGTCGCTTGGAAAATCTGCCTGAGATAGCTGAGGACGCTGAAGGTATTCCTGAAATGATGGTCGGCATTTATAACTGGGCGGTGATAGTAGACCATCAGCAGCAACAAAGTTTTTTGGTAGGCTATGATTGTGATGAATGCCGCTGGCAACAGTTGCTGGGGATGTTCAGCCAGCTACCTACCCACACTGACAGCACGCCATTTAGGGTGACGAGTGCCGTCAAAGCCAATATGGACAAGGCGACTTACACCCGCGCTTTTCAACGCATCAAACATTATCTTAAGGAAGGCGATTGTTATCAGGTCAACCTAAGCCAGCGGTTTGTTGCCGATTGCGAAGGTAATCCCTGGACGGCCTACCAGTTGTTGAGAAAAATAAATGCGGCACCGTTCAGTGCTTATCTTAACTTTCCAGATGCACAAATATTAAGCTCATCGCCGGAACGCTTTTTAAAAGTGGCACAGGGTGCGGTGGAAACCAAGCCCATCAAAGGTACAAGGCCGAGAAAAGCCTACCCTGCTTCAGACTGGCTCCAGATTGATCAACTTCGTAATAGCGCAAAAGATAGAGCCGAAAACTTAATGATCGTCGATTTACTGCGTAACGATTTGAGTAAAACCTGCACAACAGGCTCAGTTAAAGTACCGACCCTGTTTGCTGTAGAAAGTTATGCCACCGTGCATCATTTGGTAAGTACGGTAACGGGCGTTTTGGCACATGGCAAACATGCCTTGGATTTGTTAAAAAGCTGTTTTCCCGGTGGCTCAATAACCGGCGCACCTAAAATCCGTGCGATGGAAATCATCGAAGAACTTGAACTGAGCCGACGCGGTGTTTACTGCGGCGCTATCGGTTATATGGGGTTTGACGGCAACATGGACAGCAATATTGCTATTAGAACCTTAGTGCATTCCAAGGGCACTATTCGTTTTTGGGCAGGTGGCGGTATTGTCAATGATTCCAACGTTGAAGAGGAATACCAGGAGTGTTTTGACAAGGCGACGGCCTTATTAAAATTGCTGGATAGGCTACGTACGGGATGATCGTCATCAAGCTGGGCGGCAGCCTGTTACAAACCGATACATTGCAAAGCTGTTTAGACCACATTGCCCGGATCTTTCAACATAAAAAAGTCATAGTCGTACCTGGCGGCGGTGTATTTGCCGATCGAGTCAGGCTCGCGCAACAACAATGGCACTTTGATGATAGAACCGCACACCAGATGGCACTTCTTGCCATGCAGCAAATGGCTTTGGTATTTAACGCGCGTAAACCGGACTTTTTAATCACCCACACAATTGCCAATATTGGCCAGCAACTCGGCGAAAATAGCACACTAATCTGGTCGCCTGATATTACCGAACTTGATAATGCCGGTATTGCCTCAACTTGGGACATTACCTCTGACAGCCTATCTGCATGGTTAGCGAAAACCTTGGGTGCCGATGAACTAATCGTGGTCAAGTCTGTTAAAATCGATGTCGATTTCAACATGTATAAGCTTATCGAACAAAAGATTGTCGATGAAGGGTTCCATGACTTTATAACAGGGTCTTCTTTCCAATTAAAAATAATTTATGCAAAAGACTTCTTATCCTGGCACTAAATCCCAATCATCTGGCTTGACGAAAACAGTGTTTGGCTTCATTGGTAGTTTTTTTACCAAAATAGCTCGGAATTTTTATTACAGCGCCCGTGAATCCATCGGCGAACACAAACGTGACATTGTTGTCTATCAGGTCGAACAAGCCTGTACCAGCCTTCAAGCAACCCGAAACGAATTTGAGGATGCGTTGGGGAAATTCAGGGCGTTAGTGAATGTGAATGAGTCGTCGCTGGAGCATAAATACAACTTGCTTAATCGGCAGTACCAGTTTTGCCGGGCTAAATCAGACTCGGTAAGCGACCGGATACGCGCCATTGAGGAAGTTAGCCAAGCTTTGTTTGCAGAATGGGAAACGGAATTGAATGAGTACGCTGATCGTAGCTTGCGGAATAACAGCAAGAAGCAACTTAAAGAAGCCAAGCAGAATTATGTGCGCTTAATGAAAACTATGCGACTAGCTGAAGCACGGATTCAACCGGTGCTGGCAGCATTCAAAGACCAAGTGTTATACCTCAAACATAACCTGAATTCACGGGCTATTTCGTCTGCCCTCCACCATGAATTCATTGAGATAGGTATTGATATTTCTCAATTAATTCAGGTGATGGAGCTGACTATTCTGGAAGCTAGCCAGTTTGTAACATTATTGTCGAAGCAGAAAGCCTTACCGGTTAGGAACTTGTAAGTTATAAAGAATCGTCCCATTTCTCCGTGTGGTTTCACGCTTGGTACTGCCTTTTTGCTTTTCCTGGTCAATCCGTTCTTTATCAAACTTTGCAATCATCTCTTCCCAGCTATTGTATTTTTCGTAACCTTTAAAACCGGTATTTTTACGCTCTTGGTAAACCACTTTTGCCATATCGATAATTTCAAAAGGCGTTTTGCCATCGACGGTATCCAGAAATTCTTCATCAGAGGGATGGGCATCACGAAGCGTCCAGAACGAAACCTCAAACTCAACACGGTTATCAGGCGGGACTTGTTCTTTGAGGAGTTTGACTGACCTGTAGGCGGTTTTAGTGGTATGACCGTTAATTTGGCCTTTACCGCATGCGGTCAGCGCCAAACATAAGCTAATAAATAAAAACAAAGAAAATCTTCTCATCGTGTATCCTCCGGTGATGTATCTATCCATGATTGGTATTCATGGTTATTATTACTGTTATTATATGTTCTATCTGCGTTATTTACAGCCCAAAACCTCAAGGCCGCGCATAAGGATTTAAAGCTATAGCCCTAAACGACGTAAAAAATCAATTATAAACTTAAGCAACATCAATATGCTGGAATTTATACAATTACTAAAACAGCGCTACCAGTCAGTATTAAGCCAACTGAACGATGAGTCAAATAAATCACAGTATCAACACCGAATTGATCAATTGATTCTGGCGGAAGCCTTCCTCCGTAAAGGCAAGCTGCTTAATTCAACGCCGGAATATCCTTTGCAAATAGCGGTAGTTGGGCCAACCCAAGCCGGTAAAAGCACCCTAGTGAATGTCTTGCTGAACAGCAGTGTCGCCAGTGTAAGCCCGTTAGCGGGCTATACCATGCACCCGCAAGGCTTTTGTGATGGCATACCACTATCAGTTTGCAATGACTTGCAATGGTATTTCGGGCGCTTCCAGCAGATGCAGCAAAGCCAATTATCCAAAGACCGGCACGATTGTTATTCCCTGACCGAAAACACCACCAACTCCTCTTACTTGCCCGACAGCGTACTTTGGGACACGCCCGATTTTGATTCCATCGACTCAAGCAATTACCGCGAAGGCGTTATTCGTACCGTTGCCCTAGCCGATATGGTTTTGTTAGTGGTCAGCAAAGAAAAATATGCCGACCAGTCGGTTTGGGATGTCATGGCCGCCATAGAAGTCCTGCAACAACCGACCATTATTTGCCTGAACAAACTGAGCGAAGGTTCGGAGGACTTGTTATTCAACTCCTTAAAACAAAAGTGGCGACAGGTCAGGAAAGATGAGTTCCCGGAAATTATACCTTTATATTACCAGAAACAAACCGGCATCCCGGTCTGGCCAAATCCTGCTGTATTAAATAGCATTGCCGGGTATGTTAACCGCAAAAAACAACCCCGATTAGAGCAAGACCTTCTACAACAGCATTGGCAAACCTGGCTGGAACCTGTGCAGGCTGAACACAATTCGCTCAAAGATTGGCAAGTGCTGGTCGATCAAGCCATACAACAAGGCTTGGACAGTTATAAGCGTGACTATCTCAACCACCCACATCATTACGAAACCTTCCAACATGCTTTGGCTGAGTTATTGAATTTACTGGAGATTCCTGGATTGGCAGGACTCCTGGCAAACACCCGCAGGATACTGACCTGGCCGATCAGGAAAATGATCAGTATTGGACGAAAACGCTTGCATATCGCCGATAGCAGTCAGGAAATCACCTTGCTTAATCAAATTGCCGAACACGTGCTTATTCAACTGGCAGACAAACTGATGAACCAAGCAGAGCTGAATCGGCAAAGCCAATGGTGGAAAGAATTCAGCAGTTTATTGCGTACACAACGGGCGGACATTCTTGCGGATTTTAGTCAGTCCGCACAAACCTATCATTTGGCGTTTCAAGAGGAAGTCGAGAATACCGCCGGACATTTATACAAAAAACTTCAGGAGCAACCTGCCCTACTCAACAGCTTACGGGCAACGCGGGTCACTGCCGATGCTGCCGTGATTGCCTTGGCGCTTCATACCGGCGGTATCGGAATGCATGATTTGGTAATTGCTCCCGCCATGTTGACGATTACTTCATATTTGGCAGAAAGTGCCATCGGCAGTTACATGAATCGAGTGGAAGCGGAACTCAAACAGCGGCAATTGGCAGCTGTCAAACAGCATTTATTCACCGGCAGCATGAAAGTTAAACTGCTTGAATTGGCCGGACAATTATCCTCAGTCACTTACTTTAATATTTCTCCTGAGCAGCTACAACAGGCTGAATCACAACTCATTGAAAAACGTCATGGCTTACGATTACTCTGAATTAGTTGAAAAAACAAAGCGTTGGTCTGAACAAGCACTGGCCGCTGGCTGGCTTAATCCCGAAGCGGCACATACCTTAAGTGAATTTGACATCAGGACGCCAGAAGCGCTGTTTAACCACAATGGTGCAAGGCCGCTGATTGTTGCGTTTATGGGCGGCACCGGCGTGGGCAAAAGTTCATTGCTTAACCGGCTGGCAGGAAAAGCCATTGCCAAATCAGGCATGGAACGTCCCACCTCACGGGAAGTCACACTTTTTCATCATCAGAGCGTGGCGATACACAATTTGCCCGAAAAAATGCCTGTTGAAAAAGTAAGGGTTGCCCAGCACGATGACGAAGCTAAAAAAAATATCGTCTGGATTGACATGCCAGACTTTGACAGCACCGAACAAAGCAATAAAGCCCTTGTGTTCGAGTGGCTACCGCATATCGACGTGTTGATTTATGTAGTCAGCCCGGAACGTTACCGGGATGAAAAAGCCTGGAAGTTATTGTTGTCGGAAGGCCATCGGCATGCTTGGTTATTTGTCCTTAACCAATGGGATAGAGGTCAACAAACACAATATGAAGACTTTAAGTTACAACTGGGTCAAGCCGGTTTTGTCGAACCAATTATCTTTAAAACCGTTTGCGGTGAAACCACTTACCCAGATGAATTCGCCAAGCTGGAATCAACGATTTTATCGTTGTCAAACCAGCGTGTAGTCGCAGAGCTGGAACAACGAGGTACGCAGATCCGTAAGGCGGAATTAAAACAAAAACTTCAGGCCAGTTTGCAGCTATTGGGTTCACCCAGCACCTTTAAAAAAGCCGAGGACATCTGGCAAAAGCAATGGCGAATCACGACAACCCAGTTGCAACAAGGTTTCGTCTGGCCTATCCAAAAATTAGCCGCTTACTATGCCGATCATGCCGCCGACCTGATTTCCCTTTCGGGCAGCTCAAGTGATCAAACCACCAACGCCTTATGGGACGACTGGGCACAAGCCCGATTTGGTGATGCTTTGGATCAGTTTATCGTCAACGTCGATCAACTGGGTTTACCGACTACACCGCTGAAAAGTCAGCTACCTGCTATACGTAACAAAGCCGCCAAAATCGTCCACGCCCAAACTGAATTACATGTCAGGCAAGCTCTTGCCAATCCCGGTAATGTGCTGCATCGCGCTTTCCTGAAATTCGTCAGGTTTTGTGAAATCTTTTTACCGCTGGCGGCAATCAGTTGGGTGGGTTATCAGGTATTTATAGGCTACTATGAAAGCAATAGCACCCACGAACATTATCTTGGTGTCGATTTTGCGATTCATAGCAGCCTGTTAATCGTAATCAGTTGGTTGATCCCCTGGTTTATCCTGAAAAAACTCAAACCTTCCCTGGAAACAAGTGCGTTACGCGGCTTGAACAAAGGTCTTGATAACGCCATCAGCATGATTGACGGCGAGGTCATTGAAATGATCGAGAATGTAACAGCCCAACACGCCAAACAATTAGTGCAAATTGCCGACATAAGCGATCAATGCAGTGTGGGTGATAGCTATAAACCAGAGCAAATAAGCAACGACAATCCGCTGGCTCGGATGTTGATTAATTAAAAACGGTATTGTTAAATTAATATAGTCATTATAAACTCTCCTCATTTCTGATGGGGTTTTGATGGCAAATTGTCCAAAATACCACGGCGAGGGCTGCGTCAAAGATGGCGTCGTCAATGGTAGGCAGCGGCA
>JABFQX010000040.1 GCA_013141505.1 Methyloglobulus sp.
CGGGTCGGGCGCAGGGTGCGGAAAACGCTCTCGTTCTCCAAGTGCGCAACGTGGCATGACGGCATGATCCATTGGTTTGTCGTTACCTATAATTCGAGCTTGTCAGTTAATGTTTAGCCACTACCAATGTTTTTTTTCAACACCTTATGATTATATCTTTGGTCTACTGAAAAAAGAGAATGAAAATATTCACATTTTACCTACTCGCACTGGCCATCTAATGTACGGCAACTGCATCTGAAAATACTGAAAATACTGAAAATACTGAAAAATTATCAACCACAACAGCTTCATATTAGCGGTCTAACACTATAACCACACAGAAGATACAGAAGATTTCATGGCTCAAACCCATTCCTCTAGCGATAGAGTGAATCAAGTATCGGCAGAAAGACAAATTGACAAACCTAAACAATAGTATTGATAATAACACAATAGTTTTGATTCAAAACTATATGTGCTGATTTTTTCATTACCGGAGAAATTTATGAAAACAAGACATCTGCTTATCGTTGCCGGATTATTGTGCTTTACAACTACATTCAGCTACGCAGAGAAAGAGGGCGTGCCTTTTCCTGAAGGTTACAGGAATTGGTTACACGCCAAATCCATGCTTATCCAACCCGGACATGCGTTAGAAAATCCTTTCCAAGGCCTCCATCACATCTACGCCAATGGCAAAGCCGCTAACGGCTTAAAGTCAGGCAAGTATGCTGACGGTTCTGTACTGGTATTTGATCTTTTAAAGTATGAGGAAAAAGACCTTACCATTCAAGAAGGCGAACGCAAACTGGTTGGCGTTATGCACAAGGATTCGGTCAAATACGCATCAACAGGCGGTTGGGGATTTGAAGGCTTTGCAGCTAACAGCAAAACCGAACGCTTGGTGAAAGATGGCGGTAAATCGTGCTTTGGTTGCCATGAACCGCAAAAAGCCAAAGATTATGTTTTTTCCGAGCTTCGAGAATAATCGAAAGCGTGTTCAATCAACACTAAGCATGTCATGGCGTTTTTTAACCGTCCAACGGGAAAAAAGGCATGTCTGCTCTTACAAATCTAACAATTATAATAGAGGGCAATAATGAGGTTTATCAAATTAGGTGCGGCATTTTCTCTTTCATTTTTTTTGTGGGGTAATGCTCATGCGGCGGGCGCGCCCGTAAATGAAGATTTCTCAGTAGTGAGTTCTCTTTGTGATGATATGGTTGAATTGGCTAAAAAAGGGAGCAAAGAAGAGTTTATTGAAATTGCTGATTCCGCATTAAGGCTATCGGAAGCGCAAAGGAGAGACAACTCAATGGCAATCGACCGGTTTAGGCCGAAGTTAAGGGCTGCCAAAAAAGCCGGTAAATCGGGTGATTTTGATGCGGCTATCGGCTTTGTGCAAGAAGCCAAAACGCTAATGAAACCGGCAACGACATCTTGGGATGGCGGTTCTTAAGGGGTTCGGTATCTGCCATATTGGACATATTTAAACGGGCGGGTTGCTGCAAATAGTAACCCGCTAATTTCTAAGTTCCCTGACAACCTTGCACACGCTAAGTACTCGGTAGCCTGGATATAACACTCTGCTCATTTGGAAAGTTGAAATAAGATTCTCACCTAACATCAGAGTGGCTTTTTATTTTTTACGCCGCTTCCTGACTGTTTTCCCGGTAGTTTCCACTTTTTTTGCGCCACTACCTTTAACAATCAGGTCAAAATCAATCTTTTTTTCGTCCAGACTGACCCGCGTCACTTTTACTATGACATGATCGCCAATGCGGAATTTGCTACCGGTACGTTCACCTTTTAGCTGATGACTGGTGGGGTCGAAGTGGTAATAATCCTGCCCTAGGTTGCTGATATGCACCAAGCCTTCCACATAGATTTCGGCAAGTTCGACAAAAAATCCAAACGAAGTAACTGCCGAAATAATGCCGGGGAATACCTCACCGATTTTGTCCATCATGTATTCGCATTTAAGCCAACTGACTACATCACGGGTCGCATCGTCCGCCCTGCGCTCATTGGCGGAGCATAACTCGCCCAGCGTTATCATGTCCGGGAAACCATAGACAAAGGTTTCCGGTTTTTTGTCTTGCAAACAATGCCTGATGGCGCGGTGCACCAATAAATCGGGATAGCGCCTTATGGGTGATGTGAAATGTGCATAGGCATCCAATGCCAAGCCGAAATGGCCTTTTAGCTCAGGACTATAAACCGCCTGCGACATCGAACGCAGTAATACAGTCTGGATTAAATGGTTATCGGGACGATCTTTTACCGACTCAACCAGATGCATGTAATCGAGCGGTGTTGGTTTATCGCCGCCACCCATTTTTAAGCCCAGCTCACCCAAAAATGTTTTCAGGTTTAATAGCTTTTCCGCACTTGGGCCTTCATGCACTCGTAGCAGTTTGGGCATTTTTTTGGTATTCAGAAATTTAGCTGCCGCCATGTTGGCGGTAATCATGAACTCTTCGATCAAACGATGGGCATCGTTACGCACGCTGGGCACGATTTTTTCGATTTTGCGCTCCGAGCCAAAGATAATCCGGGTTTCCTGCGTATCAAAATCCATCGCGCCACGTTGCTCGCGGCTGACACGCATGACCTTGTATAAGTCATACAGTTGATTAAGATGTGGTAATAAAATCTTATATTGGGCGGTCAGTTTTGGGTCGCCATCTACGAGTATCTTGGCGACTTCCGTGTAAGTCAGCCTCGCATGGGAGCGCATGACCGCTTCAAAAAACCGCGATTTCGTGACCTTGCCGGTTTGGTCTATCACCAATTCGCAGACCATGCACAAACGATCTACTTCAGGATTCAACGAACACAGGCCATTGGACAAGATTTCCGGCAACATCGGAATGACTTGCTCAGGAAAATAGACCGAGGTACTACGCTTTTGGGCTTCTTTATCCAAAGCGGTACCTACCTTGACATAATGCGACACGTCAGCAATGGCAACCAGCAGATTCCAGCCTTTAGGCGTTTTTTGGCAATATACCGCATCATCGAAATCACGGGCATCTTCGCCGTCAATCGTCACCAATGGCGTAAGCCGCAAATCAGTGCGGTCTTGTTTTGCCGATTCAGGTACTTCTGGTGTCAGTGCTTTAATTTCCTCCAACAACTCATCCGGCCAGACATGGGGTAAATCATGGGAACGCAGCGCCATTTCGATTTCCATGCCAGGAGCAAGATGATCGCCCAGCACTTCAATGATCCGGCCTATAGGTTGACGTTGCTTGGTCGGTTGTTCGAGAATTTCCGCTACTACGATTTGTCCCTGCTTGGCTTTTCCGGCACCGCCTTTCTGGATCAGAACTGTTTGGGCAATATTTTTTTGGTCTGGAACAACATAGGTAAAGCCGTCTTCCTTGTACAATCGTCCGACGATTTGATGGGTATTCCGTTCTAGAATTTCCACCACAGCCCCTTCCCTACGGCCTTTTTTATCAATGCCGACCACCCGCACCATCGCCCGGTCGTTGTGCAACAATGGGTTCATTTCCCTCGGTGTCAGGAATAGGTCATCAGACCCGTCATCTGGCTTGATAAAACCAAAGCCATCGGCATGGCCGATCACGCGACCGACAATCAAATCTTTATTATTGACCAGGCAATATTGCTGCGCCCGGTTGAACAATAGCTGGCCGTCCCGTTCCATAGCACGCAAGCGGCGACGCAATGCTTCGAGTTGCTCTTCAGCATCAATTGAAAACGCTTCGGCAATTTCGACTCGTCGTAACGGTTTGCCCGTATGTTCCAGAAGCTGCAAAATATGTTCCCGACTGGCAATCGGCTGCTCATATTTTTCCGCTTCGCGCTGGATGTAGGGATCTTTTTTTATGCTGAAAGCTGCATTTTTCTTGGACTTTGCTGTCATTTTTATCAGGTTGTTCGAGTTGAGTCAGTAACTGGACTTCTAAAATTGAATGTGTAGTGAATAGCTTTGAATGAGATTATGGCTTGAAAACATAAAATACGACGGTCTTGCATTATCGAAAAAATTAAAAATTTGAGTAACCCATCATTGTAGATTACGTGCCGCACCATCTATTTATCCTTTTTTTCAGCCCGTATTTATGATGCACAGCCCAATATACATGAGTATAGGTCACTGCGTTAAATAGATACATAGATTTCAAACCATAACACCACCCTAATTGACAAAGCCAGGCTTGGCGAGTATATTTCGCCCTCACTTCAAAACACCGCATCTTGGCCGAGGTGGTGAAATTGGTAGACACGCTAGCTTCAGGTGCTAGTGGGCGCAAGCTCGTGAAGGTTCAAGTCCTTTCCTCGGCACCAAATTGTCATTCTATATCAGATAGATAAATTAATTCTGGCAATTTGCTAAAGCTACCTAATTTTTATACGACAGCTTATTCCGTTTAATCTTACATCCATCGCATTATTTAACGTGCGCTTTGGGCTAAATGCACAGCTTAAAATGTTATCAGCTAAAAATTCCCCGTGTTTATATCCTCGCTATATAATGCTTTTAAGAATCGTTATTTAATATTGAGATATCTTGCAATAACGTCACGATAATGAAATTACTCCAGCTGCAATACGTAAGGGAAATAGTCCGCCAAGGCCTGAATATTTCCAACGCTTCGGAAGCGTTGCATACCTCCCAGTCCGGGGTGAGCCGACAGATACAGTTATTGGAAGAAGAGCTTAAACTACAGGTCTTTCAGCGCAACGGCAAGCGGTTGACCGGTATCACCGAACCCGGCAAAACCATTGTAAAGCTGGCCGAACGCGTACTTCGCGAAATGGATAATATTAAACGCGTCGGCGAAGAATTTACCCAAAAAGACAAAGGAACCTTATCAATCGCAACTACCCATACCCAATCCCGTTATTTTTTGCCTCCCGCTGTCAAAAAATTCATGCAGAGCTACCCTAATGTTGTCCTGACCATACACCAGGGCAATCCAACGCAAGTTGCTGATCAAGTAGCCAGCGGCGAAGCAGATGTCGGCATTACCACAGAAACCATCAACACCTATGACAAACTGTTATGTATGCCCTGCTACCAATGGAATCGCTGCCTGATTACCCCAAAAGGCCACCCTTTGCTGGATGACCTGCCGCTTAGCCTGGAAAAAATCGCAAAATACCCATTGATAACCTATAACATTGCTTATTCGGGCAGCGCCTTGGTCAAACATGTGTTTGACCAAGCAGGCCTTGAGCCTAATATCGTCTTGACTGCTATTGATGCCGATGTCATTAAAACCTATGTCGAACTCGGTCTGGGTATCGGCTTATTGGCCGATATGGCTTATGATCCTATTAACGATGCCCATTTAAGTATGCTGGATGCCAGCCATTTGTTCCCGCCCAGCACGACCTACCTCGGCTTGAGAAAAGATGCTTTTTTACGCGATTATGTCTACGACTTTATCCAGTTATTGCTGCCTGATCTAAACCGTAAAAAAATCCTAGCAGCGTTAAAATAAAAATTTGCTCATTGATTCGGCCTTATGAAGTTTTAATTCCCCTTCGGCTCCGCTCAGTGCACGCTACGGTTTCGTTCCCTGAGCGGAGCCGAAAGGGCGGAACACCGATTTCAAACTCCAAAAGGCCAGATCAATAGAATGCCAGCTTTAGCTGAGTTTGAATTTAAGTTGATTTATTGCTTTCTGATGTATTTTGTCTCGATTCAGCTTATTATGCTGCGAAATCATTAATCATTATTCACTAAAGAATGAAAAGTTATATGTTTGTATTTTTTTTGTTATCAGGTGCAATCCTTTCGGGTTGCGGGCAAACGGGGCCGCTGTATTTGCCGACGGAGAACCCACCGACACCACCCGTATCTGCTACGCCTGATGCAGAAACAAAAGATAAAGCTCTAGAAAAAGATAAAAGCCTGGAAAAGCAGGAAATAAAATCGGATTCATCGCAAGGATCCGGCATTAATCAGCCCACAAAAAAACAATAAAAAATGGATTATTTTAACTATCGCAATGATGAATTATTCGTTGAAGATGTCGCCGTACAAGACATCGTCTATCAATACGGCAGCCCGTGCTATATTTATTCTAGGGCGACCCTAGAACGGCACTGGCGAGCTTTCGATCAAGCGTTTGGGGAACAATCACACCTTATTTGCTACGCTGTTAAAGCCAATTCCAATATTGCCATCCTGAACCTGTTGGCACGTTTGGGTTCCGGGTTTGATATTGTTTCCTTGGGCGAGCTGGAGCGTGTCATAGCCGCCGGTGGCGATCCGCGCAAAATTGTCTTTTCCGGGGTTGGCAAACGCGAAGACGAAATTCTAGCGGCGTTAAAAACCGGCATTCGTTGTTTTAATGTTGAAGTCAGTGGCGAACTGGATCGGATTAACCTGCTTGCCGGGCAACTAGGTGTCATCGCACCCGTGTCTTTTCGTGTCAATCCGGATGTCGATGCTAAAACTCACCCTTATATTTCTACCGGATTAAAAGAAAACAAATTCGGCATTGATATTGACCAAGCGCTGGTTGAATACCGCCTTGCCGCAAAAATGGCGAATATCAAAGTCGTCGGCATAGATTGCCATATCGGTTCGCAATTGACCGAATCCAGACCGTTTCTGGATGCCCTGGATCGGGTACTTGATCTGGTCAACACCCTCAAATCCGAAGGCGTTGAACTCCAGCATCTCGATTTAGGCGGTGGTTTGGGCATTTGCTATAAAGACGAACAACCACCAGAACCCGCCGAATACATACAAGCAATTTTGGCACGGCTAGGCACACAACAATATGAAATCCTGCTCGAACCCGGTCGCGCTATTGTCGGCAATGCCGGTATTTTAGTAACGCAAGTGGAATACCTGAAAACCACACCACACAAAAACTTTGCTATTGTTGATGCGGCAATGAATGATTTGATCCGTCCCTCTTTGTATGGCGCATGGCAAGAGATTATTCCGGTCACCAAAAGGAGTGATACCAATGAACAGCATTGGGACATTGTCGGCCCCGTGTGCGAAACTGGCGACTTCCTGGGCAAAGACCGGGCTTTATCCATAAAGCAGGATGATTTACTGGCGATACGTTCATCCGGCGCGTATGGCTTCAGCATGAGTTCCAACTACAACTCCAGGCCACGTGTCGCTGAGATTATGGTTGATGGCGCTAAAGTCAGGGTTATTCGTGACAGGGAACGGATTTCGCATCTTTGGGCAGGCGAACATTTACTGGCGTTATAAAGATAAATATGAATTTACGTTTTACGTACCAAATGAATGAATGACTCTTTATCTTTAAAGGTGGCAAGGTTTAAGGGTAAACAACACTTGCTCAATAAAATGCCCGTTTACATTCAGAACAATGTCAATCGGGCTGTTTTCTTCTTTGTTTTAGTTACTTATGCTGTTATTGTTTTTTGTTTTGTTCACGCAGATGGTGCTAGTAACAATCAAAAAACAATAGCCTTTTTTGTGATTTTCGCTTTGGCATTGCTTTTCATTCTTGTGCATACGGTGAAATCCGGAGCTTTTGTTATGGCGGCCGATGAAAACGGGATTTATTATCGGATCTATGGAAGGCGGGATGAGTTTATGCTTATTGAATGGCGTATTATTTGCGAAATAATCGACTCCTATTATGATGATAATGATCGAATAGACGTTATAACATTTATTAAAAATAATGACATACCTTCTCCTTGTAACGCTGTAACTTCTAAATCGCAGGCAACAAAAAATACAACTATTTCATTTATTATGCCTAACTCCAAAAAAAGCGCAGAAATTAAGCTTAGACTCGATGAGTTGAGGGTCAAAAACCAAAATGCCATATTAGCTTAATCGATTTATTGTCGCTGAAAACCCTTTGGACGGGACAATATGTCCCGTCCAAAGGGTTTTGGTGTAGTTCAAGAAAGTCACACTCGGCAAAACGTGAGTGACGGGGTAACATAACCCGTCACGCTAAAACATAAAACCAAAAAATGATTGACTTTACGAAAATGCACGGCCTAGGCAATGATTTCGTCGTCATTGACGCGATCAACCAAACCGTCAACTTATCGCCGGAACAGATCCGCTTCATGGCTAACCGCCATTTCGGCGTGGGCTTTGACCAACTGTTGCTGGTGGAAAAACCAGTTAGCAGTGATGCTGATTTTAAGTATCGCATTTTTAATGCCGACGGCACTGAAGTCGCTCAATGTGGCAATGGTGCCCGCTGTTTTGCGCGGTTTGTACACGAAAAAAACCTGTTTAATGGCGATGAAATAAAGGTCGATACCGACAGCGGTCAACTTATACTTAAACTAATGGCAAACGATCAGGTACTTGTTAACATGGGCATCCCCAAACATGCGCCTTTTGAGATTCCCATGACGACAACACAAGAATCACAAATCTATGCTGTTGATATTAATGGCACATCAACACAATTTGGTGCGGTATCACTGGGCAACCCCCATGCCGTTATCCAAGTGAGCAATATAGCCGAAGCACCTGTCGCCGAATTAGGCCGGATTTTGGAAAGCCATCCGCTATTCCCGGAACGCGCCAACATTGGTTTTATGCAGGTGATCAACCATAACCATATTAAACTGCGCGTTTACGAACGCGGCGCAGCGGAAACCTTGGCCTGTGGTAGTGGTGCGTGCGCTGCTGTGGCTGTGGGCATCGAGCAAAATTTACTGGATAACGAAGTAACTGTTGATTTGCCGGGTGGTCAGTTGAAAATAAGTTGGGCAGGTCGAGGCGAACCTGTATTCATGACGGGGCCTGCGACAACTGTCTTTGATGGAAAAATAAGCTTATGTTAAAAGAAGAAATATCTAACCTCACCTCAACACAGGTCGAGCACTATCTGCGCGAGCATCCTGAATTTTTCAACGAGCATCTACATCTTTTGGAAAAGATCAGCATTCCGCATCCAAGCGGCAATGCCGTGTCGCTGATTTCTAAACAACTGGAAATATTCAGGAGTAGGCATCATGATCTGGAAAACCAACTCAACGAGCTGATAGACATTGCCAGGGAAAACGACACGTCTTATAACCGAATGCACAAACTCACCCTGGCATTGCTGGAAGCCAAAACGGTTGAAGATGTTGTCAAGAATCTCGAAACAGTGCTTTCGGACTATTTCTTGACTGATTTTGTTGCCGTCCGGTTAATTAAGCACAACCCTGATTCGCCAATCGCCAGCCTGTATATAGAGCCCGACAGCGAAGATCTCAAACCTTTCGGCAAAGAGCTTGCCAGCAACCAACCGACTTGTGGCCGCCCTACCCTGACACAAGCCAAAATCCTGTTTGGTGATTCGTCGTTGGCGGTTAAGTCATTCGCCATCATGCCGATGATGTTTACTGAGCTAGAAGGCTTTCTCGCCGTCGGCAGCAGCGAAGAAGGCCGTTTCCACTACAGCATGGGCAGCCTGTTTTTGACCCAGATGAGCGAGATCGTCGGCACCCGGTTGATTTCGCTGCTGCAAGGAAAATAATGTCGCCTGCCGCCGGAGACATGTTATCGGGATTTTTAGATCAACTTAAATACGAGAAACGTGCCTCTTTGCACACCGTCGCCAATTATCGGCGTGACATTGAAGGTTTAGCGCGTTATTGCCAGGAAAAGGAAATATTGAACTGGAGCGACCTTAAACAGAACGATATCCGCGCCCATATCGCCGCCAGACACCGCAAAGGCATGGGTAGTAAAAGCCTGCAACGCGAACTTTCGGCAATCCGCAGTTTCTACACATTCATGCTGAAAAATGGCCTTACCGAAAGTAATCCGGCGCAACACATCAAAGCGCCCAAGCAAGCCAGAAAATTACCGAAAGTATTGGACGTTGACCAAATCAACGGACTCCTGGAAGCCGGTACATCCTCGCCATTGGAGATACGCGATTTGGCTATGTTCGAACTATTTTATTCATCGGGGCTGCGCTTGAGTGAGTTGCGTGCCTTGAATGTTAACGACCTTGATTTGCATGACCGTTCGTTAATTGTGCTTTCGGGCAAGGGCGATAAATCCAGGGTGCTTCCGATAGGCAGCAAGGCGGTGCAAGCAATTAATAACTGGCTACAAGAACGGGCAAAAAATACCACGATTGCCGATAATGCCTTGTTTGTTACCAGCAAGGGAAAAAGGCTGGCGCAACGAAGTATCGAGTTAAGGCTAGAACAATGGTGCAAAAAAAAAGGCCTTCAAGAACATGTCCATCCACACATGTTGCGGCACTCTTTTGCCAGCCATTTGCTCGAATCAAGCCAGGATTTGAGGGCCGTTCAGGAGTTGCTCGGACACAGCAACATCGGCACCACCCAAATCTATACCCATCTTGATTTTCAGCATTTGGCAAAAATCTATGACGAGTCCCATCCACGTGCCAAAAAAAAGCGTTAATGACCGCGCCGAATAAGCAAAAACCTTAAAAACCTGATACTATGTTGCTGTAATACAGAACAATTCAAGCATGTTTCATTCCAACCTCTACGTTCACAGGAAATCCTAAATGGCATCAAGCGATCTTGACGATGTAAAATCCAGAGGCATTCTCTGGAGTTTTGGCATTCTTGTGCTGATATCTTTGCTGGTATTGCTCTTTCTCGGCGCATGGTGGGGCAGCGAGCCCGCGCAATTCAGTATTCAGGATGAGGCCATGGAACGTGCCAAAATAACCAAAACCACCGAGATACCGCTAGGCTACACCTACACCAATACGTTGGCCCATATTGCCGAGGTGTTGCTGCATAAATCCGGCGGTTATATTACCAATGATGTCGCGCCGCCTGGCGTATTTCTCGATAACATTTCGGCATTTGAATACGGTGCCCTGGTTATGTTACGTGATGCGACAACAGCATTGCGAAACCACTTTACTCGAGATCAATCACAGTCTGATGAAGACCCCGATTTAAAAGTAGCCGAGCCTTATTTTTATTACGAAAACGACTCCTGGGCCTTGCCGTCCACCGAAGCGGAATATCAAAAAGGCATTGATGCACTGCATAAGTATATGACACGGCTACAAAATTATGGCGGCAATGTTAAACGTGCCCAGTTTTATTCCCGTGCGGACAATCTTTGGCAATACACCGAAGTTGTCATCAAGCGCTTGGGTAATCTTTCAACCCGCCTAAGCGCCAGTACAGCGGGTGCAGCACTGATCCCCGGACTTGAGATTATTGAACCTAATGCGGCCGTACGCAACGCCAAGGTTGCGCCTATGAGCCAAACTCCGTGGTTGCTGATTGATGACGTATTCTATGAAGCGCGTGGCTCCAGTTGGGCATTGCTGCATATCCTTAAAGCAATAAAATATGACTTCCATGACATCTTGCTCGACAAGCGGGCAATGAACACAGTAGATATTATGATCAAAGCCTTGGAAAATGCCTTGTCGCCGGTGCTAAGCCCGATGATCCTGAATGGCAGCGGTTATGGATTATCCGCCAACTATTCTTTAACCATGGCAACTTATATCGCCCGCGCCAATGCCGCAGCACTCGATTTACGTGACATCATGAATAGAGGTTAACAACTATGGATGAACAACTTGAAGAAAACCTGAAAAAAATCAGCACTTGGAAACGCATATTTTTCATGCTGATATTTGCCGCCATCGGTGGCCTGGTAAGGATGTTGCTGTGGGCCGTCATCCTGTTGCAAATAGCATCCGTGTTATTCACAGGCAATGCGAATGAAAATGTACTTAAATTTGGTCGCAGTCTGGCGTTGTATACTTACCATATCCTGTCTTTCCTGACCTTCAATACCGAAAACCTACCTTATCCGTTCGCAGATTGGGCATCGACTGAAGAAATCAACCTGCCAGAACCAAAAGCCAGGAAACGCCCCACAAAATAAGAACCATGACCACTGCTCGCAAAATCATTCATGTTGATATGGATGCTTTTTTTGCGGCGGTGGAGCAACGTGATTTCCCCGAATACCGCAATAACCCCGTTATTGTCGGCGGCAGTCCGTTTTCACGAGGCGTTGTCGCAACCTGCAGTTATGAAGCCCGTCCATACGGCATCCATTCCGCCATGCTTACCAGCCGTGCGTACCGCCTGTGTCCGCAAGCTATTTTTGTAAAACCCAGGTTCGATGCTTACCGTGAAGCATCACAAATCATACGGCGCATTTTTTACGAATACACCGATCTGGTCGAACCACTGTCTTTAGATGAAGCGTATCTTGATGTGACCGCTTCCGAGCGAAATGACGGTTCAGCAACGCTAATTGCCAAAGCAGTAAAAGCCAGAATTAAGCAAGAAACCCAACTGACCGCTTCGGCAGGGATTTCTTACAATAAATTTCTTGCCAAAATTGCCTCGGACATCAATAAACCGGACGGCTTATATTTGATTACACCCGAACAAGGGGCAGAATTTGTAGAACAACTCCCAATCCAGAAATTTCCTGGTATCGGTAATGTGACTGCACAAAAAATGCAGGCTTTGGGTATTGCAACAGGCAAAGATTTAAAACAGCTATCGCTGGAGACTTTACAAAACCGTTTCGGTAAATCTGGCCTGAAATATTACAACCGTGCCAGGGGTATTGATGATCGACCAGTCATCAATACCCGACAAAGCAAATCGGTCGGCGTGGAAACTACTTTTCAGGAAGATATAGTCAGCACCCAGGCCGTATGTCAGCATCTGCAACAACTTTTTGATAAAGCCCTAGCGAAGGTTAACGAAAAGCAACTTACAGCCCATACGGTGACAGTTAAAATCAAGTACCACGATTTTGTGCAGATCACCCGTAGCCGCACCTTGCCGCACAAAATTAATGCTACAACCCGCATCGACGAACTGCTCGCCGCTTTACTGAAAAATACTGAGGTGGGACAGCGCAACATAAGATTATTGGGAATTACCTTATCATCCCTGTCACTCATCAATGAGCAATTTGCGCTATCTCAGTTTGAACAAAGCGATTTATTCGAAAATATTGAGTAGCTAACCAAGAAAAACGGCATCCGAAGATGCCGTTATCAGGATTTTCAATGTCAGGCTATATTGCTAACTAAAGCCATCAATCACCTTATTCAACAACCACGCTGATTTTCTTGGGCTTCACCGCTTCCCGTTTAGGAATGACTATATCCAAGACACCATTTTTTGCCTTTGCATTAATCGCTTCGTTATCGGCGGTATCAGGCAAACTGAACCGGCGATAGAATGAACCATAAATACGTTCAACGCGTTTGTAGTTATCTTTTTGGGTTTTAGCTTCGGTATTTTTTTCACCTTTAATTGTCAGTACACCGTTCTCCATGTTGACATCAATATCTTCGGGATTAACGCCCGGAAGATCGGCATGGATTACAAAGCGGTCTTTTTCTTCCTTGATATCAACAGCAGGTGCCCACTCAGCCGTGGCAATACGGCCATTGCTTTCGTCGCCTTCGCGAAAACGATCAAGCTCCCGTTGCAATTGGGTTAAAACATTAAAAGGTTCGTAACGTGTAAGTGCCATAACGGCCTCCTAGGATGGGTTCATCCAAAAAAATGTTAACTACAAATAACGACTGTCGTTGCAACAAATATTGGGATTACTTCATTTTTTTCAAGAGCCGATAATCAAATTTATAAACAGTAGAAAAATAATAGTCGTATTAAACAACTTGATCAGTGACACTCAACTTTCAATGACCTGACTTTTTTATGAAAATTAAAATCGCCAAGGTCGTGGACAGTGGCGTTTTCATTAAAAATAAGTTCGGAATCTTCCTTAATATCTTGCTCGGTGATGCCCCAGGCATTCATAAGATCAGGTTTCTTCACCATTTCGGTTAGGGTTAATGCGAATTTGGGGTTTTGGTAAACAGTCACCTTGGCTTTGGGGCCAACTTTAATACTATGGATACGCTGGTTCCAGTCGTCACCGTTGACTTTATTTAAATTTTCCAATTGGGTGGAGCCTTCGATGAAAAGGTGTTTACCAGCATAGTCGGCATGTTCAAAAAAGTCCGCCCAGCATTCTTTATCAACGGCATACGTAGTTGAGGTTAAACCTAGCAACAGTAGCGCAACGGATACCGTTATGAAACTATGAGATACCAATCGAATTCGGTTCATGTGCATTCTCCGGTTGATTGAGTTGTATGGCTTGAGACGCTAATGTACAAATCATTGAGCCTCTAAACTAACGCTTACAACTCTGGGACAATACAAATAAGGATGTGTTCCAACAATAACAGGGGGAATGCAAAATACCCCATAGCCGATATGGGGCAAATAGCTCAGCTAAAGTTAACTTAAAACCAAGTGTTTATTTGATCGTTAACGCTTGACCCTCAAACCGAATCCCTTCCCAACCATAACGCATAAAATTCCTGATATTTTGATGACCTGTGCCTTGCGGATTTTGCAGGACATCAACACGGTAATAATCGCCAAACAGATTTAAAGTGAGTTGTTGATCAAGTCCGTGCAGTTTGGCAAATGCGAAGATTTTGCACGAGCCTTCGTTGCTGCCCGCTGGATTTACCAGGACATCATCGCCCAGGCCGTTGCTGAATTCGCTGGGTTGGTAATGGTAGTTCTCCGTTATCGCGATAATGGTCTCATGAAAACTGACGGGGGCATTCTGGTTAATTTTGTACAGGAATTGTTCTAAAGACATAAAAGAGGTTACTGTTGCAAAAAAATGTAGTTTAAAAAATCAGGCGTGTTTCATAATGCGGGCTTTCTCGCGTTGCCAATCACGGTCTTTGGAAGCGGCGCGTTTGTCGTGCAACTGTTTGCCTTTTGCCAAACCAATTTCCAGTTTGGCACGGCCTTGTTTCCAATACATGGACAGCGGAATGATGGTGTAGCCTTTGCGCTCGACTGCACCTATCAGCTTGTTGAGCTCGTGCCGGTTAAGCAGCAATTTTTTTCTACGGATGGCATCGGGATTGACATGCGTCGAGGCGGACAGCAACGGCGAGATATGGGCACGTTCCAACCAGGCTTCGCCACGCTTGATGGTGACGTAGCTTTCCTTCAGTTGGATTTTACCGTCTCTCAGGCTCTTTACCTCCCAACCTTCCAGTACCATGCCCGCTTCAAACCGCTCTTCAATATGGTATTCATGGGTGGCTTGGCGATTGACGGCTATCGTGGCGTTTTGGGATTGCTTGTTTTTAGTGGTCTTTTTATCGGCCATAGCTGGATGAGAAATTTTTCCGTGGTACAGTATAATGTCAGGTATTTTACTCGATATGCTAATTATAATGGCGTTTTATTAGGGGCTTACAGAACTGACATGGCGGACGAAACAATAACGGATAAAAAATCGCAACACGGGGAATGGTCTTCACGGTTCGCCTTTATCATGGCCGCGACCGGTTCTGCGGTGGGCTTGGGCAATATATGGAAATTTCCGTATATCACTGGCGAAAACGGCGGTGGTGCGTTCGTGCTGGTATATTTGCTGTGTGTGCTGTTGATCGGAATCCCCTTAATGATGGCCGAAACCATGCTGGGGCGGCGCAGCAAGGAAAACCCGATTCACACGATGGAGATTTTAACGGCAGAGGCCGGAGCTGATAAAAATTGGCATTATCTCGGCTGGATGGGCGTAGGGGCAGGATTTTTGATCCTTTCCTATTACAGCGTGATTGCCGGATGGGCATCCGCGTATGTGGTGAAATCTTTTTTTGGCAGCTTTTCCGGCGCCAGTGCGGGAGAAGTCAAAGCCATTTTTGAAGCCTTTGTCGCCAGCCCTATGCAATTAATCTTCTGGCACACCTTGTTCATGGTGGCGACCATGTTGATCGTTGCAAGGGGTATTGAAAAAGGTTTTGAGAAATCAGTCAGATTTTTATTGCCGTGGCTGTTTGCCTTGATGGTCTTGCTAGTCGGTTATGCAATGACTACCGACGGCTATTTTCAAGGGCTTAACTTTCTGTTCAAACCGGATTTCAGCAAATTGACCGCCGATTCAGTGTTGGTAGCGATGGGGCAGGCATTTTTCACTTTAAGCGTAGGCATGGGATCCATCATGGTATATGGCGCGTATCTGCCTAAAGACGTATCCATTGCCAAATCATCCATGATGATCGCCGGAGCAGATACGATTATGGCCTTGCTGGCAGGTTTAATTATCTTTCCGATTGTGTTCAACAATGGTCTGCACCCTAATTCTGGCCCCGGCCTGGTATTTGAAACCTTGCCGATTGCATTCGGCAACATGTTTGGCGGTTGGTTGGTTGGCATATTGTTTTTTGTCGCCTTAGTATTTGCGGCTTTGTCTTCGTCCATTGCCTTGATTGAACCGGCGGTTGCCTGGTTGATCGAAAACAAAGGCTTCAGCCGCCAGAAAGCCTGTATCTATTCAGGTTCGTTGGCATGGGTTTTAGGTCTCGGCACTGTCTTTTCGTTTAATGCCTGGGCGAATGTCAAACTGTTTGAGCGAAACTTTTTTGAATTGGTCGATTATTTAACGGCCAATTTAATGCTCCCCATCGGCGGTTTCTGCATTGCTGTCTTTGCTGGCTGGATCATGAAACAGGAACACAGCAAGCACGAGCTGGACTTGCCTGGTGAACATCTTGATTATCAGATTTGGAAGTTTCTGGTGTCTTACGTTGTACCGGCTGCCGTATTTTTGGTGTTCTTAAATGTCGTCGGAGTGCTTTAAGGTATGACGCTCGTCCAAAAAAGTGCGCTGGTTAAATATTCCGCCCGGCAAATGTTTGATTTGGTCAATGACATAGAATCCTATCCGAGTTTTTTGCCCTGGTGTTCCGGCAGCCGTATCATTAAGCGCGAAGACGACATCGTTGAAGCGGAATTGACGATTTCTAAAGGCGGTTTCAAAAAGTCTTTTTCTACCCGAAATACGATTGATTGGGGCGGCACAATAACCGTGTCCTTGTTGGATGGACCATTTACAAGCCTTGAAGGGGTATGGAATTTTATGCCGTTACGAGAAGATGCCAGCAAAATCTCCCTGGATCTGGAGTTTGAAATGTCCGGGGTTTTAACAAATCTGGCTTTTGGTGCGGTTTTCAACCAAATTTGCAATACGATGGTGGCTTCTTTTACCGACCGTGCCAAAACTGTTTATGGTTGACGGTACCGGCAAAAACGAGGGCTTAATCGAAATAGAAGTTGCTTATGCAAATCCAGATGAACAGGTTATCGTTACGATTAATGTGCCACAAGACACAACAGCAGGACAAGCGGTGGTTCTATCAGGATTGTTGGAGCGTTTCCCTGAAATAAACGCTTCGGAACTAAAGATTGGTGTTTTCGGAGCAGTATGCAAGCCTGAACAGACCGTAAAGCAAGACGATAGACTTGAAATATACCGCGCCCTGCGCCACGACCCTAAAGATGCCAGAAGGCAACGGGCTATTCAAAAGCGTTAATGCGAGCAAGTGGAAATGTGTGTGATTTAGCTCAGCGTGACAAACACTGAGCTACAACAACAATCACACTTGAAACACTATTTCTGCTTACAGCCCTCCAAGAAAATAATATTTTCCTGATTAAAGCGTCTGCTTAATCTGAGTCCCTGTATCCGCAGGTTTGGCATCAGGGTCTTTCCTGGGTGCATCATCAATATCATCGAAACCAAACAAACCCTTAATTTTCTGCCACATGGTTTTTTCTATATCCCGTTTTGGAATATCCACCGTGGTTTCCTCAGAAGTCTTGGTGATGGGGGTCGAACTGGGCTTGAAGTCGCCTTGTATACCGCTCACTAGGCTATTGTCGTCAAAAAACAGCGAGATGCGTTTTTGTTGCCGGTCTTCACCGCTCGGTTGATTGGAATACAAATAATCCCAGCGTTTCTGATGGAAAGTGTCAACCATCATAGGTGATCCCAAGATATACAGTACTTGCCGCTCTGTCATCTGTGGGCGAATTTGGTCGATCATCGCTTGATCAACGATATTGCCTTGTTGGATGGGGATTTTATAAACGCCCGGCAAGTTGTCGAGTACAGTCGTACAAGAGACCAGAAAAAAACTGATTAACAATATAACGCAATGATGCACGCTTCTCATTATGTCACGGTGGTGAGGAATCAAAAGCTGGAATCATACATGATGTTAAGCGATAATCCTACCTCACCGCGAAGGAGCCCGATAATACAGTCATGCGCCAACCAACGAAAAAAGGCTACAATGTGCCTGATTTATCCTAAATACCCGCCTTACCCGTGCTAATCAAAGCGCCAACTGGAGATAATAGTGGAAACTCATGATCTACGGAATGCTGGCCTAAAAGTCACTTTGCCGAGAGTTAAAATCCTGCAAATACTGGAAAATCAGGCGACTGACCGTCATCTAACTGCCGAGCAGGTCTACAAGATCCTGCTTGCCGAAGATGAGGAGATAGGTCTGGCAACCGTTTACCGTGTACTCACACAGTTTGAAGCGGCAGGTTTGGTTACCCGGCATCATTTTGAAGGCGGCAACTCGATTTTTGAACTGTCTGACGGCGACCATCACGACCATATTATGTGCGTTAAATGTGGCAAAGTGGATGAGTTCACCGATAATGTTATTGAATCGAGACAAAAAGAAATTGCCAAACGCCTGGATTATGAATTGACCGCTCACGGCTTATATCTCTATGGCTTTTGTTCCAATTGCAGGAAATCCTGAAAATCCCTTCACCCCCTAAAACCACATGTTTAAACCTCTTACCGTTTGTATCGGCTTGCGTTATACGCAGGCAAAACGCCGCACCCAATTTATCTCTTTCGTCACGTTAGCCTCAGTCCTTGGGATTGCCTTAAGTGTGACGGCCTTAATTACTGTCGTTTCGGTGATGAATGGTTTTGTGAAAGAAATCAGTGGCCGTATGTTAAGTATGACTGCACATGCCACCATAACCGGCCATTATGGTCAATTGGATGACTGGCAAGCACTGAACCAAAAAATACAAAACTTCCCGCATGTCCAGGGTGCTGCACCTTTTATTAACGGTCAAGTGATGATCAATGCCGACCGGCGGGTCAGCGGCACCATGATTAGCGGCATTTTGCCTGAACAGGAAACCAAAGTATCCGATGTTGCCAGCCACATGCTGGAAGGCCAAGGTAGACTCACTGATTTAGTGTCCGGCCAATACAACATTGTGCTGGGTGATGAACTGGCGAAATATCTGGGTACTTTCGTTGGCGACAAGATTACCGTCATCAGCCCACAGGTTAACTCGACGCCAGCCGGGGTGGTGCCGCGAATGCGGCGATTTACCGTGGTCGGTATTTTTAAAGTCGGCCTACATGATTTCGACAGGAACATGGCGATGATCCATATAGACGATGCCGCCAAGTTATTCCGCTCCGATGGCTCAGTATCAGCACTTCGGGTTAAACTGGATGATTTGCTCAACGCGCCTGATATAACCCGGTCACTGACCGACGCATTGCCTGATTACGTCGTCAGCGATTGGACGATGGTCAATGAAAATTTCTTTCAAGCCATCAGGATGGAAAAGAAAGTCATGTCCCTCATCTTGTTATTAATGGTCGCGGTTGCAGCATTTAACATTGTTTCCACCTTGATCATGGTCGTTACCGACAAACGTGGAGACATTGCCATTTTGAAAACCCAAGGCCTGACTTCTGGCGCAATCATGGGCATTTTTATGGTGTTAGGTACGGTCATTGGCTTAGTAGGTACGGTTTTGGGCGTGGTATTCGGTGTATTGTTGGCAACTAATATAGCGGCGATTATTAAAGCCATCGAAGAACAATTTCATATTAAATTCCTGGATGCAAAAATGTACTACATCAGTGAAGTGCCTTCGGAATTGATGTGGTCTGACGTTTACACAACCGCAGGTATGGCGTTTTTGTTGGCCTTGCTGGCGACCCTGTATCCTGCCTGGCAAGCATCTAAAATAAATCCAGCGGAAGTATTACGCTATGAATAAGCCCAGTATTTTGCAATGCCAGAAATTGACCATGCGTTATGATCAGGGCGGCCTTGATGTTGAAGTGTTAAAAGGCGTGGATTTAAGCATTGGTGTTGGCGAACGCGTCGCCATTATGGGTGCGTCGGGTTCGGGCAAAAGTACCTTGTTACATTTGCTGGGCGGCTTGGAAAAACCCACCAGCGGCAAAGTAATCCTGAACGGGATAGATTTGAACAACGTCAGTGGCACCAAATTGGCTCGTTTAAGGAACCGTTCATTAGGCTTTATCTACCAATTCCATCACCTTCTCGGTGAATTTACCGTACTGGAAAATGTCGCCATGCCCTTATTAATTGGCGGTCAATCGGTCAAAGATGCCCGGCACAGCGCCTCCCAACTGTTACAGCGGGTAGGCTTAGGTCATCGAGTGGAACATAAACCGGGCGAGCTGTCGGGTGGTGAACGGCAACGGGCAGCCGTCGCTCGTGCATTGATCAACAAACCGAATGTAGTCTTGGCCGATGAGCCTACCGGCAACCTGGACAGCAAAACCGCCGACCAAGTGTTTCAACTCATGCTGGAGTTGAACCAGGAACTTAACGTCAGCTTCCTAATTGTTACTCACGACCCTGACCTAGCCGCAAAAATGGACAAGGTACTACACATGGAAGACGGGTTGATTGTTTGATTATCCTATACCCCCTTAAATTTAAGTGATGTGCACGAAATATAATGCTTTTCTCAAACAATACTTTATATACAGGTACCTATGAAAAACAGACTAATACCAAGCCTATTGTTAATGGCGTTTATAACGCCGGTTCTAGCCGATACAATCGGTTCTGTTGATACCGACTTCAGGTTAATCGGGCCGGATAATAAAATCGAAATTGAGTCATTTGAAGACGAAGGCGTATCAGGCGTGACGTGTTACATCAGCCGCGCCAAAACTGGCGGTGTCAAAGGTGCCGTCGGCATCGCCGAAGACAAAGCCGATGCTTCACTAAGTTGCCATCAAACAGGGTCGATAAGCCTAAATGATAAAATAAAATCCGGTAAAGAAGAGGGTCAAGACGTGTTTAAAAAGCGCACGTCATTAGTCTTTAAATCCATGCAGGTCGTGCGTTTCTACGATAAAAAACACAATACCCTGGTTTACATGGTTTACAGTGATCGAATTTTGAAAGGTTCGCCCAACAACAGCATAACGGCAGTCCCTATTCTGCCCTGGCAAAATGCATTGCCAGCAACTTTAGTTCCGGCAGTTAAATAGACCCCTGTATTTAAATCTTGTTCCCCCCAACCAAACGAGGTACGTTGCCCCGTTCGAGAAGTTCCAACAGGGTTCAAAAAAGTCACCGTCGGCAAAACGTGCGTGGCAGACTCTAAGTTATGCCGTAACGGAAAAAAACAACCGGGGCGAAGATGATGGCTTAGGTTTTGTAATATTGTTTGGGTTAGGAACAACATCGTAAGGAGGTTTAGTGCTAGCAATTACCTTGATAGCTGCATTTGACGACATATTGCGTGAAAAATGCCACGCGTAGGTTCGCCACCGCTTTACCCACCTGTGGGCGATTTTGATCTGGCGCGAAATGATCTTGCCCGTTCTTTCGGACACTTGGATAAGTGAGTAATCTCTAAGCCCGAGGCCAACAATGAAATCCAAAAAAGAATAATTTCCGGCACGGTCTACCTACAAAAGATATACCGCCCAGTTTAAAGAGCAAGCGTTAGAACTATCTGATCGGGATGGCATACCCGCAGTATCGAAAGATTTAGGCTTGCAGGGGCAACGCTGTATGCCTGGAGGGCAAAACATCGGCAGACGAACCCCGTCTTTGAAGACCAAAAGCGCCAGCAGACATGGCAAGGCTTAAGCGTGAAAACTGATGTGGTTACACTAAACCGGACGCACAATTTAAAATAGCGTGAACAGAGTGTGGGGGCAAATGAGCCGAGAAAAACCCAAAACGTATACAGCCGAATTCAGGGCATCAGCAGTTAAGCTGGCGAATGAACCAGACAAATCCATTGCCGATGCAGCTAGAGATCTTGGTATTAACATCAACGCCTTGCATACCTGAGTTTCAAAATATACGCGTCCTTCTGAAGGCGATAAAGCCATACGGGCTGACGATGATCCCTATGAAGGACTGAAGCGCCTAAAGAAGGAAAATGCCCGTCGGGTACTTTGCCAAGGGGCACCGGTCGACTGCATGGATGCTGGAGGCATACCCTCCAGGGCACAAGGGGCAACGCAGCGATTTTTCAATAGGGCTCCTGTGCAGGTTTCCCGAAGCGCCTATTATGCCTGGCTTCATCGTGTGCCAACGCAGGCTGAAAAAGAGGATGCCGAATTAACAGCGTTGATTCAAGACGTGGTTAAAAAAAGTCGTGCAACCTATGGGGGGCGGCGCATTAAGAAATCGTTATTGCACTGTGAAGATCGAAAAGTCAGTCGCCGCCGGATTAGTCGGCTCATGCGGGACGCCGATTTAGCTTGTAAAACCAAGCGTAAATTCAAGGCCACCACAGGTTCCCGGCATGACCGGCCAATTTCACCTAATCATCTAGGACGCCAATTCACCGTAGGACAGCCAAACCAGGCCTATGCCGGCGATATTGCCTACATTCATGCCCAAGGGATGGTTATATTTGGCGACCGTCATCGTCCTGTATTCAAGGCTTGTCGTCGGCTGATGTGGCTACACTAAACCGGACACATCCCTTAAAATATCTTCAAGAAGGAGTGTGTAACAATGGGTCAAGAAAAACCGAAAGTCTATACGGCTGAGTTTAAGGGATCCGCCGTAAAATTAGCCAATGAATCATCCAAACCAATCGCCCAAACGGCTAGGGATATTGGTGCCAATGAAAATACGCTGCATACCTGGATCAGCAAATACAGTCGAGCAGTTGATAATACGAAGGCGATGCGTACTGACGATCATTTATATGAAGAGTTAAAGCGGCTCAAAAAAGTAATAGGGCAACACTAGGCTGATACCATCTACATACCCACAATATTAAATTTGCCAATCAGAAACGTCTGGCTAGCCAACAAACTCAAGGTTAGAATGGAACACTAACAAATTTTACTATTGACATCTAACAGTTCTAATACCTTAATCGGAATCACCCTATGAAAATCATCTCCTGGAATGTTAACGGCATTCGCGCTGTGCAAAACAAAGGCTTTGCCGACACACTGGATCAGCTTGATGCCGATTTTATTCTGCTCCAGGAAACTAAGGCTCAAACCGAGCAAATCGATAAGGCGTTGGCGGGTATAGACCACTACCATATTTACTCTAACTGCGCCGAACGCAAGGGTTATTCCGGCGTGACGATTTTATCCCGCCACGAACCGCTGCAAATCATCCAAGATATAGGCATTGCCGAACATGACCAGGAAGGCCGGGTAATTGTTGCCGAATTCGAGCATTTTTATCTGCTTGACGTGTATGTGCCCAATTCTGGCGAGGCACTGGCACGCCTGGACTACCGCAAAACTTGGGATAACAAGTTTTTGGCGTATTGCCAGCAGCTGCAAAGTAAAAAGCCATTGATCGCCTGCGGTGATTTTAATGTTGCACACCAGGAAATCGATATTGCCCGCCCCAAGCCCAATTACAATAAATCGGCAGGTTACACTCAAGTTGAAATTGACGGCTTTAGCCACTTTCTTAGCGCCGGACTTGTCGATACTTTCCGACATAAAAACCCAGACACCGTCGCTTATAGCTGGTGGAGTTATCGTGCCGGTGCCAGAGAAAAAAACATCGGCTGGCGCATTGATTATGTATTGACCAGCAAAACACTGATCGACAAAGTCAAACATGCCTTTATCCGGCCTGATATTACCGGATCGGATCATTGCCCAGTCGGTATCGACATCGAATTTTAAATGATAATGACCATGCCTGACCGCGAACAGATTATGCGCGAGCATCGCGCCGCCCTTGCCAATTGCAGCTTATGTCCCTCAATGATCGGTCCAGTGGTAACCGGAAGCCCGGTGTTGTCATCCATTTTGTTGATCGGACAAGCACCTGGCGATAAAGAAGGCGGCTTCGGCAAGCCGTTCGCCTGGACAGCCGGAAAAACCTTGTTCAAATGGTTTGACCGCATAGGGCTGGACGAAGAAACCTTTCGTCAGCGCGTCTATATGTGTGCCGTGTGCCGCTGTTTTCCGGGGAAAAATCCCAAAGGAGGCGACCGTGTGCCGAATCCCGATGAAATCGCTAACTGCGCGGGCTGGATTAAAGCAGAAATTGATCTACTTAAGCCTAATTTGATCTTGCCGGTCGGCAAACTGGCAATCAGCCAACTAATGCCCGTTAAAAAGCTCGACGGAGTGATCGGAAAAATACACTCGATCAATTTCCACGGCCATCAAACCGATGTAATCCCGCTGCCCCATCCATCCGGCGCATCAACCTGGCATCGTATGGAACCCGGCTTGAGCCTGCTGGAATCGGCATTACAAACCTTACAGCGGCATAAGACGTGGCAACAAATTTGCCAATCCTGAATAGTGGCGATACTGTCGGCTGCACTCAAATTTTATTAATTGTGCAGACCGGCCAAATTTATTCTCAACAACTGATCTTGCCCGGATTTCACGGACACTCTACTAAGCGACTTTTTGGTTTTCAAACGCAGCAGGGCTAAGATAGCCCAGTTTAGAATGAAGCCGTTTGCGAGAGACTGTATATTAATTTGTGTAATTGCTTATCATTGATTCCCTTATTGGGAGAGGATAAGCATTATGAACAAAGCAGAACTTGAAGCGTTTGCCCGTGAAGCCGCCAAAAGCATAAAAACTGAAAAAGACCTCAATGCGTTCAGCCAAATGCTGACCAAGATCACCGTTGAGGCGGCCCTAAATGCCGAATTGGATGAGCATTTGGGGTAATACCGGCAGTCGGACACGGCGAACAGCCGCAACGGCTTTTCGCAAAAGACCCTGAAAACGGAGGACAGCCAATTTGAAGTGGCTATCCCGCGCGGCCGTGACAGCAGCCTTGAGCCGCAATTGGCCAGTAAGCACCAGACCCGCTTTACCTCCCTAGATGACAAAATATTGAGTTTGTACGCCAAGGGCACTTGTGACCTTTAGGTTACAAGTGCTGCAAATCAGCTGATGTTTTCTGAACGGCTCCTGATAGGCGGCTGAACAATATTGGCTGCCCCGGCCAGAATGGACTGTCACAGCCGTTGGCATCTTTCGATACCACTTGTGCCCTTTAGGGTATAACGCCATGACGAGGACATCACACACCAGCGCTGCCGTCATCCGTTCGGCGATTGTCCAACCAATTTAAGGCGAGCCAGTTCAGCTTGCTGGAGCTTTTGGTCTTCAAAGAGTTGCCCTGTTTGCCGACGCTTTGCCCGCCAGGCATACAAGGTCACCCCTGCCAGCCCTAAATCCTGCGAAACCTTGGGGATGCCATCATGATCAGCGCGTTCTAAAGCTTGCTCTTTAAACTGTGCGGTATATCTTTTGTAGGTAGGCCGTGCCGGAAATTCTTCTTTTTTGGTTTTCATTGTTGGCCTCGGGTTTAGAATTTACCCTATTAGCCGAGCGTCCGAAAAAACGGGGCAAGATCACTTGAACAGGTTCTTAGAAAAAGAACTGGCTGCACATGGCCGTTTGGAGCAATTCGAATTATTTATTAAAGCGGACACTCACAACTTCTGTAGAATATGATTGGATTACATACGAATAAATTTTTATAACCACATGATTATAAATGATTTAAAAAATTACGAGGGTTTGGGCTTATAACCCCAATAATGATTGCCAGTTTCATCCACTTTTCCATCCGTTATTACGGTGTAGTGATTGCTGTTGCCGTGTTGATTTTAATGGTGGGTAGCTACCAATTTACCAACGCTGGGCTTGATATTTTTCCTGAATTCGCCCCGAAACAAGTCATTATCCAAACCGAATCGCCAGGGTTATCTTCTGAGCAAACAGATGTATTGGTAACACAACAAATTGAATTCGCGCTTAGCGGGGTGACTGGGTTGCAATCGGTGCGTTCCGAGTCGATCCAGGGTTTGTCGATTATCACCGCCCTTTTCCCTGAAAACAGCGACATTTACCGTAACCGCCAGCTTGTCAATGAACGTCTTGCCAACTTGTCTGCACAATTACCCAAAGGGGTTTTACCGGTTGTTGTCCCGCTTTCATCATCTTCCGCTACCGTATTGACCTTGGGTATTAGTTCGGAAAAAATGGATTTGATGGCTTTACGCAGCCTAGTTGACTGGAACATTGCACCGCGTTTGCTTGCAGTTCCCGGTGTTGCGGACGTGAATGTGTTTGGTGGTGAAACTAAACAACTGCAAATTCAAGTTGATCCCAGACAATTACAGCGCTTTAACCTGTCACTGGAAGAAATTATTGCGGCAAGTTCCCAGGCCGGAAATAGCCAGGGCGGCGGTTTTATCGAAAGCCTTAACCAACGTTTTAGCATACAACTCAACGGGCAGCCGACTACGCCAGAGCAATTCGGAAAAACCATCGTCAAGCGCAGCAATGGCAACAATATCACGCTAAGTGAAGTGGGAACGGTTACTTACGCCCCGAAACCAGCGATCAGTGCGGCACAAATCATCGGCAAACCAGGGATTGTCCTCATGGTGTTGGCTCAATATGGCGCAAATACGTTATCAGTTTCCAAACAACTTGAAAAAAACCTGAACACGATTAGCCCTATGCTTGCTAAACAGGGCATTCAATTTTATCCACACTTGTTTCGCCCCGCCGATTATATCGAGAAATCAATAAGCAATCTTTCCAAGCACCTATTGTTTGGCGGGCTGTTTGTCGTAATTATTTTGTACCTGTTTTTGTTTAATGCCAGAGCCGCAATTATTTCCACCCTGGCAATCCCGGTATCATTATTGGGCGCAGTTATGGTGCTGATGGCGGCGGGAGTCAATCTCAATATCATGGTCTTGGGCGGCTTGGCTATTGCTTTAGGCGAAGTAGTGGACGATGCCATCATCGACACGGAAAACATTTTCCGACGGCTACGGGAAAACCAGCTCATTGCCATCCCCTTACCTGTCGCTGATGTGATAAAAAAGGCTTCCCTGGAAGTACGCGGCTCGGTGGTGTATGCAAGCTTCATCGTGGCGCTCGTATTCGTGCCATTGCTAACCCTGGATGGTGTCGCAGGTCGTCTATTCGCGCCGCTGGGATACTCGTATATTTTGGCGATTTTATTATCATTACTGGTTGCATTAACCCTAACACCGGCACTTTGTCATGCCCTACTAGGGAAATATAATCTTGACTCCAAAGAGCCAAGGCTTATTAACACTCTTAAAGGCTCTTACCGAAAAGGCTTACTGACAGCATCCCGACATTTCAGGTTATTGACAATATCCAGCATCGCTATCTGCTTATCCGGTTTTTTGGCCTTGCTCACAATCGACCACAATTTTTTGCCGGAATTACGTGAAGGTCATTATATTGTCCACACCACCAGTATTCCGGGCACTTCGTTGACCGAGTCCATTCGCATCGGCAGCCAACTCACCGGACAATTCATGGCGATTGCCGGGGTTGAATCGGTATCGCAATGGGCTGGACGGGCTGAGCGCGGCGCAGATACCTATGGTAGCCATTACAGCGAGTACGAAATCCGGCTAGCATCAATGTCAGGTGCGGAACAACAACGGATACTGGATAAATTGCGGCATGTTTTAGCGACTTTTCCGGGCATCACTTTTGAAATCAATACCTTCTTGACCGAGCGGGTCGATGAAACCATCTCAGGTTACACGGCTCCCGTGGTCGTGAACATTTTCGGGAATGATTTGCTAGATCTTGACAGCAAAGCCAAAGCGGTTGCCGCCGTTATAAAGGACATACCCAATGCCAGTAATGTCCAGGTACGTTCACCACCTGGCACACCTTTCGTGCAAGTCCATTTGAACCTGGATCGGCTGAATTTTTGGGGCGTGACATCCGAACAGGTCATGCTATGTTTACAAAGTGCTTATGAGACCACCGTGGTCGGTAAAGTGTTTGAAGGCAATAAAATAATTGAAGTGGCCGTCACCTTTCCACCGGAACAAAAAAAACAGCCGCTTGCAATTGCCGACCTTCCGATCAAAACGCTGGACGGCGCATTCATCCGTCTGGCGCAAGTTGCAGATATAAGACCCAACACTGGACGTTACAATATTCTCAGGCAAAATACCCAGCGCAAACAAACTGTTACAGCCAACATTGTCAATGGCGATATGGACGATTTTATGCACACATTAAAAGCACGTATCGCAAAAGAAATTTCTTTCTCGGCTGAAACCTACCCTGAATTTGTTGGTGCTGCCGTCGAACAGGCCAAAGCAAGGAATAACCTCATCTTCCATTCACTTTTAGCCGGAGCTGGGGTATTGATCCTGATCACTATCGCCATCGGCAATCTGCGCCATGTCTTGTTGACGCTCGCTAACCTGCCTTTCGCGCTTATTGGCGGCGTTATTGCCGTTTTGGTCACGGGCGCTGCCTTATCGGTTGGCTCGGTAGTGGGTTTTGTCACTTTATTTGGCATCACCGTACGTAACAGCATTATGTTGCTGTCGCACTGCCAGCATCTGGTCGATAATGAAGGCAGGCCTTGGAACTTTGACACTATTGCACTTGCCGCTGAAGAAAGACTGCCTTCAATCCTGATGACAGCCTTGGTGACAGCATTAGCGATGTTACCGATTGCGTTCAACAGCGACAACCCCGGCTCAGAAATTATGGGGCCAATGGCGAGCATTATTATTGGCGGCCTGTTTTCTTCGACTTTGTTGAATTTACTGATGTTGCCCTGTCTGTTATTACGCTATGGCGGCAGGGAAACTATTTAATCTGAGGAAACTGGGTCTCCATAAACGACCTTGCCTGATTGCAACGTGTAGATTACCTTACCCTTAAACACCTGCCCCCAAAACGGTGTATTCACGCCTTGACTGCGCCAATTTTCTGCATTGACCTGCCAATCCTGCTCAGGATCAAAAATACAAATATCCGCAGCAAAGCCACCCGTTAGCGCCCCCCTGTCGAGCCCAAGAAGCTGGGCAGGCTTGTGGGTCAGTGCCGCTATGCCCTGTTCCAGGGTTATTGCCCCATCGCCAACTAATTTGAGCATCAATGGCAACACAGTCTCCAACGCCGACACGCCGGGGTCAGTTTCCGGGAATGCACCCAATTTCGCGTCCAGATCGTGCGGTTGATGGTCAGAACAAATACTGTCAATAATGCCACGGGCTAAACCTTCGCGTAAGGCATTTTTGTCAGCTACCGTACGCAAGGGAGGCTGGACATGATAAGCACTGTCGAATGGAATAATGTCGTCTTCTGTGAGGTGCAATTGATGAATAGCGACATCGGCACTGACATTCAATCCCGACAGCTTGGCTTGTTCCAACATAAAAACTGACCGCGCACAGCTTATTTGCCCAAAATGAACCCGACATCCCGTTAAACTCACCAGCTCAAGACATTGTGACAAGGCGATTGTTTCTGCCGCTTCTGGAATACTTGGTAAACCATATCGTGTTGACAGCACACCTTCATGGACACAGCCGTTGTTGTATAAGGCGGGTTCATTAGGCCGATACATAAACAGCAAATCATGACTGGCGGCATATTCCATCGCCCGCCTTAGCACCAATAGATTTTTTACCGGCTGATTGGCGTTGCTGACTGCAATACATCCGACCTGTTTTAACGCCATCATAGCGGTGAGTTCTGCGCCTTCCAGTTTCTGGGTAAGTGCAGCAATGGGCAGCACCTGCCGGAAGCCGGCTTTCCGCGCCTTATCTTTGACCAGTTCTGCGACTGCGGGCGTATCAATGACTGGCGAAGTATCGGGCGGCAAACATAATGTCGTAATACCAGCGGCTGAAGCGGCTGCGGTTTCACTTGCAATAGTGGCTTTGCGGGTTTGGCCGGGTTCGCGCAACCGTGCGCTGAGGTCGATAAAGCCAGGGCAAACGATGAGGTTGCGGGCATCAATGACCTTATCCGCCTCGAACCCTATCGGCTTATAAATAACCGATACAATCTTGCCGTCAGCGACATAAACCGAACCGAGACGTTCTACATTATTCGCCGGGTCAATAATGCGGCCATTTTCAATCAGTATCCGTTCCATTAAACGCCGCCTTGCTTTTGCATAGCCATCGCCATAATCGCCATACGAACAGCTATGCCATTGCTGACTTGATTTAAGATTACTGACTGTGACCCGTCAGCCACTTTGGATTCTATCTCCACACCACGGTTAATCGGGCCAGGGTGCATCACCATGGCATCAGGTTTGGCGTATTTGAGGCGTTGCTCCGTCAAACCGAAGCATTTGAAATATTCACTTTCGCTAGGCAACAAGGCCGCGCTCATCCGTTCTTTTTGCAACCTCAACATAATGATCACGTCGATGTCCTGCAAGCCGTCAACCAGATTATGCGAGACGTTAACTCCCAGTGTTTCGACCTTAGTTGGCAATAAAGTTTTCGGCGCGATAACCCGTACTTCTGCCACGCCCAGCGCATTCAAAGCCAGAATATCTGAGCGGGCAACCCGTGAATGCAGGATATCGCCAACAATGGCAACACGAAGTTTTGAAAAATCTTTTTTGATTTGCCGAATAGTAAACATATCCAGCATGGCCTGGGTGGGATGGGCATGTTGACCGTCACCGGCATTGATAACACTGATATGCGGGGCGCTGTGCTGGGCGATAAAATGCGCAGCGCCACTGATAGCATGGCGAACCACGAACATATCGACATACATGGCTTCAAGGTTGCGGATGGTATCGAGCAGACTTTCACCCTTGGAAGTCGAGGATGTTGCAATACTCATGCTCAACACATCGGCAGACAAGCGGTTTGCAGCCAACTCGAAGGTCGTGCGGGTGCGGGTGCTGTTTTCAAAAAACAGGTTGACGATGCTTTTACCTCGAAGCAAAGGCACTTTTTTGATACGCTGATCCGACATACCGACAAATGATTCTGCCAAATCCAGAATATCTATGAGCAATTGCCTGTCCAGTCCTTCAATAGTCAGAAAATGTTTCAGTTTGCCTTCTGAATTTAATTGCAGGTTTTTGGTCATGGCTTATCCTGGCGCACGCACGGTTTGTATATCTATGCCCAAGGGTTCGGGGCCTGTCAGCTTGATGCGTTGGCCTGCAGCGAGAACAATGCGTGTCCCCACGCAATCAGGGCTAATAGGTATTTGTTTGCCATCGCGCTCTATCAATACCGCCAAAACGACTTTTTCAGGGCGACCATAGTCAAATATCTCGTTCAACGCGGCGCGGACAGTTCGTCCCGTATAAAACACGTCATCGACAAGGATGATATGTCGGCCTTCAATCTCTGTCGGCAATTGACTTGGTTTTACGTTGGGATTAACGCCAATTTGGGAAAAATCATCCCTATAAAAAGAAATATCAAGCAACCCCAAAGGCTGCTTGATGTTCAAACGCTGATGTAATTTTTCCGCTACCCAAACCCCGCCGGAACGGATGCCTATCATCACTGGGTCGACTAACTTCCTGTCGGCGATAGTCTGGATCAGGTTTTTTTCCAGCGCGTCCAGTAAAACGGAGACTTCAAGTTTGCCTATACTCATTAGCCTTGGGTTTTTATTTTGCGTTGTCATTTAGCCAGGTTTGCAATATTAGCTGTGCCGCCAGTTGATCTTGCACCGCCCATAGTTTCGCTGCGTTTACGTTAACGTCTTCAAATAACATGTGCTTGGCTTCAAATGTGGACAAGGTCTCATCTTGTTGATGCACAGGCAGATGGTACCTGCCGTCTAACTGTCGGCAAAATTTTAGCATACGTGGCGTTATGGTGTTGTCAGACCCGTCAATTTGCCTGGAAATACCGACTACCAATCCGGCTGGCCGCCATTCTGCTATGAGTTTGCTAATGCCATCCCAATCCGGGTTGTCTTTGACTGCCCGCAAGACCCGCACCGGACTGGCAATACCGGTCAATAAATGCCCAACGGCAACACCTATTTTTTTACTGCCAAAATCAAAGCCCAAATAGGTTTCATCTTGTGTCTTTGGCTGTAACGGATCTATTCTCAATGTATCAAGCGTGCCCTGCGGGTGTCGTCAGATGGTTAATATTGATCCCTATCTGGTTGGCAGCGGCATTCCATCGTTCATTCACTGGGGTATCAAATATGATTTGTTTGGCATAAGGGGTATTCAACCAGGAATTGCTCAGGATTTCTTTTTCAAGTTGACCCTCGCTCCAGCCGGCATAACCCAAGGCGACCAAATATTGTTTTGGCCCTTCACCCATGGCGATGGCTTCTATCACGTCACGGGAGGTGGTCAGGGAAATGTCGTCCGAAACCGGCAAGCTCATATCCCAATTGCCACACGTGGTATGGATGACAAAACCCCGATCCTGCTGCACGGGGCCACCAGCAAATACCGGAGTTTGCGCGGCTGTCGTGGAAGTCACGGCAATATCCATTTGGGTGAATATTTCCCCCAACTTCATCTCGGCAGGTCGATTAATGACAATGCCTAATGCGCCTTCTTTGGCGTGCTGACACAAAAAAGTCACCGTGTGATGAAACAAAGGATCCAATAAACCCGGCATGGCGATGATGAATTGATTATTAAAGTAACTTTTTTCACTCATGTTGGCTACCCTCGCTACTCAATGGTTGTGGCAATTATGGCGTAGTCATGCCTGATTCGTCAGAAAATTTCCATTTTCGGGTAATCACCAGGACATTCAGTTCTTTAAGCAAATCATTGGGCAGAGGCGGAAAAGGTGCGCTCATTCGCACAATCCTTTTTGCGGCCTCATCAAGCGCCGGAAAGCCAGACGATTTAGATATTTGTATTTTGTAGATACTGCCATCGGCTTTTACCCCAACTTCCATAGTCAGAGTGCTTGAAAAATTTTTCCTAGATGCTATTTCTGGATAGTTCATATTACCCACCCGTTCGACTTTACTCTCCCAGTCTTTGACATACTGGGCCGCCACATATTGATGTGCACTGACGGAGTTGACGGTTTTTATTTTGGCTTCATCAGCGCTTTGCTGCTTAAGCCTAATTTCAGCGCCATATTGGGCAATCTGCTGTTGTAAAGCCTCCGCCGTCAGTTGCGGATGACTTTCGGCAGCATGGCTTGTTTCTGGTTTTTTTTCGGCGATCGCTTTAACAGGGGCTTTTTCTTGTGTTATCAATTTCTGTTTGGCTTTAGGCGTTATCTCTTCCTGTTCGCTTTGCTCCGCCTGCTTTCTGTGGCTATTACCCTGGCTGGCTATCCTTTGGGCAGACGGCTCAGGTTTATGGGTTTTTTCACCCGCGCCGATTTGATTTGCCTGTGCTAGAAATTTTGCTTTTTTGGGTGCTTTTTTCGCAGGTGTTGTCACTAAAGTAACGTCAATTGACCGGCTATTTTGAACGGGCGTTTCGGGCTCGCTAAAACCTACTCCCAATACCATCAGGATATGAATGACAGCGGCGATAAATACCGCCACCAACAACTGATCTTTGTTGTTTAATGAACTTCTTCCTTCAAAAAGTACGGGCTTTGCCATAGGGTATTATTTTAGCTTGGTCTCGATATGATCCATTAATAGCGCACTGATGTTCAAACCGAACTGCTTATCCAGTTCTTGTACGCAAGTAGGGCTGGTGACATTAATTTCTGTCAATGTTGTGCCGATAACATCCAAACCAACAAAAACCAGACCTTTCTCACGCAAGGTCGGCCCTACTTGACCAGCAATCCAGCGATCCTGTTCTGTCAGCGGCCTACCCTCACCCGTTCCCCCTGCCGCCAAATTGCCCCGGCTTTCGCCTTTGGCCGGGATACGTGCCAAACAGTACGGCACCGGTTCACCATTGACCATCAAAATACGTTTGTCGCCGTGTTTTATTTCCGGCAAGTATTTTTGTGCCATTACGGTTCGGCTGTTATGCTCGGTCATCGTTTCCAGAATGACGCTCAAGTTAGGGTCGCCCTCGCGCAGATAAAAAATAGACGCACCACCCATGCCATCCAAGGGTTTTACAATAATTTCGCCCAATTCATTGAGGAAATGCTTAATCCTGCCAGCCTCTCGCGTAACCAAAGTTTCCGTACAGCATTGGGGAAACCAGGCTGTATAGAGCTTTTCATTGGCGTCACGTAAAGATTGGGGCTTGTTTACAACATAGACACCCACCGCTTCCGCCAGTTCCAGAATGTACGTCGCATAGAGATATTCCTGATCGAAAGGCGGATCTTTACGCATGAGGATGACATCAAGCGATTCCAACGGAATATCCTGTTCGGAAGTAAACTTAAACCACTGCTGTTCATCGCGCTTGACGTTGAGTATCCGGTTTTTGGCATAGGCATGACCATTTCTTAAGTAAAGGTCACCTAACTCCATATAATGTAACTCCCAGCCTCTGGCTTGTGCTTCGAGTAACATCGCGAAACTGGTATCTTTTTTGATGTTGATGCGGTCAATGGGATCCATGACCATGCCGATTTTTAGAGGCATTATTGTCCTACCATACAGTTTGAAAGATCATATTCCTTGGCATATTATAGATTGTTATTTACCTTGAAAAGAAATTTTGGTATAAAGATGGGCTAATTTTTGAATTCAGGTATCACAGAGGCCCATCATGTCCAGAGTATGTCAAGTAACAGGTAAGCATCCTGTTGTTGGTAACAACGTATCACACGCTAACAATAGAACCAAGAGACGTTTTCTTCCAAATCTGCAACACCACCGGTTTTGGGTGGAAAGCGAAAACCGTTGGGTTCGCCTGAGAGTATCCACCAAAGGAATGCGAATCATCGACAAGAATGGCATTGACGCTGTTCTGGCTGATATTCGCAAACATAGCAAAATATAACGAAGAGGACTGAGAAATGCGCGATAAAATCAAACTTGTTTCCAGCGAAGGCACAGGCCACTTTTACACCACGACCAAAAACAAGAAAACCATGCCCGAAAAAATCGAGATGAAAAAATTTGATCCCGTTGTTCGCAAGCATGTAATCTACAAAGAAGCCAAAATCAAGTAACTATTTGCTGATTTGCCTAGTAGCAAAAAAAATTAGTCTCCCCGGTGGGCCGTAATGCCCACCAGCACCGAATTTACTTCAATAACTTTGGCATAATAGCCACTCCAAAATCGAAGAATCATTTAGCGTAGGTGGCTTCGCAGAACGCGTGGGCAAACTGCCATGCCCAATATATCACCGAACCAAAATAAGCATATCCAAAATATCGGTTTGGAAAATACGGGCAATAACCAACCCTCTCCGCTCCGTTTATGGCGTATTGCCTAGCGGCGAATACGCCTTACAGCTTTACCGTGTTAATATTCATTTCATGCATTATGTTTTAACTGATCATGCACGGAAGCGAATCGCAAAACGACAAATACGCACTCAATGGGTTGAAGAAACCTTGTCATACCCGTCAAGAATTGAATCCGATCAAGACGACCCCGATTTGCTTCATGCCTTGCGTCCCATTGCAAGAGTGCGGCTTTCGTGTTTTGCGCGTAATTTACAATGACCGTTAATCCCATTGCAATAGTCACCGCTTATTTTGATGACGAGGTAAAAGACTTATGAAAATTGAATTCGACCCCCAAGCTGATACGGCGTACATTGAACTCATTGAGGGCGATGTAGAACGGACCAAGCAAATTGAGCCAGGTGTCATGGCTGACTTTGATGAACAAGGCCATCTGCTCGGTATTGAAATTTTGTATGTCAGTAAACGTTCATCCATCAAGCCATCCAAAGAAGCTGCATAACGGACGTACGGAAATGATTGTCATTTCGAACGAAGTGAGAAATCTTATGGCGATCGGCAGCATCATAGATTTCTCCCGTTGGTCGAAATGACAAGCCTTTTATGAATCCAAAACCATATGGTTTCACCCAGCAAACCGCCATGCCCAATATATCACCGAACCAAAATAAGCATATCCAAAATATCGGTTTGGAAAATACGGGCAATAACCAACCCTATCCGTTCCGTTTATGGCGTATTGCCTAGCGGCGGATACGGCTTACAGCGTTTGATAAAAAACCCATATTTGGTGATACACTTTTGGCTAAACCAAAGTAAACTGGTAGAAAAACCACAACCTTAAGACACAAAAGAGTATGACAGATAATATTGAAAGCCTAGTGCTCGAGCATTTACGCATCATAAGGGCGGATATGGGTTCAATCAAAGATGACGTGCGTGAAATTAAATCACGAATCAACACCTTGGAAGCAGGGCAAGCTACCATTATCCAACAAATTGGGCATCTTACAGGGATGGCTGCCGAACAGCATGTTAGATATGATAGGTTGCTGGAACGTATAGAACGGCTTGAGCGTCGGCTAGACCTTGTTTAGGCTCTATCGAAAAATGGTGGGCAAACGATAAAGCAGTTTGCCCACCCTATAGGACTAATCGGCTTTTAAAGTACAGCGAGGTAGGGAACAATAGACGAAGCCGTATTGCGCCGCGTGGTTATAATTTTCATTCGGCGGAATACGCTACGCTATTACGCCCTTGCATAACGGACATACGGCGGTGATTGTCATTTCGAACGAAGTGAGAAATCTTGTGACTGACAGTAGCATCATAGATTTCTCACTTCGTTCGAAATGACAATCCTTTTATGAACCTAAAACCGTACGGTTTCGCGCAGCAAACCGCCATGCCAATATACCACCACTCTATAAACGCACATCCAAAAAACAGCTTGGAAAATACGGACAATAACCAGCGCTGTCCGCTTCGTTCATGGCGTATTGCCTAGCGGCGAATACGCCTTACAGCTTTTGGCTAAAATACGGAGAAATTCACGTGAATAGACACTGGAGGGTAATAATTATGACTTCTTGCTTCTGGTGTTAATGGTTCAATAGCGCAGCTACCGCCTGGATCGATTGAATCTCGTTGATCGAATCCTCCTACAGTTCTTTGTAGTTCAATATATAACGAAGTAATATACAAGTAAGGCATGCTAGGAATATTAGCTATAAAGTCTGGGGTTCCAATAATAGTAATTGTATAGTCAACATATTTGTCGTGCATTTGACCAAATGTGTAACCTGCTGGGACATATTTTTCAATGAACTGACTAATGATTCCACGTGGAGGGACAATGGGATTTCCAGAGCGTCCAACAGTGCCAGGGGGTTGCCAGTCCTGACGGAGCCAATATAACCCTCTTGGATCATCCACATTCACCGGATTCCCCCCCACATAAGCAAACAAATTATTCTGCCCCCCAGCCAAACCAATCGGGTCAGGTTCGATATAGCGGCCTTTCTTCGGGTCATAATTGCGGAAATGGTTGAGGAACAGGCCGGTGGCGGGGTCGGCGTGCTGGCCGGGGAAGCGTAGGCTGATGGCGAAAGTGCCGGTTGGCGGGATGGCGCCGAACGGGTCGGTGCGCGTCCAGTCCCAAACCACCACCGAGCCGTCGGCACTCACCACCGTGCGCGGGGTATCCAGTTGGTCGGCATAAATGCGGTACAGGTTCGTCGCCGTGGCCGTTGCGCCGCCCGTTGCCGTCACCGCTACGGGAATGCTGCCATCCAGGTAAACGTATTCACGGCTGATGACGGGTTGTGCCGTGGGCTGGTTGTAGGTTTCGCTGTATTCGCCCAACAACGCCGCACCGTCAGCGTCGTACAGGCGCAAAGTCGCGGCTTTGGTCACGTTGTTGATCGTAATCACGGGTTCGTGCAAGTTACTAAAGCCATAGACCTGCAACTGCCCGCCCTTGGGCAAGGCTTGCCGCATGTCCCCGCGCGAGGAGTGGTAATAGCTGTTGTTCTCATCCTTGGTGAAGTAACCCGCCAAGTCGGAAGTGATGGCAACCGGCGCTGCTGGCAGTGTTTGGGTCGTTAACAAGCGGTCGGTAGGCTCCACGAACGTTGCCATATTTGCCGCCAGCGGCCCCGTCAATCGGTTTCCGTTTTTGTCATAGGTGTAGCTTTGGGTCACAGTGCCGCTGCTGAAGGATTTGACTTCATCCAGTGCGGTATAGGTCAAGGTCTGTTTCTGCGCAACGACCGTGCCTTTCGCATCGGTGATGGTGCGGATCAGGCCACCCAAATCCCGCGCCAAAGTCCGGCGCGACCCTGCACCATCGAGCGGGAAACTCTTCAAGCGGCCATCCTGGTCAAACGTGCGCGCATAGCTGGTACCCACACCCGTCGCCCAAACCCAGCTTCGCGCCGGCCCGAACGGAAAGTGGCTGATATTCGACAACAAGGGCTTGCCGTTGACCGTCAGCCGGTTAACCTGGCCTGCGGCATCATAGCCGTAGCCTATGGTCATGCCTGATGGATAAGTCGTGGACAGCAAGCGCCCGGTCACCGGACTCCAGGCTTGGGCCAAGGTCACCTTGGTGTACTGTACAGTCTGTACCTTCTTGGTCAGGTGGCAGTTCGTGTCCCATGTGTACGCGGTATCCCCACCGGTATAGGCCAATTTGGCGGGCTTGCCGACACAGCCGCCGGTATTCCAGGTCGTGGCAAAATTAACGCCGCTCGATTCCGCTGCGTAAGTCTCGCGGTTGAGCGCATCGTAGGTGTAGGTGATGCTCCGTCCCCGCGCATCGATCTTGGACTTGACGTTGCCTGCCGAATCGTAAGTGTATTTGGTCAAGCCCGCATCCGGACTGTTGACCGCCGTCGGCTCGCCAAAGCCGTTGCGGGTGATGACGGTGTTGTTGCCCTTGGGGTCAAGGTTACCCGTCAGTCCATCGTTGGCATCGTGCGTCAAGTCGGTGATGCCCAAGGCGGGGTCGGTCACTTGGTCCAGACGGTTGAGCGCATCGAACAAGCGTTGGGTTTTGTGGTTGTTGGGGTCGGTGATGGCGGTCACATTGCCGTTGCCGTCGTGTGCAAAGGTGGTGGCTTGCTTCAACGCTCCGTAAGCATGGAACAGGCGGTTGAGATTGTCATAATCCCGCGACTCGGTTTTCACCTTCGCCCCCGCCGCATTGTAAACATCGACAGTCAGCACATTGTCCATCGCGTCGAGGCCGTAAACGATGCGGTTGCCGAGCGCATCTTTCACCTCGGTAATCCGGTGTGCGGCATCCGGCGTAAAGTTAAGGCTTTCGCCGCCCGGAAAGGTAATCTTGGTCAAAGTGCCGTTCGCATCATGCGTAAAGACGGTTTTCTCTTGCCCTTCCAACCGCTGATCCAGCCAGCCGCGCGGGTTCCAGGTGAACGCCGTTACCAGCCCGTTCGGGTCGGTGATGGTTTTGGGGCGGCCATTGGCGTCATTCTGCACTGTGGCCTTATGACCAAGCGCATCCGTGATGCTAGTCAAATCCTTGGTCACGGGATCATAGCCGTAAGTCGTCACGTCCGCCACATCGGTACGTGGGCCGTCAACGGCCTTGACTCGCCCTGGCGAATCGTAGGTGTAATTCCAGGTACGGCTTGCGTTAGTGCTCAAGTCGGTAAGCGTACGGGTTTTAAGGTCGCCGTTGGGGTAGTAATCCAGGTTTGTGCGCTTGAGCGGTTCGGTGACCACGGTCGGCAATCGGTAATCCGGGTGCCATTGGGTGGTGATGGTGCGTGCTTGTGATGTACCAAACCCTTCAATGCGCGAAGTTTCGAGGTTACGTTTCTGGTCAAAGGTGTATTTCGTCTTGTTCCCCGCTGCGTCGATCGCCGTATCGGGGTTGCCGTTGGCATCAAAGGTGCGGCTATCGCCTTTGCCATCTGGCCTGATTTCGGAGCCAAGACGCGGTACGCTCCATTTGGTGTCAAAGTTAAAGGTGGTCATGCGCCCCAGCGCATCCGTCATTTTGGGCGCGGCAGGGTTGGTGTAATCCACGGCAATCTTTTCCACGCCGCCCGCGTGTTCAGAGGTGACAGCGCGGCCATTGGCGTCGTAACTCCAATTTGCAAAACGAAATCGTTTCTCGTCCACCAATCCCGTCAGCGCATGGGGGAATGTCGCGTTCTCATACAGATGAGTTTTGCCCACTAGCTTTTGTGTCGCCGTGTCCCATGTCCAGACATTGATTTGATTGCCGTCACCATTCCCGTTTGAATAGTCATACTCGACTTTATTCCCATCCGGGAAAATCAAAGCGGAAAAATAAATATTCAGCCAGTAATTTAAAGTCAGTTTCCGCCCCGCCGGATCGGTGATGGTCATCAGGCGTTTGGTCGTCGGGTCATAACCCAAGGTTTGCGTCCTCCCGGCGCGGTCGGTGATGCTTTGCAACACGCCGTTTATGTCATATCGTTCGGTCTTATCGTCCCTGGTGGTGTAGGTATAGCCTGGAGGATTAGCGCATGTTATTAGCACCCCACGTATGAAGACAAAACCACAATTCGCGGTAAGACGGCTGTTCACATCAGCATCAGCCTTAAATATCTTGCGCGAAATATCGTTAGGGTCGAGCGTGAATGTGAGCGTACTTTGGTCGTCCCTCACCATTTTAAGCTGGGTCGAGGAAACAACCTGAATGTGTGAGCTATAGCTGTGACTCCATCCCGCTCCCATCACGCCGTTGCTGATGGTGCTTTGGCTGTTGTAATATCGGTTGAACACCAGCGGAAAATCCCCGCCCCCCTCAAAATCCGTCTCGACCTGAAACTTATTTCCCGTGCCAATGTTAATAGGATTGCCAACAAAACAGGCTTTTCCGTTAATATCACCACAGCTACCGAGGTTTTTTATATCTGCATTTGTGAATTCAGGCGGTGATGATGTAGGACCAGAGACTGTTACGCTAGCAGGGTATAGATCTCCTTCAATAAAGTCGTCTACTCTTGGGGCTAATTGATGACGGGAATAACTCACCTCTCCTTTGTTGAACAATTGGAGGTCTGAAGAAGTATATACATGAGTGAATGGCTCAAACCAATAATGTCCTATATGCCAAGGTGTAGGACTAAGATAATCATCGAAGGATGAACGAATAAGACTACCATCAGGGCCGTTATTTTCAACAATTTCGACTCTCACTGTCGAATTATTGAAAACGGTGTTTCTATTCATAATAGAACTATGGTAAGAAAAGGACGAATCAAGCCCAAATGAAATATTATGCCCTTTAACGTTCAGTACAGCCGACCCAGGCGATTTAGATGCCGAGTCTGTCCCAGATTGCAATATCTCCGATTCTCCCGGAATCCCAGTTGCTGGCCTGTTCGCCTGAACTCCCTTCGCACTATCAAAGGTATAGATAAGAGTAAAAGGGAGCTCGCCAAAATTATTAAATGAACCATCGGCATTCCCAAAAATCCCCTGTGCTCTTAAATTAAAGGTAGTGCCCTTCACTGTCACCGTAACGATATCCGCACTCGCTATTTTAGGAATGAAAAATGTTGCCACGACGGTTAAAATCATAATATCGAAACAGTCCCTTACAGTCACGTTGGTTAAGTACAACGGGGTCGCGAAGCCCAACCAACAAAAAAACGTAAAATGCGATCAAACCCTATGCTCCAGCGTGTTCCAGTCATTAGCGTTCCCCTTATAATTCTTAACTTCGCGTTTGTTGTAAAAGTAAAACGGCCATCCAACCCATTTTCGGCAGGCACAAAAAAAGCCGGATGCCTAGGCGGTGACTTCTACGTTGTCACCCTCGGCAATCCGGCTTTCCGTTCTGGAACCGTAACTTTCCGCCCCTACTTTCCAGCAGGTTTAGCTTTTTTTGTTGTTTTTATACCAATCACGTAAGAATTAAATTACAAAATTTATGAGCCTGTCAAGTTTATTTTTTAGCTGCATTATTAGGCCAGCAATACCAATCCCAAAAGTTGTTATATAAATCCCCTTATCCCGGCCTTCTCCCTTTGGAGAAGGTAACAATATGAACTTATTGGGATTAGTATAACGATTATGGCGGCGTGAAAAATGGCAAATTTTATAGGGTCTGTTGACAATTTAAGTACACCAAAACCTTTAAAATCGTCATGCCGCCAGACATGGAGGGGTCATCCTTGCCGGAATGACGGGGCTTTTGTTAGCCCACTGTTTTTAAAACAGTTGCTCGTTGGCACTTATATAAAGCTATTGGTATTAGTGTTAATTGTCAACAGCCCCTAGTCCGGCATTATGGGGTTTTAAACGTCGTTCGCCCGTTGAAAGCTTTGGTATGCTTCGACAAGCAACGCGAACGATCCAAACATTTAAGAGCCGAACAATCAGTTTTTGGCTTGTCGATTACGGTCTTATGGCGCGAAACGCCTTGCGCGGCAATGAGATTGGCACAGTTAGCCCATAAGTTTCGCCAGCAAAAAATCCACGACCCCAACAAACGGGATTTCTTCGTTTTGCTCCGCAGTCCTCGCCTTGTATTCAACAACACCCGCTTCCAGACCACGGTCACTGATAACGATGCAATGGGGAATGCCAATAAGCTCCATATCCGAAAACATAAAACCGGCACGTACCTTGCGATCATCAAGCAGCACATCAATACCTGCGTTTAACAGTTTTTGATATAACTCTTCAACTGTCACTTTCAGGCGTTCTGATTTGTGCATATTCATCGGGCAGATGGCAACCTGAAAAGGCGCAAGGCTGGCTGGCCAGATGATCCCTTTGTCATCATGATTTTGCTCGATACTTGATGCGACAACACGGGAAACACCAATCCCGTAGCAACCCATTATCATCGTTTGGTTTTTGCCTTCTTCGTTGATCACGCTGGCCTTCATCGCTTCGCTGTATTTTGTGCCGAGTTGGAAGATATGTCCCACTTCAATGCCACGGGCAATATGGAGCTTACCATTGCCATCAGGGCTGAGGTCGCCCGGCACAACCATACGTAAATCTTCAATCTGGACTGGCATTGGCAAATCGCGCTCCCAATTGACACCGGTAAAATGTTGACCGTCTTCGTTTGCACCACAAGTAAAATCGGACATAACCGTTACACTGCGATCAGCAATGATGTTCAACTTGAGGTTAATAGGCCCAATTGAACCTGGTTTACAATGGCAATGCTCAACAATTTCGGCATCACTGGCAAACGTCAGCGGCGAGGCAATACCGGCAATTTTTTCCGCCTTGATAGGATTGAGCTCATGATCGCCACGCAACAAAAGGGCAACCAAATTGTCGTCATCGCCTTTAACTATCAATGTTTTCAAGCATTGCTCGGCGGCGACATTGAGAAAACGACTGACCTCCTCAATGCTGTGCTGCCCAGGCGTACTAACTCGTTTGCAGACTTCATTCGCTGAATTACGCGTACTATTGGGCATAACCGCTTCTGCTTTTTCAATATTGGCGGCGTAATCGCTGCTATCAGAAAAGGCAATGGCATCTTCACCTGATTCGGCAAGCACATGAAACTCATGGGATATTGCGCCACCAATCGATCCCGAATCAGCAATAACTGCACGAAACTTCAAGCCGAACCGGGTGAATATGGTGGTATAAACTTGGTGCATAAGGTCGTAGGTAGACTGCAAAGATTCCTGACTCAAATGGAAAGAATACGCGTCCTTCATGATAAATTCTCGGCAGCGCATCACGCCAAAACGGGGACGGATTTCATCACGGAATTTGGTCTGGATTTGGTAATAGGTAATCGGCAATTGTTTATAACTTCTGATTTCATTGCGTGCCAGATCGGTAATGATCTCTTCATGTGTAGGGCCTAAGCAAAAATCGCGGTCATGGCGGTCTTTCAGCCGTGCAAGTTCAGGGCCGTATTTTTCCCAACGTCCGGTTTCCTGCCATAACTCCGCCGGCTGCAAGGCAGGCATTAGCACTTCAAGGGCGCTGGCTTTGTTCATTTCTTCCCGTGTGATCGCTTCAACCTTTCTCAATACCCGTAAACCCAACGGTAACCACGTATAAAGACCGGCGGCGAGTTTACGGATTAACCCTGCCCGAATCATCAATTGATGGCTGATGACCACAGCATCGGCGGGAATTTCTTTTACAGTATTGAGCGGAAATTGTGAAGTACGCATAATCAGTTTTCGTATTAAAAATGGATATTTTACAGGGTAATGCCCCATTTGGTTACTGTGATGGTAATATAACTAGCAACTGACAGCAGACGGTATTGTTAATCGTCAGTTTCTCCTCATTTTTTTAAGCATTGGCTATACTTTCTAACAGATTTAGTTTAGCGGCTATACTCATTAGACCTGTCGATCCGCAACAATTTTGACTACCTCTTTAGTTATCTTTAAAACCAAAAACTCATATCGAGGAATTACTGCATATGAAAACTGTAAACCATAAGCTACCAGACAGGCGCTCTTCACCATCAATGATGAGGACAAAAATATTTGCTGCCCCCCCTCCTTTGGCCTATCAAACTTTTTCCGACCAACAGCAAGATGTAATCGACTTACTAGAAGTTTGGCAGTTATTGGTAAAACGAAAAAAAATTATTTTCCAGATTACTTTAGTGAGCTTAATGCTTGGCATAGGCTATAGCGCCGTTAAACCTGAAAAATATGCCTACCACACTATGCTACAGATAGGAACGCTGATGCCGGGACAACCCAAGTTAATTGAATCGCCGCAGGACGTATTTAATAAAGTTAAATCAGCCTATATTCCGCTCACTTTGGATGAAAACAGAAAAACTGAAACCGACACCAAAACCCAGCCGAAATTTGAGGACATTTTGCCACCCAAAGACACCAATCTTCTTAAATTGGAAATGCACTGTAAGCTCAAAGATGAACAATTATGTAAATCGTTAATTAATGGAGTTATTCAAAAAATTACCCTTGATCATTCCAGAATGCTTAATATCTCCGAAAAAAACCTTTCAGGAAAGCTGAAAGCCGCCGAGAATGCACTGAAAAACAGCAAAGATCTGCTTGAATACAGCTTGCAAAAAAAGAAAAGACTAACACAGACTGCGGAATTAATTACCAACCAACTCAAAGAAAAAAAAGCGATGTTGGAAAAAAACCTCAAAAATCGCAGTTCAATAAAATCAAGCAGTGCGGCAGGTGCTATGTCCATCTTACTGATTGACAATGCGATCCAAAGCAATCAGACCCTCATCGATAATTTAGAAAAACAACTCTATATCAATTTAGGCCAAGAACAGGACAATCTTGAAAAAGCCGAGAAGGACAACATCAGACATCAAAGCGAACAACAAAATGCGATTGACGAAATAAAAAACCTGCTGCTAAGCATCAATAATACTGAAGCCATCGTGCCAGTGCTACGGTCAGAAAATCCGGTCGGAACAACACCTACCGTTATTGTTACTTTATCGCTCTTGTTTGGATTATGTGCAGGCCTGTTAGCAGTATTTCTATTGGAGTTTACAGGTCGTGTAAACAGTTACAACAAAAGCGCTTCTGAATCAGCTTTGCATGCCGTTTGACGGATAACCGATACGCCAGTTGTACGCCGTATCGGTTATTAGTGAGGTGTAAACCGCTCCTAATGATGAACCATTTTAGGCAATGATTTGGCTTCCGCTATCCAAGTGGTCACTTGCGTGAGTGACGGTGTGGTTTTGGCAAGACTCTTTTCCTCATTGGTTTTTGCCAGGGCGGCTTGCAGGTTTTCAGCATTCCGTTGGGCTAACTCAGGGACGGTATCCACACCTGCCGCTTCCAGTAATTCAGAGAATTGTCCGGCAACGCCTTTAATGCGAAACAGATCAGCATGATTGACCCAGGTCAGGATCAATTTAGCACTGATACCCGTTTGTTCGGCGAGTGCATCACGGCCTTTGGCAGTCGCACCTGATTCGAGTAATTTTTCCACAGACGCTATACCTGCTGCCCTTAACTTATCCGCATACTGCGGCCCGACGCCTTCAATGTCTTCAATTTGTGCCATTGGCACCTCCTAATGTTTGATAAAATGTCGGCTTGCTTGGGCTGAATTATTACAGCCACCGTGCCGTGTTTAATGATAGCATCAGTTTGGCAAGTCGTGCTGTTTGACCGCTTCACTTCCCGTAACATAACTTTCATATTTAAAAGCCAAACTACTTAAACTCGCTACAAGCCTTATAATTCAACCACGACCTTTAACCTTTGCCACTAAAAGTGCAACTGAAGTATAAAACTATGACCGAAACAGCAGACGTATTATTTTCCGACGCAAAAAGCGTAATTCCTGGCGGTGTGAATTCACCTGTCCGATCTTTTAGCGGGGTTGGCGGAATCCCGGTTTTCATCGACCATGCCCAAGGCGCATACATATTCGATAGCATGGGCAAACGCTATATTGACTATGTCGGTTCATGGGGGCCGATGATTTTGGGCCACGCCCATCCTGACGTTATTGCCGCCGTTAAAAGTGCAGCCGATAAAGGCTTGAGTTTTGGAGCACCTACCGAAATTGAAACCTTGCTGGCGCAAAAAGTCTGTGAACTGATGCCATCCATCAATCTGGTGCGGATGGTCAGTTCCGGCACAGAAGCCACCATGAGTGCTATCCGCTTGGCACGTGGTTATACGGGCAGGGACAAGATCGTCAAATTTGAAGGCTGCTATCACGGCCATTCTGATTCCTTGCTTGTGAAGGCCGGATCGGGCGCATTAACATTAGGTGTGCCAAGCTCCCCTGGCGTTCCATTGGCTGTAGCCGAAAGCACGATTACCCTCACCTATAACGATAGCGATGCCGTCAGAAATGTGTTTGCAGAAGTTGGCGAGGAAATCGCCTGCATTATCGTTGAACCGGTTGCAGGCAATATGAATTGCGTTCCACCCGTACCTGGATTTCTGGAAACCTTGCGGGACGTTTGTGACCAATACCATTGCATATTAATTTTTGATGAAGTCATGACCGGGTTTCGGGTTGCACTATCCGGTGCACAAGGATTCTATGGCGTTACGCCTGATTTGACCACATTGGGCAAGGTCCTGGGCGGCGGCATGCCGGTCGGTGCCTTTGGTGGTAATCGTAAGATCATGGAATATCTGGCACCATTAGGATCGGTGTATCAAGCAGGAACGCTCTCAGGGAATCCGGTAGCAATGGCGGCGGGTCTTAAAACCCTGGAATTAATTAGCCGCCACGGTTTTCATGAAGCATTGGCTGCAAAAACTGAAAAACTAATGTCCGGTTTGAAAGAACGTGCGAAACAGGCAAATATTGCCCTGACAACCAATAACGTTGGGGGCATGTTTGGCCTGTTTTTCAGCAATGAAGAAAAAATCACCCGCTTTGCCCAAGTCATGTCTTGCGATCAAGATAGGTTCAAACGCTTTTTTCATACCATGCTGGAAGCCGGTGTTTATCTTGCGCCCTCGGCGTTCGAGGCCGGATTTATGTCTGCAGCGCACTCTGACGAAGACCTGGAACAAACGCTGGCTATTGCGGAAAAAGCCTTTGCCCAACTACAGTAATCAGGAACGCCCTCGTTGACCGTCACGACGTTCATCCACACCCTGCCCCCTTGGCTAATCGCACTCGCCGGCTTAATCGTCGGCGCGGTGTTGATGCGACTGTTCACACACAAAGATAAGATCATCATCCAACAATTGTCCATCAACATTGCCGTTTCTGAAGAAAAAATCAAACATCTGCAAAGCACAGAAGCTGAGTTAAAACAATATCAACAATTGCTTGCTAACGCGAAAACCAAAAATGCCGAACTGCAAACCCGCATTGCCGAACAGGAAAGAAGCGCGCACGAAAAACTGAAATTATTGCAAGATGCAGAAACCCAGCTAAAAACCCAATTTGAAAACTTGGCCGGGAAGATTTTTGAAGATCGCAGCAAACAATTTGCCGAGCAAAATAAAACCAGTCTTGACCATATCGTGACCCCGCTCAGGGAGCAACTGGGCGAATTCAAGCAACGGATTGAAACCGTTTACGACAATGAAAATAAAGACCGGATTTCCCTGCGTGAAGAAATCATCTCGCTGCGCCGTGACACTGCCAAGATGAACGAGGAAGCGCTCAACCTGACGCGCGCCTTGAAAGGTGACAAAAAGACCCAAGGCAATTGGGGCGAGATGATACTGGAAAAGGTGCTGGAAAGGTCTGGTTTGCGAAAAGGCATTGAATATGTCACTCAGGGCGCTTTTCGGGATGACGATAACCGCTTGTTTAAGCCAGATGTTATTGTCCATCTACCTGACAACAAAGATATCATCGTTGATTCTAAAGTGTCGCTGTTGGCCTATGAACGCTATTGTTCATCTGACGACGATCAGGAACGTATGATCGCCATCAAGCAACATACCGGCGCAGTACGTGAACACGTCAAAAGCCTGAGCAACAAAGATTATTCCAGCCTGCATGGTGTCAAATCCCTGGATTTCGTGCTGCTGTTCATCCCCATAGAAGCGGCTTTTGTCGCAGCTTTTCAATCGGATGAACACTTATTTACCGATGCCTTTGAACACAAAATAATTGTCGTCACCCCAACGACCTTACTCGCAACCTTACGCACCATCGAAAATATCTGGCGCTATGAACGGCAGAATGAAAACGCCAGGGCAATCGCCGAAAAAGCCGGTGTCGTTTACGACAAAATTCGCGGTTTTGTCGAAGAACTGGATAAGCTGGGCAAGCAACTCAGTACCGTCCATACCACTTACGACGGCGTTATGAACAAGCTCACCCAAGGCAACGGCAACCTCATCCGTCAGGCCAGTAGTTTTGTTGATCTAGGGGTAAAGGTGAAAAAAAGTTTCCCTAAACATATCAGCAACCAAGCAGGAATTGAGTTGCTGGACGACGACTAAAATTTCGTCCTTCCCTCGTTGGCCAAAAAACCGATTATCCTTCGACGAGCTCAAATACCGTCTTTCCCCTGGAGAGACAAGTAAGATTAAATTGCATAGTTCTGATCAAAAAGTTTACCTGATTGTAAGCGCTCAATTCCCAACTATACCTGACGATTATCAGGCATCCATGCGGCGGGTTACGCCGCGCGGGAAGTTTCGTGGTAGTTCAGGTTCAGCACAGTTGCGCGGCTAACACGGCCCTACGAATGGTGGTTTTTACCCGCCGTACGCGGTTACGGCCTTGGGAGAGGAAAAATGAAAATGATTGCCAGATTAGTTGTTCGCAGGGTTTCAAGGTGGTTCAAAAACGTCACCGTCGGCAAAACGCGAGTAATTGGGCAACATACCCCGCCACACGAATTTCAGGTATTTGCCTACTGTGCGCTGATGTCTGTATCCGCCATCTTCAATCCTTGTTGTTTTATTTTTAATCGTTAGCGCGTAAGCTAAGCGTCTGTAGGCAATAAACTTCCCCCATAAAACAGGTAATTTTTTTGCTAGCATTACTGAGCTAAATCAAGTTTCAGTAGTGTATTAATTAAATGCAAGCACCTACATTTAACTGGAAAATAACACCGGAGCACATTAACAAATGATGTCGCCGAAATATTTTATTTCTTTTTAATCTTTACGTTATCGCTGGTAGATCATGCACAGCATTAAAAGGCCAACAGATATTTTTCCAGAACTGCATCGGCTGGAACAAAGCCTCGGACGATCCATCCTGACCAAAATAGAGCATCCCTTGCTTACACACCACGCCGTCGAACTTTGGCTAAAACGCGACGACCTGCTACATCCCATCATCTCCGGCAACAAATGGCGCAAGCTAAAATATATTTTGGCAGATGCCCTATCGCTTGACTCAAATACCCTCATCAGCATGGGCGGTGCTTACTCTAATCATCTGCACGCCTTGGCGTACACCGGAAAAATCCTTGGCTTAAAAACCATTGGAATTATTCGTGGCGAACACCCCGAACCGTTAACACCAACCCTACTCGAAATGAAACACTGGGGCATGGAATTACGTTTTGTATCGCGCTCCGATTATCGCCAACTTCGGGGTTATAAACACTGGAACAGCTTACCCGGCATCAAGCCTAATCAATACTGGCTACCTGAAGGCGGCGCATCCGGCTTAGCTCTGAAAGGCATTGCGGAATTAGTCGCTGAAATTGACATGCCTTATGATGTCATTTGCGTGGCCTGTGGAACCGGAACCACGATGGCGGGGCTTATTAACGCTGTCAACCCACAGAAATCTGTCTTAGGTTTTGCCGCACTCAAGAATGCCGGATTTTTGCAAGCCGACGTGCAATCCTTGCTTGCTGATAATTTTCACAATGGGGTCATCATTCATGATTACCATTTTGGTGGTTTTGCTGAATGCAACGATACCCTAGCCTCGTTTATGAAAACATTCACAAAAGAAAACTTTATTCCCTTGGAACCTGTCTACACCGGAAAAATGCTGTATGGCATTTTCGACTTACTGACAAAAGGTTATTTTAAGCCAGGACAGCGTATCATTGCTGTTCATACCGGCGGTTTGCAGGGAAATAGAGGTTACCCAGATGTTTAGAGTGCTTGAGCCAGAATTAATGGAGGACGCTGCACAAATCATTGCCTATGCCAATGCTGATTTTGACAAGCCGCACAGTGACTTTATCGAACGCCTGAAAGCCATTGTAAACATGCCCGATTTCAACGGCAAAGCACTGGACTTAGGTTGCGGCCCAGGCGACATTAGCAAACGCTTCGCAACCGCTTATCCACTCTGCTCAATTGATGCGGTTGACGGCTCCAAAGCCATGATAAATTACGCTATTGATTCCTCAATAGCTCGCCGTACCCAAGTAAATTTCATTCATGGTAAATTACCTGATGTCGTGTTACCAAAATCCAGTTACGATTTAATTTTCAGCAATAGCTTGCTGCATCACTTGCCTGACCCGCACATGCTATGGCGGTTTATCAAAGATCATACGAGATCGGGCAGTTACATTGCAGTCATGGATTTGCTCAGGCCAGACACCACTGAAATGGCAAAGACGCTCGTGGAAACCCACGCCGCCAATGAGCCTGAGATACTGCGCCATGACTTTTATTGTTCATTGCTGGCGGCATTCACTCTTGAGGAAATACATCAGCAGATAATTGTAACTGGGCTATCATTGAACATCGAACAAATCAGTGACCGACATGTGTTTATATCAGGCACTCTGTCCTGACAATATGGCCTGAAATTAAGGACAGCAAATGACCACAAACCCAAAACATAACATCATCGACCTGCAAAAACCGGAATTCTATATCAATCGCGAACTCAGCTTGCTTGAGTTCAACAAGCGGGTTTTGGCTCAAGCCAAAGACGAAAACGTCCCTTTGCTGGAGCGGCTCAATTATTTATGCATCTCCTGCTCCAATTTGGACGAGTTTTACGAGATTCGCGTTGCCGGCGTCATCCAAATGGAGGCGATTGATCCAAAAGCCCTAAGTGAAGACGGTTTGACACCCGCTGAGCAATTGGCGCTCATTGACACTAATGCCCATCAATTGGTCAACGACCAATACCAAGTTTTAAATGAGGTATTGCTGCCTAAGCTGCAAGCAGAAAATATCCGCTTTATCCGCCGTAATGATTGGACAGAAGACCAGCACAAGTGGTTGGAAACCTATTTTAACGATCAATTAATGCCGATCTTAACGCCGGTCGGTTTGGATTCGGCGCATCCTTTCCCGCGCATCTTAAACAAAAGTTTAAACTTTATCATCTCACTGACCGGTAAGGATGCGTTTGGCAGAAACAGTGGCCGCGCCATTTTACAAGCACCGCGCTCGTTACCTCGGATTATCCAGTTTCCAGCCGACGAAACCCAAAGCGGCCCTACCGATTTTGTGTTTTTGTCGTCTATCATCCATGCCTTTGTGGGCGAACTGTTTAATGGCATGACAGTAAAAGGCTGCTATCAATTCCGGGTGACCCGGAACAGCGATTTTTTTGTTGACGATGATGCCATTGATGATTTGTTGCTGGCGGTGCAAGGCGAGTTGGCAATGCGTAATTACGGCGATGAGGTCCGCCTGGAAATTGATGCCAATTGCCCTGATGAAACCGTCAGCTTTTTGCTGGATCGGTTCGAAATGACCCGGGATCGTCTGTTCCTTGTCGATGGCCCCGTCAACCTCAATAGGTTGCAGGAAATAATCGGCCTAGTGGGACATCCTGAGCTGAAATTTCCACCGTTTAAACCGTTTATCCCCGCCCAATTGGCGCGCAGCAAAGATATTTTTGCCGCGATCAAACGCCATGATATTTTGCTGCATCACCCTTTCGAATCTTTTTCCCCCGTCGTCGAATTTCTCCGTCAAGCTGCGGTTGCGCCCGATGTATTGGCTATCAAGCAAACCTTATATCGGACTGGTGCAGGTTCGCCCATTGTCGCCGCTTTAATCAAGGCAGCCAGGGCAGGCAAAGAAGTGACTGTGGTTATCGAGTTACGGGCGCGCTTCGACGAGAAGGACAATATCAGCTTGGCGGCAAAATTACAGGAAGCGGCTGTCCATGTCGTATATGGTGTTGTCGGCTATAAAACCCACGCGAAAATGTGCCTGGTACTAAAACGTGAAGGTAAGGAATTATGCAATTATGTCCATTTAGGCACTGGCAACTACCATCCTAAAACCGCACAGTTGTACACCGACTATGGTTTATTTTCCTGTGACAAAGATTTAGGTGAAGATGTCCGGCGCGTATTTGCACAATTGACCAGTTTGGGTAAGGTGCGTAAATTGAATAAATTGTTGCAGTCGCCGTTTACCTTGCACAGCGGCATCATCGACAAAATAGAACGCGAAATTGATATTGCTCGAGACGGTAAAACGGCGGAAATCATCTTTAAAGTCAACGCTATTGTTGAGGAGCAAGTCATTCAGGCACTGTATCGCGCATCGCAAGCCGGGGTTAAAATTAAATTAATTGTCAGGGGCATTTGTTGCTTGAAACCCGGCATTCCTGGCGTATCAGACAATATTGAGGTGCGTTCCATCATCGGACGTTTCTTGGAGCACGCCCGTGTTTACGCATTTGCCAATGGTGGTGACTGGGAAGTCTATGCATCCAGCGCTGACCTGATGAACCGCAATATGTTTCAGCGGGTAGAAACGTGTTTTCCTATTGAAAACAAGCGCCTGCACAAACGTATACTACATGATCTGGACGTTTACCTGAATGACAACAGCCAGTCCTGGTTATTACAACCGGATGGAAGCTATCTGCAAAGTCAACGAGACGTGAATGCCAATGTGGTTCAGGCGCAAGCAGTACTTTTACAAGAACTACAAAACCAACCATGACCCAAAACTGCGAAATTGCCCAATTGGGCGCGGACGTACTCCGGCAAATTTCGGCTAAGGTCGAAAATATCAACAGCCCGGCTATCCGCAAAATAATCGACGAAATGACAACCACCTTGGCGAACACCCAAGGCGTTGGCCTAGCCGCGCCGCAGATTAGCCAATTGCAGCGCATCATTATCGTCGCCTCACGACCCAGCACCCGCTATCCCCATGCGCCGTTAATGTTACCAACTGTGATGGTTAATCCAAGCTATGAAGCCTTGTCCGAGCAAACAGAAAAAGACTGGGAAGGTTGTTTGAGCATTCCCGGCATTCGTGCCTTAGTACCAAGATATACAAGCATTACAGTGCAATACGAAGATGTGCGGGGCTTAACAGTCCAGTCAATGCTGGAAGGCTTTGTCGCCAGGGTCTTTCAACACGAAATCGACCATTTGGATGGCACCGTTTATCTTGATCGGGTTGAAACCAACACAGACATCATCTCAGAGACTGAATACCTCAAGTTATTCGTTTGATATTTCAAAGCAAATATTCAAAAACTGGCTAAGCCGACTATATTTCTACTGATGTTTCCAAAACGGCATCGCCACTTTGAAACAAGCCAAGCAAATATAATTACAACCATCTTACTAAACCATGAATATTGCCGATTTCCGAGTTGAACCTGCTGATTATAAAGTTGATTATGACGACCTGCGGCTTATTCGCGAAGACGTGTTTGTTATCGAGCAACACATACCGCGCACAATCGAATTCGACAGTATTGACCCAGATTGTTATCACGTAATCGCCCGCGACAACCAACATCAACCCATCGGTACCGGCAGGTTGTCGCCCGACCATAAAATCGGACGGATGGCGGTATTAAAAACGTGGCGCGGTCAAGGTGTGGGCGCAGCGTTATTGCTCGCCCTGATCGACAAGGCCCGCAAATTGGGAGTATCAGAAATCACCGTCAACGCCCAAACAACCGTGTTGAGGTTCTATGAAAAATTCGGCTTCAACAAAACAGGCGATGTGTTCACCGAAGCCAATATTCCACATCAGCGTTTGTCTTTGGCACTAACACCCCTCAGCAAAGTTGCCCGCCCTGCCCTTAAAGCCCGTGAACATTCCGTTGAAATCACTGAATTCAACAACATTGACGACTGCGTATCACCCATTATTGAAATCATTGCCAAAGCGCGGCGGAAAATTTGTATCTATAGCGCAGATCTTGAACATGCTTTGTATGGCAGAAAAGAAGCCGTCGAATCCCTCAAACAATTTGCCATAAACAGTCGCGGCGGCAATGTATTTATCATCGTACAAGATACCTTGGCAGTCCGCGCCCAGCCACACCCGTTGCTGGACTTGGCGCAACAATTACCTTCATTGTTTCAGTTTCGCACACCTGTCGAATCGAATGATCTGCAATATCCGTCTGCCTATCTCGTCAATGACCGCGACGGTTATCTGTTCCGTCAGCAAAGCAGCAACTATCGGGGCGTATATAGCCCAACCTTGCCTTCCCGTAACAAGCAACTTACTGAAGAATTCGACCGTGTTTGGCAACGTTGCCGGATTTGTACGGAGCTTAGGGCGTTGGGTTTGTAACAAATCCTCTTTAATTACGCCAGGGCAATAAAAAGCTACTGAATTGAATCTTTTAGTTGAGCAATAGCAAAATAATTTGCTATATTCGCCACCGATATAAAAGAATTATTTTATATCGAATTACCGATGCAGCACCTGATTTATATAACAATTAAAATAAAGACAATCTCGTAATGGCCTGTATTATTGATCCGGCCTTTTAAAGTTTGAAATCAATGTTTGCCCCTTCGGCTCCGCTTAGGGAACGAAACCGTAGCGTTCCCTGAGCGGAGCCGAAGGGAAATTAAAACTTCATAAGGCCGGATCAATAAGCCATGACTAAAGCCCTGTTATTCCCTGCCTTACTTGAAATCTTATACTTGGGATTTTCTTTTGCCCTGGCGCAAGCGTATGGGCAATGGTCTTATGAAGGTGAGCTAAGCAGGACTGTTTTAAGGTTACTTTCCATATTCGGTTTTATTTATTTCTACCGGAAATATTGTTACGACGCTAAACAAAGCCTAAAACCCAAACAAAAATTCGCGCCGCCATTTATTCTTGCCATCACCTTGTTCATATTGTTTGCCGCGCTTTATACCAATGCCGAACATGAAACGCTGACCTGGCAACTGGTCTTTGGGCTTTCGGGCATTACCGCAGGTTTCAGGGAAGAATTATTTTATCGGGGTATCGTGCAGAATAGCCTGCAAAAAAACATGCACTACCAAAAAGCCTTATTGATTACCTGTACGTTGTTTACGCTTTCACACATCCAATTTATCTACTACGGCCAGGCCAGCGCGGTTATGTTAATTACCTTGGCCGGTATTATTTTTGGCAGCATCTTTATCTATACCGGCAGCGTCCTGTTTGTTGGTGCGATTCATGGCCTATACGATGCGGTGTTATGCCTAAATTTCTCCCCCATCAGGTTGAGCAATCAAGCCGCATTGCCCATATTGCTTTTGATTACCTTATTATTTTTCATAATTATCAGCAAGAAACCCGAAAGCGTAACCCAATCCGATAGGATCGACCCTGATAATAATGATTCATTAACCACTCAGTAATCGATTATATCGGCGTTGGCTAAAAGTATATTTGGAAATTAAAAAACCGGATTGATAACAGAATCGACCTGTTCAAAATCAATGATGCCAAAATATCGGCCATCAAAAGGATTTTCGGTCGCCTCAGACATCAGCAGCAATTCACCTGGTTCTAATTCGTAATGATCCAGTGCCAATTTTGGCATAAGCCGACCTTCCCGGTCTTTTTCAGCGGGCTTACTGTTGGGTAACAACACGTCATTAACATAGACGCCAGTTTCATTAATAGTGACGATATTCTTGGTTTTTGCCGACACCTTCAACATCATATTGCCAAAATTATCCGGGCAATTTCCTGGGGAAATATAACCTTTGTTACGGGCGTCCTGAAATTCAGGACGATTGGGTGGACAAAACATAACATATTTACCAATCGCCACAGGTTTATCGACCTTGACATAAAGACCTGACGGGATGCTGGAACCGGTATTGACAACGCCGCCGAATATGTAAAAAGCGCCCCCTATAAATAAAGACAAAGCGACAATTGACCCGAAGATTATTAGTGTTGATTTTGCATTCATAAAATTTGACGACGATTTATTTAAGTTAAAATTTGAACCTATAAAGTAGGCAGTATATCGCTATGACTCTGCTACACAAGCAGAACCATGAATGCATCATTTACGATGCCGACCCCAATTAAAGATTGAAATCTTTCAGATTAGTACACAGCGAATCATTTGACAGCCAAGGAAAAATGTCGCGTTTTTGATGCCCACACAGCCATTTCGATAGTCCATTTGCGCCCATATCATTGGCAACAGCCATAATGTCGTGCCTTAAACCCCATAACCCAAGGCCACTAACAATGACCAACCCACCACCAATCCAGCGTTTGAACACTAACTCATTATGCATAATAGCCGTGTGGGCTTTCAATCCGAGCACGTGACCGATTGCGGCAACGGGCAAAAGCATCAGTGCGGTGACAAAATGCAAGTCCGCCGATAACGCAATGAAGGTCGTCATTTTGATGCTAACCAGGATAAACCATAATACAAACAGGGTATCACGGAGTTTATCTTTACTGACATTATGCATATACACAGCTACCATCAACGGCGCACCCGTCAGCGATGTTCCGGCAACATAACCGCCGATAACGAGCAAAACCTTATCCACCCAGGGTTGACTACTCGAGATGGCGCGGTTTAATAGCCACATCAAACCATAGAACAAAGTAATACTGTAGATAAAAAAATTAAGCCAGAGGATAGGTAAGTTGAGTAACCCAAACACGCCAACGATAGCAGGTGGAATAATGTAAGCAGACGAATGCCGCAAGTATTGCCAATCGACATTATGCAACCGCGTTCGCAGGGTTAAACCGGAGAAGAACAACAAATGGACACTAATGATCGGCAACCATAAGCGGGCATCGTTATGCACAAACAACATTAGCGGCAAGCCGAGCGCAGCACCGCCAAAGCCTAGGCCAGTACGGACGAAACCCGCCCAAACAAACAACAACGCCACAATTACGATTTGACTGGGCGAAAAATCAAGGAGCATGGAATCTAGGATTATTTGGCTTTAGCACTTTATAGCTTATTGATCCGGCCTTTTAATGTTTGAACACGTACCCCCTTCGGCTCCGCTCAGGGAACCTGGGGACACAACGCAACTTCGATAAAAGTTCCCTGAGCGGAGCCGAAGGGAAGTTAAAACTGAATCTATAAGAAATTGATTTCTTGGTTATAGGCCGCTACACATAGCAGCGGCTATGACAATCTTGACTGCATTGTTACCTTGTTTATATTGGCAAACTTTATTTTTTTACAAAATAATAATGTGTACCGAACTTTCCTTTCAAAGTCATATTTTTGTCGTCTTTATCCACGACGGTGTAGATTTCAAACCGGGTTGAACCCACCGTCAGGACTTTTATTTTACCGTTTTCAATTTCATAAGGTTCAGGCGACTGATCAAAATAAGTGCCTTCTCGGGGAATATGTAAGATCTCCAGATTACCATTTTTAAATACCCAAGTATCTTCCCGTTTGAAAGGACGACGATCATTTAAAGAATTTTTAGTGGTTTCCAGTTTCCATGTGCCTTGCACATCGTCTTTAGATTGCAAGGTAACATCAGCATAAACAGCACTGCCAATTGCGGACAAGCCTAATAAAGTGGCAGTTAAAAGTATGTGTTTCATTATTTTCCTACTATTAATTTAAATGACCCATGCTAAAGCATGAGTGTATGCGTTTTATTTGGCAAGCGATTTTGAAAAATCATGCCCTGAAATACAGAAACTGCCAGCAAATTGTAATCTTTGCTACATTATTGTTCAGCTTTTGCTACGTCCCATCACCCACACTTACTTTCCCCACAATTCAAACAGGTCATACAGCCGTCCATCAACACCATCGCTTTGGTGCTGCATTTGGTGCACAGTACCGCTTTATCAGGGAAAGATTGCTCGTCAGAATCGCCATGTTGAGCTTCAAACTCGCGGCGTTTTTCGTCCAGAAATTGTTTTTGCCGGTCGGTCATCGGCTCCGGTTTGATCATGCCGATGTGTTTCAGGTGCGATTCAATCGCGTAGCCAATTTCGGCGACGAGTGACGGCATAAACACGCCGCCTTTTTTAAAATAGCCACCGCGTGGGTCAAACACCGCTTTCATTTCGTCAACCAGGAAACACGCATCGCCGCCTTTGCGAAACACCGCAGAAATAACGCGGGTCAATGCCAGCACCCACTGGAAATGCTCCATATTTTTGGAGTTGATGAACACTTCGTAAGGGCGGCGTTCTTCATGTTCCGTACCCGGATTCAGGATGATGTCGTTGATGGTGATGTACAACGCATGTTCCGACTGCGGGGTTTTGATTTTGTATGTCGAGCCGAGCAACACTTCCGGCCGCTCGACATTCTCATGCATACTTTCGACATTTTTCGCCGCTTCTACGGCTTTAGTTTCGGCAGCGGCGGCTTTATCGTCGTCATTTAAGACTTTGTAGCTAACAATTTTTTTGCTGATTTTGTGGCTCATCTTTATCTCCGTTTGTACTATGTTAATACGTCGTAACACTACTGTTTAATTTGTTTTGTAATCCACACAAGTCCGCCCGTTTGCCCTGCCAATATTCCCTGGTCGGCGGGCGCAGGCCGCAACATGGCTTCCCATAACTTCTCAACAGGTGACCAGTACGGCGGATACCATTCCCGATCAACGTCCATGATTAGCACCTGATGTTTGCTGTAATCATAAGCACCAATTGGCGAAATATGCGGGCCGTCCCAATCGCTGGTTAACACGCCCTGATTAAAATAGGCGAGTACCAAATCATGGGAAGATTTCTCATTTGCCGCCAACACCTGTTTGATTAGTCCGAGGCTTTTAGGATCGTTTGTAGGACGAATAACCCGTACCGAGTAATTATTAAGATGATAAGCCTTCAAACCTTTCTTCACCAACATGACCATTTCATCAAACTTAAGACCATCACCACCTTCAGCTACTTTGTCACCCCAAATGCCGGTAAAAACAGTTTTCAGTAAAGCCGGTTGGGTGATTAAGGTTTCATCTGAAAATTTCGGCACACCGCGCAGAAAATTTAACGCCATCGCCATGGTGGCAAGCCCACAAGCGCTGGAGGTCTGTTGCGGCAGATAAAACTGGCTGAATCTCCAATAATCTTTGGCTGCTGTTTGCCGTAAAAATGCCGTTTGCTGGGTTATTGGGATAGCGTATGGGCCAAATTTGGCTTGCTTCGTTAAGCTCCAGGCGGACTGGGCGCAACTCAATGTGACGAGGAGCAACGCCAATAGCAGAGAGTGCCGTATTTTTGATTGATGACTAAATAGCTTCATAGTTGACCTATTGAGGGTTGTGGGGCTGATGATCAAATGTTTTTGTCTTCAACTAACATGTGTCGCTAACGACGCAGTTGTTTTAATGCCGGATGCCGCTTGCTTCCATTTGTACCCATAGGGCATAAACCGGAAGGGACTCATGTCCTTCCAGCAACATGTGGGCATCCCTGCCCTTATTGGGCTATTCCCGAAACCGCCAATATTCGGTGCGGCTGACGGGAATGGGTGCATTATTGTAGAGGTGGATTACGCCGCGCCCAAAATCCATACAATACACTTAAGCCATCTATTTGCGCGGCAAATCCACCATACATTTATACGAATTATGGTCTTACGAGTTCTCGTTTTTGACATTCGCGCATTCAAGATTTTATTTTTGAGATAATTTCTTTAATTAAATCAATAAAATTTTTATCTTTTGATAGCCGTTCTAATATTTCTTGCAACGGACTTCCATGATTTTCATGACCGTTAAAAATCCGCAGAGGATTATCAGCAAAATGGTTGATTGCAGTTTCTAGTAATTTCTTTTTTAACTCTGGATCAGTCTCATTTGCTTCTCTTTTATAACCTTCAAAAGCCATAGCAGAAGCAACTTTATAAGCATAATCTTCTCGTAACCGTGATGTAAAACCAAATTGCTTTGCAGAAAACCATCCAAGCCAAACTAAAGGGATAGTCAATGGTAACTTCGTTAAAACTGTATACCATTCTTTTGAATCAATTGATGGGCCGATAAAATATAAACTTGTAAGAGTTAAAGCCAGTATTGAAGAACTAAAAAGAAATATCCACCAATAGAACGGATTTCTAAGTTCATTTTTACGCGTTAAGAAAGAAGCCGCCATAGTTGCTCTATTAGTATCTTCAAGCAAACGATTAACCTTATCCCGACTTGTTTCAAATTCTTGAAATAGCTGTTCTTGGCTTTGCTTGTTTGAATTTAGTTCTGTTTCTAAGCTTTCAAATTTAACAACCAAGTCTGAAATAGTTTTTGCGTCAATTTGAGCCTGATCATGTAATGCTTTAGTTTTGGCATAAAATTGTTCAGATTCTGTATATTGAGCTTCGAAATTTTCTTTGAGACTTTTAATCTGTGCCGTATTATCCGCTACTTCTGTCGTTGATGATTCGATAGAAGCTTCGTTATCTTTAAGTCTTTGAAAAATTATCGAAGCATCTTTCATTTGAGAAACGGCTTCTGATAATTCATTTGTTAATTTTGAAGAAATTTCTTTATTAACATTTGGTTTTTCTATCCATCGCCAAAAAATACTACGGATTTTTTCAACCTGCTCAAGCAACCCCGCCATATGAGGCTGAGGATTACTAGGTACATGTTGTGTAATATAAGCACGTAAAGAAGTAATAAGAACAGTTTGAACATATGAGCTTGATACCGGATCTGGCTCAAAATTTTCTATAAGGGTTAATTCTTCAGCTATTTTTGCTAATCCTCCAATAGAGTCCGAAACCAATTGCTTAGTTAATCCAGGCATACCCCAACCCGAAAAATCTTCGGTAATTGTCAGGTTATCCCAAGATTTTTTGATTTCATCTAGTTGTTGAAACAGATCGTTACGCATAATTTATTTTTTACATCTCAACTAAAAAACATGACATCCCCCTTATGCCGCGCCGAGCACTGGCGGTTTTATCGGGAATAGCCCGGAGGGGTGCGGCAGGGATGCCGCACTTTGCTGGAGGGACAGGAGTCCCTTCCAGCAAACCCCGATAAAACCGACGGAGCGCAGGAAGCAAGCGGCATCGGGCGGTTTTCTTTTGGATACTTTTCTTTGTCCGCACAAAGAAAAGTATCTCGTCCGTGGGTACGAGAACCCACATTTAAATAACCTCGCGTTAGCGAAACATTATTAATTGTGTTCATCCTTCGACAAGCTCAGGACGAACGGCCTTAGTTATAACCACCCTTGGTTTCTGGATTCCGGCAATCCCTGACGGAATGACGGCCATTATCAAAACTTCCCGTAATACCCTTCCTTCAACGCATCAAATAAATTCGCCGCGCTGTGGATTTCGCCATCATATTCGATCTCTTCATTGCCTTTAAATTCGACGACATGCCCATCTTCTAGGGTGAATTGGTAGGTGGTATTTTCCAGATCGGATTCTTTAACCAGCACGCCCTGAAACACTTCCGGGTTGAAGCGGAACGTGGTACAGCCTTTTAAGCCTTTGTCGTAGGCATATTGGTAGATGGACTTGAAGTCTTCGTAGGGGTAGTCGGTCGGTACGTTGGCGGTTTTGGAGATGGACGAGTCAATCCACTTTTGTGAGGCGGCCTGGATATCGACATGCTGCTTGGGCGTGACATCGTCGGCAGCAATAAAGTAATCCGGCAGTTGCTGTGCGGGGTTGTCGCTATAAGGCATGGCGCTATGATTGACCATCTCTCGGTAAGCAAGAAGTTCGAAGGAGAATACGTCTATTTTTTCTTTGGATTTTTTACCGGCGCGGATGACGTTGCGCGAGTAATGATGGGCAAAACTGGGTTCGATGCCGTTGCTGGCGTTGTTGGCGAGCGACAAGGAAATCGTACCGGTCGGCGCGATAGAGCTGTGATGGGTGAAGCGTGCGCCGACTTCGGCGAGTTCTGCGACCAGTGCAGGCTCAAGCGCTGCCAATTGTTGCATGTAACGGCTGTACTTGGCGTGCAGGATTTTTCCTGTCACCTTATCACCGATTTTATAGCCGTCGGCTAACATTTCCGGGCGTTTGTGCAGCATTTCGCCAGTGACGGTGAATTCTTCTGCCATGATGGGCGCGGCACCTTTTTCTTTGCCAAGCACTAAGGCTTCTTTCCAGCCTTCGATAGCCAGCACTTTGGTGACTTCTTCGGTGAAATCAACGGAACCTTCATCGCCGTATTTCATACCTAGCATGGTGACAGTAGAACCCAAGCCGAGATAACCCATGCCATGACGGCGCTTGCTGATGATTTCGTCGCGCTGTTTTTGCAGAGGTAAGCCGTTGATTTCGACAACATTATCCAACATACGGGTGAAGATACGGATGGTTTTTCGGTAGGTGTCCCAATCAAATTGGGCATCGCTGGTGAACGGTTTCTTCACGAAACGGGTCAGGTTGATAGAACCCAGTAAACAACTGCCATAAGGCGGCAGCGGTTGTTCGCCGCAGGGGTTGGTGGCGCGGATGTTTTCGCAGAACCAGTTGTTGTTCATCTCGTTAACCTTGTCGATTAGGATGAAGCCCGGTTCGGCGTAATCATAAGTGGAACTCATGATGATGTCCCACAAACGCCGTGCCGGAATGGTTTTGGTAATTTTGCAGGCAACTAAGCCATCATTATTGATGATGTAGCTGGTTTTTACCGGATGCTCGCGCCAGATGATGAGATTGCTGTCGCTTAAATCGAGCTTATCAGCTTTGGCTTCTTTTTCGGTGACGGGGAATGACAGCGGCCACGCGGCATCGTTTTTAACCGCATCCATAAATTCGGTGGTGATGAGCAAGGATAAGTTGAACTGACGCAAGCGGCCATTCTCGCGTTTGGCGCGGATAAATTCGACTACATCAGGGTGTCCAATGTCGAAAGTCGCCATTTGCGCGCCGCGCCGCCCACCCGCAGACGATACGGTGAAACACATCTTGTCGTAAATATCCATGAACGACAGGGGGCCTGATGTGTATGCACCTGCACCGGAGACATACGCATCTTTGGGACGCAGGGTAGAAAATTCATAGCCGATACCGCAACCGGCTTTTAAAGTAAGCCCGGCTTCGTGAACTTTACCCAGAATATCGTCCATAGAATCGGAAATACTGCCCGACACCGTGCAATTAATAGTAGATGTGGCTGGTTTATGTTCCAACGCGCCGGCATTAGAAATAATACGTCCTGCCGGGATTACGCCTTGGCGCAATGCCCACAGGAAATCCTTGTAGCATTGCTCTTGCTTAGCTTTACCGGTTTCGACTTCCGACAAGGCTTTGGCGACGCGCTGATAGGTTTCATCCATGGTCGCATCCAGGGCACTGCCCTGCTTGGTTTTCAGGCGGTATTTGGTATCCCAAATGTCCACGGAGGCATCCTGAAACGGGATTTCGGTGACCGTGTTGGGGATAGCGTGAAGTTTTGCTGGCATGAATATCTCCTGGGCTTTGCGCGATTATCAGTATTTGGGCAGCTAAGTTTGGTTTTCGACGTAATAGAAAGAAAAAATTTAGGTGCTGCTATTTTTGGCAATTTATCTACACATGGCGGTTAATTTTGGGACTTGTTTTGGGCTTTACCCCATGCGACAAATTGACCAAAATGCCTAATAAAACAAGTAATAACGAAACATACTTAAAAGCATTTAATTCGATATGTTGTGTTTTTTTTAAATAATAGCACAATATATTGTGTTTGTGGGCGACAATTAAATTTTTCCTGTGTTTTAAAAACTTCGGTTGAGCTTATCAGCAATAATGAAGCCGTAGTAAATCCTTGGTACATTTAGGAAAAAATGATTTTCAGGTTATTAAGGAAATTATCTTCGGGTTCTAGTCCGTGCAATAGCACGAGTATTTTGTTATAACTTATCCATAAGTTGCTTATATCATTAGTTTTTGGTGAACATTTAATGATCTCGCGCCGTAAAAATGGGCAACTTTTTCATCCCAATGCACAACGGATTGATTAGCTTAAAATCAATATAAATCTCTAATTCTCAATTTACAAAATCTTACATGAACCCTGAGTTTTGGCTGGCAAATTGGAACAATAATAAAATTGGCTTTCACCAACAAGAAACTAATAGTCATCTGATTTCGTTTTGGCAACATTTGAATGTCGCTCCCAGTTGTCATGTGTTCGTACCGTTATGTGGTAAAAGTCTCGATCTTATTTGGTTATACCAGCAAGGACATAACGTTCTTGGAGTAGAATTGAGTGCCATTGCTGCCAGTCAATTTTTCTCTGAAAATGGCTTATCGTACGCAACGTTTAAACAAGCTGACTTCCACTGCCATCAGACAGATCGCTTGACACTTTTGCAAGGCGATTTTTTCAACTTAACAGCGGATCACCTTCAGAACGTACAAGGTGTTTTTGATCGAGCCTCATTAATCGCCTTGCCGCCTGAGCTTCGCCAGAAATATGTGCGGCATTTAAAAAGCATATTGCCAGTCGGAACTAACATTTTGTTGCTCACCTTAGAATATGAACAATCAGAATTGACTGGCCCACCTTTTTCCGTTAATGAAGCTGAAATCCAAGTGCTTTATCAAGATAGCTATAAAATAAGACTATTGTTTGCTCAAGACGTACTGGACAGTTATCCACAATTCCGCTCGATAGGCTTAAAAAGCTTACAAGAAAAAGTCTACCTATTAAAGGCTTACAAAACCGCTGGATAATTATCGCTTTGCTTGCTAATGACATAATCAATATGTCATCTAAAATATTAATAAAATACGACTTTAAACTGAAATAAAAGGATATTGATGTTAAACCCGGAAATACAACAAATCGTGGTACTTGTAACCATACTAGCAATGATGCTGGCCTTATTTAAGGATTGGGCAAAGCCCGTGCTTATTTTTCTGGCCGCAAATATCCTATTCTTAATGTTCGGTATTAACAGTTCCGGCGATATGCTCGCTGGACTTGCCAATGAACAATTGCTTTGTGTGTTGTTATTGCTTGTTATTAGCGATGTCTTACGTAAAAGCGGGTTACTGGATGTTGTGTTTAAATCGTTATTTCCTTCGCATGTCAGTTACCAGAATTTTTTACTCAGGAAAGCGGTAGTCGTCACATTTATTTCTGGTTTTGTCAACAACACCCCGCTGGTGGCTATTTTGATGCCTTATGTTTACCAATGGTGTCGGCAAAAAAACATTTCACCCTCAAAAGTTATGTTGCCGTTGTCATATACGACGATTCTGGGCGGAACGCTTACCTTGGTGGGCACATCCACAAACTTGGTCGTCAATGGTTTTGTGACCCAAGCGGGTTTCAAACCTCTCGGATTTTTTGACTTTACGATAGCCGGCATCGGTATTGCGACGGTGGGTATTTTATACGTGGTATTCATTATGCCCAATTTCTTACCCGACCGACAGGGGCTGCTGGAAAACTATAACCAAAGCCTGCGCGAATATATTGTAGAAACCTTTATCGCAAAGAACTCGCCGCTCATTGACAAAACCATCGAACAAGCTGGCTTGCGGCATTTAAAAGGTTTGTATTTGGCGGAAATTATTAGGGGTGATGAACTAATCCCTGCAGTTGGGCCAACTGAAAAATTGCTGGAAGGCGATGTACTCATTTTTGCAGGTGAAACAGAAACGATTGTTGATTTGCTGCAATCTAACCCAGGGCTATCGCTTCCGGGTTCCATCATGAAGGAAGGGAAAGAAAAAGCCAATGTGGTTGAGTGTATCGTCTCGGCGCAATCCTCATTAATCGGGCAAACAATTCGTGATTCTAATTTCCGGGCTTTATTTAACGCGTCGGTAGTGGCTGTCAACCGTAACGGTGAACGTGTGCGCGGCAAGCTGGGTAAATTAGTGCTTGAGCAAGGTGACTTACTATTATTGATGACGGGGCACGATTTTGATGATCGTTCCAATGCCACCAATGATATTTTTGTCATCAATCGGCTAAAAGAGATCACTAACTTCAGTCCCGTAAAAAGTGCTTTACTTGGTGTCAGCATCGTTGCGGCATTTGTGTTAAGCGCCATTGGTGTATTCACCTTGTTTAAGGCTTTATTGATAATCTTGTGCGTAATCGGCCTCCTCAACTTCGGCCGTTATAACGAATTGAAAGCAAGCCTGGATCTGGATTTATTCTTCGTGCTAGCACTTTCCCTAGGATTTGCCAAAGCCATGCACAACAGCGGTCTCGACGCCACGATTGCATCGGGAATCCAAGAGTCAGCTTTACAACTGAATCATCCGGTTGCCTTGTTGTTTATCGTTTATTTGGCGACCAACGTACTATCCATGCTGGTATCCAATAAAGCAGGGGTTGCCATTATGTTCCCGGTTACTGTTTCGCTGTTGAAATTAATGGCTATTTCTGATCCGACCCCGTATTTCCTGGCGATAGCCTTTGCCGGTTCAGCCGAATTTATGACACCTTATGGCTATCAGACCAATTTAATGGTGTACGGCCCGGGTGGCTATCGTTTTAAGGATTATATCCGTGCAGGTTGGATGCTTTCTGTGATGTGCTTGTTCGTCAGTGTCAGTATTCTGGCAACGGTATATCACTTGTGGTGATTATTGGAGAATACATGAATGCTGTGATTCTCGATTCAATACTGACCTGCCCGCATTGCGGCCATGCTGAAACAGAGACGATGCCGACTGATGCCTGCCAGTTTTTCTATGAATGCAAATCCTGCGGAACCTTGCTAAAACCAAGGCAAGGCGACTGTTGCGTGTTTTGCTCCTACGGTTCGGTCAAATGCCCTCCCATCCAACAGCATTCTTGTTGCCCGGAGTAACACTAAGCTAGAGATTTAGTCATTGAGGGTATAGAGACCAATTTAATCACGCCCTCAAAACGTCTGCGCTTTGAATAAGCAACTTTTCAATGGTGTTTCACATGTCTCATGATTACACAATGAAACAACACCATGTCTCAATGAAACATAATAAGAAATATTAAAAACGGCCATCACACTTATCAAACAATATAAATATCAATTAAAACAATTAGTAATAGCATTAATTTATTATTGGCATGCAACCTGCTTATCATTTCTATGTACACTCAATGCAATCTCGATTTATTTTTACCCGAATAAACCAACAACAACACGAGGAGAGATACCATGTTATTCAAACAACTATTCGACGAAGACACGTGGACATACACGTACCTGATTGCTGATCCAGTCAGCAAAGAAGCGGTTCTGATCGATCCTGTCAATACCCATATCGACAGCTATTTGACGATGTTGAAAGAATTGGGTTTGACCTTAAAGTACACGTTAGAAACCCATGTCCATGCCGACCATATCACCGCCAGCGGCTTGTTGCGGCAAAAGCTGGGTGCACAAACCGGCGTTAGCGCCCTATGCGGTGCCGAAACAGCCGACATCCAAATCAAGGACGGTGATGTTTTTGCTTTCGGTCAAAGTGAAAAAATCAAAGTTATTGCCACCCCAGGCCATACCAAAGGCAGTATTTCGTTTTTGTGGCGCGACCGGATATTCACTGGTGACAGTTTATTTATCGGCGGCTGTGGACGTACTGATTTCCAAGGTGGCGATGCAGGAGCGCAGTTCGACAGCATTCAGAAATTATTTGCTTTGCCTGACGATACCATCGTGTATCCGGGCCACGATTACCAACAAAGATGGATCAGTAACATCAAGCAGGAAAAAACCACCAATCCAAGATTGGCAGGCAAAACCCGCGAGCAATTCATCGAAATCATGAACAACTTGAATTTGCCCAAACCTAAATATATTGACGAAGCAGTACCCGCGAACCGTTATTGCGGCCTTGAAGAAAACGAACGCCAGGATGCCGTCGCACACAGGGAAGCCGTGAATGCCAGTGCGTCCACGGACGGAGCGCCCACCGTTAATTGCGGTGGCACAATTGCTACAAACGGCATATCAGTTCAAGACCTGGTGGCGGCCGCCAAACAGCAAATCACCGAAGTCGATGTCAACAAGGCTAAACAACTAATTGCCGAAGGCGGGATAGCTGTGATCGATACCCGTGAAGAAAGTGAATATGCAGCAGGGCATTTGGATCAAGCAATTTCGTTACCACGCGGGATTTTGGAATTCAAGATCAGTAATAACTCCGATTTGGCGGACAAAAACAAGCCCATCTTGCTTTATTGCCGCACCGGCGGGCGGGCATCGCTGGCAGCGTTGAGCCTGAAGACACTGGGCTACAAGAACGTACTGTCTATCGCGGGTGGCTATGAGGCTTGGCAGAAAGTTGGTTAAAGTCACAAGGTGAGGATGATTTGGGTTATACGACGCATAAATCATGTATTTCCTTGACCGTTTAGGACTAGCAGCAATTTTTCCGTCAGATATTTATAGTGCTGTTCAAGTCATAATACATAAAGGCAACCATGTCGTATTTACCCTCAAATCCAAACCTTGCTAATCTGGCCGATGTGTTAGCAAAATATCCAGGTCGAGGTATTTTGCTGTATAAGTTATTGCAAGATTTAAAGGGTGGTAGTTTTTCTTTAAGTAGTGAGATACGGGAGTTGATTATCACTTATACTCTGGATTTGAATGGCTGCGGTTTTTGTCTTGATACCCATAAAGCCGTATTTGCGGCGTTTGATCTTGATGGCAATGTCTTCGGCCAGATAAGCACCGATATTGGCAGTGCCAATATCGGTGATAACTTAAAACCGTTGCTGCATTTTGTTCAAAAATTGACCCTGACACCTGACCAAATCACAGCCACGGATGCACAACCTGTTTTTGCCGCCGGTTGGAACAAACAAGCCTTTCTTGACGCCGTGTTTTTATGCTCTATTGTCAATTGTGTAAACCGGGTTGTTATCGGTGCTGGCTTGGATGTCGATTATTCTCTTGCGAATACGCTTGGCATCAAGGACAGGCAGCCGACTTTAACACCAGGCTAATAAATAAAACGATTTGAAAACCTTCAACCTCAGCAATGAATGGCTATAGCGAGGTTGAAATGAATATGGATGAGCACTTGAGGCATTAAGCCAATGATGTTTGTTGGATGAACTGATGTTGGTAAGAGTCACCCAACGCTAAGTACCTTATGTGACAGACAATCTGTTCATGTGCTACACAACGATGTACAACATAAAAACAATATATATCCCGGAGGATTCATGTCAGATCAACATTTTCAAGTACTTATCGTCGGTGGCGGTGCCGCTGGCGTTTCGGTTGCCAACAACATGCGGCGGCAAAATTCAAAAATAAAGATAGGCTTGATAGAGCCGTCAGAGAAACATTATTACCAGCCCGGTTTTACTATCATTGGCGGCGGTGCTTACACAATGAAAGAAACCACCCGCAATGAAAAGGACTTGATTCACAAAAGCACCACCTGGATCAAAGATTATGCCGACTCTTTTCAACCGGATGAAAACAGTGTCACCTTGCGTTCGGGCAACAAAATCAGCTATGACTATTTGGTCGTTTGCCCCGGTTTACAACTGGACTGGCAGAAAATTCAAGGTTTAAAAGAAACCTTGGGTAAAAACAATGTGTGCAGCAACTATTCCGCCGATTATGTGGAATATACCTGGACAACCATCCAGGCCATGCAATCGGGAACTGCTTTATTCACCCAACCGACGATGCCGATCAAATGCGCTGGCGCACCGCAAAAGATCATGTACCTGGCCGCCGACCGGTTCCGTAAACGCAAGATTCTGGATAAATTCAGCATTGAATTCTGTAACGCAGGGCCTGCCATGTTCGGTATTCCCTTTTTTGCCAAGGCATTGAATAAAGTCGTTGCCGATTACGGCATCAAAACCAGCTTTAGTCACAATTTGGTTGCCATTGACGGCCCAGCTAAAACCGCCACTTTTGAAGTGACCGATAGCGAAGGCAACAAAACGCAAGTCACCAAACAATTCGACATGATCCATGTCACGCCACCGCAAAGCGCACCGGATTTCATCAAGCAAAGCCCACTGGCAAATGCCGCAGGCTGGGTCGATGTGCATGAAAAGACCTTGCAGCACAATAAATACGGCAATATTTTCGGCTTGGGCGATGCGACATCAACACCCAACGCCAAAACCGCCGCTGCCGTACGCAAGCAAGTACCGGTTGTTGTCGACAACATCCTTAACCTGATGAACAAGAAAGCACTTGAGGAAAAATACGAAGGTTATGGCTCTTGTCCATTAACAACGTCTTTAAGCACGGTCATGCTCGCCGAATTTTCTTATGGCGGTAAAGTAACGCCATCATTTCCACTACTTGATCCCCGGACAAACCGTTGGATTTGGTGGGTCGGCAAAAAAATCGGTTTCCCCTGGATGTATTGGAGCCTAATGATCAAAGGTTATCGCTTTGATATTCCGAGCCTGGAAAGCTACGCCAAACGCTTTATGGATGAAAAATAGTTGAACAGAATAAGCTAAAGCAATACCAACGTGTATCAACCTTATATAGCTAGGCGAGGAAATAGATGAAAAACAAAATACGTTTAACCTTAACCATCGTTCTGGTGTTGGGCAGCGTGCCAATTTTTGCCAATTCGACGATCAATTTTAAGGCACTCGATTTTATCGGTAACACACATTTTGATAGTGGATCGGCCTGGCAGCAACCATTCACAGTTAAAAAGGGTGGCTACGACGAATCCAAAGATCAGGCGTTACGTAGAGGCACCGAAAATTGGGAAGAACCGCAGGGCAGTTTTTTCATTATTCCGGCTGCCGTCGTTGCTGTAATCGGACTCTTTCTGTTTTTCAGCCGGGAAAAATAATGTTGTTGTTCCTAAAAATTACAGGGTGATTGCTATGGTTTTGAAGTTATAGGAATTTATCGTATATGAGTGCTAGATATGAAAACGATAGGGCAGTGCAAAAACCAATCAAGCAACCTCATTTTTCATCTTACGGCAGGGAAATAACACTGGCGTTGTTGGTGAAGTTTTTATTGTTGGCCGGAGTATGGTGGCTGTTTTTTGCCGGAAACAAACAACCTGTCAATGGAGCCGTCATTGCCGACAAACTTTTTGGTGAAAACCGACCTTCAATCCAAACGCAAAAAACTCAGGAGAAACCTTAATGATTACCAATGAAGTCGTGGAGTTGTCGAGGCTCCAATTTGCGTTGACGGCACTCTACCACTTTTTGTTTGTGCCTTTGACGCTGGGTTTGTCGTTCCTGCTTGCTATCATGGAGTCGGTTTACGTCATGTCAGGCCGTCAAATATACAAGGACATGACCCGCTTTTGGGGCAAACTCTTCGGCATCAACTTCGCCATGGGCGTCACCACGGGCATTACCATGGAATTCCAGTTCGGCACCAACTGGGCGTATTACTCCCATTATGTCGGCGATATTTTCGGCTTGCCTCTGGCAATCGAAGGTATGATGGCTTTCTTCCTGGAATCGACTTTTGTCGGCGTGTTTTTCTTCGGCTGGGATAAGCTCACCAAACTCCAGCATTTAACAACAACTTGGCTATTAGCATTAGGCACCAGTTTATCGGCGTTATGGATATTGATTGCCAACGGCTGGATGCAACACCCGGTCGGCGCTGAATTCAATTACGACACCATGCGTATGGAGTTGACCAGTTTCGCCGACCTGTTTTTTAATCCTGTTGCCCAGGTTAAATTTGTCCATACCGTCGCAGCCGGTTATGTCACCGGCTCCATGTTTGTCCTTGGCATTAGCGCGTATTACCTTCTTAATAATAAGGATGTTGCATTTGCTAGGCGCTCGTTCCGGATTGCGTCCGGCTTTGGTTTGGCGGCCGTATTATCAGTAATTGTATTAGGTGACGAGAGCGGTTACACCACCGGTGAGGTGCAACGCGCCAAACTCGCCGCCATCGAAGCCGAATGGGAAACTGAACCCACGCCAGCATCGTTTACCTTGTTCGGCTTTCCTGACGAAGACACCATGACCACCCACTATGCCATTAAAATACCTTATGTCATGGGCTTGATTGCGACCCGATCAATTGACCAAAAAGTGGACGGCATTAAGGAAATCCGCGAACGCAAACATCGCCGAATTAATAGCGGCATGATCGCTTATGAAAATTTGCAGAAACTGCGCCAGGATAAAAACGATCCAATAGCTAAAGCCGCATTTGAAGCCCACAAAGATGATCTGGGGCACGGGTTGTTACTGAAAAAATACACCGAAAAAGTGGTTGATGCCACCCCTGAACAAATCGATGCCGCCGTGCATGATGCTATCCCACGCGTCGCTCCGATGTTCTGGACGTTCCGGGGAATGGTCTTATGCGGATTTACCATGTTATTCATCTTTGTGGCATCGTTTTATTTCAACGCCAAGCGCACTGCCCATAAGCAACGCTGGTTGTTGAAAATGGCCTTTTACGGCATCCCTCTTCCTTGGATAGCCAGCGAGCTGGGCTGGGTCGTCGCCGAATATGGCCGCCAACCCTGGACGATTGCTAACATTCTACCTACACACTTAAGCACATCGAGCGTTGAGCCTGGGCAACTCTACTTATCTTTGGCTGGTTTTTTTGTATTCTACACCGTACTTCTGGTTATTGAGATGTTTTTGATGCTGAAATACGTACGCCTTGGCCCCAGCAGTTTACATACTGGCCGTTACCACCACGAACAAGAAGAAGGATTAAGCCATGTTTGATTATGAAACCTTACGGGTTATTTGGTGGGCAATATTAGCCTTTTTAGTCTGCGGCTTTACGGTTATGGATGGCTTTGACTTGGGGATTGGGATGTTATTGCCGTTTCTTGGCAAAACGGACGATGAACGCCGGGTGATGTTGAATACGGTCGGGCCAACCTGGGAAGGTAACCAGACCTGGTTAGTCACGCTGGGTGGCATAACCTTTGGGGCGTGGTCGCTGGTTTATGCGACCGTTTTCTCGGGACTTTACACGGGTATGTTGGTGTTGCTGTTTGGCTTATTTCTGCGTCCGGTTGGCTTCGACTACCGCAGTAAACTTCCGGATCCGCGCTGGCGTTCATCCTGGGATTGGGCGTTGTTTCTTGGCGGGCTGGTGCCTTCGGTGGTATTAAGCTTGGCGGTAGGCAATGTTATTTTAGGCCTACCATTTCAGCTTGATACTGATTTGCGTTCGATTTATACCGGTGACTTCTGGGATTTATTCAATCCGTTTTCCCTGCTTTGCGTGGTAGTTGGCGTTTCCCTGTTATGCTTGCACGGCGCCGTGTTCTTGCATTGGCGCACTGAGAGTGAACTAGCCGAACGCGCCCGCCGCGTTATCGTTTGGAGTGGCATTATTTTCGCCATAAGCTTTATCGCTGCCGGATTCTGGCTCACTTATGGTCAAGATGGTTATTTGATTACATCAGTAATCGATCCTAACTCCAGTGCAAATCCTCTCGCTAAAACGGTAACAAAAAGCACTGGCTTGTGGCTGAACAATTACAGCGTCTATCCTGCATTGATGTCGGCACCATTAATGGCTTTAGTTGGCGTTTTGCTGACCATATTTTGCTCAATTAAACGTTACGTCGGCACGGCGTTCATCATAAGCTCCCTGGTTGTGATCAGCGTCCTTATGACAGCAGGCGGCTCCATGTTCCCGTTCATCCTGCCCTCTAGCATTCACCCAGCCAGCAGCTTGACGGTGTGGGATGCCAGCGCCAGCCGTTACACCTTGCAATTGCTATTTTTCGCTACGGTAGTATTTATGCCCATCGTCATGGCTTATACCACCTGGGTATATCGGGTCATGCGCGGCAAGGTAACCGTTGAGGACATCCAGAACAACCAACATATTATGTATTAAGGAGAAAAAGATGTGGTATTTCGCGTGGATTTTAGGGGTAAGTTTAGCATGTGCATTGGCAATAATTAATGCGCTGTGGTTAGAAATAAATGATGATTCTGATCGGTAAATTAAACTTAATCGTCCAAATATTAATAGTTTCATAAGTACTTGCGTCTTTTCATGCTTCAGTAAATATTATTGATCCGGCCTTGCGAAGTTTAATTTCTCTTCGACTTCACTTGGGGAACGCCACGGTAACGTACCCTGAACGGACTTGTACCCAATGGGCATAAATACTGAGCGGAGTCGAAGTAGCCGAAGGGAATCCCAACTACTTGGCCGAATTTATAATGTATGCGTCTTACCTCCGGCAACTTATGAAACTACTGATAATATAAAGTAGATAAATCAGCCAAATACTCAAGGATCAGTTTGATGGACGATAAAATCCTCATTATTCAAAAAATCGGCAATGGTTTGGTGGTTCTCTTTCATCATCTTGCGCTATTCGGCATAGGCGCGACAATCGTATGGTCGGCCGCACACGAATACCTGAAAATTGTGGCAACAGGGCATGCCGGCCTTGAAGACATCCTGCTATTGTTTATTTACCTTGAATTAGGCGCTATGGTCGGCATTTACTTCAAGACCCACCGGTTGCCGGTGCAATACCTGATTTATATTGCGATAACTGCGTTATCAAGGCATCTGGTGATTGATGTGCAAAAGGTATCGGACAACTTCCACATCTACTTGCTGTTGAGCATTACCGCTGCAATTGTCCTGTTGTGCATAGCGATTTTTATTTTATCGTATACGTCTAAAAAATTCGGTAACCCCGAGGATGACAGCAAACATTTTGAAAAAGATTCACGGGAAGATCGCTAATTTTCCAAGCCTTCAGCTTGGTACTTTATCCAGCATGGCGAGGCCACCTATCAGCGTTAGCGTTGCCAGCAGCAAAGAATAAGGGCCAAAAAACCACAAGATGATCGGCAAGCTGAAAAAGAAAGTTCGTGTGCCAAACGTATAATATCTACCGGCCCTGTTTAAATAAGCGCAGGTTTGTTTATATAAGCCACCGTCTGGCGATAATGGCTCGACAGGCAGGTTAATCATATAACCAACATGATTGTAGAAGCGTATTGCCATAGAAAAACAGTAAAAGGCAATGGAAAAATCCAGCAATAATAAACACAGTTTTAATTGCCATAATTCAGTAGAAAAAGCATGCGCCAAGCCATTAGGATGCCAATTAAGCGCCCATTGTCCAATTTTTTCGCTGATGTTCAAGGTGCCGATAATCAATAATATCGAGGTCGAAGCCATAAAATTGGCCGCCATAACTGAGTTACGTAAAGTTTGGATGGCAAGAATATCCATCCTGCCGCTGTTCATGACCATGTCTACCCACCGCTCCCGTACCCTCGCGTTGAGCGTGTGTACACTCGAATCTGGTGCACGGCGAGTCCGCATCCCTAAATACAGGTAGTATGTCAGTATCAACAGGCAACTGACTAGAAAGGCGATGAGGTCGTACTTCATATAATCGGTTCCTTGCTGATCCTGATAAGCCATGTGTTTTTTATGAAAGCGTAAGATTTTGGGCATTCGTAAAACCGTGTGGAATTATGACACCAAAATTGAAAAATTCTTGCTTAAACGGTTCACAAAAGTTGGTAATTTCATTATTATTTGGCAAGCCATAACCCAAAGTTTGCTCCCGGATTCCAGACTTAAACGATTTGTTTTTTACCTGTGTTTGGCGTTGGTGAACAACACTTTTACCCTTAGAACCTGTTCAAGATCGTAGCGCTCAAAGCTGTACCATGGCCTTGCCTTGCAATTGATTTAGCGTGTGCCTTACTGTTTGCATAGTTTTCCCTCATTTGTCAGGGTGGTTTTGTACGCTGTTTAACAGGGTTTTGAATGTTTGTTTTGTCAGTAAAAACGCCCAGTTGGGTCAAAGTTCAACCCAACCGGGTACTTCTTGCTACGGCAATCAAGACGGTAATAAATTTACCCCAATCCCGTAGCTCCGGTTGTTGTTTCTATGTGGCGACACAAGCCGGTGGTCGCCATCCAGCTACATCACATGCAAAAAGCAATAAAATCATGCGATACCCGCTGGCAGGGTGCAATCATTGGCATAAAGCCGCACGTTAATCAACAAACGATGAACTGTTCACCAACTTGAACTGGGCTTGGGCTGCATTGAAGCAGCATCCTGTTTTGCTTTCGCTGTATCCAAGGCTTTTGGGGGATTAATATCCACCAACTCCATATCGAACACCAAAGTTTCATTGGGCTTTATCTTGCCGTCTGGCGTACCGTTTTCGCCGTAAGCCAAGTTGGATGGTAAAAATAGCTGCCATTTGTCGCCCTTGTGCATCAGTTGTAAGGCTTCCTTAGCGCCTGGGATCAAGTTTTTGAGGGCGGTTACCGCTGGTTTACCGCGTTTGGCTGTAGAATCAATCTCAACGCCATTGGTGTTTGTAAGTCGGTAATTGATTGCTATGGTGTCTGTGGCTTTAGGTTTGTTAGCACCGCTGCCTTCTGTCAGAATCTTATATTGGACTCCGCTAGGTAACGCTTTTACCCCTGGCTGGCTTTGGTTATTTGCCATAAAGGCTTTGCCAGCGGCTAGATTGGCTGCGGCTTTTACTTCCTGGTGTTTAACACCCTCAACCAATTGCCAGTCCTTGGCTTTGGTCATTTCTAACGCCGACAATCTGAGTTCACGGTTAGCCAGCACATCGTTAACGCCCAGCAAGAAAGTGTCCTGATCCACGTTCAAGTCATTCTGGCGTAGGCCTGTCATGTAGTCCACCCCCTCTGCGTAACTGGCTTTTTGTTGATAGGTGGTTAATGCTGGCGGTTGCTTACTGGTTGTTTCAGGCATAGGTGTCGTTGCACAACCAGCTAATATTGAAAAGGTTGCAATCAGTAAGGGGTTCAATTGTTTTGTCATAGTTCCTCTCGTAAGTTAGCTTAGGGTTGAAAGTAAAAGTTAGTAGATGCCGCTATCAAAACGCATAACTCCAATTCACCGACAACGCCCCATCGCGGTCTAACTGGTAGCCGTTGACATCGGTGTATACAGGCTGCAACCATTCAAACTTGAGGCTGTGTCCTGCAAATTTGCCGTATGGCACATTAACGTTGAGACCAAAACCGACATCTACATAATGCCCCCCGTAATTAGAAGGCTGATCCATCGGTGTTGAGCGTTGTATAGAATCTTGTTTTTGTTGGGCGATGGCATTGTCGGCGGGAACGCTGACGGCAGCCGCCGCCAAACACGCTTGATAAGCAGGCGCATCAAGTATGAGTGGCCCGTCTGGCTCACCATCGCCATTGGTATCACCCTGATACATGTAATCAGAACGAAGGCATTGTGATGATAGATCGCTGATAAAGCCTTTAGGGCGTTCACGGTTATACTGGTGGTTAATACTGCCTTGCCAAGTATAAACACCCCGCACCGAGACCGATAGCCAGTCGGTTAGGCTATGGCTACCCCAGGCTGTACCCTGGAACAGGTCACCCAAGGCATAACCGGAGCTGTTTCTGTCCTCCAGCCGTTTAGTTCCGTTCACTTGCGAACCCCAAGCCCAAGCCCCCGTTTGTCCAGTGTAAGTCAGGCTAGGCTTAAAGTCCCATGTGCCGCTACCTAACTGCATACCGTAATGGATATAACCAAGGTCTTGATGCGACAGCTTTCTGACTCGTATACCGACATCACCCGTTGGCGCACTTAAGCCCAAGCCGAGATGAACATGATGAATCGGATTATTGAACAGCTTGAACAAGGCATACATGCCGGTATCGCCCACACCACCGGTGGTATGTCCGCTGCTGGGGCCACCCGAACCCGCGTGATGACCCACATCCAAGTCTGGCGGCGCACCTGCAAGTGGTCGTAGTGTCATCTCCATATCGACAAACTGCGGCATCAGCATCAGGTTTAGCCAGTCGGTTGGTGCATACATCAAGTCCAACATGTGCATGTTCATGGTCATCCCGGTTGCCGTTTGCCTACAGCCACCCGCAGAATCAACGGGGCAGCCTTGATTGACAACCCTTGCATCATCAACGGCAACTGTGCCATGCAGCATATCTCCGGCCTCGCTGCTACGCATATAACGGTAACCCACCATAAATTTATCAGCTTGCGTGAGCATGTGGCTAAACAACACACCAGCAGGCGCCAAGTCATGATGATGTGTATAGTGGTTGCTATCACTACTGTCACTGCCGATACCACCATGATTGGTTAATGCTTCTAAATTGACTTTAAGTGCAGCATTGGCAACGTAATAATTAAAATCGGCAAACTTATCTTCACCGCCACCCCCCAGTTTTAACGATCCGGCATGGCTGTAATATTCAAAGCCCGCTTCCATGCTGACACCTTTGGTGAATTGTTTGCTGACGGTAACACCACCGCTTAAAGCACCATAGCCAGACAAACGCTGGTCACTGGAGTAATTGGCGGGGTACTTTGCGGGATCGTGCGGGACATTTATCAAAGATACTTGGGGTGCAGCCTGGTTAACAACGAAGACAGGTTGGTAAAAATCGGCGGCACTTTGCGAGTAATAGCGTACACGCGGTGTAATTGTCCAGCCGTTGCCCACAGGTTGCCCCCAGTCGGCTTCAAACGTATGGGCGTTAACCCCCCAATCATCATGATTAAAGCGGTAATCCAGATGCAAGGCTGCATCCAGTGGTTGTATGTATTGTCCATAACGCATCGCCCAGTTCCATTGGTTGCGTAAATCCGGGCGCTTTTCCAGCACCGGCCTGAATAATGCCGTCCGTTCCCCAGACAGCCCCGGAGTTTGTAGCGGATCAATGTATTCAATCAGCACGGCCTTATACGGATTCGCCATATAGCCCGTGCTGCGCGTATACCCCATGCTGGCCTCGATCAAGGCATCCTGGTTGAGGATTTGGGTAATACCCAAAGTGGTCGCCCAATCTTGCCGATTGCCTTTCAGGGTCGCACCCTTTGGACGGAACGGATTTGATGGGTTATCGATAATATCATCCAATTGGTCTTTGTAGAAGCTCGAGTCGATATACACAAGATCCAATTCGCTTAGCGCCACGGTCGTGTCGCTGTTGGTGTAACTTAAGCCCAGGTTGACACTGGCCTGCTTCTGGTTGAAGTCCTGGCGCAAACTCAAGTTGCCGAAGCGTGATTCATAATCGTTTTCCACCGAGATGCCGCCCCCCACATCCAGTGCCGTTTCATCCCATTGGTAGCTAAGTTTGAAATCGCCTTGCTTGCGGGTTTCCGGCGATGCAACCGCTAAGGTATGTACCCAGCGAGTATCCTGTTTGGCGTAAATCGAATGTCCGTCTACAGGATCGGAATCGATGATGTTAAGTATGTTATTGTTAGCATCAATTTTGTTGCTGAATACATTATACTTTGGAGATGCCGAAGCGAGGATCTTATGGGTGATGATGTCTGAGTTAGCACCATCCACTGGCGTGTTAAAACGCGGTGTTGCGCCACCCCACGTGTCTTGGGTGTAATTAAAGGCAAATTTTATCCTATCCGTCAGCGAAACCTTCGCGCCGCCATGCAGACCCTCCACTTCGATGGCGTTCAAATCATTCACGACACCACCCAGGTTACGCTTGCCTTCCTGGTAATGGCTGTACTGGAAATCCACCTCGTCATCATCGGCGGCGTAGGCAGGGGATTGCAGCAAACCGGGCAATATTAATGCGGCAGCGGTTAAAGCATGTAGGGATAAAGGAATCATCTTGGCAGTTCCCTCTCCCAGTGGGAGAGGGCTAGGATGAGGGTGATTTGTTAAGCCCCTCATCCCGGCCTTCTCCCACTGGGAGAAGGGATTGGTCGATTTTTTTCTGATCGCCTTAATAGCAGCCACAACCACCTCCCTGCGCGGCATTGCCGCCTGCCGCCGCCTCGCGGCTACCATAGTTGTGCGCCCGTAATGCACTTTGTAAGGGGTAAAGGTCTAACGCCATCTGTGGTTTGGCGAGGTTGCCGCGTTCCCAGGGTTGCACTGGAGCGCAGGCGGTTAAGGCAATACCCAAGCCAAGCATCAGCAAATTGGCTGTTGAAGTAGTTGTTTTCATCAGAATGATTTATGGGTGTTGATTGTAATTAGTGTGCAGACACTGCTGAGCTACTATCTAAAGTCAATGCGCGAAGTTAACTCCGCGCATTGACAGATATAACTTTAGTTGTAGTCAACTTCCTGTACGAAAGGAAGCGGCTTGACAGTCGGTGACGCGGTAGGCACACCATTAACTACGTTGACACCAAGATGATGGCCGGTACCCGTATGGACAGGAGCAGCGAGTGTGCCATTTTCGCAATGGAAAACCACGTTGTAACTTTTTACGCCCGTTGTAGTGCTGCCCGAATTGACGACCATCGTGTATTCCCCATTTCCTGCGGCTAGGGTAGTTTGTGTGTTGCCACAGTAGTCTGCTGGGTAGACATAACCGCCTAATGTTGAATCGCTGCAAGATGCTTGGGTTCTAGTATTCGGCGCCCTATTTGCGCCTAATGTGACTTTTACACTACCAGTCCCGGCGGTTTTAGAGACGGCGGCTCTTAGCCGGAGTGCTGCACCAAGAGACGCACTCTCAGGGTCAACAGCGTTTGCATCAGAATAACAAGTGGTGCGATACACATCATAGTTTGCGTTTAAGGTGCCTACTGTTGCAGACGTTGTTGCTGTCGGTAGTTCATGCGCCGCCGCACTCCCCATATAGCCTGATGCCATTGCCATTGCTACTGTTAACGCGGTCTTTGTCAAATTAACTCTTTTCATCTTAATAGTCCTCCTAAGGTTTAAGATGTGCCAATAATTATATTTTTTATTAGTTCCGTTTTATAATTATCAGCGGGTGGGTGCTAGTCGGAATGATTTGCTTACCCGGTAAAACACGTTCCTGGCTTTGGTCTAAACAAGGCCAGGAACAAGGATTTCCCTGTTATTACTACAACTATTCCCATTCTGTTGATTGCTGAACAAGGTCACCAGCAATCCTGTTGTTTTTTCTGAGTGGCAAAACCCGTTTGCCAATCTGTAACGCATTATCTTTTCCATTATTCCGGCAGGATGGCTTCGTACATGCCATTCATGGCACTGGATACCTGTTCCAGGCGGGTGTGGCGAATTTGAATGCAACATTAATTTCCTTTGCCCTGAGTGTTAAGCGCTTCCAGCTTGGATGTCGCAAAATCACGGATCATCGGGTCTTTGTCGGCAAGTGCTTGCTGTAACAAGACGCTATTGTTGCCAGCACTATCCACAGCTATCATCCTTACGTTAACATCGGTGTCGTTCAGCGCTTGCCGCAGTTGTTCGGCAGCACCTTCACCCTCGCGCTGTGCCAATGCGCTGATAGCATTGGCCCTAACGGACGCATCTTTGTCGGCCAAGGCTTCTTCCAAGACTTTACGGACATTGGGGTCATCTTTCATCCCACCTGAAATTAGATTGGTTATGGCCTCGGCACGTTGGCCTGGGTCTTTGGCCTTGGCTTGTTCAAGTAGATGATCGGATTGTTCTTGCATAGATTGGTCGGCTTGTGCTTGCTCTTCTGCTGAGGGCTGTTGTTCGGCTGCTGCAATTGGCGGCACTACTGGCGCAACAGTAACCGCCTGACAACTCCCCACACTAGAACCCAGCAACCAGAATTCGGCTGGCTTGTCTTTTTGAGGCTTATGGGCAACCAGCCCAACTTGTTTGGCGACGAGGCAATCCATGATTTGCCCAACGTTTTCGCCCACGCAGGTGGCAGTCACGGGGGCTTCGGGCAGGACGGAATAGTGAATATTTACGCCAGTCTTGTCAGCGATGACTTTCAGGATTTGTGCTAACGGAGCAGATCTGGCTTCAAGGCGTATGGCGGTGTTGGCGTGTTTGGATAGGGTGAGCTGGATGTTGGACGGCTGGCCTGTTTGTAAGGCATTACTTACATTTTCTGTTCCCGCAAACGCATTGCCGACTACCAGCAACATCAGGCTGGCAAAAACTGGCGACAAAGCGAACACTGAAGCTTGAGAGACTTCCATTAACTTTCCTATTACGGTCATTTACCGGTTAAACAGCAAACCAGATTTGAATTAAATTTTTGCCGTTAAATAAACCGACCTGTAACGGGACAAATCTATGTCGTCCTCTTTGAATAATGCTTCCTCTCAAAAAGCATAAGATTCGGATAGCTAAGCAAGCTGGCTCCGATTCCTTGGGTCGAGAGGATAATCGCTTAACATTTAAAATGTCAAGAACTTTATTCATCTTTCTTTCTTTCTTTCTTTCTTTCTTTCTTTCTTTCTTTCTAGTAAATGTTAGCTTTTAATCAATAGCTTGCAACAACTACACACAAATACGGGCAGCAGCAAAAAAATGTGCGCCCCTTTATTCAAATCCCTCAAACCTGCCACAACGCGTTTTGCAATTCAACATCCCACAAAAAAATGCGGGCCGATGGCGATACCATCAACCCGCGAAGAGATGAGAGGAAGGCGCAAACTTACGTGGAGAGAATCCAGTGGAGTGTAAGCCTACGATGCCTGGTTTTGGACGAGGAGATCTCA
>JABFQX010000078.1 GCA_013141505.1 Methyloglobulus sp.
CCCTTGGGTGCGAACGGCTCAAACATTACATGGCCGAATCAATAGTAGTTAACTTTGAATGAATTGGGGGTTGTTTATGTTATGGCAACCTTATAGCTATGCCACTAAAAGCATCGCCATCACCGGGGGCAATAAACTGGGCAGCCCTGAAAGTATCCGCATTATTAATGCCATTAAAATTCTTAGTTACAGCTGCATCATAAACCGCTTTATTTACATTTAACGTGAGCGTGTTGCTGTCTGCGGCTAATGCGCCCGAATACGTGACTAACCTGGCATGTGTACTCCAGTTCGAGCCGTTTTGGTCGTCAGCCGTGTAATATACAGCCGGTGTCACCACTGTAAAGGTAAAGGTGCAATCAGTATCCATCGTTACGCCGTCAGTCGTAGACGAATTACTTGTCAGCGGGGGGGCTTGTTGGGAACCGTCCAGTTGGTCGATAGCCGGTATGGCGGGGCTCATAATGAAGGAAACTTCATTTGTCGCATCAAAAACTATTTTAGTATTTGAATTTAGATACCAATTCCCTTGTAGATCGCTTGCTAGGCAAGTCGAAGGCGCTTCAATCGGATTGGTGCCGGCCGGGCCTTGCGGGCCAGTATCGCCTTTAGGCCCTTGCGGCCCAGGCAAGCCAGCTACACCAGTGGAGGAGTTTGTTCCGGGATCGCCTTTTTCACCTTTTAATGAGGCCAACCAATCAGCCAATTTTCCGGCAAAGCCATTGTCCACGGCTAATTCATAAGCAGATTTGCCATTGACACCGTTGCTGCCATCCTTTCCATCGGCACCTTTAGGCCCTTCTGGGCCTGGAGGGCCGACCACACCACCCGTCGAAACGCCGGTTCCGGGATCGCCCTTTTCCCCCTTTTCTCCTTTTAAGGAAGCCAACCAATCCATCAGTTTTCCGGTATAACCTTCATCTAAGGCTAATTGGAAGGCGGATTTGCCATCAATACCGTTACTGCCGTCTTTACCGTCAGCGCCTTTAGGTCCTTGTGCGCCTGGAAGGCCAATAACACCAGTTGGGTCGCTTGTTCCGGGATTGCCTTGTTCGCCTTTTTCTCCTTTTAATGAGGCCAACCAATTCACCAACTTACCTGTATAACCAATATCCTGGGCTAATTGAAAGGCGGATTTGCCATCTTTGCCCTTGTCACCTTCCAGGGAAGCCAACCAATCCAGCTCTGAACCTTTAAAGCCATTGGCGACGGCAATTTTATAAGCCGATTTGCCGTCTGCACCAACACTGCTTATGCCACTAATACCGTCCGCCCCTTTTGCGCCAGCAGCCCCTGTGGCACCTGTGGCACCTGTAGAGCCAGTCATGCCAATAGAGCCACGTTGGCCTTCGGCGCCAGTTGCGCCTGTGGCTCCAGTTGCTCCTCTTGTGCCTGCGGCTCCTGTTGTCCCTTTCTCTCCAGTTGCACCTTTTTCTCCCCTATCACCTTTCTCCCCAGACGCGCCTCTTTCCCCTTTCTCCCCCATAAGTCCAGATATGTCTCGATGCGTTGGGGTTTCGTTGCTGGCGCAACTGCCATTGATGCCCACGACATTGTCAATAAACGAAGTTTTATTGACACACGAATGAATGGCCGTGCTTGAGCTGTTTCCGGCATGAGGAAATACCTGGCCGCTAAATGCAGTTAACCCGATGCCTAGCATTATAATTTTTTTCATAAGGCAGCCCTTGTTTTATGGTTGGTTGAAAAATTTTTCCTGGTGCAAAAAATAAAAATACAGGGATAACAATCGGTTTGTTCTGCCTTTATCCCTATCATAGGGAAAGGAACAAGCGACAGTATCCTGTCGGTCTCAAGCTAATTCCCGCAGAAATTTATCGTACTCTGCGAACACCAACTAAAAAGGGCATAAAAAACCCTTGCCTGAAAAATCCAAGCAAGGGTTAGTTGCGTCACCTGATAGTAGTTTACCTACACCGTAGTACCGCCCCATAATAGGCTTAATTTCTTATGATAAACTTATCATATAAGCACAATCAATAAAATTACACGGTTCTATACAAAACACAGGTTGGGCAAATCAATTTTCAAGCTCTTGGATGATATGCCAGCCAGGCTGCGCTTAAGCGATATCTGATATTAAGAATGCCCGAATGTCCTTGGGTTTAACCGCTCGGCAATGACCTCTGAGGCGTAGATGTGACCTACGTGGCTATAACTTGTTTCATTGTGTGTCATGAAATAAAAATAACGTTTCTTTGAAACAAAATATGAAACAATTGCGTTGGTCGGAATGATAAAATAAAATATTATATTTAGCTATAAAACAACAGCATAGTTGCACTTAAATAAAGTTGGCACGTTCCTCGCTATGTAATATATGACAGTCAACGTATCTGATTTGTCATAACAATAATTACATATTTTTGAGAGGATTCAAATGAAATTACAACACTTACTGGTAAGTGCTTTATTGGCGTTGGCTAGTGGTTGCGCGACAACAACGCCAACCTCAACCTCAACAGCAGCAGAGCCTGAACATAACCATGCTGCCATGCCCGTTTCGGCGCAGCCTAAATACAACACCACCATGAACCCCAGGCAAACGGAACATCCGAATGTTATGGGCTTTAACGATTTGCACATTCAAGCCATACGGCACCTCAAGCCCGATGTGTTTAGTGCGGAAGATCCAAAATTACAAGCCATTGTCCATCACCACTGTAAAGCCTACGACGACGGCACGTTAGTTTGTTTAATGTTCCCTAGTGGCATGAAAGACCAAGACAAACCCATTGGTTTTGAATACATCATCACCACAGCTCAATTTAATACCTTGCCTGAAAAAGAGAAACATTACTGGCATTACCACAAAACCGAAGTCGGCAGGGCATGTGCGACATTCCCTGATTTAACCAAGGATGAAGCGGATGCCATTTTGCCAGCAATACACGAGACCTACGGTAAGGTGGTTTATTTCCAAAAACCGGAAGATAAATATCCTTTAGGTGAACCGTATGTGCTGATTGTTCAGGACATGCCAGACGTTAA
>JABFQX010000085.1 GCA_013141505.1 Methyloglobulus sp.
TGCCACCATTGACCTGATGGCGGGTTATAGCCGTCAAGTTGGCGATGCCAAGGTGTCCGTCCAGTTGAATGTCAATAATCTCCTGGATAAGCAATATTTCTCCAGCCGTACTGATTGTAAAATATGTAAAGGCACTTGGGTGGATTTCGGCACTCCACGCACGTTTATGGGGCAGGTTAGTGTGCAGTATTAATGTAGACACTGGATTGATCTTGCCCCAAATTCGCGGACACTCTACTAAGCGACTTTTTTGTTTTCATTTTCTTCAAATGCAACGGGGCTGAGATAGCTCAGTTTTTTACTGATACTTTGCCAAAGGCCGCATGATAACTAGGATTGCACTTGGGAGTTGAATCCGCCATTTATAAAAAATGGCACTTCTATACTTTCAGTCTAGTTCAATCAAGTAATGTAATACATTTAAAATATAAGCCAGCAATAAAAAGGACTTTTCATCCATTCCGATAGCATCTTTTTGAATTAAATAAATTTCCCTTAAATTTCTTTCTCCATCAATTGCTCTAAAAATTGTTTCCAGCAAAAAAGTAAAATCGGGTGGAATAGAGAACGTGTGATTCATAACACTAATTGATAGAGATTCATTAACACTACTTGTGCCATCGAATGATTTTTGTTGTGAAAATATCAAGTTCCGATTAACAACGATTTTCGGTATTTCATTCCATACATTTGTGCAGTTTTGATCAAAAAATCTACTTATTTGTTTAGAAGTTTCGTTTTGTTCATACAATTTGGTTTTCCTCAAAGTGAAAAAATGGACTAATTGATTAACGGTATCGACTTCGTGGGAAACATTCACCAGATTGAGGTAATTAAATATTTCGTTTTCCAGATTGATAATTTCAAAGCCAAGGCTGTTGAATAACGCCGGCAATTCATCCAGTTTACGCAAGCCCAGGATTGCTGGGTCGCTAGCAATTCTGAATGGTTTAGAATAATTTATCCATAGACCTTCTGGTTTAAGTACCCGACGAATTTCTTGCGCCAATCCGATTGGATTACTGACAATATCCAGCATATATTGGGTAATTACCAGTGATAACGAACCATTTTTAAATGGCATGTTATTCACGTTAGTAGCCAGATAATGGATTTTTTTAGTAGGTTGTTTGGGTGGCGTTAGCGTGATTTTTTGCCAGTTGGCATCGGATAAATGAAATGTTAAAGGCTTTCCCCCAATAAACACCTTTGCTGCCAACAATGTGGGTAACGATAAATCAACGCCATAGGAGATTTCAAAAAACTCAGCAACACTATGCAATAGCCCGCAAGCTCCGGCACCCAATACTGCAACTGATTCTCGATTAATAGCATTTTCCGTGATGGTTTTGCAAACTCGATTTTTAACCTTTTCAAAATCTGAAATACCTGACCAGTCTTGATAAAAATAAGGCAACATATCAAGAAAGGTTGTCCCCGTCTTTACCATGCTCCAAGCCAGAAAATTATCATTTGTCGGTTGTTTTTGTAGAAACTTAATAATTGGAAGATAGGACTCTTGTAGAACATTAAGATTTGTCTGCACTGCTTTTAGGGTTTTTATAATTCGGTTAGAAAATTCGCTTGCATCAAACTGTTTCTGCAGATTGTCCAGATTATCCGCCATTTCTGTCAATCCCGCTTTAGCCCCTTCCATTTCCATCATATAACCTTGTAATGAAGATTTTGCTTCAGGGATAAACAGAGGTATACCGTCAAGAATTGGATAGTTATTTCCACAGGCTGAACAAATTAAATAATTAACAGAAGTGGTGTTCAATTTTCCTTGGCAAGTAATGCATTGGTACATAATTTGATACCGAGTTGTGAAAATAAATTATATTGTTAGTCTTAATGAGGCAATATATATAAGATAGTGGTACATAAAATTGCCACCAAATATTCTCTTTTGTCAGATCGAATACAAAGATTTGTAGCAAAATATCCGCCACTAATGCATTAAAGCCCCACTATTTTAATTATTTTTCATAAGTGCCTGAGGTTGAACACCCATCGGTAACATCATTGCATCTGAAGAAATTTCCGCATCATTTTTAGGCTTTTTTGATTCTTCATATAACTTTGCCTGCTCCGGCGTTAACATGGCTTCCATTCGAAGTTGTTTTTCTTTTTCAATATCCCTTATCTCTTGCTTAATAGTGCGAACCCTTTCACGAGTTTCTTTGTAGACTTTATCTAGCTCTGCCGTTTGCTGATCACTAAGTTTTAGCTGTTTTTTTAACGATGCCACTCTGGAATCGAGACCAGCGGCATTCACGATTTGGCTAATTGCTAAGCTACTAAAAAATATCATTGTGCATAATTTATTCATTTTATTCCTCATAAAAAAGTTAAAGAAGTGATAAATCAACAAAACAAAACTGTCTACATTTCAAAATTTTCATTGCTTAATACATTTGAGCTTTCTATTTTTTAAACTCTTTAATCCCTTGTTTACCTGGTTCAATTCTGGAATTTAATTCGTTTTTAGCCGTGATAAATGTTTCCATAGGAGTCCTTCCGTTACATCTTTCTCCCGGATGACTTCGTCTGTTATTGTAAAAACCCAGCCATTCGTCCAATTCCTTTTGTAACAAGGATAAACTGCCATAATCAGATTTACTTAAAGCGTTTTTGTTGAATTCAACTTGCAGGGTCTGATGAAAATACGCACATAAATTCACGGCAGAATGACTTTTTGGTGATATTTTTGAATGCTTAATATTTTGTAAAGCTAGATATTGCTGGTATGGGTGGGGGTTATTCTGTCCGTAGTACAACTTGCTACGGATCGTCACTATTTTTTGCAATTTCACAGATTGCCCAGAATAAAATGGGATTACTTTGTCACTTAATAGATCTACGGAGTTTGGCGGTTTTTTCCCTGTATAAAATTTAACGAAAGCTACTTGGGAAAAAACATCTACAAAAACCTGTTGATACAACAAGCCAATGCTCTGAATAGCTCCAAAAAAATAACATTCCTGTACTCCCAAATACCCGGGGTATCCATCTTTTATTAATTTTTCTTCCCTATCAATTTTTTTCAGCTCTGCAATAACCTGAACTATTCTTTGCTGAATATGCTTATCCTTGCAAGGTACTTGATCTGCAATATTTCGGGCATGCGCATTAGAGAGACCATACCTAACCCAAATATTATTTACATCATTAGGTCCAATGGAAACGCCCACCTTGCTTAGTTCGGCACTTGCTTTAGTCTTACCATGCTCAGGAAATTGATACGCATAGGCAATAACCGCATTTTCAATAGTCGCACCAATGGAAGGTTTTCTTTTGGTCGGCGTTCTTTTTTGGTTGAGGAGTCCAGCATATCCCGCTCGTGCATAAGCGTCTTTATAGCGGTAATAGGATTGCCTTGAATACCCGAGAACTTTGCATGCTTTGGAAACACTACCCATCTCATCCGCTAAATTCAGCAGCTCAATTTTGTGATTAATTGATTCAAGCCATGTTTGACTATCCGGCTCATTATCATCTTCAACTTTTTTGCTTGCGCCTTTTGCTACCGGCTTGCCCTTCAAAAGGCTTATCTTTTCATCAAGGTCTTCCATTTGATTATTGATTAACATCAAAACCGAGGCGAAATTTTTACATAGTTGAAACTAAGACTTAATGAACACTGTTCTCATCCATTTGCTTACGCAAACTTAAGGGTCGCATGTCTGTCCACACTTCTTTGACGTAATCCAGGCATTCTTGCTTTTTGCCAGTTTTTCCGGTGGCTTTCCAACCACCTGGGATCTCTTTCCATTCCGGCCAGAGTGAATACTGCTCTTCGTGGTTAACCAGTACTTGATAAACATTATTGTCTTCATCTGCTTCAGTTACCATAATTTCTCCTTAGTAGATTGTATAAATGGAATAGCTAGGGGGTTATGTTTTGGTTCTTTAGATTAAAAGACGATTGAATGGTGTTTCTACCTCACCCCTAATCCTAAAGAATTAAATTCCGGAATACTTTTTCGGCAATGCTTTAAACCTCTCATCATATTTTTTTCGACCCCGCTCTCCGATATACCGGTCGCTTGGGCGATTTCCGAATAGCTCATCCCATAAAACTTATTCAACATTAGCGTGTTCCGGCACTTGGGCGGCAACTCTTCAATAACTTCCTTTATTAACCGCAGATATTCCTCGTCTTCAACCAATTGTTCTGGGGAAGCATTTGTCTGTACTCGTTCATCATAAACTTCCTGAGCGTTCATATGGTTAGCTACAATTTTTTGATGCTTGAGATAATCAAAAGCCGAGTTTTTTATAGCCTGAAACAAATAACCACCAGGGTTTTCTAGTTGTCTCGTTTTAAGAGTTTGATATAAAGTAAAAAAACATTCTTGGCTGATTTCTTCGGCAACGGAATAGTCGTTTACTATGTATGATGCGAGGTTAATAGCTTTTTTATGTTGCTCTCTGTAGAGATTTTCAAAACACATAATGCGTACCTTTTTTAATATTTGAGTAATGATTACGGTACCTTCATATAGCTATCAAATTTAGATAATTTGTAGACTGTTTAGATCGCAAATTAAGATGGTTTGGATTGAATATGCCAACTATAAAATCGCGACTAACTTTTTATTTCATTTAATACCGGTTCCTGTTCTTACATTTGGCATAGCTTTCATTTATCCAAAAAAACCTGCAGGCTAAACATTAACCCTCAAGTAAAAAGGAAGGATGCAACTTCGGTGATTGCTCGTCACAAAAGTTGAAAATGTGGCAAAGTAATCCTGAGTCACACGCATACACAAGCATTATTTATGCCATAACATGCGCCAATAGTTCTTGCTCTGGGTTAAATTGAAGAGTTCTAGCTGAATAGCCTAAGAATATGATATTAATGAATATTTATTGTGAAAATAACGTTCCCAGCATTACCTTATAGGATCAGTTTCCCCCATTTTTAAACCATCTTGTGCTGTTTATTTCTGCTTTTAATCGAAAACTGCGTGATATCACACACTTTTTAAATTTCCAAAGTAACTTGAAAACCGCGTGTGGTAAGGCTTTGAGAAATAAATGTGTCATTTCACGCATAGGTCGCGTGATATGACACATTTTTTATTAGACTGGTTTTTACTACTGTTACAGTTTAAATTTGAATTTTATCAATACTGTTCTGTAAAAATGCCGCAGCCCTAATGCGTCACGAATCAAAGATCAGCCCCCCCTGCAGCAGGCACCAAGGCCAATAACACGTCACAAAAAAGCCAAGCCAGCTACAACTACACCCGCCCGGACGTTCGCAATTATCTAAATAACCCAAAACCGCATTACCCTGGCATAGTGCGAAGCCGGCATTGAGAATGGTTGGTGTATTTGCGTGTCTATGTGACTCCCTGCGGACTTTACGAAAAACTTGTCCTGCAACGCAGCAGTGCCCAAGATATCCTTGATGAATCCCCTATGGAAGCGGTCAGAAAGCGGAAGTTTGTGCCCGGCAAACGTGGCAGCACACCTGTAGCCAGTTGGGTTACCCTACCGATTGAGTTTAATCGGCGTGATTAAAGGATTGTGCAGAAAACTTGATTATTACCCTAACAATTGAACTTAACAGATTACACCCACAAGGTCGGGTAACGGCATTATCGTTGCCCGACATTCCGGTGTCCGATGCTGGAGTGGTTGGTGGAATTTAAAAGACAATTGCAAAATAAAAACGTCATTGATGTCGGACAAAAAAAACCTGCACACTACATTTGACGGCTTTTGCACAGATAATAATGCATCAGGTTTGGGTGATGCTGTTCCAACCCAACATTTACATCGCCCTTACGAACTATTAATACGCCTTTGCCCCAACAAAATGCTGTTCAAACCAGCGCCGCAGCAAGGTCTTTTCATAGCGCAACGGATCGTTGCTAACATAGCCAGGATCGGCATGTTGCAAGTAAGCAAGGTCGTTCAATACGTCTCCCGCCGAAGCTCGGACTTTGCCTTGTGCATCCAACCATGTATAACGCAGCTTGATTTTGGGCGGATAGATGTCTCGGACAAAACGGACATTATTCAGCATCTGCGATTGCCACGGTTCATACCTGCCCGCCATGTCGATATCTAGAATGTCTATCGTTAGGCGGGTGTTCTGCGGCAGTTTATTGTTGGCCAATGAAATCAGGTAATCCTGCAAGTTATCCAGTACGTACTGGCGGGTTCTGTCGGTGCTACTCCCTGACAGTGCCACATCGGTAAACTGTTCAGGCTGGATGAAATTAACCGTCACCCGCTGGGGACTTTCCCCGGCAACGGCAAGGCACATCCAGGACAACAGAAAAAGACAATTGAGTTTTTTCACAGCTTTGCTCCTTAATAGAAAGACTTAACATTAGGCATTGATTCTGCTTAACGGTTCATTTTTGACCTTTTGTCAATATGAAACGCTATTGATCTAGCACCACCGCTAAACTCAAATAGCCGACGAATTAACCTGTAACCCGATGATTCCTTTTCCTCTTACGATATGCCTTTGTTTCTTTTGTTTTTTACAGGCCTTATTTGGGTGCAACAATTTGCCGTATTCCAAACGCTGCGATAAGCCGTTAGAATATACCTAACTTTCATGGGCTAATTATCCCCACTTTGGTTGCACCTTCCCTCTCAATACGGCGTTAATGGCAAACGTTAACCGGCATTTTTTAGACACAAGTCAGCATGGCATACGGCCATGATTAATAACGAAATTCGAAACCTCCTTATGGTGGACAATCCGGTGACAATCCTATAGGCAATCAACATGTGCGCCTAATTCAACCCGCACTACTCCATCAATCAATTTATTTTCGTAATAAGGTGGGGATTTTCGGGTTTCAATCGTTATATCTTTATATGTGCAAATAAGCCCAAATCGGCAACATGAAAACCTTGCCGCATATAACAATTACAAGAAAAACCAAGCTGAGAGGAAGCCATGTCAACCCGTCCCGATTCCACCTTTGCCACATCCATTTTAGCGATTGTGTTATTTATGATAAGCGGCTGCGCCCAACAACCCACTAATCTAACCCAACAAAGCCAAGTTAAAAAAAGCAGTCCAACTGCACCATTTCCGTTATCGGCATTAACCAGCCCCGTACCCGATACGGCAACCGACCAACGGCTGGCAAGCCGTCCTAATGGCAGTCTGGCGTTGACATGGTGGCAAACCACCGATAAAGGAAAACCGGCATTGTTGGTGTCCGAGCTTGATGACGGCAAATGGTCTTTGCCGATTACAATCAGCGCGATGCAGAATATTGTCGAAGCGCAAATTGTTTTCGTGGGGGATAGCGGCTTGGCAGCCTTGTGGATGGCTTCCAAACCCGCCAAGAACGGGGAAGGCGAAGTCCATGAGATTTATGAAACACGCAGCAGCGACAAGGCACGGAAACAGTGGGCCGTTCCCCTGTTGCTGAACCAGGAAGTCGAAACTTCCATGAAGGAAAGCCCGGCATTGGCGGCCATGCCCGATGGCACCTTATTGTCGGCGTGGATAGATATGCGTAATTACAAAATGGTTCCGCCCAGCAAACCCGGTGCAGAAGCAACATCAGAGGGCTTTACTTCCTTAATGGTCGCCAGTGTTTCCGCCGACAACAAGCTGGGTAAGGAAATGTTGATCGATAAGGATTTTTGCGAATGTTGCCCACCGTCAATCGCCGCCAATGAGCAAGGCGGACTATTGGCTTATCGGGAACATAAAGACGGCAATGTCCGCGATCCCGCCGTGATGCGGATTTCGGCAAATGATTTCGGGCAATCAACCATCGTGCATAACGACCATTGGGTGATTGACGGCTGCCCTTCCAAAGCCCCCGCCATTGCCCGAATGGATAAGTCCGTTGGTGTCGCCTGGTTAACGACCATCAACAATAAGACGCAGATTCGCGCTGCTTTTTCCAACGATGACGGCCAACATTTCACCGCACCGATTGACCTTGAGCCGGAAAATGCCGGTGGTGTCAGCGGTATCGAAATGGAAAGCCCGCACTCTGCGTTAGTAGCCTGGACAATAACCGGCGCTCAAGGCGAAACGACCAAACTGGCTAGAATCTACGATGATGGCCGAATTGAACATCGTACCACTGTACATTTTTTGTCTGACGGCAAAGCCTACAAATGGCCTGGGCCGCGTATGGTAAAAACCAAGGACAGCGTTATCATCGCCTGGAATGATGAGCAAGCAAAAAAAATGGGTTTGGTTAAAGTAAAGGTAGATCAATGAATTATCTATTTAACCCGCTTAAGCTAAACGGTTTTGGTCTGCTGCTTGCACTCATCTTTATATCCACAGAAACCTTTGCGGATACCGATAAGCCCGAAGAAAAAATTCCGGCACCCGCTTGGACCTTGACTGACCTGGACGGAAAGCCTAACACCTTAGCCAGTTACAAAGGCAAGATTGTGGTGTTGAATTTTTGGGGCACATTTTGCACTCCCTGCTTAAAGGAAGTCCCCGAATTTGTCGCCACACAACAGCAATATGCCAGCAAAGGCGTGATGGTGGTCGGCGCGGCAATGGATAAGAACGACGATGCTGCGGTCAAAGCCTTTGCCAAAAAGTATTTCATCAACTATCCGGTTGTCGTTGCGCCCAATTCCATGACCCATGATTACGGTATTGTCGTTGCGCCGACAACTTTTATCATCGACAAACAGGGTGTTATCGTTTTTAAACATATCGGCGCACTCTCCCGTAAAGACCTAGCGCAGCAACTTAGTCCTTTACTGTAATTGACAAGGCATACCGTAAAACAGCTTTTAACCACCGAGATCACGAAGGCTCCGAAGAAGCACCGGTGAATTTCATAGTAATTTTTACAAAACTACAACGTGAACACTGATAGTTTAAGAAACCTCTGAACAAGTTGATGCCACACAGAGCTCAACGATAAATCGAGTATTATTACTGCTCCGAATTTCCTGTGAAACAAATCCACCACGAACGAAATCAATACATTACCGTTCGTCCCAAAACTCGTGCGGCATTTCTCCCTTCATGTGTTCCGCCGCTCAGTGGGGTGCTTTCCATCCAGCCATCCAACCAAAACCTTTTCACATCTCGACCTGCCTTTGTATGGCCTTCGCGCAACTGACGTATCGCGAGAGCCTACGTGAATTAAGGCCTGCATCAGACCAAACTTTACCACCTGGGCATCCGTACCCGAGTTTCCCGTTCCTCCCTGGCCGATCCCAACGGCAGATTTTCGGTGGAATTCGCAAAGACCGCCTATGCACTGGACATCATCACAATAGGCCTGTGTTTCCGGTGTTCCCATGACCGCGTTTCCGTGCCACCAAAAAAGACTTCTTGAAGTATGTGTATTCCTTGTTTGCCTGCGAGGCAGATACCCCGCAAGCAATAATTTCTAATGGTTACCTTAATTCGTTAGAATTTATTGACTATGATGCGTCCTCCTGAAATTACTAGGTCTGGATACTCCAATAGCTTAAACCTTTGGAATGGGTTGCCACGCACCGCAATGATATCGGCTGGCGCACCAGGAGCCAAAGTACCTAGAAGCGAATCCACGCCCAAACGCTCCCCAGCCTTGGATGTCACGGCTTTGAATACGTTTACAACGTCCCTAAAATCAATCGAATCCCCGCTGGTTAAATGCAGCATCATATGCATTTCTTCGCCATTGATCCCCCAAGGAACATTATCGTGTGCAACTTCAGAACCGTAGATAAATTTAGCGCCTTTGCTGGCTAGGCTCATCGTGTTGGAATGGATTCCTTTATGGGTACTGGTATCCACACAGGACGAAAGCGTATCAATCGTCGTGACGAAGGTAACGCCCTGGTTCACCGCACGCTGCAACAAACTTTCATTGATTTCAGAATAAGGCATATGGGCGAATTCATCAACCCCTGCATCTAGCGCCCGTTCCAAGCCTGTATTTTCACCCACATGGGCTATTACCCGCTTATCAAGCGCGTGCGCTTTAGCCACAATTGCCTGGACTATTTCAGGGGAAAGCATCGGCCATGGAGTGGCGGGCACAGGGCCATCATGGGGTTGCATCCAGGGCGCACCCGTTTCACCACCGCGCTCCAGGGCAATCTTGATGGCTGTCGCGCCACCATCAACCAAGTGCTGGACAACTTCCTGGGCTTCAGTTACTGATGAAACCGGATAACCAATCTGATCATATCCTCCAAGACCACCTCCGAATATGTTAAGTGGATAGCCGCCGTCAGCCTGTATGATAGGGCCTACGCTCAATAATCTTAGTTTGCCTTGACCACCTTCAGGAACCTTTAATGGGCCACCGGTATCCTGCGCGGTGGTTATTGCATATTCTGTCTCAATCTGAACAGGCATTCTGATTTAATTTGAACACCGATTCTGAATAAATCTGAACAGTGCGACTTGAAAGTCGCTTAAGTAATTGTTTAAATTAATGCAATATATTTAAAATAAACCGAGTATTTCCTTACTCCGAGCCTATTGGTACATGCGTTGTTGGTAACGGCAAGGTGTGGAGCTACCAAGACAATGAAGCTTGACTATAAAGTCTAGGTGAATCCGTGAGGATAACCGAACTCTCCCAGCATTAGGGGGTATAAGCTCTAGGCTAAGGGTGTTATGGCTAACATATGTGAACTATCGTTTAAATCTCGTTATTTATGACAAGCTAAAGATGCTGACAAGCTTGAACCAAAAAGGTACATGGATCGGCTGATTGATAAAGTTCAGTCAATCACAGGAACAACGCATCCATCGGGAAAGAGGTAGAGCCTAAGACATTCATATTATTACTTAAGCGGAACAAGGTAAGCCCCACGAGTTGCCAGTATTGGCAGGAGAACCGCAAGGTAATTTGTTGACTTAGGGGGTAGAAGAGAGCGAGAGAAAGCGAACGGTCAAGCTGTAACGGCAGGGACATAGGAATTGAGCAAACAACGCGACATCATTCCCCGGGAAACTGGGCAGACTTCTCGTATGGTCTTTCTTCATAAGAAAGCTTGAATTTATCCTTTAAAGAGGAAGAGTTACGACATATGATGATATTGACGAACAAGTGCCATATGTCCCTCACCTTGTAAAATAATATATTTCCCTTATCATAATGCGGCACTGTATATATAACGTTGGCAGTCTAGAAAAACTCATCACTCATCTCATTTATAATAATGGATCCAACCAGTCAGTTAGCTCCAGTTCATACGGTGGGCTTGTAGTTACCTGGCTCTTCCCAAAAATAAACTTTAGGCGCATGTTGCTGCCTGAGAAGAAACATGAAGAAATCAAGCAAATCTATTAAACTTTGCTCGTCTGTAAGGCGGTTTTGCCCCATCACTGAAATACGCCGCTGATACCAATGGATTCATTGGTTAGGCTTAAGGTAAACCGTTTTAGGGTCAATTACCTCCTTACGGAATCCTTACAGTCACCCTGTTTAGCACCACCCTGAAATTATTAAAGTTAATCCTATGCAACCGTATTCAAAACAGCGATTAATGGTGCTGGGTATTTTTTTTGTCAGCACAGCCATCCGATTGCTTCAACACTGCACAAGACAAATCCAAGTAAAAAAATGGCTAGCCCGAACGGCATGGCTCAATGTCCATTTAATTCTTGCGTTAAGCGTAGGGTTTATTTTTGCCGTGTTGGGTTTCACAGGGAGTGTTTGTGTTTACCGCGAAGAATTGGATGCATTATTGAATCCGCAATTGGTGGTTGAGGAGGTGCAAGGAGACTATCAATCGCTAGACCAGATCATGGCATCGGTTCGGGCAGCACATCCAGACCGTTATGGTGAATGGACGTTGGAAATGCCCAGGTCGGCCAAAGGCATGATGACAGCCTGGTTCGACAAGCCCAGGGAGACATTCTTTGAGCGCTATGCCCCTTTGATGGTGTCGGTCAATCCTTATACGGCGGAAGTGGTGGCAAGCCGCTTCTGGGGGCAAACAGTAACCACTTGGATACTAGACTTGCACACGCAGCTACAATTTGACCAAGCGGGCTGGAATGTCGTTGGCTATAGCGGCTTATTGTTGATGGTGTCCGTCTGTTCTGGCTTGTACTTGTGGTGGCCTGGGGTAAAAAATATCCACTCGGCATTAAGAATACGGTTCAGTTCAGGACTAATGAGGCTGCTGTTCGATTTACACCGCATGATAGGCCTACTGAGCGCCGCTGCCTTGCTGCTGCTTGCCTTTACCGGGTTTCATCTTAGCTTTCCTTCGGTACTGGAAAACCTGTTCGGCTCAACCGGCATGGCGCATGGGGAAACGGGGCGTGTTATTACGAGTACGGCAATCCCTAATGACCATCCTACCCTTCTGGAGGCGGCAGAATTTGTTGCCCGTGGCCCATTTCCTAAGGCCGAATTACGGCGGGTTACCACACCCGACGGTAACAGCGGCGTTTACCGGGTGAACTTGCGCCAGAAAGGTGAAGTGAACCAGCGCCACCCTTACACGACGGTTTGGGTAGACCGTTGGAGTGGACACATTAAAGAAGTCAGGAATCCTGCCGCATTCGGCAAGGGGGAAACCCTGATAACCTGGATGTGGCCGCTACATACGGGCGAGGCATTGGGGGTATACGGGCGGTTCTGCTGGTTTCTGGCCGGGCAAAGCCTGCTTTTTCTGTACATAAGTGGCTTCGTGCGTTGGTTGCACCGGAAAGGTAGGATTCGGGATCGGGCGGTCAATTTTATGGTGTTAAGGGATTTCAAAGTGCGACTTAAAAAATCCGCTTATCAACTGCTCCTGTCAATAGACCAATTGATGAATTTATTGGCGCAGAAAGCTCTTCCTTTTATGATTCGGATGGTGGCCATCCTGTCGAAATGGCTAGCACGTGGATCCGAATATTATCTATCAAGGGTAAAAAGATAAGTAACTATTGAGGGTGGTTTGTAAGCTCGAACTGACAATAAGTGTTGGCCGGCTACACCTATCCAAAACGTTAACTGTCATTCTAATTTATGATTGGGTTTATGCCGGTTCTAACGGATCTTGGATTTCGAAGACTTGATAGCCTGCTCGCAGGCTATCAAGTAAATAATGATGAAGTGCGCGCCAAGCTATAAAGCAACCTCGCCTGACCTTAGATTGAACGCATTAACAGCCCTGCCCTAGACATCACAACGCTGCGTAGTTCCACAGCAATCTGCCATGTTGCCACCGTGTTTGGCGCAATGCTCCGCACTACAGTTATGTGCATCGGCACCTGTGTGTGTCGAACAACTAACGGTATTGCAACTTTTCGCCGCCGCTGCCAAGTGTTTGTCGCAGTGCGGGGTATTGCAAACATGGGCTTTGGCAGATGAGTCCGACTCACAGTGCTTGGCACAAGCCTGGTCTTTTGCGCCGGGATGGGTGGCGCAATGCTTGGCACAATCATGTGTAGCATCGGTTTTGTGGATGTCACAGTGCTTAGGATGGGTTTTGGCCCATGCGCCAGCCGAAACTAGCGAAAGAGACAGAGCAAGGGAAATCAATAAGAAGCGGATTTTCATAACGGTATCCTCCAACATTAAAGGAGTCTTGATTCTAACAGAGAAAATAAAGGGTTATCAATTAAACCGTGTCATATGACACAGTTTAATCAAAAAGACCTAGCCCTAACCTCCTTAAAAATCCGAGAATAAAGCACGTTAGGGCAGCGATACCTGTCGTGAAGCACCTCGTTAAAAAGGACACCTAATTACCAACAACCATACAAGCACAGTCCTCAAACCCTTGCTCTGTCTGCTTCTAACGATTCTAAACGGGACTTGCTTTCCTCCAGCATTATCCTCTGACAACGCTTTACCAAACCACGGCAACCATCACCACAAGCCAACCCGTGAAAATCAAAAAATAGGTCATATGACGCACTAGTTGTGTCATATGCCACACTTTTTAAAGTGCGAGAAGCCCAAAAAACCGCTGCAACCCCCAGTATTGCTGTGTTTTACATTTATGGCATAGGAATTGCTTAATACCTATTGTGCATGAATTGAACAATAGAATGATCAATTCATGCACATCCTCTCACCTTCTGGCAGGGACGCTTTTTTTTTCGGTCATCGGTTGACTATTTTAGCTTCCGATAGGCTATAAGCACTATGAGAGTGGAACCCTAAAAGTTGGTTAAGCCTATAAAGCAATGATGTGGGGTGCGTTGGCGTGAATAACCGTCGCGGATTTGGGGACAAACCCTTGCCTTGCCGCCCTTGCCCTGCCGCAATCGACAAAGTCCACAGGTGAGGCAGTGTCACAAAAGGATTTTTTTTCTCAGAAAACATACCAATACTGCATAGATATTCAATCTGACATCTACCCCATATCTTTCAAAATAAATTACCCTCAAGAGCGGTTCTTCAATTCTGAAATGGGAGTTAAAGATAGCGCTGCCATGTATAATCCAATTTTTTTCAATTAATAAGGTGAGGGATTTCGCCTCTTCAATCGTCTTATTGTGTTTGAGTGTAGCAAAAAGATAAGGAGACACAGACCATGAATCTTAAACCTGCTCAACTGCATCATCAAAAATCATATTCTTCAGCCAACGAAGCCCCTGCAAAACCCGAGTTTCCATCTGCGCGTTATTTTCAGGTCCATTTCGAACATTTGGAAAGTCAACAGGATGAAACCAAACGTTGCCTGGAAAAATTACAACAACATATGGCTGAATTATATCAGCGCATGGCTATGTTAACGCCCGAGCCAATCAATTCTAAAGGGGAAAAGTGACCTTATTTTTTGTGGAAGCCGCGCAACGGGAACCGTCCCGCTTGCCCGTTAGTTTTGCGTTACCTATCACCTGGAAGCGCTTTCTTGCCGTTGTGCTAATTACGGTATTGGTTTGCGTCATGCATTGCCTGTTAATGTTTCTGTATGCGAGCCGTCCAGTACCTGAACCGCTTAGCGAAGCGACACCTTTGCCGATGATCGACATTGCCCTGGAAGCGCCCAGCGCTGGGGCGATGGCAGACATTAAACCATTGGTATCGAAACCCACTCCACCCAAACCTAAGACTA
>JABFQX010000023.1 GCA_013141505.1 Methyloglobulus sp.
GAAACCATCATCAATCTACCGGATGACCAGAAAAACGCCTTGAAACCCATCTATGAAATATTTGAAGGCCACTACAGCTATGATATTTTGCGCTGCATCAGGGCGGCATTGAATTTTCAAACGGCTTAATACTATCTAGCCGGACGCGGGGTTAACATACCTGTCTCTTAATCACAACTCAGCGAGTTCTGTAATGGTATACAAAAACCGGACACTCTTTTAGAACCTGTTCAAGATCGTCGTTTATGCCCTTGAGGGTACGAGCTGTCGCCAGTCGTGGGCGGACGGAGCGTAGGAACCGGAGTTTACTCGATGTAAATGAGGATTCTGAACACCGCCCAACCGCAGATGGCGGCGGCGCAGTAGATCTTGAACAGATCCTTAGTTATCGGAAGCAACTCAAACTTATTTTTAAGCAGCTATTCTTTGGCAGGTTTTTTTAACAATTTTCTTTGTAACGACCGGCGGTGCATATTGAGTGCCCTGGCGGCTACAGAAATATTACCATCATAGTGCAGCATTATTTTCTGCAAATGCTCCCACTCCATACGTTTTGCTGAAAGTGGCTTTTTGCTGATCATGACCGCTGTGTCGCCTTCTTTTTTAGTCAGCGCCTGGACGATTTCATCAGCATTGGCAGGCTTTGTCAGATAGTGTATCGCACCCAGCTTGATGGCTTCGACAGCCGTTGCAATACTGGCAAAACCAGTCAACATAACACAAGCTGTGTTGGTATCTAGGGACATCAATTTTTTGACCAGCTCAAGACCTGAATCCAGACCAATTCGCAAATCAATCACCGCATACTCAGGCACATGCTTTTCGGCCAATAACAACCCTGTTTCGAGGTCATGGGCGGCAAAAACCTGAAAATCGCGACGCTCCAATGACGCTTTCAATACTTTACAGAACGTTTTGTCATCGTCTACCAGCAAAAGTATCGGCAGATCAGATTCTTCAAAAGTCATTGTCACCCTCCTCGACATCCACTAACAATGGCAAGTTAATGTCAACACAGGCACCACCCGTTTCCATATTGCTGAGCTCAATTTTACCGCCCAGGCGATTGATTGTTGAATAAGTCAGAAACAGCCCGACACCCAAGCCTTTATTTTTGCTGGCTACAGGTTGTTTACCTGAGAATTCAAATATCTCAGCGGGAAAGCCGAGGCCAAAATCCCTGATTTTCAGAATTAATTCATTTCGGGATGAGCGCACATGAAATTCAATTCCTTGCTCGGGGTCGGTAAACTCAACCGCATTATTCAGAATATTAATCAGGGCGTGTGTCAGGGTGCGTTCGGCGATAATTTTTGCGCCAACATCAATCTCAGGGTCGATAAAATACTGCAATTTTGCCGCCGACTTGTGCGCCCGCCATTGAAAGAGCACCTCATCAAGGTAATTTATCAATGGCATGACGTTACCCGATTCAGCACGCATCTCTCCCGCAGACGCTGACATAAGCGACAATGCCTCTTTGCAACGATTGACCTCATTTTGCAGAATATGCATCTTGTCATTGATATCTGGATACTCACTGACGGGAAAATCTTCAAGCAAATCATGCACAACAATCGCAATAGTACCCAGTGGCGTACCCATATCGTGGGCAGCGCTGGCTGCAAGTGTGCCTAACGCAACTACGCGCTCGTCCCGTAGGGCATTTTCGCGTGCAACGGCCAGGCTACGCTCTTGATTTTTAAGTGTTCTCGCTAATTCTGCCACAAAAAACGCCACTAATCCGGCGCTAAACAAAAAACCAAACCACATACCAAACATGTGGAGGTTGTAATAATGGTTATCACTTATCGCATGGGCTTTCTGCGACATTTTAGAACTCGCCATATCAGGGCTGGGGTTCAACAAACCGGGATCAGGCATATGGGGTTCAATCGAAGGTAACGGTATATTGAAGGCGATCAACAGCGAATACATCGAAGTCGTTAAAATGACCATATACCAAGCATACGACTGGGGTAACATAATCGCCGTAATAATCAGGGGCAGCAAAAACACCCAGGTTATCGGGTTGGATGCCCCCCCCGTCAGGTAAAGCAGTGCCGCAATCGAAAATACATCAATGGAAATTTGGGAAAAAATTTCCAATTCTGTCACCTGATCATCGGTTTGCAAGCGCATTGAGGTGTAAACATTAAAGGCAATAATCGCCACGATAATCAGCCATAACTGCTGTTCAGGTATGCGAATATTAAGGCCGTAAACAAACATGATGACTAAAAAGCACTCACCCAGAATCATCATATTCCTGAGAATAAAAAGCCATTTAAGGTTCTGACGAATGGAAATTTCTGACTTAGGTAATATTTGCGAAAGCATGTAATGTGCAGATTAGTTATATTATTTAGGTATGCAAGCTATGGCCGGACATGATGAATTATGTCCTAAAAGATTTAAATCGTATTACTTTCGTTATTGTATTTTCGTACGAATACTATCTGGATTTTCGTTGTAATTAAACAGTCAGTACCATGAAAAAGGCCGAAAAAAATCTCATCGCACTTCACTTATCGGACTTAAAATTAAAAAATATTATTTTATTTTTATTTAAATTCAATGTGTTACAAATTATTTTTGACTCAAAAAAACACTCAAGGGGGTGCGACAATTTGTCGCATTCCCTATTACAATTTTCGTTGTTAATATATATCTAACTTTTGAGGGGTTGTATTTTGAACCTTGATAGCTGAAAGTTGCGTTATATCCTTCCTAAACTTTAAGGCGGTTTTTTAAAACCGCCTTTTTTTTGCCCGTTGATCCTGGATCACTTAAAAGCGACGCCCAACCCACCTAACCCACAATAGCCTTCAGGATTTTTAGCTAAAAATTGTTGATGGTAATCCTCCGCATAATAAAATGGCTTTACTGGGACTATCTCGGTACTTATCTGACCCTGCCCGTACTGGCTCAGACGGTGTTGATAATGCTCTCTGGATTTGATCGCTTCATCCCACTGAACCTGACTATAGGTATAGATTCCTGAGCGGTATTGGGTGCCCGTATCGTTACCCTGTCTCATACCTTGCGTAGGGTTATGTGATTGCCAAAATAATGCCAGCAATTCTTGATATGCGGTTAGGCTGGGGTCATAAACCACCAGCACGACTTCGTTATGTCCGGTTAAGCCTGTACAAACTTCTTCGTAAGTCGGATTGGGCGTAAAACCAGCACTGTAGCCAACCGCCGTGCTAAACACATTTTGCACTTGCCAAAATTTCCGTTCCGCACCCCAAAAACAGCCCAAACCAAACATTGCGAGCTGCACATTATCGGGAAGCGGTGGTGCGATGGGGTTGCCGGTCACAAAATGCCGGTTGGTGATAGACATGGATGCACACCGTCCCGGTAAAGCGTCTTCCGGGTTGGGAAGAACTAATTTTTTGCTTGAAGAAAACATAGTTGCGACAGTATCTAGTGAAAAAGAAAACGGCTTGAAATGAAGCCTACTATAATTCTGGCTTATAATAAAATGCAATAAACCCTTGCAGGATTCGCATGACACAACACGATATACTACGCCGTTTTATATTTGAAGACATTGGAATCCGTGGGCTTTGGGTCAATTTGGCAACCAGTTGGCGAACCGCAAAACAGCATCAGCACTGCCCAGATAATGTCCAAGACCAGTTAGGGCAAGCCTTAACCGCTGTTGTGCTATTATCTGCGACAATTAAATTCAATGGCTCAATCATACTCCAGGCACAGGGCGATGGACCGCTAAAAACACTGGTCGCTCAAGCCACGCATGACCAAAAAATCAGGGGCTTGATTAGAAGTGGAGATGTTGCAAATACCCGCTCATTGCAGGAAATGTTCGGCGAAGGTCGCCTGGTAATTACTATATATGCAGACAACGCGCCGCCATACCAAGGCATCGTGGCTTTACAAGGCGCCAATCTGGCGGCGGCACTTGAAACTTATTTTGCCCAATCCGAACAACTCAACACCCGTTTGTGGTTATTTGCCGATGCTGATCGGGCGACAGGCTTGCTCCTGCAAGAAATGCCTTCCCAGCTCAATGATAAAGAGGATTGGGAACGACTGGAAATGTTGGCAAGCACATTAACCGAGCAGGAGTTATTAACATTGGATTGCGAAACAATTTTGTATCGCTTATTCAATGGCGAAAACCTTCGCTTGTTTGATGCTGAACCCGTCGTATTCGACTGCTCCTGCTCACGCACAAAAATTGAATCCGCCTTGCGCCAGTTAGGCCGCGAAGAACTACAGGGAATTTTGGAAGAACGTAGCCATATTGAGGTCACTTGCGAGTTTTGTAACCAACTTTACCGTTTTGACCAAGTTGATGTCGAACAACTTTTACTTAATGACACAAACATACTTATAGATTCACCAACTAAACACTAAACCCTGTTTGTTATTCCTTCATCGAGCATCTCACATCTTACGACTTATCAAATCAGCCTATGAACATTAAAACTATTCGGATTATTTGTCTTGCTGTGTTGCTGGCAACTTTGACAGGATGCGCTTACTGGTGGCGCGCCTATAAAACCTATCAGCAAATGGATGAATTTGACCGCTATTTTTCTGTGACCGTAACGGACGACTTTACCTTGAACTTCAAGGAGCCCATTATGTTAAGCGAAGATTTTATCTCGCTGGCAAGACTAAGGCCCAGCGAGGAAAAATCAGTGCCTGACGGCAAGCATTGGCGGTACTGGTTTCGAAAAGTTGATGGCTATAAAAAAGTGGTCATGCCAGAAGTCAAATTTTATTCCGATATGCGTTTCAACAAAGAAGACGAATTGACCGCCTGGTCATTTTCATCCCTATTTTTAGAAATAGCCCCACCCAAATTTTTGGAAGCTTCTTTACGTTCTGTCGGCGGGGGGGAAATCAACAAAGATAAAATGCAACTGCGTGGCAATACCGATTCCATCGAAAAAATTGCCGATGCCCTTCCTAAAAAACCAACTGTCATTGCCAAGCTTGGGCAACCTTTCGAAATAATAAAAGAAAAAACCCAAGAAATTTATGTCTACCGATTTTTGCTGGACACCAAAACCATTGATGAAGGCTACGAGGATCATGCCCTAAATGACGTAAAGCTGACTTTCGATAATAAAACCCAGGAACTTACCCGCATGGCAGGCCGTTTTGCTGGCTTGAAGATTTCCATCAACTATAAAAAATTTCAGGGCAAAGCGGCTAAAGACTCTTAACGGATAAAAATTGCCATGATAATCTCGGCGCAATATTGACGAGAAACCCATTTTGGCAGCTAGCAGCAATAGGCTATAAAAATCAGCCCACGCAACATCTTTTAATCTTAAGCAACCGAACCCAAAACCCAGCATTTTAAAACATGGCTAAATCACACCCTTCCAACCAAGGCCTCGATGCAAGATGTTGTGCAATATTTTTAAAAAATTAGCAAGGTAATATTTCACATTTTCAGCGTGTACTATTACCTTGTTTGCTACAAGTCATCAATATAGACTTTCTTTGGGCTGAACTGATTTACGGTGCGGTTGAAACAGCATTTCGCACCTAAAACATACAGATTAGTTAAACCAACTTGCACGAATTTCGACATGTGAGTTGAGATAAATTCCACCCAATCTGGGGGCGATGTGTAGCCATGTTTTCAAATAAAAATGTTTTTTGCTCTGCAAACGCCCAACAACCGTTAACAGACAGAATTTATTTGAAAAAAGGAAATACGCTTCGCAAAAGCCCAAAAACAAACCTAACTATCGGCTGGCGCAACAATTCTTACCAATTTTTTACGTTTAAAAAGATATTTTTCATATTTAACAGATGCTTGAGAAAAAATTTAGAGCGAATTTTCTTAAGATTTGGAGCAATAAATTGACCAAACCATAAATACCTTAAGGAATTATTAAATGAACTTAGTTTTTATTATTTTTTCTTATATTTAAGGTATATTTAAGGCCACTGTTAACCGAATACTCCTTTTAACAAGGGTTAGCGAAGATTTATTGGGGGCATTTCATAGTGAGAATGCTGAAAAGCAGAGCAAGGATGTAAACGGATTTCAGTGCTCGCCAATCGCGCCACTATGTGATGGACACATTAACAATAATCACATAAGAGGTTAAGATCATGAAAAACATATTCCAACCAAATAGCTTGGGGGTTGGCATCAAACTGACCCTGACGGTGTCTTTGCTGGGTGCGCTGGTTATGCCAGAAGCGCAGGCAGGAATTACCTTGAATGTCGTTGACCATAATGGCGTAGCGATAACCAGCGGCTTCCGCTGGTTGGTTGAAACCGACAGTACACACACAACAACCCCTGGTGTCCGAGATGTCAATGCGTTGGGGGTGAGCTTCCACAAAAGCGACTCTCCCGTATTGGCGGAAGGTCAAGCCGCTTCAGCAACTGCCAGCCTGACTGGCAACCGACTAACGGCTGGAAAACGAGTCTTTGTTTCCGTATTGCCGTACAAAGATTATTCAATCGGCGGCGGTATGGCAACCCTGAACGCTAGCGGCAATGCGACGCTGACCGTTACAGTTGACACCCATCCAATACCAACCACTCAGTTCTCTGCTTACGTATTTCACGATAAGTTTCCAATCAACAATGCCCCTGATGGCGGTAGTGAACAAGGCAGTGCGGCGACTTGCAATGGCCCCGACCACTTTTGTCCGCAAGAATTCACCGTCCAAATTGTTGATGCCGGGGGAGGCTATGGGGCAGCGGGCCCCGGCCCTTTAAGCACTGATGCTTTCGGTAATCCATTAGGCACCACTTACACTGCTTCGGGTGATGTTGATGTCTTGGGCAATGGTATTATTCACCCTGACGAAACAGGCCTGGTTGTTGTCAAAAACCTGGTGCCCGCCAAATACTCGATCAATGTGATACCTCCAGCAGGGCAAGGTTGGGTGCAAACTTTCACTATTGAAGGCACAAAAGCCAATGATGTCTGGCTTGCGGCAGGCGGGCCAACATATACCAATGAATGGGGGCCGACCTTCTACCATAACAACACCGGTTTTGTGAAAGAATTTACCGACACTACCGTATTGACAGGTGGAGCCACTATTTCTGGAACCATAACCAACAGTCACTTGACCGCACCCCCATTGTTGGCAAATGTCGTTGGTGCGCCAATTCCTGAATGCAGGATCGGTTTAAACACCGTTGCTGGTGTCGGCGTATACAGTGGACGTTGCGATGCCAATAGCCATTTCAATATACCCAATGTCCCAGATGGCAGTTACCAGTTAGTGGCATGGGATGATAATCTGGACTTGATTATTTCTTTCTATAACGTGGACGTGGTTGGCGGAGCTGCCACTATCAGCCAAGCCGATGCCAACGGCAATATTCCCGCCCCAAACTGGTTTCACTCATCTAATCACTTAGTATTCAATGATACCAATGGCAATGGTTTCCGTGATGCTGGTGAAGTCGGCATAAAAAACAAAACCATCAACTTACGTTTCCGCGATGCCCGACTTTACCAAACCTCGCCTACTGACATCAATGGTAAAGCTGATTTCACAGAAGTATTTCCGTTTTTCCACTGGCTAGTCGCAGAGAGTGATTTTTCCCGTGACAAAGCAACCGGTGTCACAATCGTCACCGATGCCGGGGGCGCAATTCCGGCGGGTTCAACAGGAAATTTCCCTGATTTCGGTGTATTGACCCCGCAAGCTCAAATCTGTATGCCTGCTGATGCTTTGCTTTCTGGTTGCACCTTGGGCAGCCCCCTAAACAATCCCAGGACAGGCAATAACCTATCCCGTACCGAGCTATCAACTGCCGATACCGGCCCCCTTATACTCCAAGCATTCCAAGGCTTTTTGGGACAAACTAATGTTTACCAATGGGGACGCAAACTTTACACGGGTAACGAAAACGGTGGTATCACTGGTATCGTTTATTACTCCAGCACGCGTGCAGAACACGATCCACGATACGGTGTAGGCGATCCTTGGGAGCCTGGGGTTGCACGCGTCCAGATGGCGCTTTATGCCGATGGTGATCGCAATAACTTACCAGCCGCTTTTCCAGGGCCTGAAGATGTCAACTGGAATGGCGATACAGTCGTAAATCCAGCTGACGGTAAAATCGACGATCTCAACGGCAATGGGGTGATTGACCGGGCGGATGTTGACAACTACCCATTTGGCTGGGCGGATGGTGGCACGATGGGGCCGGAAGATGTTGACAACCATCCTGCCAGTGCCGCCTTCAATAAAGGCGATGCCGTGCAAATATCTTCTACGGACAGTTGGGATGACAACAATCCGACTGGCTGCCAGAACGCCACGACTTTCTTTGTTGACCCTCTCAATGGTGGCGCACCTGTAGCCAAGGACTGCTATGACGGTTTGCGTAATTACAACCAATCTCGCCCCGGTGTTTATGATGGCGCTTATATGTTTGATGGTTGGCGCACTGAAAACCCAACAGGAATAAGACCTGGCAATTATATCGTTGAAGCATCGCCACCGAAAGGATTCAAAATAGTTAAGGAAGAAGATTTCAACGTCACCTTGGGCGACGTTTTTAACCCTAACCTGGTGCCACCCGAGTGTATCGGTAATTTGCACACAGTGCCTAACCTGTTGAGTTTACAAGCTGATGCAGCCGGTAATTTCGTTGGAACGGACGACACCCCACCCATGTATGCGGGCCAACAACGCCCTCTGTGCGATCTGAAAAAAGTGAACCTGCAAGCCAAACAAAATGCGGCTGTAGATTTCCATGTATTCACTGATGTACCTCGATCTACTCGGGTTGTCGGCAACACTTTTAACGATGTGTTGGCAACAATTGACCCCACTTCGCCCAATGCGGGTGAAAAAGCAAATCCAGCGTGGGTTCCGGTCTCATTCCGTGATCGTACCGGCCACGAAGTGGTACGCATACTGACTGATGAATGGGGCGCTTTTAACGCCCAGTTACCTTCCACCTGGACCGCTAACGTACCCCTACCATCGGGTTTTTCGCCAGCCGTTTTTTCCGCCTGTGTTAATGACTCTGGCATTAAGCCTAACCCGAATTTTCCTGGCGGCAACAACTTGCCATTTATTCAGGACCCTAATTACGATCCTACGCTCGCCACCGTTTGCTGGCCTTTCCAATACATGCCCGGTACAACAACTTATCTGGATGCCCCAACTGTTTCTAAAGCCAGTTTCGCCGCTACCCGAAATTTTCCGGTGGATTGCGAACAACCCACCAATACGCCTGCGATTGCTTCTGCGACAGGCGTTGATGGCGGGCCTTATGTGAAAGTGACGGGGCTTACGGGAACAGCCAGGACAGCGGCACAAAGGACTTTGACCATCAAAGCGGCAGGGAATGTCCAAGTACCAAATCCACTCTATGACGGTGACGGATCGCCACCGAAATTGGTTAGCCGAAATTATGGTTTGGGAACACTGGGAAGCGGCGTAACAACAGCGCAAGTTAAATTGACCAATGCCAGTGGCGTTGTTATCGACAGCACCGGCACTGCTAACGCTACTATTACTGGGGTCAGCTGTGCTGCGGTAGCGACAGCACCATCGGCAACTGGCTTTAGCTGTGGTTGGAATTCGGCGACTAATACGGTCGAAGTCTTGTTTGGCAGTAATTTCCTGGGTGGCGCGTATGACATCCTGCTGCATGCTGCGGGCGGCACTAATGGTAATTGGTCGCCTGTCGGCATTAAGGTGACAGTGGGCAATAACGCCAGACCCGATCCTGGCAAGGCCGGTACAACCAGCATCTTACATGTTAACAATGGTCAAAAGATTCAGACGGCTATCGACGCTGCCAAAGCTAATGACCTGATCCTGGTGGCTCCTGGTATCTACAATGAGCAATTGATTGTAGATAAACCGTTACGCCTGCAAGGTTCTGGGGCACTTACGACATTTATCTTTGCCCAAAAAACAACTGTCGATACGACGGATAATTGGCGTACCCATATGCAAGCCTCCATTAATGCCGGTAAAGTATCATTGTTGCCACCATTGACAGGCGTTGTCGCGACCGACTTCATCAATGATGAATTGGCCGGCATCAGCATCTTTGGCAAAAGCGCTGGCACCGGGCTTTTTACGGCTGGTGTGAACGCCCGTATTGATGGCTTTACTGTCACCGGTGCAGATAATGGCGGTGGCATAAACGTCCATGGCTATGCCGATTATCTGGAAATCTCAAACAATATCGTCAAAGCCAACTCCGGCAATACCGCTGGCGGCATCAAAGTTGGCAGGACTGATTTGGCAGACCCTGCGACCGGCAATGACACCAATGCCAGCAATGACAACATCCGCATCCATAACAATCAAATCAGCCAAAATGGTGGTTTGGGAACGGGTATTGAAGCTGCAGGCGGCGGTATTGGCCTGTATACGGGTGCCAATGGTTATCAAGTGAAAGAGAACTTCATCTGCGGCAATTTTTCCCAAGGTGATGGCGGCGGTATTGCCCATCAAGGCTTGAACTTGCGGACTACCCAGAAAGCGACCAGTGTGATTGAAAAGAACACCATCGTGTTTAATCAAAGCTTGTATTTCCTGGGCGGTTACGGCGGTGGGATTTCGATCTCTGGTTCAACGGGCGGTGTAGCAGGTGGCTTGACGCAAGGATCTGGCCCGCTGGTCGTCAACGCCAACCGTATCGAAAGTAATCAGGCGGGCAGTGGCGATGGCGGCGGCATCAGCCTACGTTTCATCAACGGACAGGATGTATCGGCAGCGGTTACCAATGGACATAAAGTCAGCTTGACCAACAACATCATAGCCAACAATATGGCGGCATTGGCAGGTGGAGGCATCATTATGCAAGATGCTGTGCAGCTCAACATTGCCCACAACACGGTGGTCAATAACGATAGCGCCCCGTCCGTGCCTGAAGCCTTCGGCACCAACCTTAACCTGAGTAACCAATTCCCGGCTGGGATTGTTTCCAGGGTTCATAGCCCAACATTAAGTGCTTTGCCAAGTGTGGCATCAACCTTCTCGGATCCGTTGACTTTGGTCAACAATATTGTCTGGCATAACCGTACGTTCCAATGGACGGCTGACCTTAACAACAATGGTGCGCTCGATGACTCTGGATTCCTGCCTAATATCGGTGCAGGTGAAGCGGCCTTCTATGATGACTTTGGGGTATTGCCCGCCGGCACTGGCTCACTCAGCCCAACATGGAGCATCGTAACCAGCACGAGTGATGACCCTGGATTGAACAACGCGACTGCCAACAACCTGTTTGTGAATCAAAAGCTCAACGGTAGCCGTTCAGGTGCCGTCAATACGAGTATTTTCACTGCCAAGGTATTTGATGAGGCGGGAGCCGCATCCATTACGGTTGACTTTGGGCCTTTAACGCTCGGTAATCGCAACTATCATTTAACCACTGCCGCTAACCCAGCCATCGATAAGGCTAAGGCACTCACCGCTGTGCCTAATGTCGGCATTCCCGGTGCCACTGATGTTCTGCTCTCTGACTACGACGCTCAGCTTCGTGTCCCGACAGCAACGATACCCACATCAGCAAACGGATCGCTAAATGATATTGGCGCCGATGAACGCTTTGCCAATGAAGGAGACGTGCGGATATTGCCTTAATACGCTAAAAGAAGGGCGTAGGCGTGTGCCTACGTCCTTCGCTTTTCAAAACAAGAACAAGAACGCTATCTGATTAATTGAGAGAGATTAGAGGTTGCAACCATGAAAACTGGCAAACTATTTTTTATAAGCATACCGCTCGCTTTAGCGGCCAATACTGCACTAACCCCTGCACTCGCAGGCGTTAATATCCAATGCCCGGGGGACGCTAACGATGGCATTATAAATGCTGTACCGGCGCCTGGGCCCAACTATAATGCCAAGGTTAAATGCAAACACCTAAGCGCGGGCGACGGCTTCATTACTATGGCTGATGGTTCTGAACTATATATTTTTGGTTTCAGCAATTTGACAGGTATACCGCAGGCACAAACTGCCAGTGCGGGCATACTGACGGCAACCAGCACCGCACCCAGCATTGTTTTGGATGAAGGCGATAAGTTTTACTTGTCCCTGACCAATGTAGGCACACTTAAACGACCCGATCTATTTGACCCACACTCGGTGCATTTCCACGGCTTCCCGAATGCGGCCAGTATTTTCGATGGCGAGCCAGAGGCATCGGCTGTCATCGGTATGGGGTCGACCTTTACCTATTTCTATGACATTAAAGAACCCGGCACCTACATGTACCACTGCCATGTGGAAGCGTCGGAACATATGCAGATGGGCATGTTGGGCAACCTTTATATCCATCCTGCCCAAGATAAAGGCCCTGCAATCAATGGCTACAGAAAATTTGCCTATAACGACGGCAACGGTGCAACAGGTTACGATGTGGAATTCCCCATTCAAATGGGTTCTTTCGACTCCAACTTCCATGCCAAGCATATTGCCGTTCAGCCCTTGCCTTTCGCCGACATGAAAGACGATTACCCCATACTTAATGGTCGCGGTTATCCTGATACCATAAGTGCCACAGGACCTGCGGCACCTGCTGAAGTAGCTGACATGCATCCCAACTTAACGACCACTCAGCCGTTAAGCTCCAAAATTACTGTTCAATCAGGCAAACGTGCATTATTGCGTATATCCAACCTGAATGTGACTAGAAACTACACGCTGGCCGTTATGGGGCTTACCATGAAAGTAGTTGGCAAGGATGCCCGTATTTTACGGGCAATGAGTGGTACTGACCCGCTGCAACCGCTCACCCAAACGGGAGCCGACCTTTCTTATGAAACCAACTCTGTAACTCTTGGTAGTGGCGAAACGGCTGATGTACTGATTGAAACAGCAGGTGTGGCTCCAGGTAAATACTTCCTGTATACCACTAACCTCAATTACTTGAGCAATGGTCAGCAAGATTTCGGCGGCATGATGACTGAAATTGAGATTATTTAAGTCACATTTGCGAGCGATTAGGAGATTAACATGAAAAATCAATTCAACCTGATAAAGAGCTGTAAACTTGCCGCACCTTTAGCACTGGCCTTGTCGATCTTTGCCAGCCCATCTTTGCAGGCAGGCGCAACAATACCGGGCATTACCGGACCCACTTTTACACTGAATACCAACGATGATTTCCTGACCACCCCGGATGGCGGTAGCGTCTACGTTTGGGGATACGGGGTGGGCAACAATTCCGCCATGCAGTATCCTGGGCCGACCCTGATAGTCAACCAGGGGGACACCGTCACTATCAACTTGACCAACCATTTGCCGCAATATACCTCCATCGTCTTTCCCGGCCAGGAAGGTGTAACCAGCTCCTGCGCCATTGCTGCACAGTGTCGCAATGGCTTGCTCGCCAAAGAAGTCAGGCCGAACGGTAAGGTGACGTATTCTTTTGTTGCCGGTAAGCCTGGTACCTACCTTTACCACAGCGGCACCCGACCAGACTTGCAATCGGAAATGGGCTTGGTTGGCGCCATGATTGTCCGTCCGACCGGCTACACGGGCGTTGGAGCTAACAATAGAGCGTATAACCATGCCGGTTCCAGATATGACCATGAATACATGTCGCTACTGACAGAAATGGACGTACGCATCCATGACGAAGTTCAAAACGGTGCCTATAATTCGGTTGATACCCGTGACTATAAACCGGTCTGGTGGTTTATCAATGGCCGAAACTCTGTCGACACATTATCGGCTGATAATGATGCCTTACTACCTAACCAACCCTACGGCGCAGCCGTCCGCACCCGACCCGGCGAAAAAGTGTTACTTCGGCTGATTGGCGCCGGTCGTGACCCCCATCCTTACCATACCCATGGCAATAACTTCACCTTGCTTGCCAAAGATGCCCGGATGTTTGAAAGCAACCCTGGTGTTTCGGGGCCCAATCGGACGACCTCCGGTTTTACCAATGAAACCTTTCCGGGCGACACCTATGATCTGTTGTTTACTTGGAGCGGTGCTGGTCTAGGTTGGGATATGTATGGTTACACCCATGCAACACAGCCCACTTACTGTGGCGCGAACAATAATGCGCTGGCCGCGTACCCGGCAGACAAAAGGTCGCAACTGGCAACTGATCGCTGTAAACCGCTACCCGTTGTGTTGCCCGGTTTGCAGGAATTAACTTTCGGGCCTTTCTACAGTGGCAGCCCTTATTTGGGTGGCGAGGGACAGTTGCCCCCTGGCGAAGGCGGCTTCAATGCAAATAATGGTTACTTTTTTATGTGGCACTCTCACAGTGAACGCGAACTGGTCAACTTTGATATTTTCCCCGGCGGCATGATGACTTTCCTGATTGTTGAGCCGCCCGGAACACCCATTCCCTAACTATTCATGAGTATGGTTTGTAATCAATCTGGCCTATGTTTTTCCGTATGAAGACAGGGTAGAAAAATTTAATAACCGACTAACCGATGACAGTTTATTTGATGAGGGTTTAACCCATGAAAACGAATATAAAACGCAGTATCCTTGCAGGTGCTACAGCTTTAATCTGCACCAATGCGCTGGGGGCGGAATACTGGCTGTGTGCAGGCAGCTTCAACAAAACCATGCCCGACAATAGTGTTGTACACATGTGGGGGTATGCGGACGTAAGCAATGTCGCAGCATTTCCTGCCCATGCCTGTCCAGCTAGCGGCAATGCCGCTTATACATCACCAGGCCCGCGTTTAACGGTACCGCTCGGCAACCCCAACTTGATCATCCACCTTCAAAACACCCTGGGTGAAGCAACATCTTTGGTCATACCAGGCCAAACCGAAACCGCCATGGCTCCGGTCATAATTGGCAATAGGGTACATTCATTCACACATGAAGCGCCTGCCGGTGGAACTGATAACTATACTTGGGGAACAACGGCTAAACCGCTAAGACCGGGCAGTTACATTTATGAAACCGGAACTCATCCGGCAAAGCAGGTTCAGATGGGCTTGTTTGGGGCGGTAACCAAAAATAATTCAGCGACTAACGCTTATCCGGGCGGCTCCGCCTTCAGCCATAGCACTGAAGTTATCGAGTTCTTGAGTGAAATTGATCCCGCTTTACATAGCCGGGTCGCCAGTGGCGCTTACGGTGCGGCTTGCGAAAACCCTGCCAACCCGTGTACCGGCACCTTGGACTACAACCCAAGCTGGTTTCTGGTAAACGGCAATGCTTTCGTTGATCCAAGCCCGGCACTACCAGCAACTATTCCCGCAGGCAACACCGCTGGCACCACACTCATCCGTTTTTTTAACATGGGGTTACGTAGCCACAATATGATCCTGCAAGGCGGCAGTATGAAAGTGATTGCTGAAGATGGGCGCGTCTTACCAGCCCCACATGACCAATACTCCATTATGATGGCAGCCGGAAAAACCCATGATGTACTCTTCAGACCGTCAGCAGCAGGAATTTACCCACTTTACGAACGGATGCATAACTTGGCATCAAGGGATCGCACGGTTAACGTGAAAACAGGTGGGTTGATGAGCTTTCTCAATGTGAGTGCAGGAACCGGAAACACATCACCTTCCTTAAATGCTATTCCAACACCCCAATCTGCGATAGTGGGTACAGCTTTTAGCCTTACCGCAGTGGGTGTTGATGCTGATGTTGGTGATGCTATTACGTATTCAATGTCTGGAAACCCTACTTGGCTTAGCATAAATAGCACCACCGGCATCATGTCTGGAACACCTGCTGTTGCCGGCTCATCAACAGTCACAGTCACTGCGACAGATTTATCCGGCGCAACGGCAAGCCAAATTTTTACGCTTAACGTGACTTCCGCAGTTGCGACTCCGATTATTTATTTCTCCACTGCCGGCAATGTCAACCCGACAGGTCTCACAACAGGTATAGCTGACAATGCCGATATTTATTCATGGAATGGCACCGCTTTCAGTCGGCCCGTAAATACAGCTCGGAACGTCATTTCTGAAACAGGCTTTATTGCCAATCCACTCCCCTCTTCCGCTTCGGTGGACGAGTTGAAATATGTTGATGCAAGCCATTTCTACCTATCATTCGCAAACGATGTGACCTTACCCGGCCTGGGCTTGGTGCAGGATGAAGATATTGTTTACTACAACAATGGGGTTTGGTCAGTATTTTTTGATGGTACTGCTGCAGGCCTGTCTAGTGCCACAGCAGCAACTGAACTCAATCTCGACGTTGATGCCTTTACTGTCATAGGTAGCACGGTGTACTTCTCAACCTTTGGCAACAGTAATCCTCCTGGAGTGACAGGTATCGCTGACAACGCTGACATTTATTCATGGAACGGAACTGCATTCACAAAGGTTGTGAATATGTCTCTCAGCCCTTCAGAAACAGGCGTTATTACCAATCCTGTACCGGGCGCTGCAAATGTTGATGGCTTGAGATTTGTTGATCCTACCCATTTCTATCTCTCTTTTACAACTGATGTCGTGTTGCCCAATACCGGTGGAACACTGGCAGTACAAGATGAAGATATTGTTTATTACAATAATGGGGTTTGGTCGGTATTTTTTGATGGCACTCCTGGCTTAGGCGCGGCAACCGCCCAGCAAATTGATGGCTTTGACATTATCCCTTTACCGTAAAAATTGCAGTAATCGACTCGCGCACTGGCTACCAAGGATGCCAGTGCGCTCTAAGTAATAAACTGATGAACCGCGTTGGTACTTGCTTTAACTTTTATTTTTCTGAACGTAACAACAGTTTTCTTCACCTGTGTCAGATTGAGGGGTAAATCAAGGTAACTCATTTATTATTCGTAACTAGGTGATATTACGTATTATTAGATATACCTACTTCAATTACAATGATTTATACATTTTGAATTTAAGCTAAAGCGCAATATTGAATAATTTAATTAGGTACAACCTCATGAAACCACTCCTACTTCGATTTATCATTGTTTCAGCCTTGGCTTCTTTTTCAATTCCGCTAACAGCCACAGCTGGGGTTGTCGATTCCCAACTGCAAGCGCAATTGGAAAATATTTCCCCCAATCAATTGGTTCCGGTGATTATTACCCTTAATATTCGTGCCAATACCAATGCCGTCCATATCGTAGACAAAGCCCGGCGCAGGGTTAAAATCATCCAGTCCATGCGCGACTACGCTACTTTGAAGCAAACAGGCTTGCTGGCTTTTTTAAGACTCAACCGCGCAACTCAAATCAAGCCACTCTGGATTATCAATAGCGTGGCAGCCACAGTACCGGCTCGGGCAATCCTGAATTTAGCGGATGTCCCACTGGTTGCCAATGTTTACTTGGATGCAACCTTAAGTCTGCCACGTTCAAATAAATCGGTTTTAAGTGCGCCAGAATGGAATTTATCTGCCATACACGCACCGGATGTCTGGGATTTAGGCTACACTGGACAAAGCGTCGTGGTGGCGAATATGGATACTGGCGTAGACGTAGCACATCCTGATCTTAACATCCAGTGGCGAGGTGGCAGCAACAGTTGGTTTGATCCACACGGAGAATACTCAACACCTACCGATTTCGCTGGCTCGCTTAGCGGCCATGGCACTCAAACCATGGGGCTAATAGTAGGCCGTGACACAAGCGGCACCACCATCGGCGTAGCACCTGATGCCCACTGGATAGCCACTAAACTTTTTAACCGTGTGGGCGTGGCTTTTGAAAGCGATTTTCACCAAAGTTTTCAATGGTTACTTGACCCAGACAATAACCCCCTGACCGATGATGCCCCAGACGTAGTCAATGGTTCTTTTCAAACATCTACCTTCAATGTATGCGACACCCGCTTTCAGGCCGATATTCAGGCCTTGAAAACGGCTGGCATTGCCGTCGTTTTTGGCGCGGGCAACAGCGGCCCCTACGTATCTTCCAGCAGCAGTCCCGCCAATAATCCAGGTAGTTTTTCTGTCGGTGCAATTGATTATCTCTCGACAATCGCGACATTCAGTGGTCGTGGGCCGACCCCGGTCGAGTGTGGGAGCGCTCTTTTTCCTAGTATTGTTGCACCAGGTGTTGATGTCAACACGACTGACCTCACTTTTGCTGGTTCGGCAACATACGCAACCGTCAGTGGCACTTCTTTTGCGGCACCCCATGTTGCCGGCAGTATGGCGTTACTCATTGATGCATTTCCCAAAGTTGAGGTGACTGCACTGGAATCTGCGCTTCAGGATTCTGCGACCGATTTAGGCATTCCAGGTCAGGATAATGAGTCTGGCTTTGGCTTGCTGAATGTTTTGGGTGCGTACAATATTCTAGCTGCCAGCGGACGGGATCCGATTGGTGTCGATGATAGTTATGTGCTTGATGAAGACACTACATTGACAACGCCAGCACCTGGCGTATTGGGCAACGATACCGATCCACAAAGCAATCCAATTTCTGCCACTTTATACACCGATGTTACTCATGGCTCGCTTATCCTGAACGCTGACGGTTCTTTTTTATATACGCCTGAAAGCAACTATAACGGTACCGACAGTTTTGCTTACAAAGCGACTGATGGCATGCATGAAAGCGGTATAGTGACTGTTATGTTAACCATAAATCCGGTTAACGATGCACCGGTTGCTGTTGATGATGGCGCTTACACCGTCACTTCTGGCTATGTGCTAAATATTCTGGCCGCCTCCGGCGTATTGGCTAATGATACGGATATCGAAAATAACACCCTTAACGCCCTGCGAATGACTAACCCATCATCCGGCGAACTCACACTAAATTCTGATGGCTCTTTTAGTTTTAATGCAGCTGGTGTGGTCGCCGGTAATTATGCTTTTACATATATTGCGGATGATGGCCTGGGCACCAATAACCTAAGCAACCTTGCGACCGTAACCATCAATGTCCTACCAAATCCGGTTAATACGGCTCCGACTGCAAATAGCGATATTTTTCTCTACCGTCCCAATGTTGCACGTATCGTCAATAAAGCCGGTACTTTAGGTGCGGGTGTATTGCAAAACGATAGCGATGTAGACCTAAACCCCCTGACCGGTCAGTTTGTAACAAACAGCCTGTCTGGTGGCGGCAACCTGAACTTTAATAGCGATGGCAGTTTTAGCTTTGTCAAAACCACAGGTGGACTCAGCAGTTTTCGTTACCGCGCCAATGATGGCACCCTGCTGAGTTCACCAATATGGGGGGCAACAGTCTATCTGCGTAAAGATGCAGTGCCCAAAACCCTACCCGACAACTGTGTTTACACTATTACCAGCAATGAGGTAAGTGAACCGGACAGATGCAGGGTTGTCGGCGACAGGGCAATCAAAATGTCGCTTGCTGCCAATGATGTCGATCCCAATCAGGTTGTTCATGTACCGACCGATGGCGTAGGAAGTACCGTTATCGCAAATTCCACCCTTATATCCTTTGCTGGTACTGGCGTTAATGTGAACGCCAATGCAGAATGTGGACAAATTGCTCTGGGCACTACCCGAACGGTTCGGGGTACGATTGACAATAACTGCGACGGCACAGTGACGGTTACGGCGGCTGATGGCAATAACTCGAAAACTATCAGCTATCATTACCGTATTAGTGACGATCTGGGTGCACAATCGGGTCACAGGCAAGTCATTTTAACAATACGGCCTTAATCATGCAGAAGCCCTGGGATTTTTTAATCCTTACCTAACCAGAGGATACATTGATCATGTTGCAATTTGCAGCCTACCATTCACGAATGCGGTCAGCGTTGTTCGCTGTGCTGTCAGTGGTTTTCGGATTGCCTCCGGTAGATAGCCAAGCAGCTGACAAACAACCTCAGCCCCCCGCCCCACTAAGCAAGCAACAGAGCAACACGACTATCCAACCAATCGATGCCACTAAAACAGCGGCAATAGAAAAACGCTGGGGCGTGATTATCCAGGGCATTAAATTTGCGGCAGCAGGCCACATGCTGGACTTCCGTTTTCGGATTACCGATCCGGGCAAGTCGGCCACTTTAATGGATCCTAAAAATAAGCCCTTTGCCACGATTGAAGGAAAAGACATTAAACTTGAAGTGCCGAATGTGCCTCGTATTGGTGCATTGCGGCAAAAAACACAGCAGGCCAAAAAAGGGATGACGTTGGCTATTTTGTTTGCTAACCCTGGAAAAATGGTGACGACAGGGCAAAAACTGACCATAACCATTGGCGACTTTTCCATCGAACATATTCCCGTAGGCAAACTGTTGAATGCCCCGCCAAAACCCAAAAAGCCAGTAAAAAAATAGCCGCTTAATTCAAGTAGCCAACTTGATCACGTATTGTACGGATGGCGTTGATCAATGGTGGCTATAGCCACTAAGCCTTTGCTAAACTTAAAATTAGACCGTAACTCATTTTATTTCGGCAATCCGATGCGTACCGGTAACTTGTAGACTTGGTTTGGCAAGCACATTCGATTGGGGAAAACTGCTAAAAACGCCTAAACCGAACTTTTCACAGGTGAATCTAATCTCAATTACGGTGACTACTCATTAAATTTTGAACAAGCCTTGCACCAAATCCCAATCAACGTCCACTACAGATGAGCATTTCAAGTTATTCTGGCTTGATAATCCCAATGCTATAGAATCTTTGTTAGTTATCCATATTCAACATCAATATCTGCCATTAGCACGGCATAGAGCACTGAAAACCATAGCCGTTAAATTTAATCTATGCGAATTTCCACTATAGTTTGTTTAGCCAAAGGGTTTTATGGATAATGACAACTTAATTTAGTTATTTAAACGACACATATGACAGAACAAATTAGCAGTGGCGTGGAACTTATGTTTGCCGGCATGGGCATTGTGTTTATCTTTCTTACCATGCTGGTTGTTTCTATCAATTTTATGTCTGCTTGCGTACAACGCTTTTTTCCAGAGAGACCGGCTAGCAAGTTAAACCTGTCCGCTGGTCTTGATAAAACCACAGTTGCGGCTATTACCTCGGCTGTTCACCAATATCGAAACAGGCATAATCAGTAACGCATAATGGCTTCTGATCGAACTTTAAAATAAAATCAGATTTGCAACACCCACATTTCTGATTTCCCATTTACCAGCCAAAATGGCCGAACAACTGGTTTAAGAGACGATATCGAATGGCAACAAAACTCAAAAAAAAGCCCTTGGCGATTACTGAAGTGGTGCTGCGTGATGCACATCAATCAATTCTGGCAACCCGCTTACGCATCGAAGACATGCTTCCAATTTGCCCCAAGTTGGACGATATTGGCTACTGGTCTTTGGAATCCTGGGGCGGCGCTACGTTTGATGCGTGTATCCGGTATTTGGGCGAAGACCCCTGGGAGCGCTTACGCTTACTTAAAAAAGCCATGCCAAAAACCCGCCAACAAATGCTGTTGCGTGGGCAAAACCTGCTGGGTTACCGCCATTATGCTGATGATGTCGTTGATAAATTTGTCGAACGTGCCGCTATTAATGGCATTGACGTGTTCCGCGTCTTTGATGCCATGAATGACATGCGTAACATAGACCGTGCTATCAAAGCGGTTTTAAATACCGATGCTCACGCCCAAGGGACTATTTCGTATACGACGAGCCCTGTCCATACCATGGACGTATGGATTGATTTAGGCAAACAAATTGAAGATATGGGCGCGCATTCAATCTGCATCAAAGACATGGCTGGCTTACTTAAGCCTTATGATGCCTTCGAACTGGTCAGCCGCCTGAAAAAAAGTACCAACATACCCATACACATGCAATGTCATGCGACCACAGGGTTAAGCGTCCCCAGTATCATCAAGGCGGCAGAAGCGGGGATTGACAATGTTGATACCGCCATTTCGTCACTCAGTATGACTTATGGACATAGCCCAACAGAAACAATAGTCGCATGCTTTGAAGGTACAGATCGCGAAACGAACCTTAATCTGGTTAAACTCGAAGAAATTGCCGATTATTTTCGGGAAGTCCGCAAAAAATACGCCCAATTTGAAGGCAGCCTGAAAGGTGTTGATGGCCGCATCCTGGTGTCGCAAGTGCCGGGGGGCATGTTGACTAATATGGAAAGTCAACTCAAAGAGCAAGGCGCCGCTGACAAGTTCGATGAAGTCATGCAGGAAATCCCCCGTGTGCGCGAAGATTTAGGCTTTATACCGCTGGTAACGCCGACCTCTCAAATTGTCGGCACCCAGGCGGTCATCAACGTAATGAGCGGAGAACGCTATAAAACCATCACCAAAGAAACCGCCGGGGTTTTAAAAGGTGAATACGGCGCCACGCCCGCCCCGGTCAACAAGGAGCTACAGGAACGGGTGCTGAATGGCGCGACTGCGATTAAATGCCGTCCGGCGGATTTGCTGACGGCTGAAATGGACAAATTGGTCTCGGAAGTGTTGGCCAAAGCCGAAAAGGAAGGCGTTCGACTGGCTGAAAGTGTTGAAGAAGATGCCTTGATCAACGGGATGTTCAACCAAGTGGGCTGGAAGTTTTTGGTCAACCGCAGGAATCCATCAGCCTTTGAGCCAGCGCCAAACCATCAGGATTACTTGGCGACAACATCGGCAAAATCAGCCATAAAAGCCGATAAAGCTGCTTCTTTAAGTGAAACCTATGCAGTTAACGTGGATGGCCGTAATTTTAAGGTATCCGTCAAACCCGGCGGCGATGGGTTGAACATTGTGCCAGAAGTCAGCGCGGCATTCGCTACGCCCGCCTCCAGCAGCGGCGAGGTGGTGACCGCCCCGATGGCGGGCACGGTCTTAAAAATCTTGTTCGAAGTGGGCGCGAGTGTCGCCAAAGGCGACGTGGTTGTGATTATGGAAGCCATGAAGATGGAAACCGAAATCCGCACCAAAGTTGCCGGCATAATCAGTGCCATCCATGTCAAAGAAGGCGGCACTGTCGCCAGCGGCGATACCTTGGTTTCTTTGTAACACCGGCTGTTTCGGGAGCCTTGGCATGGTCATTTTGAGTTTTATTGTAGCAATAACGGATTTCAATTTATAAGATCGCATGGAAAACCTCCTTTCACTGTGGCAAAGCACCGGCCTGTACAACTTTACCGGTGGCCAGGCATTTATGATGCTAGTCGGCTTTGTGCTGTTGTTCCTGGCCATCAAGAAAGGCTTTGAACCGCTGTTGCTGTTGCCCATCGGTTTTGGTGCAATCCTCAGCAATATCCCTATCGCTGACATAGCCAAAGATGGCGGCCTGTTGTATTACCTCTATTTCGGCATCAAACTCGGCATCTTCCCGTTATTGATATTTATGGGCGTGGGTGCCATGACCGATTTCGGCCCCATGATAGCCAACCCCAAAACCTTGTTATTGGGCGCAGCAGCACAGTTTGGCATTTTTGCCTCATTATTGGGTGCATTGGCACTCAATATTATTCCCGGCCTAGAATTCAGTTTAAAAGATGCCGCCGCCATTGGCATTATCGGTGGTGCCGACGGCCCAACGGCTATTTATGTGGCTTCCAAATTAGCCCCGGATTTATTGGGCGCGATTGCGGTGGCGGCGTATTCTTACATGGCCTTGGTGCCTTTAATCCAACCGCCCATCATGCGGGCATTGACGACCGAAGACGAACGCAAAATTGAAATGGTGCAAATGCGCGATGTCAGCAAAGCCGAAAAAATCGTTTTTCCCTTAATGCTGCTGTTCTTGTCGATCTTGCTCCTGCCCTCCGCTACGCCTTTAATCGGCATGTTTGCCTTGGGCAACTTAATGCGAGAAAGCGGCGTGGTGGAACGCTTAAGCAGCACCGCGCAAAATGAACTTATCAACATCGTCACCATCTTTCTAGGCTTGTCGGTCGGTTCAAAATTGAGCGCAGAAGCATTTTTGCAAGTCAAAACCTTAGGGATATTGGCCTTGGGCGCTTGTGCCTTCGCGATTGGCACCGCAGCAGGTGTCATCATGGCAAAAATCATGAACCGGTTCAGCAGCACTTTGATCAATCCCTTGATCGGTGCGGCTGGCGTATCTGCCGTGCCAATGGCGGCGCGTGTCGCCAACAAAATTGGTTTGGAAAGCAATCCCCATAACTTCTTGCTCATGCATGCTATGGGCCCTAATGTCGCTGGCGTCATCGGCTCTGCGGTAGCGGCTGGGGTATTATTGAGCCTTGTTAAGTAGCTCATATTTCAAACCTTATGCCACCGTCGAAATGGATTCAATTGAAAAAATAGACAAGAGAGATTACGCGTAAAACAATATATATTAGGTATTGTTCCTAAATGCAATCAAGCAGCGACTTGTTGATACAAATGTTTCTGAAACTCTATAAACAACGAACTGATATTCGCGACGTTACCTAAAACGTCCTTGGCATCTTCCAGCGAGTGATATTTGTTGGTTAACAAGATTGGCAATTTTTCCTGATCCAATTCTTCAACACCTGTTTCAATATATTTACTCAAAACAAAATCAATAAATTCCTTTTGTTGGGCATTCAGGAAAGCAAAAATATTCGCTTGAGCCGTTGCAACCCTCGCTTCTCTGGTTATAGGCTTAACATCACTGTTAAAGACATACTCCAACACATCAAATAAATCGCTCTTTTCTGCATCAATGAGTTTTTGCAGTGTCGATAACTCTTCCTTGCCATAACCTGCTTCGTCTAATTGTTCTAACAAAACGCGTCGGGTCATTGGATTGCTCCAAAGCGTCCGTAATTCTGTTTCACTTTTGAACAGGTTTGGCAATTCGCCAAACAGGTTATTTAAGAATTCTTCTGTTGAAATCGGTCTACCGTTGGCACTCCAAAATGAGGTTGAAATCATGTCTTGTATGTCTAATTCTTTGCCATTCTTCAACTGTATTTTTACTTTCTTAATGCACTTACAAGGCAGTTGTTCGCATTTCGGGCAAGGTAGGGGTCGTTCTTTTTCGCATTCGCAAGGTTGTTGATTACATAGCTTGCAGGTCTTTGGCGGTTTGGCTTCGCAGACACAAGGATTGTCTCCGCATTTGGCACAAGGTTCTTCTTCTAAAGATTCGCCATCCCATTCGGGATCGGAAAAATTACGGTAGGCATCAACAAAATCGTAAATGGTAAAAAACTCTTTGCCTTCAAATAAGCGCGTGCCACGTCCTACAATCTGTTTAAACTCAATCATGGAATTGACGGGGCGCAACAACACAATATTGCGGATATTTAGCGCATCGACACCCGTGGATAATTTTTGTGAGGTGGTCAGAATAGTGGGGATGCTATTTTCATTGTCTTGAAAATCCCTTAAGAATTGCTCGCCTAGCTCGCCATCATTGGCGGTGACGCGCACACAATAATTCGGGTCTTTTAAGTTTTTGTATTGATTGACCAGATCACGAATGGCGGCGGCATGGTCTTGGGTAGCACAGAAAATAATGGCCTTTTCGTTCTGATTGGCTTCGGCCATAAATACCTGGACGCGCTTTGCCTCCCGTGCCTTAATTTCTATGATCTTATTGAAGTCGGCTTCGGTATAAAGTTTTCCCTCTTCGATTTCGCCCTCAATAATCTGGTCATCGCTGGTGTAGATATAATCATCCAGCGTGGTCTTAATGCGTTTTACTTTAAAAGGTGTAAGAAAACCATCATTGATACCCTCTTTCAGTGAATAGGTATAAACGGGTTCGCCAAAATATTTATAAGTGTCAACGTTGTCTTTGCGTTTGGGGGTGGCGGTTAAGCCCAACTGAACCGCTGGTGCAAAATAGTCTAATATCCCGCGCCAGTTGCCTTCATCATTCGCACCGCCTCGATGACACTCATCAATCATGATGAAATCAAAATAGTCGGGTGGATAGGCGCCAAAATAAGGAGCGGGCTTGCCGTCCTTATCCGTACCACTCATAAAGGTCTGGAAGATGGTAAAGAAAATACTGCCATTGGTCGGCACACTGCCTGTTCTCCTGATTTCATCCGGGCTAATCCGTACCAACACATCGTCAGAAAATGCAGAGAAGGAATTAAAGGCTTGGTTAGCCAAGATGTTTCTATCCGCCAAAAATAATATCCGTGGCCTTCTGCCGCCATCGCGTTTTAAGTTCCAGCGGGTTTGGAAGAGCTTGCAGGCAATTTGAAAAGCAATGGCGGTTTTCCCCGTACCTGTCGCCAAAGTCAGTAAAATGCGGTCTTTGTTGTTGGCTAGGGCTTCTAAAGTGTTTTTTACGGCGATTTCCTGATAATACCGCAATTGCCACGTACCGCCTTTATCTTCAAACGGAATGGCAGCAAACTTCTCCCGCCATTCATTTTGAGCAGCAAAGGTTTTGTTCCACAGCTCGTCTGGGGTCAGAAAATCGGCAACCAAGCCTTCTGCACCTGAAAGCATACAAATGCTGTAGATTTCTTTGCTGTTGCTGGAATACGTGGTTGCTAAGTCTAATTTTTGGGCATACAGTTTCGCCTGTGCCACCCCTTCACCTACGCCCAGTTCGTCGCTTTTAGCTTCTACGACCGCGAGCTTTATACCCTTGTAGACCAATACATAATCAGCGGTGAGTTTTTTGCCTCTTACACCACCCGTTTGTATTTTTCCGGCGGTAATATTATATTCACGCAGGATTTTAGAGCCTTCTACAACGCCCCAGCCACAGGCTTTTAGTTTAGGGTCAATCAGTTCTGCTCTGGTTTCGGCTTCGTTCATAATCCTACTTTTTAGATAGCCCTGAAAGGGTAATATATATTAGCGGAGGGCATCGCCCTTCGATTCGGTGGAGACATAGTCAGTCCCAAACATAACGTTCATCATAGTCCAAATTATATTTTTTAAGGAATGTGCGGTATTCATCCTGGAAGGTTTTCTTACTATGATGTTCGTGTTGATTAGCGATATAGGCAATGACTGTGTCAATTTCAGTTGGATTGACTGAAAATGCCCCGTAGCCATCTTGCCAATAGAAATTACGGTACTCTTCGCCTTTGGTTTTTATCCATTTGGAAGAATGCGCTTTCAACTCCTCCATCAGTTTTATCAAGGCTATCTTTTTGGATAACATGCACAGTATGTGGATATGGTCAGTATGCCCGCCCACTTTTATGACTTGGCAGTCGAGTTTGTTGCAGATACCGCCGAGGTAGCTATGCAATTCTGCTTCTACGGGTGGATATATCAGCGGTTGCCTGTGTTTGGTGCTGAATACGATGTGCATGTAATTATTTACGAGCGACTGTCCCATAGTGTTATATGCCGATGACAAATGATAGCAAGCCCTGAAAGGGCGATATATCCTAACACAGGGCGCAGCCCTGTGAAGCGACCAAGCCAAAAAGCCCTGAAAGGGCGAGATACGCCAGCGATGGGGATCGCCCTTCGCCTATGGCAACGCCACGAAACCCAAGCCCTGAAAGGGCGAGATATACCAACACAGGGTGTAGCCCTGTGAAGCTCCCAAAGCCCCGAGGGCAAAAAGCCCTGAAAGGGCGTAATAGGTTAGGCAGATGCCGCCCCTTTGGGGCTGTGTAATGCGTTCAGTTTATCAAAACCCTGAAAGGGCGAGATATACCAACACAGGGTGTAGCCCTGTGAAGTTCCCAAAGTTCCGAGGCCAAAAAGCCCTGAAAGGGCGTAATAGGTTAGGCAGATGCCGCCCCTTCGGGGCTTTGTAACTGTCCTGTCCCTTTAGGGTTGTGTAATTCCCCACGAAACGCCTTTTGCAACACACTCTTTTTCAATTCGTCCAAATCATTGAGGTGTTGTTGGTAGATGGCTTCTAGTTTTTTGGTTTGGACTGATAGGGCATCCAGTTTTTGGACGATGGTTTGTTGGTCTGATAGTGACATTTTCGGAACAATGAAATTTCGTAAAGCAGTCAACGACACTGTTTTTTGTGCTGTCCCAGTTGCAGTATCATTTGCTTGCATAAAAGCCTTTGGTGATAAAATCCAATAATATAACCATTTACTACTGACATTTTCTTTCGGCCTGATTAAGCCAATATGTCGCTGAAAGCAAAACTCAAAATCGTCTTCTATTAAAACAGGAATGCCATAAGAGCCAGTAACCGTGTATAACACATCGCCCTTTTTAGGCTTTCTATTTCCTTTTAATTTCTGAAAATATTCGATTGAAACCGTAAATGTATCTGAAAAATCAATTCGATGGTTTTGTTTGTTGATGTTTGAGATAGTAATAAATGGCACACCTTCTTGTGTTTTTGGAGGTGGCATATGGTCGCCATCGGTGATGTCAATCGCTAATTCAGATAACCTTACTTCTTCCCAACCCTCACCTTTATTTTCAAACACCGATTGCAAATAACTATCAAAAAGTTCTTTGGCGTTTTTGAGGTTTTGTTCTGCATTGGCTTTTGCCTTGGCTATGGCAGCAAAGGCTTCATCTATAATGGCTACTATGCGTTGTTGTTCGGGGAGTGGGGGATGAGGGATTTCTAAGTTTTTAATAAAAGGAAGTTTTACACCTTGAACAGTCGCCCCAGTTCCTTCTTCTACTATTAAGTGAGAAATGCTTTTTAACCACTGAAATAAATAGCTAACCGATAGCTGAGATTTTCTCTTAGGAATAATACCCCGAAGATCTTGATTGATTGCTGTATCATTTTCAATTAAAGAAACCTTTCCAAGCCCAACTCTTGTCGCAATTATGATATTCCCTTTCGGGATAATATTTGTTGAGCTGCTTTTAACAGCTACCTCCGTGATTTTATGCTCGGTTTCTACGATTTTATCGCCTTGCATATCCCTAACAGTAGCCCAATTAATTGTGCCATTGTAGAATTTCGCATTTGCCTTTGATGGCGTGCCACCTCCAATAACATCACAAACCTCCCCCAGCTTTTTAATTTCCCAACCCTCAGGCAACCTCAGTGAATTAGTTACCTCATTCATGATTTTCACCCAACATCTTAGCCAGTTCATGCAGCTTGGCTTGCAAGAGCTTTTTATCCGGCAGCAAGGTGGTGTAATGTGCAATCAGTGTCGGCGATAGGTGGCGGCTCATGGCATATTCCACCACCTCGTCATCTTTGTCGCTACACAGCAGTACGCCGATGCTGGGGTTTTCGTGCGGCTTTTTAACATCCCTATCTAAGGCTTCAAGATAAAAATTGATTTGCCCTAAATGCTCAGGTTTAAATTTTTCAATTTTCAGTTCAAAGGCAACCAACGCCGATAACCCGCGATGAAAAAACAGTAAATCAATCAAAAAATCACTGTTCCCCACCTGTAAGCGATACTCTTCACCCACAAAAATAAAATCACGTCCCATCTCCAAAATGAATTGTTTCATATTGGCTATCAGCGCTTGTTGCAGGTGGTTTTCACTGTGTACTGGCGGCAAGCCTAAAAACTCCAGCACGTAGCTGTCTTTAAACGTGTTGTCGATAGCGGGATGTAATTCTCTCAGCACTGCCGAGAGGTTTTGATTGCCCAACATGGTGCGTTCAAACAATGCGGTATTAATTTGGCGTTCGAGTTCTCGAACCGAGTATTTTTCATTATGTGTTAGCCGTAAATAAAACTCTCGTTCCTCACTGCTCTTGAGCGTCATGATCAGTCGATTATGGCTCCACGACAATTCTCGCCACAGTGTGGCGAGTTTTTCATCTTGCTGATACGTTTCATAAAATTGCTTCATTCGCCAAAGGTTTTTATCACTAAAGCCTTTAGCCGTAGGATCATTTTGCAGGATAAACCCTGCAAGCTCACGCACCACACCTTTGCCCCACTCAGCATTGTTAACCTTTTGACTGATGGTTTGCCCGATAGTCCAGTAAAGTTCAATGAGCGTACTATTGATTTGGGAATATGCTTTTTGTCGCGCGTGACGAATATGGGTTAAAACCTCAGCAAATTCAATCTGGGGTTGCATATCACTCATAATAATCCCATTAATGCGTTTAAAACCGCCGCGCTTTCCACATCAAGGGCTTTCATTTCCGCCAAAATTTCTTGTGGTTGGCGTAAAGCAGCCTCTTCTTTTTTATTAGGGTTTTTGGCACTTAAATCAAAGGTGGTTTGGTCAATGTGTTTTACATTAATCGTCCAAGAATTTTCACTTTCTGCTTTGGTTTTTTGTAGTTCAACAAAGTCTGCTAAATCCTGTTCATTCAGCGCATTGGTCTTACCTAAATTTCTGTCTAAATTAAGCTGATAAAACCAAACATCCTGGGTGGCACTGCCTTTGTCAAAAAACAACACCACCGTTTTTACGCCTGCCCCTGTAAAAGTACCGCCTGGCAAATCTAACACGGTATGCAGGTTGCATTTTTCTAACAGCAATTTGCGTAAACTGATCGACGCATTGTCGGTATTGCTTAAAAAGGTGTTTTTAATGACCACACCGCCTTTGCCACCGGCTTTCAATATCTTGATGAAATGCTGTAAGAACAGGGACGCGGTTTCTCCGGTTTTAATGGGGAAGTTTTGTTGCACTTCGGCGCGTTCTTTGCCACCAAAGGGCGGATTAGCCAACACGATGTCGTAGCGGTCTTTTTCCTGTATATCCGCTAGGTTTTCAGCCAAGGTGTTGGTATGGACAATATTGGGGGCTTCCACGCCATGCAGAATCATGTTCATCGTGCCGATGATGTAGGCCAACGATTTTTTCTCTTTGCCGTAAAAAGTGCTTTTCTGAAGTATTTCATACTCTTTGGTAGTGAGTTCTCGCCGCTGCCCTGTGCCTGTTTGGGCCTGCCCTGAGCGGGTCGAAGGAGCCTGTCCTGAGCTTGTCGAAGGGTGCTTTAAGTATTCAAAGGCTTCACACAAGAAACCCGCTGAACCCACCGCGCCATCATAAATTTTGTGGCCTATTTCGGGGGCGACGACTTTGACGATGGTTTTAATCAAGGGGCGTGGCGTGTAATATTCGCCACCATTGCGCCCTGCATTACCCATGTTTTTGATCTTGTCTTCATACAGATGGCTCATTTCATGCTTTTCTGCATGGGTCCTAAAGCGCAATTCATCAATACGGTTGATGACTTCGCGCAAGTTGTAACCGCTTTGGATTCGGTTTTTTAATTCCGAGAATATCTCACCAATCTTGTATTCAATGGTATCCGCGCTATCCGCAGAGGATTTAAACTTTTTGAGGTAGGGAAATAAATGGATGTTGACAAAATCGGCAAGGTCATCGCCTGTGAGGGCGTTGTGGTCAATGTTGCCATTTTCCAATTTGGGTGCTGCCCAAACAGCCCATTGATATTCGGGCGCAATGATAGGGGTGTAGGTCTTAGCTGTCAGTTCAGCGGCGGTGGCTTTGTCCCTTTCTAAATCGTCCAGGTATTTTAAAAACAACACCCATGAGGTTTGTTCTACATAATCCAATTCACTACCGCAACCCGCGTCTTTGTGCAGGATGTCGTCTATATTTTTAAAGACTTGTTCAAACAAGGTATTTTCCTAATTATGATTTTGATGAATGTGAAGAAAAAAAACCGAGAATGCCATCCCTACTTAAAAGCACGCAACAACCTTAAGGTTAGTGTCGTTATGCTGATTTCATGCAGGTTATGGTGATGATAGTTTATTCTAAAGATTTATCCATGCCCAACATTGTAGGCTGTTTGGGTAATCTTAAAGAAAAGCGGCCCCCCTTGACTTTTTAATGAGAATTGTTATCATTAACATAACAGTTGATCATTTAGGAAATGTTGATGTACGTGTGTGTTTGCAAAGCAGTTACCGATACCCAAATTAAGAATGCGCTTGACGAAGGCGCGTGTTCGCGTCGCGAGTTATTTAAATGCTTAGGCGTAGGCAAAGACTGCGGTAAATGTAATCCCCACGTAAGAGAATTGCTTCATGACCACAAGCAAACCTTAGTGCAAAACTCGACAATTCCCTCTATACTCGCCGCTTAACCGATGACGAGAACGAGAGGTTGCAATGAAAGGTGATGCTAAAGTAATTGAATTCCTTAATAAGGCACTGACAAACGAACTGACAGCGGTAAACCAGTATTTTCTGCATGCCAGGATGTACAAAAACTGGGGTTTTTCCAAGCTCAATGAGAAGGAATACCACGAATCCATTGATGAAATGAAACATGCCGACCAGCTGATTGAGCGCATCCTGTTTCTGGAAGGATTGCCCAATTTGCAGAACCTTGGCAAGCTCAGTATTGGCGAAAACCCTGAAGAGATGCTCAAATGCGATCTAAAGCTGGAACTTGAAGCCATTCCGCCACTGAGGGAAGCAATCGCCTATTGTGAGCAAATCAAGGATTATATTTCCAGGGAAGTTTTCCAACATATCCTTGAAAACGAGGAAGAACATGTCGATTGGCTGGAAACGCAATTTGAGTTGATAAACAAGATTGGCCTGCAAAATTACCTGCAATCACAAATGTAAATACGTTAAAATTCTGTTATTGACTCATAACAGAACCTAACGCAGAAGATCCATGTCCGAAATAGTTGTTTGCGCCCTTTATAAATTCATCGCCCTGCCGGATTATCAACAACTAAGGCAACCTTTGCACGAGGTTATGGAAAATAACCACATCAAAGGCACGTTACTGCTTGCCCGTGAAGGTATCAATGGCACGGTTGCGGGTTCAAGATCGGCGATTGACTTGCTAATCAACTGGCTACGTTCGGATCCCCGATTAAAAGATTTGGACAGCAAAGAGTCCTATACCAACACGCCGCCATTTAACCGCACCAAAGTTAAGCTCAAAAATGAAATAGTCACGATGGGCGTTGAAGGAATTGACCCACTTCGGGTAGTAGGCACTTATGTGGATCCCACGGATTGGAATCGCCTGATCTCCGACCCCGAGGTGCTGTTAATTGATACCCGCAACGATTATGAATACCAGGTTGGCACATTTAAAAATGCGATCAACCCGACTACCGACAGCTTTAGGCAATTCCCTCAATTTGTTAAGGAAAACCTGGATCCGGCAAAACATAAAAAAGTCGCCATGTTTTGCACAGGCGGCATACGCTGCGAAAAATCCACTGCTTATTTAAAGGAGCAAGGCTTCGATGAGGTGTACCACCTCAAAGGCGGCATCTTAAAATATCTGGAGAAAGTACCGCCTCAGGAAACCCTATGGCAGGGCGAATGCTTTGTCTTTGACGAGCGCGTGACCGTCAATCTTGATCTAAAAAAAGGTGACTACGATCAATGCCATGCCTGTCGTATGCCGATCACCGAAGCCGACAAGCTGCACGTTACTTACCAAAAAGGCGTCAGTTGCCCGCATTGTTACGACAAAATCACTGAGGAACAGAAACTTCGCTTCAGCCAGCGGGAAAAACAGATTCAACTTGCCAAAGCCCGTGGCGAAACACACATCGGCTCAGAAGCCGCCAGTGCCTTATTAGCCAAACGTGAAGCCAAATTGAAGCGGCAGGCTTAATTATTGATTCGGCCTCTTATGAAGTTTTAATTTCCCTTCGGCTCCGCTCAGGGAACGCTACGGTTTCGTTCCCTGAGCGGAGCCGAAGGGGCTAAACACCGATTTCAATCTTTAAAAGGCCGGATCAATAAGCTATCACCAATTAAACCCTTGATACAGGACGGCGAATACTTGATCAAGGCGTTAAATAAACACACTAAACGGCTCTACCCACACCTTATCACCGGCACTTACCCCATTGGCTTCGGCTGGCAAAATAATATAGCAGTTGCTGCGGCTCATGGAACTCAAGATGTGCGAGCCTTGATGTCCTGTGGATTCCACAAAAAAATTTCCGTCCGTGTCTTGAGTTAGAATTCCTCTTTGAAAATCTTGTCGTCCCCGTGATTTCTTTAGCGCTGTGGTGCAAGTTGCCATTAAGCGCAGAGGTTTATTGGCCGCTGCACCGGAAAGCTGAATGAGCGCAGGGGCAACAATTTGTTGGAATGTGACCATGGCCGAAACCGGATTGCCAGGTAGGCCAAAAAAATAACAGGGACCAATGTTGCCAAATGCAAGCGGCTTGCCGGGTTTGATAGCAATTTTCCAGAACTTGACTTCGCCGCACTGTGCCAAAATGTCCTTAATGTAGTCAGCATCCCCTACCGACGCACCACCGGTGGTGATAATGACATCATTGTGCTTGGCGGCTTGCTTAATGGTATCTTCCAACAACTGCCTATCGTCGGCTATAACGCCCATATCGACTGCGTTATAGCAAGGATCAGCCAGCAATCCGGCTAACATATATCGATTACTGTCGTAAATTTTCCCTGGTTCCAGAGGCTGACCACCCCCTATCAGCTCATCCCCGGTGGAAAAAAAGGCGATGTTAATTTTAGGCTTAACAAGCACATCAACAATTCCGGCAGATGCCAATAAACCAAGGTCAGCCGCCGTTAATTTTTTATGTTGCTTAATAAGCAAACCACATTTTGCAATATCCTCACCAGCTTCGCGGACATTTTCGCCAGCAACGACAGTTGCCGGGAATACAATATGATCACCATCAACTTTGACCTGCTCTTGGATGACGACAGTATCGGTTGGAGCCGACAATAAGGCTCCGGTAAAAATCCGTATGCATTGTCCGGCTTGCAATTCACCTTGGAATGGTTTCCCTGCCCATGAGATACCTGATGCCCTAAGGACGAAAGGCTGTTTGGGGTTAATGTCTATGCTAGATAGTGCATAACCATCCATAGCAGAATTTCTGGAGGTCGGTAGATTGATAGGCGAATAAACCGCTTCTGACAACACTCGCCCCAAGGCTTTTTTTAACGCCACACGCTCTTCACCCGCAACCGCTTTTATGGCTGTCCTGATTCCTGTCAAGGCATCATCAAGGCTTAATAATGGTTTTGCTTCTAGGCTGCACGGATCAATCATGTTGTGCCCATAAATCGGTTAATAATAAATGCGGCTATCAGTTCGGGCTGATTCAGGTCTAATCTTACGAGGTTTTTGGGAATGTCTAAAGGCTCATCGGCTGCAATAGCAATGATGTTGACATCATCAACATAAAGTAAAGGCTTGTTCATCGATGGCCTGTACACTTCTATTTTAGGGAAAGCGGTCGCTTTGAAGCCTTCAACCAGTATTAAATCCAGTCCGGATTGATCAAATGCCAGTAGCTGTTCGTCCAGATCTGGCTCTGTAATGTCCTGAAATTCAGTAATAATCGCCCTTCTGTGGGTAGATACCAGCATAACCGGGGACGCGCCGGCTTCGCGCAACCGAAAACTGTCTTTACCGGGCTGGTCGATTTGAAAATTATGGTGGCTGTGTTTGATTAATCCTACACTTAAGCCCCGCCGCTTAAAAATGGGGATCAAGTGCGTTAACAGGGTGGTTTTCCCTGTACCGCTAAAGGCCGCAAAGCCCAGTATAGGAACGCTGGCGTTTTTTATCATCATCAAATTAACACGGAGTATCGTTAGCGGCACCATTCTAAGGTATTATTTAAGCCATAGCTAAGAAATACCGCCCTAATACGGCCAATGTGCCGGAGAAATTGTTGATAAGAATATACCTGGTTTTATTATTGGTGCTTATTGCCTTTTATGCGTTAAGGGCATTTAAAAATGCACCGCCAGAAACGCTGGCACGGCTGCTCAAAACGCTAATGCTGTCATTGATTGGCCTGATATTCATCTACATGGGCGCAACTGGCCGCTTAAATGGGTTGTTTGCGCTAATTGGCTTGTTGACCGCCTTTGCCATCCGCACATTGCCCTCATTAATCCGCTATGTGCCCTATCTTCACCGTTTATGGCAGGAGTTTAATGCCGCTAAACAACAATCATCAGGTTCTGCAAGCAATCGCGTTAATACGAAAAGCGCCATGACTAGAGAAGAAGCTTACGAAATTTTAGGATTGAAACCCGGTGCATCTGCACAGGAAATCACCGCAACACACCGAAAGTTAATGCAAAAAAACCATCCTGACCACGGTGGCTCAGACTACTTGGCTGCCAAAATCAATTTGGCAAAAAAAATCCTCCTGAAAAAATAGCATCGCAATGATTTTTTACCCACAAAAACCTGTCGCACTCCCGATAAGTACACTGCTTATGCTGCTGACAGCCTGTACACCGCCGAATTACGCACCGGTAAAGGTAGTCAACCAGTCGATGGAGCCTTATGGCGCTCAAGCCCCGGCCATTAAACCTGACACAAACCAGAACAAGCCTGATGAGCAAGCAAAACCCACACCTGAGCACTCCAACGATAATATTGCAAAACAACAATCTACTACAAACAACAATGAAATTGATTTTACGCGAAGCCAACATGAACAAGCCACCCATCACTCAAAAAATCAATTGGCAAATAACGCAGCGCCCACCACTGTAATCAGGAAAAGCGCAAAGACTGAAAATTCACGTCACCTTTCTGAAAAAATAGTGCCTAAAAAAAGCAACAAACCATCAAATCATGATGTTGCAGGTAAAATAGACCCGAAAAAGCAAAATCCTACATCTATTCTGGCTCGACAGGCTGTGCAACCCGTAAACAACATGACTCTAGCTAAAAAAGCCCCCAATTTACCGCACGATAGTCCCCCACAAAACGCCAAAGCGTCAGATAAATCTCCAACATCTAAAAAAAATAATACGGATAGAACATCAAGTATTTCAATTGATAACAAAAAAATGTTAAAGTTGAACTTTGATTGGCCTATTTGGGGTAAAATCTCTAAAAATTTTATACAAACAGGCAAAAAAGGCATCGACATCGCCGGAAAAAATGGCGAGGCCGTACGCGCTGCTGAAGCAGGGAAAGTGGTCTATTGTGGTCATGGTTTGGCTGGTTTTGGCGATCTCGTCATCATAAAACATAACCAAACCTATTTAACTGCTTACGCGAATAACAGCAGACTGCACATCAAGGAAGGACAACAGGTAAAAAAAAGCCAAACTATTGGACAATTAGGTGCAAAGGCTTTGAAAAAAGTATTATTGCACTTTGAAATAAGAGAACATGGCAAACCAGTCAACCCTTTAAAATTATTACCGGAACGATAATGTCTCCCTCAGTTAGGCAGGTTAACCCAGTGGTTAATATGAACGAAGAAATATTTGAACCTACCGATGATGAAATATGCGTATCCTTTGACGATGAGGAAGATATTTCTATCGTCGATTTGGAAGCGGACAACTTTTGTGACGAAAAGCTCGCGATAGAAGACCCTGCTGTTTTACAAGCACGCTCTGAAACCAGCTTTGATGCCACCCGGGTTTATTTGAATGAACTTAGCCGTTCCCAGTTACTGACGGCCGATCAAGAAAAAACATACGGCAAACGTGCGCTAAAAGGCGACCGGGAAGCCCGCAGGATAATGATCGAAAGCAATTTGCGGTTGGTCGTAAAAATTTCCAGACGTTACCTCAATCGTGGTTTGCCGTTGTTGGACTTGATTGAAGAGGGCAATCTTGGCTTGATTCGTGCGGTTGAGAAATTTGACCCTGAGCGGGGCTTTCGATTCTCTACTTATGCAACATGGTGGATACGCCAAACGATTGAACGGGCGATCATGAATCAGACTCGGACTATTCGTCTGCCGATTCATATTGTTAAAGAAATGAACACCTACCTCAAAGCTCAACGTCATCTGGCGCAATTGCTCGATCATGAACCCAGCGCCGAAGATGTCGCACGGCATTTAGATAAGCCCGTCAGCAAAGTAGAAAAAATGCTCAAGCTCAATGAACGGGTTACGTCCATCGATGTTCCCGGCAGCAAAGACTTTGACCAACCCTTAGTTGAATCGCTTTCCGATAATGAACGCGCGTCACCCGCAGAGCAATTGCAAGAAATCGGCATGAAACAAAATGTCGCCACATGGGTATTCCAATTACCTGAAAAACAACGTGAAGTTATCTGCCGCCGATATGGCTTATGCGGCTACGAAGACTCCACGCTTGAAGATGTCGCCCAGGAATTGAATGTTACCAGAGAACGGGTCAGACAAATCCAGATGGACGGCCTAAAAAGGCTTAAAGAAATCCTCGAAGTCAGCGGCTATTCATTTGAGTCAATTTTCAATTAAATCAGCGTTTTTTGTAGCGGCCAATCCCGATAATTAAATACTTGGCCTTGCTCCCGCACCACAGCACAGGCATCGAGATCTATTTCACCCAGCACCCACTGCACAGTGTTCAATTTGCCAATGGCTAATATGCCATCGTCGGGAAAGCCACGATCAACTGGCGTATAGATGGCTGCAGCGCCGATATTCACATCCACCGCTTCCGACCATTCTGCATTCCCTACCAGGCAAGCCTGCGCCACGTAGCACTGATTTTCCAGCGCCCTGGCCTGACAACCAATCTTGACCCGGTGATAACCCGCCAAGGTATCCGTGCAACTTGGCACCAGTATTAAATTGGCGCCCATTTCCACCTGCTTTCTTGCAATCAGCGGAAACTCACTGTCGTAGCAAATATTAATCGCAACTTTGCCATATTCGGTATCGAAGCATTTTAACTCCTTGCCACCCTGAATAAACCATTGCTCGTTTTCAAAGCGCGTCATGACCAGTTTGTCCTGAAACTCAATTTTGCCATCAGGATAGAACAGGTAAGCACGATTTTGATAGGCACCCGATTCCACCTTAACCGGAAAACTGCCTGACTGGATATAACATTGACATTGTTTAGCAAGACCCTTAAATAATTCAATATAACCATCATGCACTGTTTGCATGGCAGCTAATTGCTCACCCAATGACGAATACACCTCCTTGCCAAATAATGACGCAAGCTCCATGCTGGCATACTCAGGAAACAACAGGATTTGCGCGCCCTTCCCCACGGCGACATCAACCCAGCGGTTAATTTTGGCCTCATAATCTCGCCAATCAGCCAAAAAACTGATGTCGTACTGAGCGGTTGCAATCTTAATATTCATGTTTCAACCAGAAAGTCATTGGTTTTGCGGTTTCATCACTATCATCCAAATCCTTCCATGCATAGGACGTGGACAACTCTGGATGTTTGAAGTAGCCCCGTTTATTCCAGAATTTATCTAAAGGTACATAATCAACGGGTCGTCTGGGGTGGTCAACCGGACGTTCAACACAACAAAAAGTGATATGTTGAAAACCACCTAGTTCTGCGGCATGAGCCTCCCGTTCTTGAAAGAAACGCACCCCCAGACCCAAGCCACGGTAATCTTTGTTCAATACCGATTCACTGCAATAAAAAACTTTATCTATATCGTAGCCATGTTCCAAAAATGGCTTTTGTAATTCCGCCGTTTCATCGCGCATCGGTATCGCCGTCGATGCCCCGACAATGTTGTTATTGTTATTATCGAAAGCCAGCACAATCACGCTATCGGAATGGTCGATATACGTCTGCAAATATTTTTTTTCGTATTCGACAGTTCCGTCATATAGATAGGGGAAATCCCGGAACACTACTATTCTCAGTCGGGCAAGTTCTGGAATGTAATCGAGCAAAGCGTTACCGCTTTTTCTCTCAACGCGCACGGATTTTTTCATGAAAGGTAAAAGTTAACAGCTAAAAGCGCTATTTTATCTGAATGTGTTCATAAATTGGCTTACCCAAACAAAAGAATTTTTGCGGCGTATTTTGTTTGTGCTGTCATGGCATTTTTGAGAATGGTCGCTACAACTATCCTGGCGACAATCATTGTCAATTATCTTGGTTTGACATTTTAATTCAACAGATGAGTGTCCATGCTTTTTACGATAACAATAACCATGAAAGGGCACACTCAGGTTGTTAGACATTTACCGTTATATTCCGTAGCCCAACAAAAACTCGGTCTATTTTTCAAATTAATTATTTTATTTTTTGTTAGCTGAACTTAGATGTTGTTCTATGAATTATTACATGTTATAAGTTATATCATAAGGTTTGGATAAGCTCTTTAGCAAAAAATTTCTGCTGCTGCCTTCACCGGAAACCGGCTTGGTTTCAAATAGTGGTGCGGGAGGGCTATTGGGTAATTTAAAAAGCAATTACTTCAGGCGTTAAATTAAAGTCAACGGCATCTGGTACCAATACCAGCCTTACTTACGCCATATATTGACTGCATCGCCTGCCCAGATATTCGACTGTGCAGAACGCCCTACATATCAACTTCAAGATCAAAGCTGTTTATAGAACATTAAGAAGATTTAGCGATACACATGATGACGTGCATTGCTAAAAAAACCTTACCAGCAACGGGTGCCTTTGTTGGCGAGTGGCTGTACATGGCATCATTTCTTAGCAACGAAATTCAGTTTTATCGAAAAGTTCGTTGTCCAACTTTTAATTTAAAATTAGGAGAACACCATGCGTGATCTACAAAACGAAGAATTAGTACAAGTATCGGGCGGAACATTTGGTTTGTTTAGCTTATTTAGCTGTTTCGGTGGTTTTGGCGGCGGCTATAGTGACGGCGGCAGCAAAGGCGGCGACGGCGGTTATGGTTGCGGTGACAGTGGTAGCAAAGGCGGTGACGACAACTATGGTTGTGGCGACGGCGGCAGCAAAGGCGGTGACGGCGGTTACAATGACGGTGGCAGCAAAGGTAGTGACGGCGGCTACAGTGACGGTGGCAGCAAAGGCTGTGGCTGGTAAATAGCCGTTGCCGTTCGCTTGTAAAGGCTAAAGTTAGTGTATGGGGGAATGCCTAGCTTAGGGACATGAACGATAAACTACTTGGAAATATTTTTTATAGTAGCTCATCGTTTATGGATTAACAAAATAGCCTCATCCCCTAATGCCCCGGCAAATTGTCGGGGCATTTTTCGTTAGATTTTTGGAGTCCGACTGCTAGAAAGTCATATGACTTCCATAAAACCGACAAGCGAACCAAAAACTTTGTATGATTAATCATTTGTTGAATTAATTTTCGGAAAGCACGATTTCAAGGTTCGGAACAGTGACACAAAAGGACATAACGGACGAACAAAAAGCCATGTTATTAAGCCGATGGCAAGCGTGGAACACGTTTGTGTCCGCGCAGGCCAATGCGGGATTTATGCAATCGTCATGGTGGGCAGACTTTCAGACGACAATCGGAAGGGAAAATTTCGGCACAATATTGCGAGATGGGGAAGCTATTGTCGGTGGTGCGGTCGTGCTGAAATTCACCTATGCACCCGACAAATGCTATTACTACATACCTGAAGGCCCCGTGCTTCCGAAAGACACATCAGACGCGGCACAAGCATTCAATAACATCCTCACATTTATCGAAGAAAAACGTAAGCAGGAAGCCCTCATCGTGAGCCACTTGCGTATCGAACCTCGTTGGCACAGTATCCCGGACTTTATGCACGGCTTTCAAAAAACCGGACAATGGTTTGAACCTCGCGACACACTCTGCATTGATCTTAGCCTTTCCGAAACCGAATTGCTGGCTCAAATGAAACCCAAAGGCCGATACAATATTGGTGTCGCACGCAAGTGCGGCGTTTCCATCGTTGAAGATACCTCCTTGCAAGGGCTTGAAGATTTTTTGCGGATCTATAAAGATACCGCTAGCCGTCAGGATATGAGTGAAAAAAATTCGGCCTATTTTCGCAACCTAGCCTCTATGCTGCATACATTAAAATGCGGTGCGCTGTTTTTTGCCGAATATCAAGGCATACGGCTCGCCACCGCATTGGTAGTCTACTTTGGTCAACGGGCAACCTATTTTTATGGTGCTTCCCTTGCCCTTCATCGCAACGTCATGGCTCCCTACCTGCTTCATTTTGAAATTATGTGCAAAGCCAAAGCCCTTGGTTACGAATGGTATGACCTATGGGGCGTAAATCCGCAAAATCAGCCTAACCATCCGTGGGCAAATATCAGCGCCTTCAAGCGAAAATTGGGCGGGCAAGAACTGGCTTTTGTGCCGACGCTGGACTACGTATATGATTCAGTCGCATACCGTCAGTACAGGAACAAAATTGCATAATCCTGAAGCAACAAACACAAGCTTGATTAGCTGACATGAACCAACCCTTGTTCCGACCCGAAGTGTTTGCCGAACGCCAAACCCAATGGCTGGGTACGGTTTTGCTCGCACCTCGACTGTCCCACCGGTTTTTTTCACTGTTTGCCATTTTGGCAACCACAGGCATTTTATGCCTCGTATTTTTTGGTGAATACACCAGAAAAGCGCATATCAATGGCTGGCTGGTACCACAACAGGGATTGATTCGTGTTTTTGCCCCCCAGCCCAGTGTTGTCAAACAGGTTCTTGTGCAAGAAGGATCGGAGATTCGCAAAGGGGTGCCGCTGCTCGCCCTATCGACCGAACAACAAAGTTCGGCACGGGGCGAAACCCAGGCAGAAATCGCAAGGCAACTGGCGACCAGACACAATAGCCTGATTGTAGAACGAAAAACACAACACTCACTGTTTGATCAGCAAGCCAAATCGCTTGGTGATCGCCTACTGGCGGTCAAGTCTGAACAAACCGAGCTGGAGCGGGAAATTGACCTTCAACGTGACCGCCTGGAATTGGCAGAACGCTCGACAGGCCGTATTTACCAACTCAGCGAGCGCGGCTTTGTCTCGACCCAACAACTACAGCAACAGGAAGAAGCCAGGCTTGATCAAGAACTAAAATTACAAGCACTTGAGCGCAACCGGACGGTTATCAAACGTGATCGAGTTACGTTGGAAGGCGAAATTAAGGATTTACCCCTCAAGTCTCGAACCCAGATTGGCGAGATCGACCGCAACATAGCACAGTTGGAACAAGACTTGGCTGAAGTTGAAGCCCGACGCCAAGTTATCGTACCTGCGCCCCAAGACGGCACGGTGACCGCAATCCAGGTGGAACCCGGTGGTAACGCCAATGTCAGTTCGCCGTTGCTCAGCATCATTCCAGCAGGCACTAAATTAGAAGCACATTTACTCAGTCCAAGTCGCGGAATTGGCTTTTTGCAGCCCGGCCAACGGGTGCTACTTCGTTATCAGGCTTATCCGTTCCAGAAATTCGGCCAATACGCAGGAGCAGTCGATCATGTCTCGCGTTCTGCACTGAGCCCTAGCGAACTTCCCCCACAACTTTCCGGCTTGACCAGCTTGTATGGCACCAATGAACCGGTCTATCAAATCACAGTGAGCCTAGCCAGCCAAACTGTCACGGCGTATGGCAAACCTATCACACTTCAACCCGGTATGCAGCTTGAAGCGGATGTAGTTATTGAAAGCCGCAAAATTTATGAGTGGATACTCGATCCACTGTACACACTAAGTGGGCAGTGGCAAAAATGAAGATCATGGAACGCCTTAACTTGGGTTGGGGCAAACGACTGCCTATGATATTGCAAACTGAGGCCGCCGAATGTGGTCTTGCCTGCTTGGCAATGCAAGCCAGCTATCATGGCTACCATACTGATCTGGCCGATTTACGCCGTCGTTTCAGCGTTTCCCTTAAAGGCGCAACATTACAGGATTTGACCGGAATCGCACGGCAACTGGGTCTGGCATCCCGCCCGGTGCGGCTTGAGCTGGAAGAGCTTCGGCAGTTGGAAACACCCTGTATCCTGCACTGGGATTTGAACCACTTTGTCGTACTCAAAAGCGTCAGTCGCAACGGCATCATAATCCATGATCCGGGTGTCGGCATAAGACGGCTCACTTTCGCGATGGTATCCAGGCATTTTACCGGCGTGGCCTTGGAGCTTAAGCCAACCAGTGGCTTTGAGACCGCTGAAGCCACGCCACGGGTGAAATTACGCTCGCTACTCGGACGTATGGTCGGCATCAAACGCTCACTCTTTCAGGTACTGAGCCTTGCGCTCGCTATCGAGGTATTTGCAATCCTCAGCCCACTGTTTATGCAATGGGTGGTAGACCATGCCTTAGTGACGGCAGACCGCGACCTGTTATTAACCCTGGCGCTAGGTTTTTCATTGCTGCTGCTGTTGCAAACGGCGGTGTCGGCGATGCGCGGGTGGATGCTCATGGCGCTCAGTGCCAGCCTAAAAGTACAAGGCCGCGCCAACCTGTTTTCCCATCTGGTCAATTTACCCGCCGCCTATTTTGAAACACGTTATCTCGGCGATGTAATGTCGCGTTTTGGTTCGCAAGAAATCATCCTTCAGGCAATCACTACCGAACTGGTAGAAGCTATCTTGGATGGATTGATGGCAAGCCTTACCCTCGTGATTATGTTTGTTTTTTCGCCAGCGTTAACTGGAGTCGTGCTGATCGGCGCGGTGTTGTACGGCCTGCTGCGCTGGGTATCGTATTCGCCTTTGCGGTTGTCATCATCGGAAGCCATCATCTGGGCGGCAAAACGCGACACGCATTTTCTGGAAACACTGCGTGGAATCAAAGCCATCAAGATTTTCAATGGGCAGGAAGCCCGTCAGACGCATTGGTTGAACTTGTTGGTCGAAACCATTAACCGCCAGCTAACCACCCAAAAATTGCAACTTTTATTTCGCATTGGCAACCAGCTTTTGTTCGGCTTATTGGCGATATTGATCGTCTGGTTAGGCGCACAACGGGTATTGGAAAACACCTTTTCTACCGGCATGTTACTTGCTTTCATTGCTTATAAAGATCAATTCCTAAGACGTGTCAGCGAACTGATTAACAAGGCGGTAGACCTCAGAATGCTGAGTCTCCATGCCGAACGACTGGCGGACATCGCGCTCACGGAACCTGAACAGGTAAGCCAATCGACCAGTAGCATAGCTCGTGACTATAGCTCGGTTTCCATTGAAGTGCGGCATGTGCGTTTCCGCTACAGCGATAGCGACCCTTGGGTACTCGACGACTTAAACTTCCATGTAGCCCCCGGAGAATCAGTAGCCATTGTCGGCTCGTCTGGATGTGGTAAATCCACATTGCTAAAACTACTGGTCAGCTTGCTGCAACCGACCCATGGCGAAATACTCGTCAACGGCGAGCCGCTGGCGCGTATCGGCGTTGAGCGTTACCGCTCGATGATCGGCGTAGTGATGCAGGATGACCAACTGTTCGCCGGCTCCATCGCCGATAACATCAGCTTTTTCGCTGACCACCCCAACCCCCAACGCATCGAAGAATGCGCCAAACTCGCTGCTGTGCATGAAGACATACTCGCGATGTCGATGGGTTACAGCACCCTAATCGGCGATATGGGTACGGTATTGTCAGGTGGACAGAAGCAGCGCGTACTCATTGCCCGCGCCCTGTATCATAGGCCCAGTGTTCTTTTGCTGGACGAAGCAACCAGCCATCTCGATGTAGGCAGGGAAAAAAATGTCAGTGCCGCCATACGCAACACTCAGGTGACACGGATTATTGTCGCCCATCGCCCCGAAACCATACGCTCAGCTGATCGGGTCATCGTCATGGAACAAGGCAAAGTCATGAAAGATTTTCAGGTGGTCACTGATAGCAGTGATTTAACCACATCATTAGCCGGATTATTTGATACCTAGCTTATGCCTGTCATCATTTCGTTAGCGGTCGTCATCAAAGAAAAAGTGTGGGGGCTAAGTGAAATCATCCGCAGCTTTCATGACTTGGCTTTAGAGTATTTTTATCAGGGGCATTATGACGCAGCAGAGCAGCTATTTCTAAAAGCACTTAGAATTCGGGAACAAGCCTTGGGCTTGGAGCATCCTGATGTTGCCGATATCTTGTATAATCTGGCTCAACTCTACCGGGTTCTGGGCCGCTATACTGAAGCTGAAGCAAAATTTCTGCGGTCGCTGGCAATTCGGGAAAAAACCTTGAGCCCCGATCATCTTCTGGTCGTTGCCTGCCTGAACAACCTGGCATTAGTATACCAAAATCAGGGGCGCTATGACGAAGCTGAACCGCACCTTCTTCGAGTGCTACGCATTCAGGAACACGCCTTAGGTTCGTATCATCCTCAGGTTGTCACCAGTCTTAATAAATTGGCGTGGGTGTATCAAAACCAGGGGCGTTACAGCGAAGGCGAACCGCATATCCTAAGGGCACTGTCAATTTGCGAACACACTTTAGGCTCAACCCACCCTCATGTCGCCACCAGCTTCAATAACTTGGCGGGGCTTTATCAAGCTCAAGGGCGCTACGTAGAAGCTGAAAATTACTACCTTAAAGCCTTAGCCATACGGCAACATGCTTCTGGTTTGGATCACCCCGGCATGGCTATCAGCCTGAACGGCCTGGCCTTCCTGTATCAAAACCTGGGCCGCTATGAAGAAGCCGAGCCGCTTATGTTGCGAGTGCTGATGATATGTGAAGATGTTTTGGGTTCCAATCATCCACATATCGCCACGAGCCTAAAAAATTTAGCCACCTTATGCAAAGCCCAAGGCCGTAATGATGAGGCCGAAACCTATCTCCTCAGAGCACTTACGATAAGGGAAAATACTTCTCCGCTTATTGACTCAGACGTACATTATCAGCCTTTGTGCTCTGTTGCAGTTTACCGGGATGAAGATTGCTGATGATAGGTTACACTGGCGCGATTGTAATTAAATTTCCAAACCCAATATGACAAAAAAACTTTTAATTCGAGAACTGGCTCAATTAATTTTTCTGGTATTGCTAAGCGTTCCTTGCCTACTGAGAGCCGATGATTTGATGACTATTTTTGAAATCGCCCTGCAGAATGACCCCATCCTCAAGCAAGCCGAAGCGAAACAATCGGCGGCGGGGGAAAGCAGAAACCAAGGATTGGCGCAGTTTTTTCCTACGATCAAAGCCGCCGGCTCCAGCGGCAGAGAATGGCGGCACAATAAAAAGACACGTTTGAATTCCTTTTATCCTTCCACTCAGGAATATTGGAACAGTAATTTCAGTGTCAATCTCACGCAGCCCTTGTTTCATTGGGATCATTGGGTGCAATTAAGCCAATCTGACAACCAGATCGCCCAAGCTGAAGCGGCCTATCAAGCTGAGTTACAAAACCTGATGGTACGGGTAACGGAGGCTTATTTCAATGTGCTGGCGGCTCAGGACAACTTGCAATTTACCGTATCGGAGAAAGAAGCCATTGCAAATCAGCTAGACCAAGCCAAACAACGCTTTGATGTCGGCATCATCCCCATTACCGATGTCTATGAAGCCCAAGCCGCTTATGACCAGACCGTTGCTAACGAACTGGAAGCCGCCAACAACCTGGACAACCAAAAAGAAGCCCTGCTGGAAATTATTGGCACTAACACCGTGCAAGTTAATTCACTTGGCCAGACCCTGCCGCTAAAAAAACCCGAACCAGCCGAACTATCCAAATGGGATGAAAATGCTGAAGCCACTAACCTTAGCATTATCGCCGCGTTTAATGAGATGGAGGTGTCCCGCAAAGCCATCGACATCCAACGGAGCGGCCATTTGCCCAAACTTGACTTGGTAGGTGCTTACGGCGCAACCGACAACAACAGCAGTTTTGGCCTGCGCGGCGACACCCAAAGTATCGGCGTACAATTGAATGTGCCCTTATTTGAAGGCGGTGCTGTCAATTCGAGAACCCGACAAGCCAGCTTTGAATACGAAGCCGCCAAAGAAAATTTAATGGCCGTCAAACGATCCGTCAAACGCCAAGTCAACAACGCCTACCGCAGCATACTTACCAACATCAGCCGGATAGAAGCACTCAAAGCCACCGTAACCTCAGCGGCCAGTGCCTTGGAAGCCTCCGAAGCGGGCTTTGAAGTCGGCATCCGCACCATGGTTGATATCCTATCCGAACAACGCAATGTCTACCGCGCCAAACGTGATTTATCCCGCGCCCGTTATGATTACTTGCTCAACACTATTAAATTAAAACAGACCGTCAGCAATTTGACCCAAACCGATCTTGAACAAGTAAACAGCTTGTTGGTGGCTAATTTGACTAACAAATAAAACCCATGATGTGGAATTTTGACAATCCATGTCAGCAGTTGTGTGCGAATCCACCCTAGGATTCATTGACCATAGGACTATTTTAGTCGTTTTCGGATTTTGAAGTTTTTCCACTCACATCCAGATCAAGCTCAAACACCTTGCCGTCCACGTTTACCTTCACTTCGTATCCAGTCACCGCACCATCGGGATTCATTACCTGCTCTGCTTCCATAATATCGGCATTAGGGTGCGCTTTTTTGATAGCCTGAGCAACTAGTGGGGGTAACGCTTTGTCGACTATTACTTCTTGTTTTTGTAAGAGAACACCATCGGCGCTGTACAAAAACTCGTATCCAATCCCGTTTGTCTTGTATTCCACCTCATAGGCTGTTTTGCCTTCAAATGGTTCTTCCTCAAAATCTAGTTCCTTAGCATTCGGATAGGCTTTTTCGAAGGCTTCGATAACCGCTTTGGGTACTTGGTTTCTACTTAAGGCTTTTTCTTTGACATTAGCTTGGGCACTTATGGCAAATAAAATGCCGAACACCACTATTATAATATGTTGCCTTTTCATAATTAACCAATTGATTTACAAAATAATTATCATAATTCGCGCTCCTAATGCACAGTAAGGAACGAGAAAAAATGACTATTGACTTTTATATCCATTTAAAACGATATAAGTATAGTCAATTGACAAAATACCATGTGATTACGGTTGATGACTAAACTGCCCACGTGCCCGGAATATGTTACCCCCGCCACTCACGTTTTTTGCCGATGGATGGTTTTTAGCAGCACATCAAAACCCTACGAACGCCCAACATGCCTCGTCCGGGTAGAATTGTCTTACATTATGAAAATAGCTTGACATGCACGAAAAACCTTATAGCCAGTTGGGTGGGCAGCGCCTTTCTGCCCACCCTGCGAACTCTAATTAAACAAACAAGCCCCCGGAGTACCGAGCGGACAATTCACAAAATTAATCAAGAAAAAGTCATACATGTCCCTCATCAGTTGCGCGATGATAGGGACTGATTTTTTTACCGACCCACCTTTGATGGGCGGCTGCGGATCATATTCCATATCGAGCATGACAGCCTGAGTATATTCTTTGCCAAACAGGTGGTTAACCAGTGCCAAAGACATATCTAAGCCGGCGGTGACACCTGCTGATGTCCAATACTTGCCGTCCCGAGTCCAGCGTTTTCCTGTGTAATCAGCGCCGAATTTGGTGAGCATTTCGTTGGCACGATACCAATGCGTGGAAGCATCTTTTCCTTCCAGCAAACCAGCAGCGCCCAGAATCCAAGCACCCGTACAAACACTGGTTGTATAAATACTGGTTTGGTCTATTTTCTGGATCCAATCGAGTATCTCGGTATCTATGGTCTGCATGGCGGTTCCACCGGCTCCGCCAGGAATAAGCAATACATCCAGTTGTGTCACTTCCGAGATCGACTTATCGACGGCAATTGTTAGGCCGTTGCTCATCGTTATGTTGCCTTTTTTCTTGGCAATCAGAAATGTTTTTAATCCTGCTGTTTTGAATACCTGATAAGGCCCCAACGCATCAAGTGAAAACATGCCATCGTAGACATAAATGCCGATCCCGTTCACGTTCACATTGGGATTCGGCTGGCGCCCCATCAGGTCATCCATATTGGTTATAGGCTGGCTATTCCCGCCAGCATTCGCAAAATCATGTGTAGCCATTGTTAAATCGTGGCTTCCTCCACCATTAAAGGCATGAATGTGCAATGAAGTAAGCGTGAAAATAAGTGTAATGACTGCCTTAATCAATGACTTATTTAAATTTTTTTTGTTGTGCATCGTGATTGACCCCTTTTGTAGTCTATTTAGATTAGTTTGCTGTCAAATAAGCAATAATTACGATATAAGTTAATCCACACGCAAAGCGTTATTTGACAGAATTACACAGCAAAAAAAATGCCAAATTTTTAAGCATTTGATAGTTAGGCTATTTATTAAATTTCGCAACAGCTTTCAGAAAAAAACTGCGTGATATGACCCACTTCAATAGGTCATATCACGCAGTTTTGCCAGGGCTCAGGCAGAATGCGGCCTATGGACTGGGTAAAAAAATGAAAACTGTGTGATATGGCACAGTTTATAATTTTTCCCAGCCGGACGGGGCATGTTCCCTGTCTCTTAAGCACGTTTTTATTTAAAAAAAAATTTTCAACAATTTGATTTATATGAAACTAAAAAATCCAAGGTAATACTCAAATTAAAGATAGATGGTTTTCTTGAGGGAATAAAAATAAGTTCGAATTGCACACATGCTCGGCGAGGGAATGATGCCGAACATAACTACGCAAGACGAACTTTGAGACACAAGCGTCACAGCGCCTTTCACCCTGACCAAGCCTAGAATGGACAGAAACAAAAGCAAAAAACCATCTATTGCCGAACCCGCCCAAAATGCCCATCATTCTGGACAAAACTGGTTTGATACGTTAAATCCACAACGCCTGAGGTTTTATGCGTCAGTGGGCAGTTGGCAGACTTATTCTGGCACAGCGCTTGAATGCTTGGGTCGGCTTTGACGTAATAGTCAAGAAAGGCGAGCGTGTAGGTGATAATGTCGGATTGCACATAGCGTCTTAGATCAGTCCATCCGAGATGCCCAAAGCCTTTGAATTCGAGGAAAAACTTCGGGCTGGGCGACTGGGCGTAAGCGCCATTGCTACCTTTGAGGGTCGGAGTCATCCAGGAGTCTTCGTCAGCCCCTTGATACATCACCGGCACTGTTAATCGCGCCAAGGTTGCCTGGGCGTGATAGGGTACGGTATAAGGCGACATCGCCACCACGGCATTGATGCCGGCGATTGCCCAGCTTTGCCTTGCCCCCGCTAACCCCAAAACCGTATAGCCGCCCAGCGAATGCCCCATAAGCCCCAACTTGCTGAATTCGATTGCGGCTGAAAACTGTTGGCTGGTTTTCAGCGCCTCGATCACGGCAAGAATATCGTCGCGCCGATCAATAAAAGCCTGATCTGACCATGACACGCCGTCTTTAAAACTCACACCCGGCCTCAATCTGGCTGGCTCCGATCTAAAAGGCGAGCATTTGGCATCCTGATGGTTGGGCGCAAAAACCCAGTAACCGTGTTCAGCCAAGGTCGCCATAATATGGCTAGATTGTCTGCCACATCCGCCCAGCCCATGCGAAAAGATGATAATCGGGCTTTTCAGATGAGTTGTTTGATAAGTAGGTTGCCAATAATAAACAGTTCGCCCTGCCAATACGACCTGACGTTGGCTTAGATAGGTCGGAAGGTTTAATGACAAACTTATCAACCAGATGCCCAGGGCAACTAAAGTGGCTTTCATCCTAATTAAGTCAATGGGTTATCAGTAGCTTAAGATAGCAAGTATAAACTGCGGCATTATGAAATCTGCAAGTGTTCAGTGTGACAATTTTCACTTAGCTTAAACTTCAATGATCAAAGTGCGACTTCCATCAACAATATATTAATCTAGCAATGATACATTATTGAATCTTAATTACCTGTGCAAAACAGGTAAATAAATAGCCGATTTTATCCGGCCATTTATAACCATTTTGAGTAAGTAATTGTACGTATTTATTTTATATCTATTTTCTATATGATGCGGCACTAGACAAAGGTGAAAGTGCGGTGCGGAAAAGCGGGTACTTTTGCTTAATGATGAGCGAAATCGTCCCCTAACTAAACTGTCCACAATCCCGAAATTTTAGGGCTTTTATAGAAAAATTGGGCAGTTTTAAAAATGCGTGGCACTTTTTTTCCATCGTGTTAACCAATAATTCGTGCCTGATTTGGTCGCTGGCCGATCAAATATCCAGGTAACTTGTAAAAAATTAAGAGGCAAAAAGATAATGGCAGATAGACCGGCACCCCGAATACTTTCAACCGTAACTTTATTGGTCTGGTTTGTGTCCGGTATTTGTTATGGGCACGGAGCGGTCGATTCCATGGACAACCATGAATACCAAGACAGGTATATCTTTGAGCAGACCATAAAAGCAGAAAAAAACAAACCCCTTTATGAGAAGCTAACAGACTTTTTGTCGCAATGGGACGGTTCTGTCCTGACCCGGTTCATAAGCAATGCTTTTGCGATTGGCAATAACCCTGGCATTGATGGCGAGTGGGAGCCAGTGACGACTTGGCCGTTGGTGTTTGCCTCTGCAGCCAATCTCCCCGATGGTAGGATAATAGCCTGGGGGGCAAGCGCAGTTAATCATTTTGGCGGCGTCAAAGGCTACACTTATGCTTCTATCTGGGATCCAGCAACAGGGCAATTCACTACGGCCAACAACACAACACACTCCATGTTTTGCGGTGTACCCGTAATGCTTGAAGATGGGCGTGTTTTTGTTGCCGGTGGTGACCTGGCTAGCCCTGCATCCGTAAAAGCAACCAGTACATTCAATTATCTAACAAACTCTTGGACACAAATCCAAAATATGAACGTGGGGCGGTGGTACAACGGCTCAGTTGCTTTGCCAAACGGAAAAGTATTTACGGCAGTTGGCGATCCAGGCAGCCCATATCCGGAAATTTGGAACCAAGGCTCGGGCTGGTCTTATTTAAACGGTGCCAGCCTTCAAAAGGGAATCCTGGATTTTCCCACCAAAACAGAACCAAAAAACATGTTGCCTCACCTTCATTTGGCACCCAACGGACAGATTTTCCATTCAGGCCACACGCCTGAAATGCATTTTATAGACACCGAAAACAATGGTGCCGTGCTACCGGTTTCAATTAGAAACGACTGGAACCTTGCCAATACGCCCGGCATCATGTTTGATGAAGGCAAATTATTGCAAGCCGGTGGTAAAGTTGGGACGGCTGGAACCAAAAAGGCCGCTGTCATTGATTTGAACAGTAACATACCCAGCCGGACACTGGTTGCCGACATGCATTTTGCGCGTATCTTCCATAATGAGGTAGTGCTTCCCAATGGCGAAGTCATGGTTATCGGCGGAAATACTTCAGGGGCAAAGTTCACGGACACGAACACGCAGATGACCCCGGAGATATGGAATCCAACAACAGGTGTATGGCGCACTGTAGCGCCGCATGACGTGCCGCGCAACTACCATTCCGTTGCCTTGCTGATGACTGACGGCAGGGTATGGTCTGGCGGCGGCGGCTTGCCTGGTAGCGTCACTAATCCTGCACAGGTCGCATCAAGCCACCCTGACTCGCAGGTATACTCGCCAGCATACCTATTTAACCCTGATGGGTCGCTTGCTGCGCGTCCTGACATATTCAATGCGCCAAGCCTTGTGTCTTATGGTCGCGTTATTGAAGTTGCCGCGTCATCCAGTGTCACAAAGTTTAGCATGATAAAAATGTCGTCCACGACCCATGCCTTGAATACTGATATGCAGTTCCTTAACGTGCCGTTCATCGAGAATAATCAAGGAACTTATAGTCTTACCCTCCATACCAATCCAAACGTAATGACACCTGGTTATTGGATGTTGTTCGCCCTGAATGCCCAAGGCGTGCCTTCTGTTGCCAAAGTCATAAAGGTGACGACGTCGAATGTACCGGTCTTGACAAATCCGGGGACGCAATACTCAACCGTCAATACCGGGGCATCGTTAAACATGCTTGCTGTTGATCCGGACAATAATCCGCTTACATTTAGTGCGGTCGGATTGCCAGCAGGAATGGATATTAACCAGGTATCAGGCCAAATCACCGGTATCCCAACAACGACAGGGAATAACCTTGTTGTTGTTTCTGCGACTGACGGCACAAACACCATAGCGACAAATTTTGTCTGGAACATCGTGGACAAAAGAACAACCGTTGCGACTGGCGTTTCTGGTAACAGCGGCGCCGGCGATATCTTTAGGGATAACGTTGGCACAGATCAGGTATTGACAAGCATCAACATTAATACCAGTAGCGTGATTGACTCCGTACAGGCAGTCTTGAATACGGGCGAACTAATCCAGCATGGTGGCAATACTGGTACCGCGCAAAATGTTACGTGGCCTGCTGACGAATACCTTGTAAGGATTTATGGCTTGTATGGTTCAAGCATTAGCCAAATCAGTTTTGTGACTAATACGGGTCGAGTAATGGGGCCTTATGGCACGGCATCAGGTGGCCTTGATACGAATTTATTTGATATCACCGTCCCTGCTGGACGGGAAATCGTTGGTTTTACCGGACGCGCTGATGTTTCGCTTAATGCTATCGGTGCCATGCATAGGGCTTGGCAGCAACCGAACCAACCGCCTATCGTAACGACGATCACCGAACAAACAGGGACTATTGGCGTTAATTCTAGTCTTGAGATCGTAGCGACAGATCCAGAAGGCGCTAGCTTGTCTTACAGCGCAATTGGCCTCCCTGCTGGATTAACAATCAACGCTTCGACAGGTCTTATTGACGGGACACCAACAAGTGTCGGTTCATATGATGTAATCGTAAATGTGTCAGACCCAAAAGGTGGCGCTTCTGCACTTAACTTTATCTGGACAATCAACCCGTCGTCAGTACAGATCAACCCTGTAATTGCTCAGCCAAAAGAGGTCGCCAAGCCGATTACCTACTTGGGAAGCACTAAAGATGGCGCTAGCCCAATGTTTAAATGGTCGTTCGGTGATGGTACCGCAGAAACCGCATATTCATCATCGGGTTCGGTCACTCATACGTTCAAGATGGCTGGCATCTATTTAGTGAAGTTAACCGTAGTGGACAATGGTGCCACTAACTCAATAACCTTTAAACAAGCGGTCTATGGCAAGAAAACGCTTAAGGAACCAGCGCTGTCGTCCAACATGGCAATCACTGTTGGCTCGGGAAACAATCGTCTTTGGGTGGTAAACCAGGATAATGACTCGGTGAGTGTTTTCAATACGGACACCAATAGCAAAGTTGCTGAAATACCCGTCGGAAAATCACCCAGAGCTATCGCTGTTGCCCCCAGTGGTCAGTTATGGGTCACGAATAAGGCCGATGCCACAATCTCGATGATTAACCCGGTTAGCCTAACCGTTCAACAAACACTTAGCTTGCCCTATGCCTCGCAACCGTTTGGCATAACCTTCGCGCCTTCTGGTGCGTCTGCTTACGTAGCGCTCGAGGCCACAGGCAAATTACTTAAGCTAAACTCAACCACTGGGGATTTATTAACCAGTCTGGATGTCGGTGCCAATCCACGGCATCTTGCGGTGACCAATAACGACGCAACCGTTTTGGTTTCACGTTTTATCACCCCGCCGTTGCCGGGCGAAAGCACCAAGACCGTGCTTACAACAGTGAATACCGTAAAATTTGGCGGTGAAGTGGTGGTGGTTGGCGCAAGCACAATGGCAATCCAAAAAACCATAGTCCTTCAACATAACGAAATACTAGATTCAGAGATAAACGGTTATGGTATCCCGAACTACTTGGCTATGGTGGCTATCTCACCGGACGGCAAGAACGCATGGGTTCCATCCAAGAAAGACAATGTAAAGCGTGGTGTCTACAGGAAAAACATCACAAGCAACCTGACTTTTGAAAATACAGTGCGCGGCATAAGCTCAAAGATCAATATGACAACCCTTGCTGAAGTTTATGCAAACAGGATTGATTTCAACAACTCAGGCATGGCAAGTGCTGCACGGTTTGATAAGTCCGGAAACTACTTGTTTGTCGCCCTTGAAAATACCCGTGAAGTCGCGGTTGTCGATGCCTACGCAAGCCGCGAATTGTTTAGGGTTGACGTTGGCAGGGCACCAGATGGCCTGACCGTATCTGCGGATGGTAAAAAACTGTATGTGAACAACTTTATGGATCGCAGTGTCAGCGTGGTTGACCTAACTGATATGTTAAACGGAGTCGATACAATACCTCCAGTCATCGCACAAATGGCTTCAGTTAGTAATGAAAAATTATCGCCTACCGTATTGAATGGCAAGCAATTATTCTACGATGCCAAAGACACGCGTCTGGCACGTGATGGCTATCTTAGCTGTGCAGCCTGTCACAACGATGGCGGTCACGATGGCAGGGTATGGGATTTAACCGGTTTTGGTGAGGGCTTGCGTAACACGGTTGACTTACGGGGACATGGCGGCATGGCTCAAGGAAGGTTGCATTGGACGGGTAATTTCGATGAAGTTCAGGATTTTGAAGGACAAATTCGAAGTCTAGCAGCAGGTACCGGTTTAATGACTGATACTGACTTTAGCAATACCCAAAACTCTCTGGGTGCAGCCAAAGCTGGCAAGAGCGCCGATCTGGATGCACTGGCGGCTTATGTAGACTCTTTAAAAACCTTTGCCCCAAGCCCACTACGAGACAGCAACGGCAATCTGACAGAACCTGCGTTACTGGGTAAAACGCTATTTACTAGCGCCGGTTGTAATGGTTGTCATAGTGGCACACCTTTCACCGATAGCCCGACCGGGCAATTGCATAACGTAGGTACGATAAAAACCAGCAGTGGCAAGCGTTTAGGCTCAGCATTGACTGGATTTGATACCCCTACATTAAAGGACGTATGGAACACTGCACCTTATCTACATGATGGCTCTGCAGCAACCGTTAGCGCGTCCATAAAGGCGCATAGCAATATAGTACTGACAACTACCGAAATTGACCAAATTGCGGCTTATATCCAACAGCTTGGTGAGACAAATTAATTGCTTATCAGTATGATACTTTGCTTATACTTCAATGTTTTCAATGGAGAAAAATTAGACGCAGTATTTTTATCAAGCTGTTAAAATCGGTCGCGTAGACTAATAATCGAGTTGCTTTACCTACTCCAGGAAATACTATGCGACCTTTCATCACCAAAATCATTTTCTCTTTCGCCGTGATATCCAACACGGTAGCCTATGGCTTTGATGCCATTACTGTTGATAAGCGGACATCGCTGCCCAATATAACGAATAGAACAGCATCTGTCGTCGACGCAAAATACATAGGATGGGGGCCAAACTGGAAACCATGGGCCGGTGCCAGAAAGAAACCCGGCCAAACAATCAGGAAAGACAAGCCTTCTTCTGCTGAATTTGCCGGGGAGGTTAAAGCCTTGGACATCGATTTCTCCAGCGTTGCACGACCAAGCAACAATCAGGTTATTTGGACTTACAACTGGCATAAAAAAACCGATATCCCTGATGCTATCGGGTTTGGAATAGCTTTTAATCTTAAACTGGATTCGGCAAGTTTTGACAGCCGGGCGAAAAACCCTGAGTTTTTACCGAACAACCAGGGCTGGCGCTGGCAAACGCCTGACGGCCAAAATCTGGAAGTGAAGTTTTCGCCTGCCCTGGCAAAAATTGGCTTTGAAAAAAATCAACCCAACAAAATTCGCGCCCTATTCTTTACCGCAGTAAAACAAGGCAATGAAGAAACCACGATGACTGTGACCGTTTCGGGTAACAATGCGCGCATTGCCAATGCAATGGAATCCATTGAAAATTCCGGCAATACTGAAAACTGGCACAAAGATATTTTATCGGCGACAACATCCCCGATTGACTTATCCTTTCTAAATGCCAACGACTTACCCGCCGGTAAGCATGGCTATGTTAAAGCCCAAGCTGATAAACTTGTTTTTGCAGATGGTACGCCCTCCAAATTTTGGGGCACCAACATCATGGCTTACGCGTTATTCAAAACACCCGACAGCGATATAAAAATCCACGCAAAACGGCTAGCGCAACTTGGCTATAACTTGGTCAGAATCCACCACTATGATAGCGCATGGGTCAAGCCGAACATTTTTAGCAATCCGGAAAACAATACCCAAGATCTTTCGGCTGAAGCCCTTAAAAAACTTGATACATGGATAAAATACTTGAAAGATGAGGGAATTTATCTATGGCTGGATCTGCATGTAGGCAGGAAGGTTACCAAAAATGATGGCATTGATAAATTTGAGGAATTAGCCAAAGGTAAAAACAACGCTGACATTAAAGGCTTCAATTATTATGATGAAAGCATCCAAAAGCAGATGCAGCGTTTTAATGAAACGTTATTAAATCACGTCAACCCCCTTACCGGGCTTGCTTATAAAAATGATCCGGCAGTTATTGCACTATTGATAACTAACGAAAACGATCTAACCCAACACTTCGGCAACCTGTTCCTTCCCAATAAAGGAGTACCCCAACATACCGCCGTCTTTAAGGACGACATCAACCGCTTTTCCGCGAATACCGGCCTATCAAGCAAAAAGGCCGGAGCGACTTGGCAAATGGGTGAGCCGAAGATTTATTTAGGCGATGTTGAACATCGATTCAATCAAAAAATGCTCGCCCATTTACGCGGCCTGGGTGCAAAATCAATGATCGCAACCACCAATAGTTGGGGTTATATGGGGCTTTTTGGCTTGCCTTCTTTAACTGACGGCGACCTTATAGATAGCCATTCTTATGGCAAAGCCGAGGAATTTAAATATAACCCCAGATACAATCCAGGCTTCTTAACCTGGATAGGCGCGGCACAAGTAACCGCAAAGCCGCTCTCCGTTTCGGAATGGAACACAAATACCACACCGCTAGTCGAGGATCGCTTTACAACGCCACTGTATGTTGCCAGCATCGCTGATCTGCAAGGCTGGGATGCCATGATGTCATTCGGCTACAGCCAAGCACCATTGGGCAATAAACCTATGAAAAGCATCTGGTCAACGTATAACGACCCGGCAATAACCGGATTGATGCCGGCCGCCGCGTTACTTTATCGGCAATCCCATGTTGCGCCCGCAAAGCATAACTACGAGTTAAAATTAAGCAAGGATGATTTTTTCTATAAAAAACAGGATCCTAGCACTTCAAAAACCATCAGGACATTACTGGAAACCAGCCGGTTTACGGTCACTGTGCCAGAAACGAAGGAACTGCCCTGGCTTAAAAGCAACAACCCCATGGCATCTGTCATCACCGACGCAAACAAGGACTTCATTCCTGAAGGCCAAAATTTTGTCCAATCGGATACGGGCGAATTAAAACGCGATTGGAACAAAGGCATCCACACTATTGATACGGCCAAGTCGCAAGTTGTATCGGGCTGGATTGGCGGGGAGAAAATTAACCTGCGGGATGTTAGTTTTGAGATTGACGCAAAGCAAGCTGTGGTTGCCGTACAAAGCTTGGAAAATAAGCCGCTCAAGGAGTCAAAAACGATTTTTATTACCCTCATGGCTCGCTCAGAAACGGCCAACGGTGGTAAAAAATTACCTTTCTTTTCAGAACCTGTCGTTGGCGAGATAACTGTTTCGGCACCTATAGGACTAAAGCTCTTTCCTCTGGACAGCTCAGGTAAAAAACAAGAGCCCATTAAGGTCAATTATGCCAAAGGAAAATACCACATAAAAATCGACAATAAAAATGATGCATATTGGTTCTTGTTGTCAGTCTCTTAAACGGCGGACGGTATCTGCAAGCGGCAAGATTGTTGACTTGGAGATTATTGATCTGGACGGGCGTAGCCCTATAAACCGCCAGAATTGACCTTGACCGTATCGCTAATAGTTCAAAAAGCCAAAGGCTAGAGGACGCTGTAAATACGGCAGGAATGATGATAAAACTTTAAGGGTACATCGCAAATAGTTGTAAAAACAAAAAAGGTTGGTGCGAGATTTATCACACCAACCTTCCCTGCTACGTTATCTCTATTGCTATCTTAATTCGCCAATTGGCCTAGGCTAGACCCTATCGCATGATATCCCGGCGTAAAGTTGATCAGTGTATCGTACTTCCTAGTCTGCCCATTCAATCGATCGGTATAAATATCCGTAATGACGATGGCTTTTTTACCATCGGGACGAATGAAATATCCATTACGTTTAATCGCTTCAAGCGACGGCTTATCCCAATCGGATTTAAAAGCAATCCCCCCCAACGAATCGCTTTTTATGCCTCGCACCACAAAAGTATAAGCACCTGAAAGAGCGGTCGGCGCATCAGCATTCGGCGTAAACTTCAATACAGAAGAATTAACGGTGTCCGACAAAGTCAATGCTTGGTGTATGTCAGGGTTGTAGTTGCTTTGAAAAGATAGGTTAGGTTTATGGATATCAGTGGCAAGATTTATCGGTCGACCATCAACCAAAACGTTGACAAAAATAGCCGCAGTTTCGTCTGGCTGACCTGTTACCGAAGTCCCGGTAACAACAGGATGAAGGTAGCCATTGACTTCTGCATCGACCAGTACAATGTCATTAGTCCGCTTTGCAATGCTGACACCAATATGTGCTCTCTTGGCTTTAGGGTTGGCAATTAAATGTAAATCCCTGAAGGTATATTTTTCAGTATAGGACAACGCAAGCCCTTCTCTATTTGAATAGCCTTTCAAAGACTGGAACATATTGCGGACATCGTGATTTTGCCCTCCCCCGCCTTTGACCACTTTCAATGCCAAACCGCTTGATAGCACCGTGTTATTCTTATCGTCGGTTATAGGTATTTGTGCGTAAAAAATTGACGGCAAATTCCTAACTATCTCCTTATTAGGGGTCAGGAGATTTTCCTTGGGAATCATCAAGTCGGCTGGAGGCGTGATAGGGTTACGTTGGAAATACACTAACCCCGCATTTTTAACGCCAGACACCACATTGTCTTCAACCGACAGGTTTCTTGACTCCAACCAAAACCCATTGCCAGAGTGACCGATATCATGGTTAAACTCACCCATCGGGAAAGGCCGATTGCTACCTTGCGCCCTAATGGCGATGTTATGTTTGAAAGAACCCAGCTCGTTGCCATCTTCTGACACGTAATGGCTACCAAACACATCGTAAGACGCGTTATTTTCCATGACTACATTGCCAGTATGGTTGACAAAGCCCCAACCAGGACTTGAAAACACCGCATTACCTGAGCAGATGACAGGCGGAATGTTTATGTTGCTAACGCCGGTATGATGAAAATGAACTGCATATCGACCACGCGGATTATTGTTTAAATCGGCGACAAACTGCCCATTTTTTACGACACGCCGCCCCCCGTTACCACCAGTTAGCTTAAAATCATCGACCGGTTTAGATTTATCGGTACGCCCAAAATAATAAAAACCCGCACCTTTGACAACAACATTCGGCGTATGCATAACCATGAAATGCCCGCGTTGACTGGCCGGAACTGAGCTTCCGCCTTCACTGCTGAAAACAACATTGCGGGTCAAATTAGCGGCATAAACAGGCATATTTGCAATAGCGGAAATATGGTTATAGGCCAGCGGCGCTGATACATTTGAATCGTTTACACTGCCCAATGTTATGGCGGTGCCAGAAATCGATTTAATTCTTCTAACTTCATCTTCGGTGACGAAGCTATTTTCATAATACATCTTTGCGTGATATTGCCCCGCCGTTACCACAACCATATCGCCAACAGCCCAACCCGTTGGTAACGAAGCAAGCTGGATCTGGGTTGAACCAATATCCGGTTTAACAGAAAGTGCATGGAAAGCCGATTTTTGCGCGCCATAAATTTGGGTCTTGCCTTGCAAAATCACACCCCGACTTACGTTACTAGGATCCCATTTACGGTCAATTGCCCCATTATTGGCGACAATAATTTCAACCTTGTTTGCATTTGGGACAGGATTGGTTTCCGAACCGATTTTGAAGGTGCCTATTTCGCTAACCACCAAAGTATCAAGCTTGATTTTTACATTTTTCGTGCTAGCAAACTCGATAACGCCATCTACTCTTAAGGTATTGATGCTGACATCACTGGCAACATCGACCAGTAGTGACTTATCTGCCGGTACGAGGATATTTTGTCCTGCTGCGGGCAGTTGCCCTCCGCTCCAGGTTGCAGGATTTGACCAGGCTCCGCTTTTTACGACTTCGCGATCCATCGCTTTCGTAGGCACAAGATCAAGTACGGCTTGATGTTCTGACATGCCTACTGAAACCGCCTGAGTGGCCGGGGATGCGATCAGTAAGGCCAGCATCAAAAAAGCAAGCGGCTTTTTTTGCAGGGTTAATGTTGTTTGAAACATTGGCTTTTTCGATAAGCCATCAAATTTTGGGTTAGCTATTTTCATTTGCATTCTAGTTAAAGCCTCGTTGTATTTGTAAGATGAGCGAGTACATTACTCAGGGCTTAAGGTAGTCTGCCCTCGGTTTCTTATCTGAGACTTAAGTCACAATAAATATTTTATGTGATTCATTTAATTGCATTTTTGCGACATATATCACATGTTAACGGCTTTTTCCTGGCGTTATTTTGTCAAACTTCAACATATTTTGAGCTTACCTTTTTATAAAAAAATATCCGCTCACAAGAAAATGCTTTTAGAGTCTTTCCTATTCAGGTGGCAACTTTGGCCTTATCACGTTTAAAAACGGTTGCGGTTTGAAAGAAAATATTCGATACTCGAAACGCTAATGTAGATTGTTTATGCTGGATCTAACTAACGACGATTGGAGATTAACCGTTTATGAAAAAATCAATGCTTATGAGCCTGGCTATATCCGTCATATCCTTGAATTCAATCATGGCTTCTGCTGTTACCGATGATCAATACCCGGCCTCAAGTTTCGAGCCTAAAGTAACTTATATTGACGAAAGTGCCGTCCAAGCACAGACATCTGCAACAGATGATAAGTATCCGGCCGCCAATTTTCAGCCTAAAGTAACGTATATAGACGAGAATGCAGCAGGGCAAACACAACTGACCAAAGCAACTATCGTGGATGAAAAGTACCCTGCGGCAAGTTTTGAGTCTAAAGTTATCTATTCTGACGAAAGCGCAGTTGCCGCTGAGCCAGAGCAGGAACAATTTGACCCCAAATACCCTGCCGCTTACTTTAAGCCAAAAGTCATCTATCCTTAAATCAAGTACGTTTATAGTATGGGAGGTGTATTCAGGTTTTATATCTCCCTGACTATCGCCGTGAAGTACGCCTAAAATTTATGCCTCTAACTTGCACGGACATTTTGGAGCACAGTTCGCTTTGCACCCTGCAATCAGGATAAAACCATGCCCCTAAACTACACCGTCACCGGCAACGATTTACAATACATCAAAATAACCCTGGAAGCAGGTGAACAAGCCATTGCCGAACAAGGTGCAATGATGTACGTGGACAAACATGTCACCATCGACACGATCTTGGGCGATGGTAGTGCGTCTTCTTTTGGGGTACTCGGTCGTTTCTGGAATGCGCTTAAGCGATCATTCACAGGTGAATCCATGTTCAGTTCGGTATATCGCAATACGTCAAGCAAACCGCAAACTATCGCTATTGCCGCACCCAGTCCAGGCGAAATTATCCCCATTAATCTGGGTGAATACGGCGGCATGATTATTTGCCAAAAAGGCGCGTATCTTGCCGGTGAATTGGGACAAAAAATTCAATTGGTTTTTCAGAAACGATTGCGGGTCGGTTTTTTTGGTGGTGAAGGTTTCATCATGCAAAAAATCAGCGGTCAAGGTATCGTCTTCATCCATGCATCCGGTACACTCAAAGAAGCAGTGTTAGCACCGGACGATGAACTAAAAATCGACACTGGTTGTTTGGTTGGCATGTCATCAACGGTGCGTTACGACATTAAATACACTGGCAAGCTAAAAACCAGTTTATTTGGTGGCGAAGGCTTGTTTTATGCCACGGTATCGGGCCCCGGCAAAGTATGGATACAATCCTTGCCGATGAATCGTTTAAGCAAAATACTGATGAGTTCAGCCTTAACCGGCAGCAATAGCCGGTCATCCTGGATGGGTAAAATTTATCTACTTGCCATAATCGGTTTTGTTATCGCCTCTGTATACCTCGACAAATAATATGTCGGTAGAAATCCCCATTCTTCTGTTTGGCCCTGACTTACCCGTAGCCGGACATCCGACAGTCTGCGTGCTTGAACAGGATCACCTTTATCTACCCACATATAAACATGCGGTGAGATTTACCGAATTGGAAGCCAGAATTGGTAGCTTCGATCACAACCAATTACAATTGTGCTGGCAATTCCAGGATCAAAGCTGGCTGTTAATCCCCTCTTCCTTGGAAACACAAAAGACTCTTATTAACGCACTACCCAAGCAATCGGTAAATGGCTTGCATAAATGGCAACGAGCCACATTGGGGCAGAGCCTGGTTTGGAAAACAGCCATCTATTCGGCCTGCACCCTGGCTTTGGCTGCAATCTTATTGGTTTGGCAATATGATACGGCAATCACCTGGGTTGCAGGGCAAGTGTCCTTGGCGACCGAAAACAAGATTGGTCAGTCTGTCTTGACCTCGTTAAAGTCACAAAGTACGTTGATAGATAAGGGGATTGCTGTGGATGCCGTTAAAAAAATCGGCGACCGCTTGACCAAAAATTCAGCTTACAAATACCAATGGCATCTCTCGAATGATCCCGCCATTAATGCCTTTGCCTTACCCGGCGGCATAGTCATCGTCAACAAAGGCTTACTGGAAAAAGCGGATTCACCCAACGAAGTCGCTGGTGTGTTAGCCCATGAAATCCAGCATGTCGAACAACGCCATGCTTTAAAGAACATGATTATCAGCTCTGGCATTGCCGCCGGTGTTTTGCTAGTGCTGGGCGATGCCAATGCGGTAATGATGATTTTGGCGCATCAGGTCTCCGCCCAGTATTTCAGCCGCCAGGCCGAGTCCGATGCGGATATGAAAGGAATTGCCCTGCTGCAAAAAAGCAAAATTGACACGCAAGGTATGGTCACTTTTTTCAAAAAAATGCAGGAAGCCTTTAAAGGCAAAGCAAATGGACCTGAATGGATGTCATCTCATCCCGATACCGCCAACCGGATACAAGCCATTGAAAATTATATTAAAGGGCATTTATGTGCGGATTGCGAAAAATTGAAATGGGATAAGAAGGCCATTTTAGCGAGTTTGGGCAAGGAAAAAACCAACGCAAAATAACCAGTTTAAATGTATGACTGAAAGCCGCTAGACATATAGTGTTATTGTTGTAAAAAATGAAGATCGAACTTTAAACATGAGGAAAAGATGAAAAATAACTATAGCTACGCATTAGGATTGTTAATGGCAGTATTGAGCAGTCCAGGGTTTGCAATTACTTACGGCGAACTGGATGGAACAAAACATCCGGAAGTCGGCGCATTACTCGATACCGACCAAAACGGGAATTTATATGCCTATTGCAGCGGCACGTTAATCAGCCCAACAGTCATGTTGACGGCAGCCCACTGCGATCCGGTTGATCCCAACAATGTCAGCGTCACCTTCGAACCTAATGCGGCGACCGCAACAACGTTATATAACGGTATTTTCATCCCGCATCCGCAATACAGTCCCGCCCAAAACGATCCACACGATATTGCAGTCATTGTATTCGATCAAGCGATTACCAGTATTACACCTGCACAATTGCCGACCTTAGGATTATTCGACACATTAAAAGCTAACGGCTTATTGAAAGGCACACATTACACCGCCGTCGGTTACGGTGGGCAAGAACGCAATTTCGACGGTCAAGGCCAACCCATTATCGCCCATGAAGATACCCGCGAATGGTCGGTGCAGTCCTTTAATGCTTTAAATAAGTCGTGGTTGCGTTTGTCGCAAAATCAAGCCACCGGCGACAGCGGTGCCTGCTACGGCGATTCCGGCGGCCCCAACTTTACCGGTAGCGGCGACAATGAAAGTACCGTCATTGCAGGCACAACGATAACCGGAGACATGCAGTGCGTTGCAACCAATGTGATTTATCGGCTGGATACCCAATCGGCACGGGACTTCTTGCAAAATTTTGTTGCGCTGCCATAAGACTCTAATAACGTAGATGCGTAGCCTGGATGGAGCGTAGCGGAATCCGGGGTTTCGTGACTTCGGTTTCCGGTATTTCGTTTCACTTCATACGGGCTGAAGAAAGCGAATTTGTGATTTCGCGTAACGGTAAGCCAGTTGCGCGGATGGTGCCTACCATCCAGAAAAAAGATGTTTCGTGCCGCATCGGTATTGCCGAATGCGAATTTACCGTACCGGAAAATATCGATTCCCCTAACGATGAAATAACCGGGTTATTTTACAAGAATTCGTAAGGCGGGTCTTGACCCGCCCTACCGTGTTTTTTACAGATTTCGATCAGCCTATAGTTAGAGATTTAATACAAAATATAAAAAATGACAGCGAAAATTTGGATTACAGAAATTGAATTTAGTGATGCTACAAAAATCACTTTTGATAAAAATGATATTGTGGTTTTTGTGGGGCCTAATAATGCCGGGAAAAGTGCATCTTTAAAGGAAGCAGCTCGGCTGCTTAGAAATAAGAATAACAATAATAAAGTTATTAAAAGCTTAAACTTTGAGAAAGAAGGATGTGAAGCAGATCTTATAAATTTTCTTGAATCTTGTTCAAGAAAAACATATTCACACGACCCCCTTCCTAATTATGCCGGCTTAAACTTTAGCATTTATGAGTCCAATGCAAAAAATTATTGGAGAAGTCAAGAAGGTTTGTCCGAATTAGCCCCTGTATTCATTAACTCATTAACAACTGAAGATAGAATTAAAGCTGCAAATTCACCTCAAAGTGTTAATTTAACGCAAGAAGCTCCAAATCATCCCATTCACTTTCTACAGAAAGATGACTCAGTGGAACTAAAATTTAGTGCGTACTTCCGTCAGGCATTCGGTATTGACCTAATTGTTCATAGAAATGCTGGACAGACAGTGCCGTTATATGTTGGTCAAAAACCAATTCCCAAGAGGGATGAAGATAGAGTTTCAAGAGGATATCTAGATGAGCTTGAAAAACTTGATTTATTGCAGGAACAGGGCGACGGAATGAGAAGTTTTGTCGGCGTGTTGTTAAACACATTTATTTCTAATCATTGCATTCTTTTTATTGATGAACCAGAAGCATTTTTACATCCACCACAAGCACGATTGTTAGGGAAAATGCTTGCAAAGGATTTGCCGTCCGAAAGGCAATTATTTCTTGCGACGCATAGTGAGGATTTTCTAAAGGGCCTTTTAGACGCGAATGTCTCCAACCTAAAAATTATTCGTATTCAAAGAGTAGCTGCAATTAATAAAGTCAGTGTCTTAAATAGTTCAGATATAAATAATATTTGGAACGACTCATTATTAAGACATTCAAATATTTTAAACGGACTATTTCATTCAAATGTAGTGATTTGTGAAAGTGATTCTGATTGCAGGTTCTTTTCAGCAGTGCTTTCAGCCCAATTTGATAATGCTGATTCAATTGCTCCCGATATTCTATTTATTCATTGTGGTGGTAAACATCGGACACCAACTGCTATCAAAGCCTTAAAAAAACTAAACGTACCTATTAAAGTTGTTAGTGATTTTGACGTGCTTAATGATATTTATCCAATAAAGCAAATCTATGAAGATTTAGGCGGGAATTGGATTGATGTTGAACAAGATTGGAATTTAGTGAAAAAAGAAATTGAACAAAAGAGGCCAGAGTTTTTAACCGAAGATGTTAAAAATGAATTAAATAACTGTTTAAAAACAATAAACGATAGAATTTTCCCAAAGGGGAAAATTACTGAAATCCAGAAAATTCTTAAAAAAGCATCTGCATGGACTGAAGCTAAAGAGGTCGGTAAGCCTTTTATTCCAAGTGGAAATGCTACCCAGGCATTTGAAAGGGTACAAACTCAATTTAAAGCAGTGGGATTTTTAATACTAGAAGTTGGTGAACTAGAGGGTTTTGTGAAAAGCGTTGGTAATCATGGCCCCAAATGGGTTAGCGAGGTTTTAAATAAAAACTTAAAAACAGACCCAGAATTGGAAGTGGCTCGAACATTTGTAAACCAACTTTTATAGCGCGTAGCACGTAGGTTGGGGTGAACTTGTGAACCCCAACAATTGATATTCTACTTTCTGTTGGGGTTCGTTCCTCACCCCAACCTACGATAATCTACATCACCAATACCTAATGACTAAACAAGAAAAATACCTAACAATGACCGTCCTCATGACACCCGATATGGCCAATTTTTCCGGCCATGTCCACGGTGGATCGTTACTGAAATTGCTCGACCAAGTTGCTTATGCTTGTGCGGCGAAATATTGTAAAAGCTATGTGGTCACCGCAGCGCTGGATCAGGTGTTTTTCCGCCAGCAGGTGCATGTTGGTGAACTGGTTACGTTTATGGCGCACGTTAATCACGTTGGGCGGTCGTCGATGGAAATTGGCATTAAAGTTGTCGCTGAGAATCTCAGGACGCATGAAAAACGCCATACTACGTCCTGTTATTTTACAATGGTGGCCTTGGATGAAAATGGTAAAACGATAGAAATACAGCGGTTGACATTAGAAACTGAGGAAGAAAAACGGCATTTTGCCGCTGCGGAAATACGTAAGAAATTGCGCCAGGAAAGTCTGGAAAAAGTCCGTGCGTTAAACAGCGATATTGACGAGGAAGAGTTAAGCTAATGGGTGTAGTACAAGACAATTTCGAACGCTTGCCATTAAAGGAATTTGCGGAAAAAGCCTACCTGGATTATTCCATGTACGTCATTTTAGACCGCGCTTTGCCGCATATCGCTGACGGTTTAAAACCGGTGCAACGGCGTATTGTTTATGCAATGTCGGAATTGGGATTAACCGCACTCGCCAAATACAAAAAATCAGCCCGGACAGTGGGCGATGTGTTAGGCAAATTCCATCCACACGGTGATTCCGCCTGCTATGAAGCCATGGTGTTGATGGCGCAGGATTTTTCTTACCGTTATCCGCTCATCGACGGGCAAGGCAACTGGGGGTCGCCGGACGATCCTAAATCCTTTGCCGCCATGCGCTACACTGAATCGCGTTTGACCGCTTATGCCCAAACCTTGCTGAGTGAACTGGGACAAGGCACGGTTGATTGGTCGGACAATTTCGACGGTACTTTAAAAGAACCCGTCATGTTACCGGCAAGACTGCCTAATTTGTTGCTCAACGGTACGATGGGCATTGCAGTAGGCATGGCTACCGATATCCCACCGCATAACCTGGTGGAAGTCGCCGGTGCGTGTATTCATCTACTCGATAAACCTGATGCGCCGCTGGAACAATTGCTGGAATATGTCAAAGGTCCGGATTACCCCACCGAAGCGGAAATCATCACCTCCGCCGACGATATACAAAAAATGTACATCAGCGGAGGCGGCTCAATAAAAATGCGTGCCAAATACGAGCAGGAAGATAGCAATATTATCATCACGGCGCTGCCGTATCAGGTGTCGGGTGCCAAATTGATGGAGCAGATTGCCGCGCAAATGCTGGCGAAAAAGCTGCCTATGATCGAAGATTTACGCGATGAGTCCGATCATGAAAACCAATGTCGCCTGGTTATTATGCCGAAATCGAAACGGATTGATGTTGATGAGGTGATGTCACATTTGTTTGCCACGACGGATCTTGAGAAAAGCTACCGCGTTAACATGAACATGATCGGCCTGGATGGTCGACCAAGGGTTAAGAATCTACGGGAGATTCTGGTCGAATGGTTAACTTTTCGTACAGAAACGGTTCGTAAGCGCTTGCAGTTCCGTCTGGATAAAGTGCTGGCACGGCTGCATGTGCTCGAAGGCTTACTGATTGCCTTCCTTAATATTGACGAAGTCATTGCCATTATCCGTTTTGAAGATAATCCTAAGGCGGTCATGATCGAACGCTTTGGCATTACTGACATCCAGGCAGAAGCCATTCTGGAATTAAAGTTAAGGCATCTTGCTAAGCTGGAAGAAATCAAAATCAAGGGCGAACAGGCAGAACTGGAGCAAGAGCGCCAACAACTGGAAGCCATACTTGGGTCAAAAGAATTGCTCAATAATTTGATTAAATCCGAGCTAGAAGAAGATGCGGAAAAATACGGTGATGACCGTCGCTCACCTATCGTCGCACGGGAAGCCTCACAAGCACTGGAAACAACGGCATTAATCGCCAATGAGCCACTGACGGTCATTTTGTCCGAAAAAGGCTGGATCCGAGCAGCCAAAAGCCATGATTTCGATGTGGAAAGCTTGAGCTACCGTTCTGGCGATGGTTATCTGGATTCGGTCAAATGTCGGTCAACGCAGCAGATCTACATCTTGGATTCGACGGGACGCTTATACAGTAGCAATACCCACGATTTGCCTTCAGCCCGTAGCCAAGGTGAACCTTTAACAGGTCGGTTGAATCCACCGCCGGGTTCGTTGTTCAGTTATCTTCTGGCTGGAAATCCAGATGATTGGTATCTTCTGGCTAGTAGCGCCGGATATGGCTTCAGAGTGCAAATAAAAGAATTAGCCAGCAAAAACAAGGCAGGAAAGGCATTAATTTCACTCCCGGATAAGTCAATGCTCGTCAAGCCGGCGTTCATAAACAACGAAAATGATTTACTGGCTGTAGCGACCCTGCAAGGCCGTTTGTTGATTTTTCCAATTAACGAATTGCCAGAACTGACGAAGGGCAAAGGCAATAAAATTATCCAAATTCCGAGCAAAGACTTAAGTACAGGAAAAGATAGGATTGTAGCAATTGCTTCGTTACCCATGAATGGTCAATTAACTGTGATATCCGGAAAAAGACAATTAACCTTAAGAACAAATGATATTGCCCATTATTCTGGCAGCAGGGCAAATCGTGGCTTAAATTTGCCAAAGGGTTTTCAAAAAGTTGAAAGCTTGAATGGCAACCTGATTACCTAGCCTTACTTTCTTTGTAAATCAATTCATGTCAGCAATAACAACAAATAACAGACAATAATTTTACTGGAAATTTGATATTAACGAATTTTTCGCCATGCCTAGTATTTTTTTTAATGTTGTCTATATTTAAATTAACCTCACATAGGATGGGGGGTTATGTTGTGTTCAGTGTTTTTAACTCATTAAAATTTTTATCGCGCCTCTCAAACCACAAACAGCAAGTTCAGTGATAACTGGGAGCGTTAATCTAATTACATTTGGGAAACTTACTTTTGCTGATTTGCTAGCCAATAGCTTATTGGCATGCTAATTTTTCTAAGTGCTTATAATAAAGGAGATTTCATGAAATATTATTTATTAATTATGGGCTTATTTTTATCAGCCTTATCTTTTCAAGCCAATGCAGCCAAGCAGGAAGTGAATTGGGGTTTGGTTACCACCAGCCAGACTGGTGGACACAGCGATATTATCGGTGAGTTTGAAGATGTCTACCGATTTACGCTGCCCGATAATTACATTGCGTCGCCTTCGGCCACCAATTCTTATATATCCCTGAGCGGGACAGTTATCGGTAAAATCACAAAGTTTGCTGCGGAATTGGCGGGTACCAAATTGAAGTACGCCGATGATACGGCAAATAACACTCAAAGGCTGGATGGCTTATTTACCAACCTTAAAGGTGGCGAAGAATATGAATTGGTTATTACCGGTATTGGTAGTGATGACGGCCATTCATCTTATGGCCTGAGCTTTACGGTTGCTGGAATCCAAACGCCTATTCCGGCAGCAGCATGGTTGTTTGGTTCGGCCTTGATAGGTTTGGCTGGAGTAAAACGTCGCAAAAAAGGTTTTACCGCTTAAAAACAAGTATCATTTGTTGAGAAAATAATGAAAGGGGGTGTTTGTTAAAGCCCCCTTTTTTATGCCTCAGCGATTTTGCCTTATCGAGCAAACGGCATTTTTGCAAACCATATTGCTCCCGGCATTGTTAAATTAACCCACAATGCATCGCCATCACCGTAAGTTCAGCTAAGTCAGTAGCTTCCATTTTATCCATCAGCTTCGCTCTGTGTACGTCTATGGTGCGATTACTGATATTCAGTTGTTTACCGATTTCTTTACTAGAAAATCCTTTAACTATTAAGATCAAAACCTCGTGCTCTCTAGGCGTTAGTTGCTTTACCCGTTTTTTAAGTTTATTTGTTTTAATTTTATGGACTCGCGTCTCCAGATCTTTTTGGATGGCTTCGTTCATGCGTTTTAGTAAAATATCGCTATCAAATGGCTTTTCCATGTAATCGACCGCACCGCCCCTGAACGCTTTGGATGAGTCAGGTACGTCAGCGTGTCCACTGATAAATATCGTGGGTATGGAGATATCCCTTCTGGCCATTTCTTCTTGTAGTTCCAACCCTGTCATGCTCGGCATTCTGACATCCAATATTAGGCATCCTGCTTGTTCTGGATCATAGTTATCCAAAAATGCATTAGCCGAATCAAAACACTTAACCGGCTGTCCGGTTGTTTCGATCAGGAGACTCAATGAATCCCGGACGGAAAAGTCATCATCGACAAGATATACCAGCGTTTCAGGTTTTATTGCGGCCATTTCCCGATTTCTCCGTTGGCAAGGTAAAATAAAATGTGGTGCCTTTGTCTTCTTTGCTATTGAAATGTAACGTGCCCTGATGTGCTTCTACCAGGGATCGGCTGATTGACAGGCCCATGCCCATACCAGAAGCCTTGGTAGTAAAAAAAGGTGTCAATATCTTTTCCCGTTGATGTGCTGTCAGCCCTGGGCCATTATCTTTTACCCTGACGACAATATAGTCCAAATCATTCAGGCTTGTTTCGACCGACAAATGACGTTGCGTAAATTGCGGTAATTCTTTGAGTGCCTCAATGCTGTTTCTGATTAAGTTTAGGATAACTTGTTCTATTTGTACGCGATCAATAAACACGGAAGGTAAGTTTTTAGTAAGTTCAAAGCGCATAGCCACCAAATTTTGCTTAAAATCAGCATCGAATAAGCTAATGGCATCATAGATTAATTCGTTTATATCCACTGTCGAACGGTGAATCTTTCTAGGTTTAACAAATTCCCTCATACTATGGATAATTTGCCCCGCCTTTAGGGCTTGTTGATGGGCTTTATGCAAGACTTCACCAATTTTTTCCAAGTCAGGATTTTCTTGCTGGATAAAAAGTAGGCAAGCCTTGGTATAGTTGACGACCGACGACAAGGGCTGATTGACTTCGTGGGCAATGCCCGAAGCCATTTCGCCCATCAAGCCGAGGCGGGTAACATGTGCGAGTTTTTCAAGATGTTCTTTCTCTTGCTGTTCCTGAACCTTGCGGGCACTAACATCCCGGACAATAGCGCTATAATAATGCATCCCGTCAAGGGGAAATTCTGCAATCGTCATGTCCAATGGCACCAAAGTGCTGTCTTGTCTTAAACCCTCTATTTCCTGAACCTTGCCTATCACTTTTGGGGCAATAATACGCAGGTATTTTTCCAGATAGTAAGGCTTGTTTTTTTTCATTGTGGTTGACATTAACAAGTTAATACTGGATCCAATCAATTCGCCGGCATTGTAACCAAATATTTTTTCCACCGCCGAATTCACCGACACAATCGTGCCAAGCATATCAACAACGACAATGCCTTCAATTGAAGCATTTAAGATAGAATTAAGTTTGGCTTCCCGCTCAAGTAATTGATGCCTTGAATGTTTAAGCTCATTGATGGTTTTCTTTAAAATTTCGTTGGTTTCAGCTTGTTGTTCAGCTTTTCTGTTAACCGTGTTTTCTAGTTGTTTAACCATGGACGAAAGTTTTTTTTCGCATTCTTTATAGTCGGTCACATCACTGAGAAACAAACAAATCAGGTCTGAATTATCACTTCCTCTAACAATAGAACCGCGACAGTCAACCTCTATTGTTTTGCTATTTTTTCCGTAAAACTTTAACGGTAAAACATCCGGTAAATGAGTGCTTTTCAGCTTCTCAAGATAATTGGAGTACGCTAATTTTGTCGACACTTCAATATAGTTATCCAGGGTTTCGCATTGAACATCTTGTTTATTAAAGCCTATTAAATTTGCTGCCGTATCATTAATACGTTGGACGCACCCTTGTTTGTCGAGCGTTACGCAACCCATCAGCGATTTTTCAAATAGCTGTTCAGTACATCCTAGAGAAGCCCTAAGCTCTTGATTCTGAATTTCAAGTACAAGCTGTTTAGCCTGAAAATCAAACAACAGCTTTTGAAGCTCTGCACTTGGCATTCTGGCAATATCATCGGGTTTATTTACCATGTAGTTACTTTTTTAATGTTGATTTTTTTATACACCCTTACCGATTCTCTAATTCTAGTCCAATAATCCTGATTTTCCTGTCTTTTTTCTATCATGCCATACTAATATACATAATTTTGGAATGAGTTACGGAAATGTTCAATGTGCTGGAAGCCCGATTCAACTCTGAAGAGCAATCTGAAATGGCAATGCTTAAGCATGAAAACACCTGACTGGAAGGGTAGTGGCTTTCTTAATAAGACGGCGGCGTATTTATGCCCTATGGGTACTTAGCTAAACTGTCCAAATCGACTTGTATTAATAATTTCATAAGTACTTGCGTCTTTTCCTGCTTAAGGAAATATTATTGGTTCGGTTTTTTGAAGTTTAATTTCCCATCGACTCTACTCAGCATTTATGCCCATTGGGTACAAGTCCGCTCAGGGAAAGCCACGGTAACGTACCCTGAGCGGAGTCGAAGGGGATCCCCAACAACTTGTCCGAATTTTTAATCTATGCGTCTTACCTACGGCAACTTATGTAACTACCGAAATGATTAAAACCAAGTAAATTAACCAGTTTTTATTAAAATAGGAATTCTAGTGAAAATAGTTGAAGCAGACTGATTCGACTTTGGTTTATCCAATAAAACCGTCATACAGCTATGGTCTCTTTACCTAACTTTTTTAACTCGAACAATTTTCAGGAACACATTGCGATTCCGTATTTACAGGAAAGAGTGCAAAAGATAAAACTTACGTCAGCCCTTAATACTATATTTCATCTAGTTGGCGTTTATGTTGCAAAACTTGAGATAAGTATTCCCATTAAAGAAACGGGGCGCTCAATTACAAGGATGATTAAACAGTTTGATAAGGAAACAGGGAGGGTAGGAGCCATTATTTAAGCTCATATTGAAGAAGATCAGACTTTAAAATAATGGTTGGATCAATTGATTGAAGTTCAAGGCGTTGGTGAGATAATTGTACTGAATCTTGTAACTCAATTACCTGAGCTTGGAACGACAAGGAATTAACCGCTTTGGTGAGTTTGGTGCCTGTAAGGATAGCGGCACTAAATCAGGAAGAAGGAGAAGTATATGGTGGACGAATGTAGATACACTTAAGACTCTACATGGCGACATTAAGTGCGGTTCGTTAAACAACCAATCAAGGCGTTTTATCAGCGTTTGCTCGCTCGTGGAAAGCCCAAAAAGGTAGCCCTGACCTGCAGGGAAAGCTGTTAATTATTCTCAATTCCATGGCTAAAACACAGGGCAAATGGAAAACCCTGATTTTGCAAAAACAGCTTGATTTAAAACACAGTTGCTGAATAGATGCAGGAAATAGGGCAAGATCAGTTTACCAAATACTTACATCAACGACAGTAACTGTTCAAAAATTGCGCCATTCGTTGCTAAAATCTGTTTAGGATATAAACCTTTATTTCCCTTAAAATCTGTTATTGTCGCACCTGCTTCTTGAGCAATTAAAGCACCTGCGGCTATATCGTAAAGATTTAACTCTTGCTCCCAAAATGCGTCAACTTGCCCATCAGCAACCATACATAAATCTAAAGCAGCTGAACCGAAGCGACGCTGCCCGGTAGTTCGTTCAGCAATCCTACAAAAGCGCTGTAAGTTATTATCTGTCAAATATGAACGTATGCACGCAAATCCGGTACTGACCATAGCGTTTGATAAGCTAGTTTCAGTTGAAACAGAAATTTGCTGACCGTTTTTCCATGCACCTAAATTTTTTTTAGCGAAATAATAATCATCAAGTGCCGGAGCATATACAGCACCAATAATAATTTCTCCATTAACCTCTAATGCAACACTAATTGCCCAAAAATACTGTCCCTTTGCAAAAGAATGTGTACCGTCTATCGGGTCAACAATCCAGCGATTGGTTTGATTTTCACTTTGCCCACTTTCCTCACCCCAAAACCCGAACTGTGGGTATTGTTTGAACAATACATCTTTCAGGTATACCTCAACGGCGAGGTCAGCTTCAGTAACGAAATCACGTGGACTTTTTTTCTCTACTTTTAATTGCTCTAAATTTAAATAATAAGATAAGGCAATATTCCCCGCTTCACGAATAGTTTTTTCAAAATCGGTAATTATTATATTCATTTAGGCTTTTTGATAAGTCATTTATCCCAATATATTTGATTTTCCCTATATACCCGCTATAAACCTTATTAACTTATGCCAATTGCAAGGGATTTATGAATTGAGGAAAGTGCTATACGTTGATGACGTATTAACGCCGGGTCAAAACTTTACTCTTTAAAAATGATTGTAACTAATTAACTAATTAACTAATTAACTAATTAACTAATTAACTAATTAACTAATTAACTAATTAACTAATTAACTAATTAAGATTAAATACTCCCCTAACAATTAAGGCAAATCTGGAATCTAACTAACATTAGTTTAAATAGTAAACATCTTCATAGGATTATCTAGCTAGTGCAATAAGATTATTTTGACTTTACATTTTCATTTGAAAACAAACGCCTCTGCTACTAATAAATAATGCAAGACAGTTTGATACAAGCATTTCTAAAGCTAAATTAGTAAATATTTACCAATAAAAAACCCCTACCACCTTTCGGTGATAGGGGTTTTAACCCCAAAATAGCAGCAATATGTCTGCTATTTTATTTCATTAAATAAATGATGGGATTAATGGTGCGTCAATTGTTACCATTTGACGATTACCGCCTTCATCAGTGAAGAACAGTAAGCCAGCAAACCGGCTATCTGGATCATAGATTAAGTCAGCTAAACGATAAACTTCCCATGCAGCATCAGAAGCAGTAACTTCAACTGTTCTTGTTTGACCAGGAGCGATTGGGCTGTTATCGCTAACAGTCAAACCTTCTTCAGCCAACAAGTCATCTGGGTAGCCAGTGTCATCTTCATGTACAGCGGGATCCAAGAAACGAACAGACGCAGTCATGAACTCACCTAAACGAACTGAAGAATCACCATTGTTTGTGATTGTCAGTGTCATTTGCATAGCACGTCCAGGTACACGATAAGTAGCACTATCAACTTTGACAGCAACAGTTCTTGCTGGCATTTCGATAGGTTTCATACCACGTAACAAACCAGCTTGCAGCGGGGTTGTAATTGGATACTGTTCGTTAGTGCTTTGCATAGTAGCAGCAACGATAGCCATTGTTGCCAAAGCAAAACCAATACCAACTTTTTTGTCAGTTGCAGTGATAAGCGTGTCTGCTTTACCAGCATCCATAGCTATCAAACGTGGGACAAAAACAGGCTTACGAACCCAGTAACCAATGTAGGCAAGACCAATTGCATACCAGAAAGCATGCCAGAAGTATATATTGCCGATGTTCCAATTCTCCAGATCAATTGTTTGACCTGTCAAAGTGGTGATTGGGTTTTTGAATTCACTCATAGAACCAGTAATGGTTACCCATTTTCCTGGACCGATAATTGGACCACCGTCTTGTACATTCATCATGGAGTGAACATGCCAGTCACCAGGGCGACGTGCTTTCAACAATACTTTGAATTCGTATGTTTCGCCTAATTCAAGGGAAACAGACCGAGGAACCAATTGACCACCGACCCAAGATCCAGCACGAATAAATACTGGACCTGGAATACCGATATTCAAGAATGATACTTCTGGTTTAGCAACAGTTTCAGGCCATCCCGCAAACACGTGAAATTTACCAGTAACAGTCATTGTGTCATTTACAGGCACAGTGTCTTTAGACCAGTTAAGGTCATACCAGTGAATAGTACGCATACGCATGAACGCAGCCTGTGATTTCTCACCATGTGCAGAAGCAGTTGGTGCGTAAAACATCGCTGCTGTAACAGTTACCAGCAATGCGACAAAGGATAATTTAGCCATCCCGTCTTTTATTAATTTCATATATCCTCCTCTATAATAGAGAATCTATAGTTTTTGAGTATCTAGTCAAAATCAAACACAATTGATTGATAAAACTAGCTTTTATTATTTATAAAGAAAAATCTTCTTAAGAGCCTGTCGTGAAAGCGGTGTTTCCGAACCATCTTCCGAAGAAATGCCATACGAAATAAACAATGATACTCACGAAACCAGAGAAGAACGCTGATACTGGAGCAACGTCTTTACCGAAAGTTCTCAGTGTACCTTTTTCAACCATACGGATATACTCAGGCATACCTGTTCTAACGTAGTGATAACCTGACAAGTCAGCTAGCGTCATCATCATGCCATTATATTCAACTGGCAAATGTAGTGGAGCCATCATTGGCCAGTTGCCTGGATAGAACAACAAACCGAAAGCCAAGCCACCGACAACTGCAGTCAACTGCATGCTGCCTGAAACCAACAATACAACGTCAAGCACAATAGCACCTGGAATCAATTGTGATGGGAATACGAAATTAATAGGGAAGTATGTCCAACCCCAGAAATTAAAATATCTATTTACCCATTCACCTAGCAAAAGACCCAGTATGCAAAGAGTTGCACCGAAAGCGATGCGATAACGCCACCAAAGAACTGCTTGAACTGCCGCTGGAAATGTAATAGCCATAATTGGCAAAACAGTAACCCAAAGACGTCTATCTTTCCAATCTGACCAGAAATCCCAGTCACCTGCTACTAGCATAAAGTGAACGTGATAACCGCCTAAGATTACGAAAAACAGTGTAAATATAATCATCCAATCGAACGTACGGGAAACTTTAACTGCTTCCGCACGTGATCGTACTGCTGATTGAGATGCGCTCATTAGCTTACCTCCTAAAAGGAATTAAATTATTTTTATATTAACTACCATTCTCTTTTACCACTCCACCTGAAAAACAAAGTGAAGTGGATAGGGAGATAGTAATTACAACCAGAACTTCAGCTTACGCTAAGTCTTTTTTCAGCAATTTTGCAAGTGCTGCCATTTCAATGTTCAATACACCTAATACACCCAAAGCTGACCATCCGAAGAATACGAAGCCGTAGTGTAAAGGAGCAACAAACAATTCTTCCATAAACCAGAAGGTGTGACCCCACTCGTTCAAGCCAACATTTGGCAGAATCATAAATGGACCAACTGTAGCAACCATATATTGAATAGAGTTACCTTGTTGGTAAGTTGGCAATCTTGTTTTTGCATACAAGAAAGCTGCACCACCAGTAATGATGTAGATTGGGTAGCTCAAATAGAACTCGATAATATGACTTGGTGTAAAGTCAGTATCGCGAACGATTGTTTGATGCCATGTACCATCTTGCTCGGTGAAGTAACTTGCACCAAAATAGATAGCTACGGCATAACATACCAACCATGTCCAATGTGTAAAATGTCTTCTCAACTCTTCACGTGGAGTGATTGACATAACCTTACGGTCACGAGTTTTCCAGATGTAACCCCACAGTATGCCTGCAGTTGACACTTCTAATACGAACTCGATGTACAAAAAGTTCATCCAGTATGTTTCGAATTCTGGTGCAAAAGAATCCATGCCTGCAGACCAGCCATAAACGCCTTCATACCAACGAACCCATGCATAAAATACGCAATACAACGCAACACCGAGAAACAAGTTTCTTTTGTTTAACAACGGTGCTTCCGCAGCATCAGCTTTTACTGATTCAGTTGTAGCTGCCATTTCTACCTCCTAAAAATTATTAAATCCCCAGCCAAAACTGGGAGTCAAATGTAAAAATCCTTTAATTTCGCCCCGGCTTACACCAAGACAACACTGAATCCATTCAGTGACAACTAAGTCTACCAGTTCAATTTACAGTGTCAAGTCAAAATTATTTCATGCCTTAATTGTTAACTTGCATGATAATCAGTCACCTCTAATTTATTTGAAAACCGTATATTTCTGATACACTACATTATTAAATTATTTAGTTTTTTGACAAAACAAATCAAACACCATGAAAAAATATTCAATGATTTTTCTGATTATTGGCATCGCAGTTTTAATACTTATTACTCAAAAGTTACTGTTACCCTTAGTCTATGATGTAGCTAAATCAGATGCTTTTCTAGTTGCTAGCAATGATCAAGGCAGCCAAATGCCGATCTCTAACTCTATGACTGAACTAGCGTTTACACATTGCAACAATCACATAAAATCAGAACTCGGTTCAGATGCAACAGTAACTCCTTCGAACAAACCACTCAACGCATGGAGCTTAGGCAATTACCAATATGTCATAAATGGTGAAATTTCTATAATAAGTGCGTCTAATACTTCTACCAAAAAATATGCTTGTAGAATTACTTACGAAAACGGAGACGACCTGACAGGTTCAGCAGACTTCAAGAACTGGAGCATAGAAGGTATAGATGGAATCGATGGAATATAACAGTTTATTTTGATTGCCTATCACTAAATATTTCAGGCTTGTGCATTTGTTCGACGCGGAATTGCATTAGACAATCTTTTAGGGTTAAAAGACCTATCGTTATATCTTTAACCAGTAGGACATACTTCATATTTGATGGACGACCATCAGTTCGACTTCAAATTTTAAACATGTCTTATGTCGCTTATTTATTTGCTTGACTCATTTTTAGCTCCTCTTTAAAAACGAATAACAATCGCTTAGAGGTGACTCTATTTTATATCAGACCAACACATGATATAGGTGGCCGGAAACCAACGGCCATTTATTGCCCCATAGGGCTATGACCTTTTTAAGAGTACTATCCACAAAACGCCCATTATAAATTGTCTGCAGGCGTCCAGCCAATCGACATAAATTCTGGTTAATTTTTCTTCAGACTCCTGTAGCCCTATCCGGCTTATTGCAGCCAAATGGGCAACTTTTTAGCCGTTTGATTAAGGCTCAACAAGGCCTACGCCACAATAGCCACCTGCAATTAAACTTCTACCCCTGCCCACTGTATTAACAGCTACCTTTGTCGCTTGGCGGTATTTTTCAGGCAAAAAAAAGCCCAAGCCTTTGTGGGCTTGGGCCGTCTTGTTGGGCGCTTGGCGATTCCCTACTTTCGCATGGCAAACTGCCACACTATCATCGGCGCT
>JABFQX010000067.1 GCA_013141505.1 Methyloglobulus sp.
TTTTGCCAGGTAACATGTACTCAATCCTTTCCCATTGGTCGTCCCGCAATATCTTTCTTACCATTTGCCACCCTATTCAATTAGTTGGCATAATTATCTCATATTAATTGTCAACAGACCCTAATCAACGTTCTGACCTTTTTGTTCATGATCGATTAACCAAAAAAACCAAGCCGGTGAATGTTGATGCTGGCGGCAAAATTGTCAATCTATCCAGCGGAGACTATGGCATCAGTGCGGATGGCAAGTACGTGGCTTTTATATCTAGCAGTATTTTCAACAGTTCTCTAATAGTTTCGAAAATATTTATTTACAACAGTGAGACCGGAATATCAAAAAACATATATGTTAACTCCAATGGCCAAGAGGGAAATGGCGATGTTAGTGGAGTGGTTTTTAGCGGAGATGGCCGTTATGTCGCTTTTAATTCAAACGCCACGAATTTGGTTGCCGGAATTAGCGATGGTAATTATCATGTTTATGTCCATGATCGTAGTGTCGGGCAGACCACCCTAGGCAGTTCCAGCGCGATCAGTAACGGAAACTTATTAAAAAGATTGCGCGATTTACTGAATCATAATCCTGCTGGAGTTGATTTCAGCGCCGATGGCCGGTATGTGGTTCGATTTACCAAGGCTAGTCTCAGTCCACTTGATACAAATGGTTTTTTTGATATTTTTGTTACGGATAATTTGTTGAATAAAACCAGTTTTGCTGACTTGAGCATAATTAATACGCAAAAGTCGGGGTCATTAAAATTAAATCAGATTGGTAATTACACTTTCACCATCACCAATAACGGCCCCAATACGGTTGAAGGTATTAATTTAACGCATCTGGTTTCACAGGGAATTAGCGTCAGTTTAATACCGAGCTTAGGCAGTTGCACCCTAAGCACCATCAGCGTATGTAAATTAGGCATGCTTTTACCGGGCAAAAGCATGACGGTGCAAGCGACTGTCAAGGCAACCCGCAATCCTGTAACACAACAGGTTTCAATTAATGCACGTCCCGTAGACAGTGTGTATGGGAATAACCTGGTTCAGGTGCAAACATTTGTTACACCTTAAGGCCCGTTAATTTAGGTAAAGTCGCTGTAATTAAATTGCAGTGACATAAATGCATATTCTGACTAAAGCTGAACACTTTTCCGGTATTTTCGGAATAGGTGTTCAGCTTACCAGAATCAGTGTTCAAGTTATCCAGGCCTTCGCGTGATTTGAAATCCCGTCACGCTTGTTTTTTGCTTTGGCGTAAAACAACGTTACAGGCCGGCGTTGCAAGCCGAATGTCTTTAAGTTAAGTGCTTCCCAGCACTATTTTCCGTTGGTTGAGCGGAGTCGAAGCCAACAATCCGCTTCGACTTCGCTCAGCCAACGGCTCTTGTAACCTGAAGGTCATAAATGCCCTCGGGTATAACTAAACGGCATTGGCTACAAGCCCCGTCCGGCTAGCTTTTGTTTCCCTCATCTGTGGATAAACCCTCAAACCCACTAAAACCATACCAAAATTGCAGACAAATTTTATATTTACTGCAATTTTGGTATGGTTATTGGTTGCTCGAAATAATAATTTAATTACAAATCAATAAGGTAAGTATTGGCACTATACGTGCTTTCTAATTACTGATTGGAAATAGTTAAGTACAACTAAGCGCGCCACTATTTTTCGCGAAAGCTAAAATGGGATCCATCCGATTTTAGCGGCGAAAAATCACGTGGCGGTTAATGCCTTCGGCTGCCCGCGTTCGTCCTCGGTTCGTCGTGATGCACAACTCCCCTTCGGTACGCTGTGCATCACGACTGCCCAAATGACTTGACGCCGTGTCGGATGGCCTTGCATGTTGACTACGCTTCCGCTCGCGCTCCAACTCCGTCAACACGCCCGGCCCCTACGGCTACGCGGGGGTCGTCGTACACCGCTCCACTCGCGTTACGCTTCCGTGTACTCCTTCACGGATGTCTTCACTATAGAAACGTATTTTTCGAGACACTGACAATGATTAACGTAAAACAAAAAAATCAAGGTTCAATAGTTCAACTTGTTAAACACCTGACTTACTTTCGCATTAAGACTTTGGAAGTCATGCTAACTGCCTTTTTAGCAGTCGGCTACTTAGTCAACCTGATCATTTATTTTCACTAGGGACACACGGAAGCAGCATAACAAAACTAGAAAGGCCATTGGCCGGATGAAGTATACAGCCTTGTCCCCAGAGCTTTCATGCAAGGGCGCTGTGCGTAACGGGATTTGAAACCCTGTCACAACTGTTTTTTGTTTTGGCTTATAGATGTGTAGATGCGGCCTAATGAAGCTTTAATTTCCCTTCGGCTACTTCGACTTCGCTCAGCACAAGTCGAAGTAGCCGAAGGGACGAAACGCGTATTTCAAACTTTAAAAGGCCGAGTCTATAAATCAACGATACGGGCGGGGGCTACAAGCCCCGTCCGGTTTATGGAACACATTTAATCTAAAGGAGGAGGTGTACCGCCGCAGCCATGATACTGCGGATCAGCCGTAAAACGGCTTGCTGTAACTGTACTTTTAACTTTTGCAGCCAAGCCAAGCAATTTTTAAGTCTTGAAGGAAATAATAACCATGAAACCCATAAATTTTTCAAATTCAAACAATCAACGCATTGCTGCAATCAAACAACCTAATCCAACCTTACGCGCCTTGGCGCTGGGTTTGGCATTGGCGGGTTGCGGCGTACAGGCATTTGCCGCAACCACCTACACAATGACCGACCTAAGCCAAGACCTTATAGGCACGACACCAGCAAATACATATCCTTTGGGGATGTATGAGGCGGGTGCCCTTAATAATAAAGGACAAGTTTTCGGTCACGCATTGTCAGTCCAAAATACCCCCGTTGGGACAACGCTTTATGGTTACCGGATTCTTACGTCGCTTATCTACAACTCAGCCGATAAGACTTGGACTGATGTCTCAACCTTGGCCGATGGCACTCCTTTTTTAGGTAGGGGGCCATTCAACTCAAATGGGCAATTACTAGGATGGACTGCTGGTATGAACGAAGGTTTACTCCCGCCAGACATCAGTAAACCTATTAACATGTATATCCGCAATGCTGACGGCACTGTACTTACTGTAGAACCCGTGACTAATTATACCGTGGGCGCTGCCAATTATAGTGGCATTAACATCAATGCCTTCAATGATAGCGGCGCGTTTGCAGCCGATGTAGTCGGGCCTTATCAATGGCTAACTGCCAGCGTATATGGGGCGACCAGGAGTGGTTATATCGGTAACCTCAATAACGGCAATGTCACCAGCGGCAATATTAAGCCGATTGGATCACTGATGCTGAAAGGCGAGCTGTATGACGACACCAATACCACCGATATCAATGCAAAAAATCAGGCGGTTGGTTATTCAAAACCCACTTTTGCCGGTCAATACCATGCGTTTGTTAGTATCGCCACTGGCTTAAAGGATTTGCATTCACCAGCCATGCCGTTTGATTATAGCCAAGCCTTTCAGATCAACGACAGCGGCTTTGCAATAGGCTTTTACCAATTTGCCAATTCATTGGTTAACGGTGTTTTCACTAACACAATTACACACGCGATTGTTTGGGATACCTCAGCAGGTAAATATACCGACATGGGCAGCACCGATCCCAAAACGACCAGTGCTTTCCATGCCATCAATAACAGCGGGCAAGTGTTGGGTTATGAAAAAACCTTTAACGGTATAAGGTTGCCTGTTCCGCCGCGTAACCGGCTTGGGCCGGAGGGCGTGGTTGCAGGCTCAGTACATTGGCTGGTTGGCGATATCAATGGCGGTGGTTTACAAGACCTAAATACTCTCATCACCAACAAACCAATAGGTGCGAATGTCTCAGGAACAGTGGATATTAACAATGCGGGTCAAATTCTGGCTTATATAACTGATTCAGCCAACAACAGGCATGTTGTGTTACTGACACCTGCAACACTGCCCGATGTCATTCCTGTCGCACCTTCTAATCTTACCACTGTCGCTACATCCAGCACCCAAATCAACCTCACCTGGGCGGACAATGCCAACAACGAAACCGCACAATATGTGGAGCGTTGTGCAGGTGCAGGCTGCACCAACTTCGCCCAAGTTGCTTCGTTGGCCGCCAATGTCACCAGCTACAGTGACACCAGCTTGACCGCTGGCACTTCGTACAGCTACCGGGTACGGGCACATGGTGCGGCGGGCGATTCGGCTTATTCCAATACCGCCACTGTTAGCACCACAGCGGCAACCAACACCGCCCCAGCAGCACCCAGCAACTTGATAAGCAGCGCAACAACCATGAACCAAGTGGTTTTGGCTTGGGCTGACAATGCGATCAATGAATTGAGCTACCTGATTGAACGCTGCAAAGGCGCAAGCTGCGCCAACTTTGCTCAGGTGGCAAGAGTAGGCGCCAATGTCACGACTTATTCCAATGCCGGATTGAGCCGCAACACCAGCTATAGCTACCGCGTTCGGGCTGCAAATGCCAAGGGTAAATCAGCTTATAGCAATACTTTAAGCGTCAAAACCTTGCCGTAAATTTTGTGGGATGGGTTTGTTTTTTTACCCATCCTGTTTTTACATCCGGCGTTCACTAAACAACACTTAATGGGAGGATTCTTCGCATTATTTAACTAAAAACCATTTAAATCACATCATCTTTGTCATTTATTTTAAGGAATTTACGATGATTTACTCATTACAAGAAAAACAAAAAATAAAGTTACTCCATGTCAAGCCGTTCGATTTTAGCTGCATAAAAACGCTGGCACTGTTGAGTTCGATGATAATGGGGCTTTGCCTCACTACACCGAGCTTTGCGGTGCCGATTTGGTCAATTCCTGCCGTATTGCCGGGTTCTAATAGCGGCGTTAATTCTATGTCTGTTACGCCGGACGCTAACGGGCGTGGCCTCGCGGTCTGGACGATGGGTACCGACATTTTTTCAGCCATCCAAACCCCAACGGGGCGTGGGAAACAATCATCCCCGTGGTGACTTATACCAATTATGGCGACCAAGCGCTGGCACCTGACGTGGCTTTTGCGGCTGACGGTAAGGCTGCGGTGGTTTGGACGGACACCGAAGGCGGCGCATGGACGATTAAAGTTGCCAACCGGGCACCTGGCGCATCCATTTGGAGTGCACCCACTACGCTTTCACTACCCGGAAATGGCATTATTGAAGGCAGTAGTGAACCCAAAATACGCTTTGATGCACAAGGCAATGGTATTGCTTTGTGGGTGCATTGGTCTAATGGCACGGCAGCCGTCCCGGCCTACAATATCATCCAATCGTCTTCTTACACACCCGGATCAGGTTGGTCACAGCCTGTCGATTTATCACCTAAAGGTGTCTATCGTGTTTCTGCTTATGACTTGGCAGTCAATGCCGCAGGTGACATGGTAGTGGTTTGGAATCTTCCCGATGTAACGACTAACCAGATTAGTTTACAGTCAATACGCAAGCCTGCTGGCTCGACGGCATGGAGTATCCCCGTTACGCTGACTACAGATCCGAGTAGTTTGGGTGGTAGGGATAGAAAAGTAGTGATAGATGATGCTGGTCGCGCAACTGTCGCCTGGTCGTCAAATTTCTATGGGCTGTATGCTGTACAAAGTACGGCAACCGGAGATTGGGGTTTCCCTCAGTTAGTGTCAAATGACCCTTACAACAATGAACCCCAACTTACTACTGACAAGGCCGGCAATGTGACGCTGGCGTGGTTTTGGTACGCAGACGCTTACGTTAATGTCGGCGTTAAAGCCAGGATGCTAGCCGCTGGCAGCTCTACTTGGACGACTGCGGTCAAACTGTCATCACCGCTGTGGTACGAACGGGGCCAATTCCCGAAAGTAGCTGCCAGCCCTGATGGTTCAAGAGTCGTTGTCATGTGGGATGATGCTTATGATGCCTATGCGTCTATCTACAACCCTGCCAAAGGCTGGGGTTTAGGCTGGTCTGCACCGATCAAATTAGCACCAGTCGCCGCTGTTCAAAGGTTCGGATACGACACTATTTCGGTGTTTGCAGGTTCGGGTGGTTCCGCACACGCGGTTTGGTCTGCAATAGCGCCCAATAATATTGATACTGAAATTTTAGGGGTTACGTTAACGCCTTAAAGCCAAGTGGGCTAGTAGCTAGATAAAGCCACCTTGCACAAATGTGACTAAATACATTGCGGACATCTTAACAGGATGGCGGTAATGCAATTTTTTACTTAAATTTGGAAATAACCATGAATAACTTACAACAATTAAAGCAAGATTCAAGATTGCGAGCTAACGCCCATAAGGGTTATGGCTTTATAAAAAAACCGGTGGTGTTGCTTGCGCTCGTATTGGGTTCCACTATTGCCAACCCTGCTTTAGCGGCGGTCTGGTCTAAATCCACCGCCATGAAGGAGTACACGGAAGCGTAACGTTAGTGGAGCGGTGTACGACGACCCCCGCGTAGCCGTAGGGGTCGGGCGTGTTGACGGAGTTGGAGCGCGAGCGGAAGCGTAGTCAACATGCAAGGCCATCCGACACGGCGTCAAGTCATTTGGGCAGTCGTGATGCACAGCGTACCGAAGGGGAGTTGTGCATCGTGACGAACCGAGGACGAACGCGGGCAGCCGAAGGCATTAATCGCCACGTGATTTTTCGCCGCTAAAATCGGATGGATCCCATTTTAGCTTTCGCGAAAAATAGTGGCGCGCTTAATCCGCATTAACGGGGACTAATCAATCGCCTGTTGTTGTGCAAGATAACCTGGGGCGGGCATTGGCCGTTTGGTCAAATGGCAGCATTCAGTCGTCAATACAAACATCGGCAGGTGTGTGGGGGCCGGTTGTGCCCGTATCGTTTGCAAGCGATTTAGGTATCGCACCTGATGTTGCATTTGCGCCTAATGGCAGTGCTATGGCAATCTGGATCAGAAATACGGCGGGTGTACAAGACCTTCAGATTGCCACCTTGCCTATTGGCGCAACGGTATGGAGCGTGCCAATTACCATTGCTGTGCCTACCGGTAATGCTATCTATTCCCCACAAATCAAAATTGATGGCAAGGGGCGAGCAGTGGCGGTATGGGGGCTTTATATTCCCGCTTCGGCAACCGCTGATACTCAATTCACTGAATTACAGTCGGCAAGCTATAGTGCAGCAACAGGATGGTCTGCACCGGTCACAGTGTCGATTGCCAATGTTTCTCACTATCCTGTTGCGCCTCAGCTTGCTATTAATACGGCAGGTACTGCTGTGGTGGTCTGGAATGACTCGATTACGCCTAACGGCAGCAGAAGCCACAGTTTACAAGTGGCAAGGAGAGGTGCTGCAGGCGCGTGGAGCAAACCACGCAGTCTCGGCTTCAGCGGTGGTGGCGGTGTTCGCGGGCAAAAAATCGCTTTCGATGATTTTGGCCACGGCACGGTAGTGTGGCAAGCTGCCACTGAGTTAAATTCGGCGGCTGTTTTTGCGGCACAGTCTTCCTCAACAGGCGTTTGGGCACTTCCTGAGAGGATTTCCGCACCGTCCCCATTGTTAATTCCTGAAGATGCAGAGGTAGCGACTGACAAAGCTGGAAATGTTACGGTTGTGTGGTCTTACGAAATCACGGACATTAACGGCGGTTATAACGGGCCTGGAGTGAGTACTCGATCAAGACCCGTGGGCAGCACCAGTTGGTCAGCACCGCGCAAATTCTCCGGCGGCGGTTATTCTCCTACCATTTCTGCAAGCCCTGACGGATCGTTGGTGGCTGTCGGTTGGAATGACTCTTATAGTGCTTATGTTTCTACTTACACGCCTGCCTTGGGTTGGGCTGCTGGTTGGAAACCCGTCCGCAAGTTAGCGTCTCCATTTCTCAATCATTATGCCTACGAAAACACAGTCAGTGCGGGTAATGGTGGCGTTGCCGCTATGGCTTGGACGGTAACTGATTTTAACCGGCATCCTAATACAATATTAAACGCGGCTACTTTTAAGTAAGACACAACCTCAACTCGGTGTGCAGCCAAGTGCTGCACACCGTCTGATTTATTGATTCGATCCTATGAAGTTTTAACTTACGCTCGGCTTTATGCCGCGGGTATTGAGCCTTTTGAAAGGTGTGAGCTTCGACTAGCTCAGCGCTTGTGCCTTTGGGTACGAACGGTTTAAACTCGTGTGATGGGATTTGAAATCCTGACATGATTGTTTTTTGATTTGACTTCAATTAACGTTACGAGCGGGACTAGAAGCCTCGTTCGTGTTGTGGGATGGTGGAAACAATATTCAGCATCATCATGGCTGTCGCCAACATGCACCAACACGATGCTGGCAAAGCTTATGTCCTTAATGTAGAAGAGGGCGGACGATTTGCAGCGACGAACAGAGTGATAATTTAGCTTGATTATTATTCACTTTAGCTGGACATGCCTACAGTTCGTTTGTGATCAAGGCACTATCATGCCATTGTGTAGGCAGCTTTCTTCATAATTGAAGACGATGCTTGTATCCGGCAATATCAGTGCTTTGTCCTTACTTTTATAATCAAGCCGGAACAAAATATCTTTAATCACATTTAAGCGCGCCAATTGTTTGTCATCGGCTCTTACGATAGTCCAGGGCGCTGCCAAATGGTGGGTTCTGGCAAACATGGTATTCCGCGCTAGACTGTAATCATCCCAATGTTTTTGCGCCGCTTTATCAATAGGGCTGATTTTCCATTGTTTGAGAGGATCATGCAGCCGATCTTTCAGGCGTTGTTTTTGCTCATCGCGGCTTATGTCGAGATAATATTTCAGTAATTTAATACCGGATCGCACCAGCATCTGCTCGAAGTCAGGCACGGTTTCGAGAAATTCATGATATTGCTTGTCAGTACAAAACCCCATCACCGGTTCGACACCCGCACGGTTATACCAACTGCGGTTAAAAAACACCATCTCATCAGCCGCAGGCAGGTGGGCTGCGTATCGTTGGAAATACCAACTGCTCTCATCCCGGTCAGAGGGTTTGCCCAAGGCAACAATCCGGGTTTCGCGCGGACTCAGGTATTGGGTGATGCGCTTGATGGTGCCGTCCTTACCGCCTGCATCCCGACCTTCAAAAATAATCAAGATTCGCTCATTCTTTTTGATGATTTGTTTTTGCAGTTTTACCAGTTCAATTTGCAATAGCCGCAAAGTATCTTTGTAACCATCAACGTGATGTTTTTTGACAGATTTTTTTGACATGGTGACCTCTTTAAAAAATCGTTTGTTAAAACTTTACCTGGCGGTAAAAGTTATGTTTGGCACATTCTGCGGTGGTGATGCAAAGCGCGATTATCCCGCCCAACAAGTTCAGCAAAGATAACGGCAATGGCTGAAAACTGATAAAAGCTAAAATGGGAGTGTAAGATAAAGCAACAGTGATAGCAACGGTAGTCAGAGTTGTCATCACCAGATATTTCCGGAATTATGTGGAAACCTAAAAAATCCATATTATACAACAAGTTAACTTTTTCATTTGTCAGTTTGGTGACTGACTGCAAATTAGGTTGATCCGCATATTACTTTACACAAACTAGGGTGCGACAATTTGACGCACTTATTTTTCACAGAAATGACATGCAAAACATGTTAGAGTCAAGGTGTCTTAGTCAGGTTTTTAAACCAAACTTGTAGGCACTTTTTCAAAATATCTTTCAAACTACCCAGGAGTAACGATGAATCATGAAACTTATCGTTTGATATTTGCTGTACTCTTGTCACCAATTATCATTCTTCCAATCGCGGCAAGGGCGGATGCCGATGCGGAACGGGTCGCACTTCTAATCAAGAAGCGGATGTAAATAGAGTTACCACTCAAAGCGCCCAGCAGACCCAAACGGGGAAGCTGTCCACCCCAAAGTGCCGCAGCGATGCCAGGCATGGCGGCAAAGCCCGTGCACATTCGGCCTAAACATACGCCAGGCTGGTACAACACCAGCGGCCCTGGCCTCAAAGTGGCTATTCCTGACACCGAGAACCGGGCGGTATGGTTGTCCGGCAACGGACACCAACCTGGTCGCAGCTTTATCGTCAGCCTGCCCAAGACAGACGATCTGGTCAATGCGGAAACGTCCGCAGATGGCACGGTGGTTTACCCAGAATACCAGAAAGCCACCGATATAGCTTCCAGTCTTTTGAGGATTCGGCGCGTATCTTGACGGTACTGAATGGCATCGATTCACCCTCAGAATACACCTATAAAGTAAACCTTCCTGCTGGCGGTGCCATCAAAAAGACCGAGCAGGGCGGCGTGATGGTTTTTGACCGCTCAGGCGGTTTCATTGGCGGCTTCGCCCCGCCCTGGGCGGTTGACAACTCTGGCAAATCAGTACCGACGGATTATGATGTCCGGGGTAACCAAGTTTAACCACCTAAGCGGCAATGTCAGATATCCTGTGGTGGCTGATCCTTGGTTAGGTTTGGCTTTGGTCAGTAATGCAACTTGTAAACAAGACAATTTGTGCAGATGGACGCTGGCTGTAACACCAACACTATGGGCAAGATTACAAGCTGGTGGCTATTTGCCAGGAGTTGCGGGCTGGAACGAGCTCTACGCAAAATATAAAAATGTGGGGCGGGGCATCAAGGTAAATTTAGGCGGAATGGCAGATCAGTACATCTGTCATCAACAAGTTGTTGCAATTAGATTGCCTACGAAATCAACGTGGAACCATTGATGAATGGCGACCTGACGTTACCTACGCCGCTACCGTCAATGCCCAATGCAATTCAGGTGGGAAAAGCATCTTTGACTAAGATCGCTTTCTTTAATGGTGGCCGTTAAGCCGTGATGTTTGGCTGATGGTCGCCATTTTAACTTCGTGGTATTAAAATTTACAAATAGCAATGAGTGTATACAATCTAAAACGATGTAAAAAATGGTTAAGTCTATCCATGTTGCTAATAGTCGCTTGTTCTGCGGCAGAAGTTTCAATCGATTTGAAACCTGCGAATTATCAATCCGCAAAAAGTCTTGCACAAACTCTTGCAGATACTGCCCATTGCAGTGATCTTGAAGATACCAGTTACCGCGACGAAATTAGTTTTAGTTGCCAAATAAACATTAACCGGCAAGATGCCATGTTCAAGGTATACATTTTTTATAGCGCGCCTGAAAAAACTAAAATGGAAAACGAACTCAGATCGGGCATGAAAGATGTATTGTATAAATCAGGCAATTATTTCATTATCACAAAGTACACTTCATTCGCAGATAAAGCCTCAACGGCTGAAATAGCAACAACAGCCGATGATTTTGCATATTTTCCAGGTAAGCTTTCTATCCCCTGACATAATTAAGCAAACCCGTAAGCAGTGCAACTGAACGGGGGATCCCGCAAGTTTTATCCAAGCCACTCGCTCATACAGCCCGTGCCCATGAGTTATAAAGCCATTGGTTCAGTAGTTTTTATATATCTACTTCTAGCGCTAGGAGAAGCTTACGGCGTTGTTTGTTATGGGCTTTGGTTGCCGATTATGAATTTGCCGTTGTATACCCGACCTACTAATAATTGGCAAGCTAACCGACTTGCAGGCACTATAGCTAACACCGCCAATTGTACTTGTCCAGAAAAGGAAAATTCTACCGGATTTGGCTGGGATTATGATTGCACTAAAACAATTAAGGAGGGTGAATATAATGAATTCAAAATTGTTTTGTTCACCGAAAAAGCGTTTAAAAACGGGGAAGCCGATGCCTTTATTAAAGATTATGCAGGTAGCGCTTGGGAACTTAAGCTTGAAGACGAACCTGAACCGAAATTCTCTTTTTCCGAAATTGAAAGCCAGGAATCTATTGTCTCATCTAAGGTCAGTTCAACCGTATCGGAACTTATTATCAGCGGTTCGAACACTTTTTCGCCGTAACGAAATTAATAATCGGCGAGCGTTTTACCGACCGGTAATTTATCAATATCAAATTGAATACTTAAGGTCACATTTTGGGCAAATTTTATTGCCGGGTAAAGGTACATGTCCCTTTCGATAGCATTGTGAACGCGGGTTTGAACACCGAAGATAACATCGCTTGTAACGGCATCCGCCGGGATATGGAGTGATATCCCATTACCTAATATTTTTTCTAAGTCACCATTTTCAGTTAAAAAGACTTTCTGAGCTGTTGGGCCCATTGGCGAATAGGTGATAAAAGAGGGTCGATAACGATGGTCACCATTCGGTAATAAGCGAAAATAAACGACGCACCCTAAATCAGCTTGCAATGTTAATGGCTTTTATCAAAATTAATACGATGATTAACTAATGTTACCCGTCCATGGTTTGGCTTTGCAATGTTAATGTGCACAAAGTTGTAAGTGCCAGCATTACCTGTTGCATCGCCAAATACAACTTCGCCGTCATTTTCTGACGAAATTTCGGCTTTACTATCAACTTTCAAACAAGTGAGGTTGTCCTGGCATAACTAAATATTGAGTATAGCCATTTCTTTAAACAAAGATGCATCATCCAATTGAATTCTTATACTTGCTTTCGCAATACCGCTATTTGTTTGTTGGTTTGTTAAAAGACGATTAGCTGCGCTTGCTAGATCTGCAATACAGATTAAGAAAGCCGCTAAAATAATAATCGGAAATACTTTTCTCATACTAACCCCTGATAAATTTAGCTTAAGCGATAGTCATTTAATGTAATTTCAATATTAAATGCATCATACTCTGGCTTGCGTCGTGTGCGGGCAACAAGAGCAATACTATTATACCAGCCTCAAGCCACGCATGACGCAAACGCATATACGTTTCCAACCAGCAATGCCAATGCCAAAGCCTAAGCAACCAGCCCGACCAAAACCGCCTGCGTCCGGCGCGTCCCTTTGACTGCCGGGTTAGGCCAGAAAAAAAATCATGCGGATTGCCCGTTGTTTACAATACTTTCCGACCTTATACATGCTCATGTGCCAAGCGAAAACGACGACGAACGATATCAGCACTCCAGATGGTGGCTGATAGAACGACGAAGCCAGGTACTAGTCCTAGCACCGTCAATTGCATGGTTTCGTATGGAAGTTTTCCCAGCATGATTGCGAGAACAAGATAGTACGTCCATGCGCCAACAACTGTAACTGCAACAAAGTAGACGAGCCACTGCGACCACTTCCATTTTAAAAACGAGCCAATACCACCAATTGCCGATAGTAGCCCAAGTGCGCTACCCCACCAAATATTCTGCGTAATGCTCGACCAAAAAAGCCAACATCCACCACAGATGAGCCATGCAGATGCTAATAAGATTCTTGGGCTAAGCGATAGCGACATAGATATGCCTAACGCAGAGCTAACCGGGCGCGAGCATGACGACTGAAAACGAACTTACTGATAAAGCGTTCCGGTTGAGCGACGGGTTAGACGGCATTATTAACATAGACACGGACAGTAGTATGGACATCGGCTTTACAAGCGACAAATATGGTGGGTACCTATGGAAGGATGGTGATTCCGTGATAGTGTCGTTCATAGTTTCAAAAAAAAGGGGAAATTTCCGTGAACTCGTCCAGCGCATCCATGCTCTTGGAATGGCGGTAAAAGTGCCAACACCTCTTGGAAGGATGCAGGAAATAGTCGTTAAAAACGGTTACAAACACACAAATTTCTATGACGAAAATATGGGTGAATGTATGGATTTGTGGGTGCTGCAGCCTAACGTAAAGCTAAGGGGCGCGCCTGTCACGGGAGATTGACGAAGCCACCGAAGCCGAAAAAATAACAGACCTTTAAAACCGCCACGATAAGGCGCGTCCCACTTGAGCGTAATGTTATGTTTTTTTATTAACCATCCCATTCGTTTCCCAATTCTTATATCGAGACAAACCATCTAAATCTGGAAATAAAGTTGAATCATCAATTCCATAATCATCCAGCACATTTAATATTTCATTTTTCAAAGCATGTGGAATTATTATTTTGGTTAAGTTCTGTTCAGTATCACTGAACCGTGATTTAACTAAATCAATTTCTTTGTTTGCAGGGCAATGAACTGTAAACATTCCCTTTTGGTTGAGTACTCTGGGAGAAACCGCCCTTGGAATATAGCAATAAACACCAGTGTTATTCTTGATTTGCTCAATTGTTAAATCATGATTCGCATATAAATCAAGAGCCTCCAGTATATAAATAGTCCCATCGACATCCTTACACGAACTAACAGCAAAGTAAGAAGCAACTAATGGATTTTGGCTCCAATCTAATAGTCTTGTGGCTAATCCATGATGTTGAGCGATTGCTAAGCCTTCTAATATATTGGCTGACCGATGCCCATAAGCTATGGCTTGACTTTCCCAGTCATGAAATCTATACAAATCCCTGTTGTCTGGCAAATAAAATTCTTTCCTTCCTGCTTTAGGAAGAAGTTGCCAATCCGAATTAGCTTGCCCACGGAATAAATACCCAACACCTTTATGGCTTCGATAGCATCGGAAAATTTTGTGTAGTGTTTCCACTCGATCTAATGTCATTAAGTTCATACGTGGCTGTTGTAAACATAACGTAAAGCTAAGGGGCGCGCCTTTCACGGAAGACTGGCGAAGTCACAGAAGCCGGAAAAAATAACGAACCTCCAAAACCGCCACGAAAAGGCGCGTCCCGCTTGAGCGTAATGTTAGGCTGAAA
>JABFQX010000056.1 GCA_013141505.1 Methyloglobulus sp.
ACAATACCCGCATCGCCAGCATGTTCGGTTTGGATGAAATTCAGTAATTGCTGGCGGGCATTTTGTTTTTGGACGATACGGTAGCGAATATTGGGGCGATCAAATCCGCTTAAGAAGAGTTGGGAACTTTCAAGGCCAAGGCGAAATTGAATTTCCTTGCGGGTTTTATCGTCCGCCGTTGCCGTCAAGGCAATGCGGGGAACCTGCGGAAAACGCTCATGCAGCAAAGAAAGCCGTAGATAATCAACCCGAAAATCATGCCCCCATTGAGACACACAGTGGGCTTCATCAATGGCAAACAAGGCGATTTTCAGGCGGCTAAATAGTGCCAATGTCCGTTCATTGGCTAAGCGTTCGGGGGCAATATAGAGCAGATCCAAGTCGCCATTGAGCAAAAGCCGTTCGGTGTACTGGACTTCTTCAAACGATAACGAAGAGTTCAGAAACGCCGCTTTAATGCCCACTTGCAGTAATGCGCTGACCTGATCTTGCATCAAGGCAATCAACGGGGAAATAACAATGCCAACGCCCGGCCTGATCAGTGCCGGTATCTGGAAACACAGGGATTTTCCGCTACCCGTAGGCATGACGACCAGGGCATCATGACCGTCAATAAGGTGGTTGATAATGTCTGATTGCTGCCCCCGAAAGCGCTTGTAGCCAAACACCGAGTTAAGAATTTCCTCGGCTTGGTTAAGTTCGTTTGCTTGGCTATGGACGGTTTCCATCGTGAGGATTTGTTTCTCGAATAGCGCATTACCTTTATAATGGCTGGATTATACAGGACAGTAAGCGCATAACCCCACAAAATGGCATCATGAATAATACACGACTTGACCGTCTCAGCCGGCTTATTGCCAATGACCAGCAAATCCTGATTTGTGGTGGCCTTAAAGGGATAGAAAAGGAAAGTCTACGCATTTCCAAAGGTGGCCAGATTAGCCATAAACGCCATCCTGATGCCTTGGGCGCGGCTTTAACGCATCCTTACATTACAACGGATTATTCCGAGGCGCTGATTGAATTAATTACCCCGCCTTTCGCCGATATTAAAGATACGCTGGGCTATTTGCAAACAATCCACCAGTTTGTTTATCAGCACCTGGACGATGAAATCTTGCTGTGCACCAGCATGCCCTGTGGTATTGATGGCGATGAAAGCATACCGATAGCGGAATATGGTTCGTCTAATGTCGGCAGGATGAAGCATGTTTATCGACATGGTTTATGGCATCGTTATGGTCGCACAATGCAAGCGATTGCCGGCATCCATTTTAATTTTTCCGTACCGGAAGCGCTGTGGCCGGTACTGCAAAGCCAGGAAAATGGCGCAATCAGTCTTGAACAATTCACCTCTGACAGTTATTTTGGCTTGGTCAGGAATTTTCAACGTATCGGTTGGATAATTCTGTACCTGTTTGGTGCGTCACCAGCAATCTGCAAAAGTTTCTTCAAAAGCCGTCCGCAGCTGATGAGCCAGTTTGAGGAATTCGATCAAGGCACTTTGTACCATCCCTATGCGACTTCATTGCGGATGAGCGACATTGGCTACAAAAGCAAAAATCAGGCGGATCTCAGGATTAATTACAACTCGTTGCCTGAATATGTCAGCAGTTTAAGTCAGGCCATCGCAACGCCTTATCCTGAATATGAAAAAATCGGTGTGGTGGTTGACGGCGAATACCGCCAGCTTAACGCCAATGTGCTGCAAATCGAAAACGAGTTTTACAGCATTATCCGGCCCAAGCAAATTGCCCAGTCTTGTGAAAAGCCAACCTTGGCGTTGAAGCGGCGCGGTGTGCGTTATGTAGAAATGCGCTCTCTGGATTTGGACTTGTTTAATCCCATCGGTATCGACGAAAGCAAAGCCTGTTTTATCGAAGCGTTATTGCTGACGTGTTTGTTAGCAGAAAGTCCGCCTACGACCGAAAAAGATTTCCACATCAATAATTGCAATCAATTGGCAGTCGCTAACTTTGGTCGAAAACTGGGTCTTGAACTTGAGCGCAACGATAAAAAAGTAACTTTACGGGACTGGGCGACTGAGATCCTCGATTCCATGCAGGAAGTCTGCGAAATATTGGATTCAGGTGACGAAACCAAGCCTTATAGCAATGCCCTTCGTGATCAACAGCAAATTGTGCAGAACCCTGACTTGACGGCATCGGCGCGCATGTTGGCGGGTATGCGCCAGGATGGGCAACCGTTTAGCCGTTTTGCCTTAACGAAATCGGTGCAACATGCAGACTGCTTCGTTCATTGCAAACTCGATGCAACGCGTGAGCAGCAGTTTACCGAAATGGCGCAACAATCCATCGCCAAGCAAGCGGCATTGGAAAGCCAGGCGCAAGTCCCTTTCGACGAATTCCTTAAGCAGTATTTTGCCCAGCAATAACCATGAATACAATTGATATTGACCAATTACAGGTCGAACTGGATGGTAAAAACCCCCGGTTTATCCTGAAAAAAGCACTGGCATTATTCGACAATATCGCCATTTCTTTCAGCGGTGCGGAAGATGTGGCGTTGATAGATATGGCGGTCAGTATCCGCAAAGATATAACGGTTTTCACCTTGGATACGGGGCGCTTGCATCCTGAAACTTACCGCTTTATCGAACAAGTCAGAAAACATTATCGACTGGATATTGAGCTGTTAACACCTGATCGTGAGGTGTTGGATGCATTTACCAAACGCAAGGGCTTATTCAGCTTTTATGAAGACGGGCATGAAGAATGCTGCAAAATCCGCAAAGTGGAACCGCTCAGGAGACGTCTGGTTAATGTCAATGCCTGGATCAGCGGGCAACGCCGTGACCAGAATCCGGGTACCCGGCAGGATATTGCTGAGATCCAAATTGACAGCGTTTTTTCTACCGCAAAAAACCAGTTGGTTAAGTTTAATCCCCTGCTTAACTGGAGCTCGGCACAAGTATGGAATTATATCGAGGCCAACCAGGTGCCTTATAACGAACTGCATAACAAAGGCTTTATCAGCATTGGCTGCGAACCCTGCACCCGTGCCACCTTACCCCACGAACATGAACGAGCAGGACGCTGGTGGTGGGAAGAAAACACCAAAAAAGAATGTGGTTTGCATGTGACAAACGTTGCCAAGTAATATCCCCAAGTTTATTCCCTCGCTTTGCCTCCCGACCTATTTAAGTTAATACTGACTTAAATACTCATGTTACGCACCATCATAAAATTGCGAGTTGTTTTTACAGATGTGTCGCTACCGCGACGATTATTTAGAAACCAGTTCTCGCACTGGCAGGCGAGATACTTTCTTTTGCTTCGCCAAAAGAAAGTATCCAAAGAAAAGGCGCCCCGGATGCCGCTTGCTTCCTGTGCGCTGTCGGTTTTGCCGGGGGTTGCCAAAAGGGACTCCTGTCCCTTTGGCAACGCGCGGCTTCCCTGCCGCGCCCCTTCCGGGCTGTTCCCGACAAAACCGCCAGTGCTCGGCGCGGCATACGGGAATTAAGCACCAACTGCGTAACATCAGTTAAATAGTTAGAAACTTTCGCTCCGGTTCAGCCGCCATTCACATTCACATGCAATGATAGCTGTGCTGAACAAATACCGGATTTAAAACGCCCATTCAATCATCATCGAATGGGCAAATGGACTTGATTTATTCCGTAGCAGCAAGGAAAAAATACCGCCCAAGAACCTCCGGATTGTTTGGTTTAATCAAAAAAATCTAACTTTCTGGAGAAATATCATGTTGTCATTAAAATCTCATGTCCTGATCCTGTCAGGGCTTCTTGTTTCTGCCACAGCCATTGCAGAAGAACACAAATTCTATGTGCAGTTTAATGCGGGTGCGGCATTTGCGCCGTCAGATTCACAATCATTCGGCCCTTTTAATGGCTGTGTTGTTACGCCAAGCGGTTTTGGCTGCGGCAGCAATCTGACTGAAACTGTTAAGCAGCCTTATGATGCTGGTTTTGCGGGTAGTGTGGCGCTAGGGTATCGTATTGCCGACCAGCTTCGTATCGAAGTAGAAGGCATCTATCAATCCAATAACATGAATAAAGTAAATGTTTCTTTTTCCGGTGTTGAATTCGGGAATGTCCCTTCATTTTCCTCGCCATTTAAAGGCGAACGGGAACGCACAGCATTCTTGTTGAATGGTTATTACGACTTCAAAAACAGCACCGCCTTTACCCCTTATATCACGGCTGGTATGGGAGGATATCATATGAGACTAAAAGGGGAGCGTAGCAGCGTTGAAAATGACTTGGACTTTGCCTGGCAAGCGGGTGCTGGGGTTAATTACAAACTGGATGACAGGATCAGCTTTGATTTGAAATACCGTTATTTTGGTGGTGCAGATGCTGAACTCCAAAGCCCAAATGGATTTTCAAATAGATTGTATGAAGTCGGCGACCATCAAGTCATGGCTGGCATAAGGGTTGGTTTTTAACCACATACACTGCTGGTGTAAAAATATCAACCAATCAATTTTCGGGGACAATACAATATTATGTCTATTTTACAAAAACTAAGATGTTCCGCTCTTATGTTAGCAGGTCTTGGTGCTGTTGCTTCAGCCAATGCAACTGAACACAAAGCCTATGTGCAGTTTAATGCCGGTGCGGCATTTGCGCCGTCTGATTCAGTTGACGGTTCGATTACCGGCTGTACTTTTTCGGGAGCATCGCCTTCTTATTGCTTTAACTTAAAAACTCACTTTACACGGGATTATGATCCAGGCTTTGCGGGTAGCTTGGCTTTAGGCTACCAGGTTGCAGATCAATTTCGCCTAGAAGGCGAAGTGCTGTATCAGTCCAATGATAATGGTAAGGAACATTTTTCGTTAAGTATCCAGCCTGTTACAAGGCACAGTCACGGCTCCTCCTCGCCTTCATCAGCACCTTCAAAAGGTGACAGAGAACGCATGGCATTCCTGTTAAACGGTTATTACGACTTCAAAAATAGCACCGCCTTTACGCCTTATATTACGGCTGGCATGGGTGGGTATCACTTGCGCTTAAAGGGGGAACGCAGCAGCGTTGATAATGACCTGGATTTTGCTTGGCAAGCGGGCGCTGGCGTTAATTATAAGTTGGATGACAGGATTAGTTTTGACCTGAAATACCGATATTTCGGCGGCACTGATGCAGAGCTTCAAATGCCAAGCCCAAGCGGGGTATTTACGTCAAGCCGACTTTATGACGTCGGCGACCATCAAATCATGGCTGGTGTAAGGGTTGGTTTTTAGGTTATTTAACCCCTCACCCTAACCCCAATACCGTTAAACTAAGGCGTTCGCTGAGCGAAGTCGAAGCGAATTGTTGGCTCCGGTTCCCGTGAGCAGAGCCGAACGGCTCAGCCAGCGGAAAACAGCTCCGGGGGCACCTAATAACGGCATTGCCCTAACCCTCCCCTCTCCCTATTCATTGTGGGAGGGATTTTTGGGCGGTTTGTCCTTAATATCTTGCCACCGTACTATCGACTTCAATCGACCACGCATCAATGCCACCCACCAAATTGCTAACCATCTTATAACCGACTTGAGCCAGAAAATTGGCGGCTTGCATACTACGCATACCGTGATGGCAAATCAGCACAATGTCCTGATCTATATCAATTTCTCGTAACCTTTGCGGAATCTGGTTGAGCGGTATTAAAACACTGCCGTCAATATGGGCAAACTCAAATTCATTCGGTTCCCTGACATCCAATAAGATTAGTTGCTGCTTATCTTGAATTTTTGTTTTCAATTCAGTGGCTGAAAGTTGTTTAATTGCCATTTTTATTCCTTGTGATTAAATTTGGTTGATAAATCTTTCTAAGCGTTGCATGGCAACCGCCATGCGTTCGATGGAAGTTGTGTAAGCAAAGCGCAGATGCTGGTGGGCAAGATGGCTACCAAAATCTTTCCCTGGCGTTATCGCAACACCTTCGGCTTCCAAAAGGTCGAGTGCAAGTTGATAGCTGTCGTCGGTAAATTTTGCACAATTGGCATAGATATAAAATGCGCCGTCGGGCTTGACTGGGATTTCAAAACCTAAATGCACTAATGCGGCATAAAGAAAGTCTCGTCTGGCGGTAAATTCAGCCCGCCGTATTTCCAGTTCAGCAAGCGTGGATTGATCAAATGCTGCCAGTGCGGCATATTGGGACAGCGTTGAGGTGGCAATGAAAATATTTTGCGCCAATTTTTCAGTGGTTTCGACGAATGCGTCCGGGACGACCAGCCAGCCGACTCGCCAGCCCGTCATGCCGAAATATTTGGAAAAACTGTTGATGACAAAAACATCATTGCTGTATTCAAGCGCGGTTGGTGCATTTTTACCATATACCAGGCCGTGGTAAATTTCATCCGAATAAAAACAACCGCCCTTGTCATTCACAAGCTCAATACACTGCTTAAACACGTCCGGTTCGATGAGTGTGCCGGTAGGGTTTGAAGGCGATGCAATCACCGCGCCTTTTGTTGCTTGCGACCAATGCTGCTTAAGCAATTCTGCCGTCAACTGGTAACGCGTTGTTGCATCAACCGGTAGTTTTTTCGCTTTGCCCTCAAACAAGCGGATAAAGTTACTGTTACACGGATAACACGGGTCAGCCATCAAGAGTTCATCGCCTGGGTTCATACTGGCAGCTAGTGCCAGTAAGAAGGCACCAGACGCACCCGGCGTAGCGAATATACGTTCTTTATCTACGACGACCGAATAGTGGCGTTGGTAGAAATCCGCGATTTTTTGACGTAACTCCGTCAATCCTGCGGCAGGTGTGTATTTAATGACACCAGTTTGGAGTTGCTTGATACCGGCATCGACAATGGTTTGTGGGGTGGCAAAATCCGGTTCGCCGACTTCCATGTGAATAATGTCGCGGCCTTGCCTTTCCAATTGCTTGGCACGGCTTAGCAATTCCATCACGTAGAACGGTGTAATATCAGAGGTTCGGTTCGCTAATCGGCTTAACATAAGGTCAGGTATTTTTTATTGTACAAAATCATATCAATAATCCTTGCTAACCGCTGACTATTCTGCTAAAAATGCGCGGTTTATAAATTTTGCCATTTAGGAGTTCTTGGATGTCCGATAATCCCAAAGCGGGTATGTCGCCTTTCAGTTTTAAGCCTTATGTAGAGAAGGAAGGCGAAGAATACATGAATGAGCCTCAATTAAAACATTTTGAGACCATTCTTAATAACTGGAAAGTGGAATTAATGAAGGAAGTGGATCGTACGGTTCATCATATGCAAGATGATGCCGCCAACTTCCCTGATCCAAATGACCGTGCCACGCAAGAATCTGAATTCAGCCTGGAATTAAGGGCGCGTGACCGCGAGCGCAAGCTGATCAAAAAAATTGATGAAGCGCTTAAAGAGATTGAATCTGGCAGTTATGGTTTCTGCGAGTCGTGTGGCATTGAGATAGGTGTGCGCCGACTGGAAGCCAGACCGACAGCGACTTTGTGCATCGACTGTAAAACACTCGATGAAATTCGTGAAAAACAGATGGGCTGATAACCATCTTGCCCTTCACTGTCTTAATATAATTGATTTATTTCCCTATTTTAATCTCCTCACCCCAACCCTCTCCAGCAGGAGAGGGGGGCTTTCTTACACTTAATGGTGATCTTGCCTCTGCATCATAGCGCCAATCATGCTTATGTCGGGCGTTTTGCCCCCTCACCGACCGGGCCACTGCATTTAGGCTCGCTGTTTACTGCACTTGCCAGTTTTCTTGATGCCCGTTCCCACAAAGGAAAGTGGCTGCTCAGGATTGATGATCTTGATACCCCGCGCAATAAAGAAGGATCGGTTGACGCTATCTTAAAAACCCTGGAAGTTTTTGGGCTGCATTGGGATGGTAGCGTTTGCTATCAAAACCAACATCTCGACAAGTATGAAGATTTATTGCATCAGCTAGAACAAAACCAGCTTACTTATCGTTGTACTTGTAGCCGTAAATCGTTGGCCGAGATGTTTTCTGGCGATAGACTGAACAGCAAGCACAGCGTTTATCCTGGAAACTGCCGAAATAAAGCCATCCCTGCCCGTATCCCTCATGCTATCCGACTTAAAGTCGATCCGTGTACCTTAACCTTCAATGATGAATTGCAAGGTTTGATTAGCCATGACTTGGCACAGCAACACGGTGATTTTATCTTAAAGCGCAAAGACGGCATTATCGCTTACCAATTTGCCGTGGTTGTCGATGATTATCTGCAAGGCATCAACCACGTCGTACGCGGCCGCGATTTGTTCGAAGAAACTCCCAAGCAGATTTATTTGCAGCAACTATTGGGCTTCCCTACGCCTACTTACATGCACGTTCCTGTTATCGTTGACCAACAGGGCTATAAACTCAGCAAGCAAACTCTGGCAACGGCGGTGGATACCCAATTACCCAATAAGATTCTCTTTGACCTGTTGGTGTTGCTCAAACAAAATCCGCCTGATGAGCTTGGTGGCGCTTCTATCAATGAACTGCTCGATTGGGCGATTGGGAATTGGCAACCTGATGATTTGGCTTTGTGTTGCACAATCAACGCGTAAGATTAAGAAAGATAGTCCGTAGGGTGCGTTTTACGCACCAGTTGGCGCATGGAGTGCGCCCTACACGACTGAGCGAAGTCGAAGCGAATTGTTGGCGTCGACTTCGCTCAGCCAACGGAAAACAGTGTGGGGAAGTGCCTAACTTAACCGCATTGGTAACATGTCCCATCACGCTGGTCTATGAAAAATTACCCACATTTTCAGGGATTAATTAACAGACACGACCCCCCCCCCCCGCTAAACTTTGGCTGACTTCAATTTTTATTGAGGTTGACCGGAAACGCTGTTTCAAGCAGTCCGGTAGCCCATGCGTAACAAACTATTGGTTGCAGTTTAAACCGAACAGTGTGCAAGCGTATGGACAAGGAAGCGGTATTTAACCATTTGTGACGCTGTAATTGTCTTTACAATCACGCCGCATTGCGGGGGCAAGTCATGCTAATAAGCGGCAATAAAGAGTATTTATTATGAATCGTCTCAAAATTTCAAAAAAACGTGGTTACTTGATTGCAGTATCTGCATTTTGTTTGTTAGATGTAACAGCCGCTCACGCAGGCAGTACTTATGTTAATAGTAAAATGAATGCGGATGATTGGGGCAAAATCTATCTAAGCACTACTAACCCAAACACGATCCCACTACCTGCCCAGGCCGAAGGATTGCAATTTGGTACCTCGTTAGGGTGGGGTTCTACTCATGTAAATACGCTTTTTCTTCCGCAAAATCCCAGCACGGGGCGAAACTTTCATGACTACTGGATCAACATTTGGGTTCAAGATATTGGTGGTGGTGGCCCTGATTTGCTAGGTCAGTTTACCTTAACAGGTGCGCCCGGAAATGGCTCTCCAATCATCGGTGCTGTTAATGGTTGTAGGTTCGACAATGGTACGGTGACTATGTTGACCAATACCACGCAATGGTCAGTAACAAAACCACAACCGCAATCAATTTCATCGTTACCAAACCCCGCAGGTTATCCTGTTTGGACTTCTAATTACTTACCCCCCTTTGTGGCTCCGTCACAAATACCGTTTTCTTTAGGCGCAAATGGAGTAAGTCCTTGGGGACTGCGGTCTGGAATTAATGCGGCTGCTAAGTGGATAACGACAGCATCACCTTATGTTAGTTATACAGAAGCATGGTTTAGCACTCATATTAGGTGTCCATAAGCAGAGGGGAAGAACCGCATCGCCCATGTTTCGCGGTTGATGCGGTTCACTGCGTCTACCGCATCCTACAATCTGACTTTACCAAAACCCGACCATGACTTAAGTCCAATTAGGTCAGGTTGCGCCGACATTTCGATTTCCAAAAATGTCACATTTATGCCCCGGAGGGTATAGCCGCTCACGCATCAATTCGACCAACGGGACGACTGCACGGATGCAGGAGGTAGGGTAACGCAGGAGCAGTTACCGAGAAATCTTAAATTTCAGTGGCTTAAGATTTCTCACTCGCGTTCGAAATGACATCGAATATTTTTTGTCATGTACAGAGATATCTTTTATGTGCATGATAAAGGCGAACGACCTTGAATCATTGCGGTGTTGCATGAGCGGATGGACTTAGTTTCGAGATTACAGGATCGTCTGGGATAATAAGACTTTAAATTAAAACTGGGCAAGCACCATGTCAGAAGCCAAAATATACGAAGTTAAGCCGGAAATCGCCGCAACCGCACACATAAATAAAGCACAGTACGAAGCATGGTACCAGCTCTCCATTGAGCAACCAGAAAAATTCTGGGCAGAACAGGCAGAGAAGTTTCTGGACTGGAGTCAGCCTTGGGATAAGGTGATGGAATACGATTACCCCAAGGGACATATCCGCTGGTTTGAAGGCGGCAAGCTGAATGTCAGCGTCAATTGTCTTGATCGGCATTTGGCAAAGCGCGGTGACCAAGTCGCGATCATATGGGAAGGTGATGATCCCGGCCAGCACAAAAAAATCACTTATAACGACTTACATAAAGATGTCTGCAAATTCGCCAATGTGCTGAAAGCACAAGGCGTTAATAAGGGCGACCGTGTGTGTATTTACTTGCCCATGATTGCTGAAGCCGCCGTTGTCATGCTGGCCTGTACCCGTATCGGTGCGGTGCATTCCATCGTGTTTGGCGGGTTTTCGGCGGAAGCCTTGAAAGACCGCATTCAGGATGCCGATTGTAAAGTTGTGGTGTGCGCGGATGAAGGCTATCGCGGTGGTAAAACTATTCCGCTGAAAGAAAGCGTCGATACCGCGCTGCTAGAATGCCCGAATGTGCAAAAAGTGATTGTGGTTAAGAATAGCGGGCAGGCGATTAATTGGGTTAAAAGCCGCGACCTTTGGTATCACGAAGCAATGGTACACGTGCCGGATGATTGTCCACCGGAGGCGATGGATGCGGAGGATCCCTTATTTATTCTGTATACCTCCGGCTCGACTGGAAAACCCAAAGGGGTGCTGCATACCACCGGCGGTTATTTGCTATTTGCCGCGATGACGCACAAATATGTCTTCGACTACCACGACGGCGATGTTTATTGGTGTACGGCGGATATTGGCTGGGTGACGGGGCATTCTTACGTTATTTACGGCCCATTGTGCAACGGAGCGACTACCTTAATGTTTGAAGGCGTGCCGACTTACCCGGATGCAAGCCGGTTTTGGCAAGTGGTCGATAAACATCAGGTCAATATTTTTTACACCGCACCGACCGCCATCCGTGCCTTGATGGCGCAAGGCGATGACTTTGTTAAACGAACTAAACGAAGCAGCCTGAGGATTTTGGCGAGCGTTGGTGAGCCGATAAACCCGGAGGCATGGGAGTGGTATTACCATGTCGTCGGCGATGCGCGTTGCCCCATTATGGATACTTGGTGGCAAACCGAAACCGGCGGCATTTTGATTACGCCGATGCCGGGCGTGACCGATTTAAAGCCCGGTTCGGCGACCTTGCCGTTTTTCGGTGTGCAACCGGAAATTGTCGATAGCAATGGCAGCGTGTTAGCAGGTGAGGCCAGCGGTATTCTGGTCATCAGCAAGCCCTGGCCGGGGCAGGCGCGTACTATTTACGGTGACCATCAACGTTTTGTCGATACTTATTTTAAAGCCTATCCCGGCTATTATTTTGCCGGAGACGGCGCGCGGCGCGATCAGGACGGTTGTTACTGGATTACCGGACGTGTCGATGACGTGATTAATGTCTCTGGACACCGGCTCGGTACGGCGGAAGTGGAAAGCGCTTTAGTCTTGCATGAACATGTCGCCGAAGCCGCCGTGGTCGGTTTTCCGCATGATATTAAAGGCCAGGGTATTTATGCTTATGTTACCTTGAATGAAGGTGTCGAGCCGACAGAAGTCTTGCGGCAGGAGTTGATTCAACTGGTCAGGAAAGAAATCGGCGCCATCGCCAGTCCGGATGCCATCCAATGGGCAAAAGGGCTGCCGAAAACCCGTTCCGGTAAAATTATGCGCCGTATCTTACGTAAAGTCGCGGCGAATGAGTTGGATAATCTGGGTGATACGTCAACCTTGGCTGATCCAAACGTGGTAGAAAATATTATTGCGAATCGAATAGGCAAATAATCAAAAACAAAATGAACCTATCTATTCAATTAGCAATAGGCATTGTTGTTTCTATCTTAATTGTTGTTATTGTTGGAAAATATTCTGAAAGAAAACAAAAGCAATTGCTGGATTTGGCCTTTAAGGGCAGGGAATCATTAACCACAGAACAGTTTTATCAACGTTTTTTTGAAAACCAAGGCATACCTTTTGATGTGGTTGAAGGTGTAAAAAACATTTTTTCTGAAGAATTGGCTATTGATTTCTCCAGGCTGCATGATGACGATGACTTCTCGAAAAATATCAGATTTATCTGGGATTTAGATTCGATGGCAGATGTTGAGATAGTCTTGGCGCTTGAGAAAAAATTCTCTATTAGAATTGATGACGATGAAGCAGCTAACATCCGTACATTTAGAGACCTTGTACATTTTGTCAATGATAAAACAAAGCGATCAGAATAATCTCGGATGTTTTGTGCTGCTTGTTCTTAAGTTTCCAAAGAGGAAAGTAGATTAATGTTGAGTTGAGTTAATTTAAAATTAACGTCTGCCGTTTCTTCCGGCAGTGGCTTCCTCAAACTTAACTTTTAAAGGTTTGCCGCAGTAAAGATTGCCATCTAATCCTGCAATCGCGGCCCTAGCTTCATGGCCTTCCATGCCGATAAAACCGAAGCCTCTGCATTTGCCGCTGAAAATATCGGCGATAAGCTGTACTGAACGGACTTTGCCGTATTCGGCAAATAAGGCGGTTACGGTTTCTTCAGTGGCATCACTGGGAAGGTTTCCTACAAATAATCGTTTCAATGTTCATGTCCTAATTTTAAATAAAGGGTTGTTTGCTCGACCAAGCCGGGTTTAACGGGCTTGACTGCGGAAGTTTTAAGCTGATTTTACGTTCGAGGCTTGCGGGCCTTTGGCGCCGGATTCTACGTCATAGCTGACTGCCTGACCTTCGGCCAGAGTCTTAAAGCCACCTTGATTGTCGACGGCAGAAAAATGTACGAATACATCCGCGCTGCCGTCATTCGGTGAGATAAAGCCAAAACCTTTGGCCTCGTTGAACCATTTTACTGTGCCTGTAGCCATGTTAAATCCTCAATAAACTTTTACAATTGATTGCTAACCATACAAGGCAGAGAAGGTGGGACGCTTGGATTCTGAAAGTACTGATCAACAGATTAAAACGGAAGCCTGTTATATGACGTAAACGCCTGATTTTCTTCCGTTCATGTTCTCATTATAAGGATTAACCCTAAGGATAGCTATTGAAATATTTTGAGGCGGACTGAATTGAAGGCGGTCCGCCATTTCTAAGGCGGGTGGTTAAAGGAATTTGCGCTGCTATATTTTTATGGTAAAAGCGTTGTTATTTATAGTGAGGGATTTATGCTAAACATCTTGTTTTTATGCACAGGCAATTCCTGTCGGAGTATTTTGGGGGAGGGCTTACTTAACCATCTTGCTGGCAAGCGCTTCCGGGCTTTTTCTGCCGGTAGCCACCCTACCGGAAACGTCAGTTTAAACGCGCTGGCTACTTTGGAACGTAACGGGATCCCAGCAACCGGTTTTACCAGCCAATTTTGGGAAGAATTCGAGGATCAAGACATTGATATTGCCATAACGGTTTGCGACCAAGCGGCTGGTGAGGTGTGTCCCGCCTACCTGAAAAATGTAACACGTGCACATTGGGGGCTGCCTGATCCAGCACATGTGCAGGGCACAGATGAAGAGGTAGCCAAGGCATTTCAGGCAACATACGAGGCGTTATCGGACAGGATAAAAAAAATGCTGGCCTTGCCTGTGGAAGATATGACTAGCGCTGAAATAACAGCGGCCCTGGACAACATCGGCAACATGGGGTCTCCATAAAATCGGCTGACCATCTGAGTTAATCCAGAATTAAGGTGTGGGTAGTAAATTCAACTTGCCATTTGCAATGGCGTTTACTGGCATGAATACCGTGCTTTTTTAACAAATTTTGAGGGATTTATTATGCAAATATCGTTATTCCGCGGAGTTGCCGTGTTGCTGTGCGTTGCCTCAACGGCTCATGCGGGCGTTTTATTGGAAAGGAGCGAAAGACAGGTTTTTGGGTCGCAGTTCCTGCTTAACCAAAAATGCACGATCAATGTCAATGAGGCGAATCCTTTGATCAAAGACAAAGGGCAATTGATAAAGCAATACGATATAGACGGGATGCTTACCAAAGAAATTACGCCAATGCAACTGAGTGCGGATGCCATCAAGCTAATAATTAACCAGGCGGCAACTGGCAAGATAACTGTAAAACCCTATATATTTGATTCGCCAATTATCAGTCACAAAGCGTATTGGAAAACCGCCGCCGGTCCAGTCAAAACGGTAATTTTGCACGAGAGCAATGGCTATAACGCCAAGGAAACCAGCAACGATTCCCCTGCAGTACAACCGCTGATCGCTTTAATTGAGGCCAATTGCAAATAAGCTTGGCGTATTGGTACAGCACCCCCTATGGGCCTTGTTTCAAAGCCCATAGGGATGCCACAAGGACTTAACAGATGCCGGAAACCTTAACGGGGGTTAGTTTCCAAATTTCGTCGTTATATTCAGTGATCGTCCGGTCGGTGGAAAATTTGCCGCTGGCAGCGGTGTTGAGGATGCTCATTCGTGTCCAGCCCTCGACATCACGGTAAGCGGCTTCGACGCATTTTTGGGCATCAACAAAACTGCGGAAATCAGCAATAGTCAACCAAGGGTCATGAGGGCTAAGCATCGAGCCAATCAAGCTATCAAAAATGCCTAGCTCGAATTGATTAAAATGCCCGCATTCAAGTAGTTTTAACACCCGTTGCAAGTCTTCATCGCCATTGATAATCGCGACCGGGTCGTAATGATGGCGGATTTCCTCAACCTGTTCTTCAGTCAAGCCAAACAGGAAGAAATTCTCATCGCCGACTTCCTCTCGAATCTCAATATTGGCACCGTCCAGCGTACCGATTGTCAATGCACCGTTCATCATAAATTTCATGTTGCCGGTGCCGGAGGCTTCTTTGCCTGCGGTGGAGATTTGCTCGGACAAATCGGCGCCAGGGCAAATGATTTCCATCGCTGAAACCCGATAATTAGGGAGAAAAATTAGCTTAAGTTTGTTGCCAACATCTGGGTCTTGATTAATGACATTGCCGACATTGTTAATCAATTTGATGATTTTTTTCGCCATGTAATAACCCGGCGCAGCCTTGCCGCCGATCAACACACAACGATTCGTCCAGTTCGCCGTATCACCGCGCTTAATACGGTCATAAAGATGGATGACATGAAGTACATTCAGCAGTTGGCGCTTGTATTCATGGATGCGTTTGACCTGAATGTCAAACAAGGCGTTAACATCAAGGTCAATGTCATGTTCCTGTTTCTTGAGTTCAACCAGCTTTTGCTTGGCGCTTTGCTTGATTTGTTGCCAGCGCTTGCGGAAAGCCTTGTTGTCGGCATGAGGGGCGAGGTTTTTTAATAGCGATAAATCAGTTAACCAGCCATCGCCAATGGTTTTGGTGATTAAAGCCGCCAATTCAGGATTGCACGAGGCTAACCAGCGCCTTGGCGTAACCCCGTTGGTTTTGTTGTTGAACTTGTGCGGCCAGAGTTCATAAAAATCACGGAATAATCCTTGCTGTAGCAGTTTTGAATGTAACTCAGCCACACCGTTTATAGAATAGCTGCCGACAATTGCCAAATACGCCATCCTCACGTGCTGCTCATGCCCTTCTTCAATGATTGACATTCGTGCCATACGCGCATTGTCGCCAGGCCAGTGGGCGGATACTTGGGCAAGGAAGCGGGCGTTGATTTCAAAGATGATTTCCAATAACCTGGGCAATAATTGTTTGAAAAGGCTGACCGACCAACGCTCCAGCGCTTCAGGTAGCAAGGTATGATTTGTGTAGGCCATCGTGTTGCGGGTGATTTCCCAGGCGTGATCCCAGTCTAGACCATGAATGTCCATCAGCAAGCGCATCAATTCGGCTACCGCGATACTGGGATGTGTATCATTGAGCTGGAAGCAGTTTTTTTCGGCAAAGTGGGTAAAATCATGACCGTGCCTTCCCGTCCATATTGACAGGACATCTTGGAGACTTGCCGATGCCAGAAGATATTGCTGCTTCAGACGGAGAACTTTACCGTTTTCACTGGCATCGTTGGGGTACAGTACCATGGTAATGTTTTCAGCCGAATTCTTTGCGGCAACGGCTTCAGCATAATCGCCCTCGTTAAATTCCTGTAAATTGAATTCATCTGTCGCTGTCGCCTTCCATAATCGCAGTGTGTTGACGGTGTTATTTTGGAAGCCAGGTATGGGCGTATCAAACGGTATGGCTAGCACGTCATGGGTATCTACCCAACAAACGCGTTGTTTGCCTGCTTCATCAATATGGGTCTCGGTATGGCCACCAAACTTGATGACCTGCTTATACTCAAAGCGTTCAATTTCCCAAATGTTGCCATTGCGTAGCCAGTGGTCAGGTTTTTCGACTTGCTCACCATTGATAATTAACTGCGAAAACATCCCATATTCATACCTTAAGCCGTAGCCTGTAACAGGTAGTTGCAAAGTTGCACAACTATCAATGAAACAAGCGGCAAGACGCCCCAGACCACCATTACCCAGACCAGCATCGAATTCACTGTCAATAAGCTCTTCCATTTCAAGGCCGAGGTCATACATGGCTTTTCTGACAGTATCGGTTACGCCCAGATTGATCATGGCATTACTGAGTGTGCGACCCATTAGGAATTCCATGGACAGATAATTGCCGCGTTTGCAGTCCTGTGTCTTATAAGCGTTGTAAGTTCGCTTCCAGCGTTCGATTAAGCGGTCGCTGATCGCTAAAGATAAGGCCTCATAGGCGTAGTGCAAGGATTTACAGTTTTCGTCCCGTCCGAGTCGATGACCGTAATAACGCTTGAAATCGTCCATCAAGTGTTGCCGATCCATTCCTAAATCGGGAAGGGTGCAAATAGTTGACGTAGGGTTGCTTTTTTTAAAAGTTCTATGGGGCATATATATTCCAGAAGCTAAGTTTCAGGTCAATACTACCCGCTTTGGAAATTAAATTAAAGTTTGGGTTGATATTTGCTCCTAACTAACATAATCGTGGTGTTGTCAGGTTGTTTTCATGCAAAAGATGCGGCAGAAACGAAAACTGATTGAAGCCGAGACGACGCTTTAATGGATTGTGGATCTGGATTAAAAACTCAAATGCTAATGGCGGAGGGGTAGATATCGGCTTGCAAACTCACGCAAAGATTATCTGCAATGTTTAAAGTAAATTGTCAATAAAATTATTTAAAACACTGATAAAAGTACACTTTATTTTTATATTTTACGGCTATTAACCTCGTTCTTGTTTCATTCTAAGTTATTGTCAAAAAAGAAACTTTTTATTTGAAATCCCCTATCCTTGTGCTATTCTAAATTCAAGTGGAAAGTTTGTGGAAATTTATGTAGCTCTGTGGTGTTTTGTGGGGTTATTTAGTGGGGCTTTATGGGGGAATCTTGTTTCGAGGCATCACTGCGGTCAATCTTGACGAAAAAGGTCGTTTTGCCATTCCTACCCGTTACAGGGATAAGGTGCAGGAGATTTGTGCCTGTCAATTGATTGTTACTGTTGCCGTAGACGAGCGTTTTGTCGGTATTCCTGGTTGTTTGTGGATCTATCCAATGCCTGAATGGGAAGAGATCGAAAGAAAAATTAAAGATTTGCCCGCCGCTAATAAAAGAGCAACCCAATTAAAACGCTTCCTTATCGGCAATGCCTATGAGTGTGAAATGGATGGTCAAGGGCGACTTTTGTTGCCTGAAAAATTAAGAAAATTCGCCAATCTTGAGAAAAAAGTTGTGTTATTGGGTCAGCTTAGTCGTTTTGAGCTTTGGAATGAAGAAACATGGGCTATTAAAGAAGCGCAATTTATGGACGGTGATGACGATGAAGGGCTGGATGATTTAGGTGGTATATCTTTTTAATCGGGTTATTTAGCCTGTGCAACATAAGCCAGTCATGTTGGCTGAAGCTCTGGAACAATTGGCTATCAAGGGAAGCGGCATCTACCTTGATTGTACTTTTGGACGGGGCGGGCATAGCCAAGCGATTTTGTCGTTATTGGATTCATCGGGTCGATTATTGGCATTGGATAGGGATGTCGATGCAGTAAGCTCAGATACAGCAAAAGCAATGCTCAAGGATGAGCGGTTTACTTTAAAACATAGCTGTTTTTCGGCGTTAGAAAATGTGGTTGCCAGTGGGTGTTTGACCAACCAAATAGACGGGATATTGCTGGACTTAGGCGTGTCATCGCCGCAGTTGGATAACCCCGGCAGGGGCTTCAGCTTTATGCAGGACGGTCCCTTGGATATGCGGATGGACTACACTGCGGAACTGACAGCCGCCAAATGGTTGGCGACAGTTGATGAAAAGGATCTGGTCAGAGTGTTATTCGACTACGGCGAGGAGCGCTTTGCTCGGCGGATTGCCCATGCAATCGTTGTCACCAGGGTTGAAAACCCGTTAATGACAACTCGGCAATTAGCTGGATTAATAGAGCAAGTTGTGCCAAAGCGTGAGCCACACAAACACCCGGCAACCCGTAGTTTTCAGGCGATACGGATAGAAGTTAATAAGGAACTGGAAGAGCTAAAAAATGTGTTGCAGCAATCTATCCGGGTGCTGAAACCAGGTGGTCGATTAGTGGTCATTTCCTTTCACTCGCTGGAGGACAGGATAGTCAAACAGTTTATAAGAAGCGAGTCGGGCGCCAAGTATGATCCTGGCAAGTTACCTATAAAAGAAGCAGATATTACTAAAGGTATCTTACGAAAACGAGGTAAGCCGTTGAAAGCAGCCGAACAAGAGGTTAGAGAAAATCCAAGGGCACGTAGCGCAATCATGCGGGTAGCCGAGCGGGTTTAACGATGTCGAGCAGGCAGCTTATAAAGGTTATCAGTAAGTCTGAATTGATAGGGTTAATTGCATTGCTGCTTGTGTTGGTCGGTTCTGCATTAGCCGTTATTGACTGTAAAAATGTGTCAAGGTCGATTTTTATCGAGATTGAGCGGCAAGAAAAATCATTGGATCAATATGAAGTCGAGTGGGGGCAAATGCAATTGGAATTATCGACCTTAGCGGAGCAAAATCGGGTTGAGGCAATTGCTATAAAGCGCTTAAAGCTATCAGCACCGCCTCGTGACAGGATTATTTATATCAAACCTTAGATGCTTATTTCAAATGAAAACAAGCCACGGAATCAGGCCAACGATTTTTCAGGTAGAAGGAGGTTTTTACTCACCTTCATTATGACTTGTATGGCTGTTCTTGTTGTGCGTGGCATTCATTTGCAGGTATTCAAAAAAGATTATTTGCAGGATAAGAGTAAATATGTTGATACCGTGTCTATTTCATCGTATCGGGGCATTATTGAAGATCGTAATGGTGAGCCCTTGGCCATTAGTTCGCCTGCGCCTTCAATCATCATTAGCCCTAAAGAGCTATTGAAAGACGATGAAAGCGTTGTGGTGCAAATGGAAAAACAGAGTCAGAAATTGCATGGTGGTGAGGCTTTGTCAGCAAGCCAGAAAGCGGATGTTCTGGCGGCATATAGAAATGAAAAGTTAACAAAATTTCGGCAGATGGAAAAATGGCTCAATCTACCATCCGGGAAAATTGATGCCATTCTTGGCGAAAAGAAGACTAAAAGCTTTGTTTATCTGGCAAAAAAAGTGAGTCCTGGTGTTGCCGACCAAATAAAAGATTTGAAGATTGCCGGTGTCGATATTCGCCGGGAGTTCAAGCGGTTTTATCCTTCAGGAGAAGTGACCGCTCACCTGCTCGGATTTACTGATGCAGAAGATGTCGGGCAGGTCGGCCTAGAACAAAAGTACGAATCCCGGTTGAAGGGTACGGATGGTAAAAAGCGAGTGATTAAAGATGGTCTGCATCAAGTGATTGCAGATGTTGAAAATATAAGCTCGCCGGTTCCTGGCAAGAATCTTGTGCTGAGTATTGATCAACGCATTCAATATCTGGCTTATAAGGAGCTACAAAATGCGGTTAAAGTCAATAAAGCCAAATCCGCTGCCTTGATTGTATTGGACAGCAAAACTGGCGAAGTATTGGCGGCAGTTAATCAGCCGTCGTTTAACCCTAACTCAAAGCAAGACCTTAAAGAAAGTTTATATCGTAATAGGGCGATTACCGATATTTTTGAGCCCGGCTCCACCGTTAAGCCATTTGTTGTGGCGGCCGCTCTTGAAGGCGGCTATATCTACAGGGGTAATTTCTTTGATACCAATGGCGTATTTGAAGTCGACGATCACACGGTTAGAGATGTACATAACTATGGCATGTTGGACGTAGAAGGGGTGCTAAAAAAATCCAGCAATATTGGGGTCGCAAAAATGGCCTTGAAAATGCCTGTTAATTATTTTTGGCGCATGTATAGCAAATTGGGCTTTGGTGAATCTCCCGCCACAGGCTTTCCTGGCGAAGCCAGCGGTCATATGCCTGATGCGAAACGGATGCGCGATTTTGATCGGGCAACTTTATCGTTTGGTTATGGTGTAAGTGTATCAGCCATGCAGCTTGCCAGGTCGTATACAGCTCTGGCCGACGATGGCATCTTACATTCTGTCAGTTTATTGAAGCGTGATGAAGACATTGACGCAAAACGGGTGCTGTCACAAAAAACTGCTCGGACGGTTAGGAAAATGCTTGAGAGTGTCATCACAAAAGATGGCACTGCTTATGAGGCTAGGGTCGATGGCTACCGTGTCGCAGGTAAAACAGGAACTGTAAAAAAGGCCGGTGCTCATGGTTACTCGCCGGACAGTTATTTTGCAGTTTTTGCAGGTCTGGCACCAGCCAGTGACCCGCGCTTAGTGGTCGTAGTGATGATAGATGAGCCATCGGCAGGACAATATTATGGCGGCTTGGTTTCCGCGCCCGTATTTGCCAAAGTGATGGCAGGTTCACTGAGGATACTAGGCGTAACCCCGGATCAGGAAAACACCATGCCACTATTGCTTGCCAGGAAAGGCGGGTAGCGTGTCGATATGAGGCTTGATAAATTACTTGAAGGATTAATTTATACTTCGGATAAGCAATCAGACCTTATCAAAGATGGTTTGGAAATAAGTGGCTTGGCTTTGGATAGCCGAGCCGTAAAAGCGGGTGATTTATTTATTGCTTTGGAGGGTGCGAAGCAGCACGGGCTAGCACATATTGACGAAGTTATAAATAAAGGTGCTTATGCAGTCCTATTTGACCCTAAAGGAGGCGGTAGCCAAATCGCCGAAAACAAAGCTGCAATTCCGGTTATTCCGGTAGAAGATTTGAGTTCGGTTCTGGGTGCAGTCGCAGCTCGTTTTTACGGTCATCCTTCTAAAGATTTGGATGTAATTGGCATAACAGGTACCAATGGCAAAACATCCTGTAGCCAGTTTTTAGGCCAAGTGATGGATGCTTGTGGAATTATCGGAACCTTGGGCTGGGGGTGTTGGGGACAGCTTACTAAAACATTAAATACAACACCGGATGCATTGGCGGTGCACTACATTTTGGCTGAATTTGTTAAGACGAAAATGCGAACCGTGGCAATGGAAGTGTCGTCACACGGACTTGATCAGGGACGCGTTAATGGGGTGTCTTTCAAGGGTGCGGTATTTACCAATATAAGCCGTGATCATTTGGATTATCACGGCTCAATGGCAGACTACCTGACGGCTAAATTGAAGTTGTTGCAAGCGCCAGGGCTTAAGTTTGTGGTTGTTAACCTGGATGATGACAGTTGCAATCAGATCATCGCAGCGGTGCCGCAATCGGTTGTGATATGGGGTGTCAGCGCACAAGGGAAAAATATTGCTCATGGTGAGTTTGTGGGTGCTGAGGGAGTGCAGCATACGCATGAAGGAATTGAATTTACCGTACATTGGCAAAACCATGTTCAACAGATAAAACTGCCTCTCTATGGCGATTTTAATGCTGAAAACTTGTTATGCGTGTTGGCAGTTATGTTGGCAATGGGTCATACCTTGAAAGAAGCAGCCATGAAATTGCAAATGATAAAACCGGTTGCGGGCCGCATGGATCGGTGCGAAGTGGCGACAGATAAGTTAAGCGTTTTAATAGATTATGCCCATACCCCCGATGCGCTTAACCGGGTATTGGCAAGTGTGCGTAAGCATAATCGGCAAAAGTTGTGGGTGGTTTTGGGCTGTGGTGGTAATCGTGATGCAGGCAAACGTCCGCAAATGGGCGGCATCGCAGAACAGTGGGCAGATCGGGTGATTATCACTGACGATAATCCACGTTTTGAGGATAACGTAGAGATAGCGAATGAGATATTGGCAGGTTGCAGTTCAAGTAAAGCTATGCTGATCCAGGATAGGAAGCAGGCAATACAACATGCCATAGCGAACGCTGCTGAACATGATTGTATTGTGATTGCCGGTAAAGGTCATGAAAACTATCAGGAAATCAACGGTATTCAATATCCGTTTAATGATAAAAAAATTGCAGAAGAAGCATTACATAACAGGTTTTTAACGCAATGAAGATGATGCTTAGTGAGATAGCCAAAATAGTACAAGGTGAGCATATAGGTGCTGATGTGGCAATTGCATCGGTCAGCATTGATACCCGTGCCATTCAGTCTGGCGAGCTTTATGTGGCTATCAAAGGACATCAGTTTGATGGCAATGACTTCGTAGACAAAGCGGAGCAAGTTGGCGCTGGTGCAGCGATATTGCATAAAGGCGTGTCCACAAACTTGCCGCATGTTTTGGTTAATGACACTCGGTTGGCATTGGCGGAGTTGGCGGGCTCATGGCGCGATAAAGCAGATGTAAAAGTTGTAGGCATTACCGGCAGTAACGGCAAAACAACAGTTAAAGAAATGGTCGCTGCAATTTTGGGTGTGGCGGGTGTTGTGTTGTATACCAAAGGCAACCTCAATAACGATATTGGCGTGCCGTTAACACTGCTGCGATTACAGGATGAGCATCGGTTTGCCGTAATCGAAATGGGTGCAAATCATTCTGGCGAAATTGCCTACACCAGCCAATATGTCAAGGCCGACGTTGTCATTCTAAATAATGCTGGAGCGGCCCATATAGAAGGTTTCGGCAGTTTGGATGGTGTTGCCAAAGCGAAAGGGGAGATCATAGAAACCCTTAAATCTGAAGGCACAGCGGTACTTAACAAGGATGACAAATATTTCGAATATTGGAAAGAACTGGCTGGCGAAAGAAAAATTTTGTCTTTTGGTTTGGATGAAGGCGCGGATGTGTCAGCGCGAAAAATTCAAACCAAGATTGTCGAAAATAGATTTGCAACGACATTTGAACTTTTTACAACTGATGCGGCGGTAAACATAAATTTACAACTGGCAGGACAGCACAATGTCTTGAACGCCTTGGCGGCAACTGCTGCAGGCCTTGCCTTAGGGCTGAACATAGAGCAAATCAAACAGGGTCTTGAGCACATAAAACCTGTTACCGGAAGGATGCAAGCCTTAGTCGGTCGGTTGGGAAATACAGTGATTGATGACACTTACAATGCCAATGCGGCTTCATTGAAAGTCGGGCTTGAAGTGTTGGCTCAGTGTAAAGGCCAGCATTGGGTGGTGCTGGGTGCATTTGGTGAACTGGGCGCTGAAAGCCCGAAAATACACGAAGAAATGGGTGAACTAATAAGCTCCAAAGGTGTTGTGCGCCTGCTGGCTATAGGCTCCGATGCTAAAAATACCGTCAGGGTTTTTGGCAAAGGAGCCACTTTTTTTGATAGCCAAGATGAATTGATAGGCACATTAAAAGCCGAGCTGAAAGGCGACGAGACTATTTTGATCAAAGGCTCAAGGGCGCAGCGAATGGAAAACGTCGCCGCCGCCCTGGTGGATAATTTCAGGACATAAAGGATGCTACTTTACCTCGCAGATTATTTGATGACGTTTGATGGTGGTTTCAGGGTTTTTCATTACCTGACGTTTCGCGCCATTTTAGGCGCACTAACCTCCTTAACGATTTCATTGCTGATTGGCCCGTACATGATTAGGCGGTTAAGCCGAAAAAAAATCGGCCAAAGTATCCGCGAATTAGGCCCGCAATCGCATTACGAAAAAGCGGGTACACCGACCATGGGTGGTGCGCTGATATTGATAGCCATAGCTTTTAGCACCTTGCTATGGGCTGATCTTGGCAACCGTTACATCTGGGTCATATTGCTGGTCACATTAGGTTACGGGGTTGTCGGTTTTATCGACGATTACCGCAAAGTGGTCAAACGCAACAGTGATGGCTTGTCGGCTAAAGCCAAATATTTTTGGCAATCCATTATCGGTTTTATGGCGGTGGTATTCCTTTATAAAACCGCTGTCGTTCCCGCAGAAACGCAATTTTTTGTGCCGTTTTTTAAAGATGTCATGCTCGATATGGGCTGGATGTACATGGTTCTCAGTTACTTTGTCATTGTCGGAACTAGCAACGCTGTCAATTTGACCGATGGCCTGGATGGTTTGGCTATCATGCCGACTGTTATGGTGGCGGCAGGTTTGGGTATTTTTGCTTACCTTTCCGGGCATGTTGGTTTCTCGGAATATTTGGCAATTCCCTATTTGCCCAATGCCGGGGAACTGATGGTGTTCTGTGCGGCATTAATTGGTGCGGGCCTGGGGTTTTTATGGTTCAACACGTATCCCGCGATGGTTTTTATGGGCGATGTTGGCGCTTTGGCATTGGGCGGTGCGTTGGGCGTATTGGCTGTGTTGGTCAGGCAGGAAATTGTCTTGATTATTATGGGTGGTGTGTTTGTTATGGAAACTCTATCAGTGATGATCCAGGTGGCCTCTTACAAAATGACCGGCAAACGGGTCTTTCGCATGGCTCCTATCCATCACCATTTTGAATTAAAAGGTTGGCCTGAGCCACGGGTGATCGTCCGTTTCTGGATTATCACTTTCATTCTGGTACTGGTTGGTTTGGCGACTTTAAAACTAAGATGAAACTCGACAAAGACATTATCAAAGCACGTTTAAAAGACTGTCTTGGTCTGGATTCTCGTGCGTCAAAAATTGTCGTCGTCGGTCTAGGGGCTACCGGTATTTCGGTCGCCCGTTTTTTGATGGATTTGGGTTTTGAATTTGTCGTTGCCGATAGTCGTGAACACGTTGTTTCTGAACAACTGCGCGAGGAGTTGGCAGCCATAGAGATAGTCACTGGCAAATTCGACGAAGCATTATTCAGCCAAGCAACGCATCTGATCGTCAGTCCAGGCGTGGCATTGACTGAAAAAGCTATCGCAGCAGCAATCAGCAAAGGCGTTGAAGTTGTTGGCGATATCGACTTATTTGTCTGCTCGGTTAATGCGCCAATCATTGCCATTACCGGTTCCAACGGCAAAAGTACGGTCACAACTATGGTTGGGGAAATGGCGAGTGCCGCAGGTATAAAGGTGGGCGTTGGCGGTAACCTGGGCATCCCGGCACTGGATTTACTGAAGCAACCCGCAGAACTGTATGTATTGGAACTGTCAAGTTTCCAACTGGAGAGGACGAGACATTTAAACGCGCTTGCTGCGACGGTGCTAAATGTCTCTGCTGATCATTTGGACAGGCACACAAGTGTTGCCGATTATGCAGAACAAAAGCAACGGGTTTTTATGGGTAGCGAGGTTATGGTTATCAATGTCGATTATCCAATAGTCGCCGCCATGCAAGAACAAGGTAGGTCAACCATAACCTTTTCAATCATTAACAAGGCCGACTTTTACATTGCTGAAAATGCAGGGATAGAGTACCTGATGCACGGTGAAAAACCTTTGCTAGCCTTGTCGGAGTTACCGCTTGAAGGTAGGCACAATGCTGCGAATGCACTGGCTGCATTGGCTTTGGGTGTTGCGGCAGGATTTGACGAGCAAGCAATGTGCAAGGTACTTAAGCACTTTAAAGGTTTGGAACACAGGATGCAACGCGTTGCTGAAATTGGCGGTGTCATCTGGGTGAACGATTCTAAAGCCACCAATATCGGTGCGTGTGTTGCAGCCTTGCAAGGTTATCAACATAAGGTGATCCTCATTGCTGGCGGTGACGCAAAAGGTGCGGACATGAATGAGTTGGTTCCTGCGGTTAAGGCGAAAGCAAAAGGTGTTGTCATCATGGGAAAAGATGCAGCATTAATAGAACAAGCAATCGACGGCTGTGTGCCTGTCTATAAAGCCGAAAATATGCAGCAAGCGGTAAGGATTGCCGCCAGCATAGCGGAAGTTGGCGAGAGCGTATTATTGTCACCTGCTTGCGCCAGTCTTGATCAATATAAAAATTACCAAGATCGCGGCGATAAATTTGTCCAGGCTGTATTGGAGTTGATAGCGTGATCACACGAATCAAAAACTCTGGGACAGAAAGATTTTATTTTGACGCTACGCTCGTTTTGGTTACCGTCAGCATCCTGGTAATAGGCTATGTCATGGTTGCATCCGCGTCATTGCATCTTGGCGTAGAGATGAAAGAGGACAGCTTTTATTATCCGATAAGACAGTTAGCCCATATCGCCATGGGCTGTGTCCTTGCTTTAGGTATTGCCAGAACACCTATGGAAGTTTGGGAAAAAATAGGGCCAAGACTTTTTCTTGGTGGCCTAGTTTTACTGGTTGTTGTGTTGATTCCGGGCTTGGGCGTCAAGGTTAATGGCAGTGTGCGATGGCTATCAATTGGTGGCCTACGTATCCAGGTGTCCGAGGTGGTGAAATTGTTTTCGGTGATCTACATGGCCGGTTATGTTAATCGGCATCAGGGTAACTTACAGGAATCAGTGTACGGTATCATCAAGCCGTTATTGCTGTTTTCCGTAGCCTGTGTGTTGTTATTGTTGGAGCCGGATTTTGGTTCATCGGTGGTTATATTGATGATCGCTATGGGTACCTTATTTTTGGGTGGAGCAAGATTAGGGCAGTTTATAAATTTGCTATTACTGGTGGCTGCATTGGCTGTGGTTCTGGTTATTAAAGAGCCTTATCGGATGAGCAGATTGCTCAGCTTTACTGATCCTTTCAAGGATTATCTGAAATCAGGATATCAACTTTCACAAGCATTAATCGCATTTGGCCGCGGTGAATGGACGGGAGTAGGATTAGGCAATGGCATCCAGAAATTATTTTATCTGCCTGAAGCGCATACCGACTTTTTGTTTTCCGTTATTGCTGAAGAACTGGGTCTGGTAGGCGTGATTACAGTGATAGGGCTTTTCACAGTATTAATCTGGCGGACTTTTGAAATTGCCTTGGCGGCTGAACAAGGTGGGCAACCGTTTTCCGCATTTGTTGCCTATGGATTAGGGATATGGTTTGGTTTCCAGACCTTTGTCAACATAGGTGTCAACATGGGGCTATTGCCTACCAAAGGATTGACCTTGCCGTTGATGAGTTATGGCGGCGGCAGCATGATGGTCATGTGTTGTGCTATAGCCTTACTGTTTAGGGTACACAGTGAAACGGCGGCTCTTAAACAAGAAGTGCCAAGAGAGAGGTCAGCGTGGGCAAGCGTATAGTCATCATGGCAGGAGGAACCGGAGGCCATGTGTTTCCGGCGCTGGCTGTCGCGCAATGGTTGCTTGATGCTGGTTGGGAAGTCAGTTGGCTCGGAACGCACAAAGGTCTTGAAAGCAAGGTGGTTCCCGAAAATAGTATAGACATAGATTGGCTTTCAGTTGCTGGAGTACGTGGAAAGGGAATGTTATCCAAGCTGGCTTCAATCTTTAAATTGATACAGGCTTGCGGGCAAGCACTGATCATTTTACGTAAGCGCAAACCCGATGTGGTATTAGGCATGGGTGGATTTGTCGCAGGGCCCGGTGGGCTGATGGCGAAGGTACTAAATATTCCATTGATAATCCATGAACAGAACCGTATTCCAGGTACGACCAACAGACTATTGGCAAAAATTGCCAACCGGGTGCTGGAAGCATTCCCGGATAGTTTTAAAAAAGTAATTAATGCGACTTGTACGGGCAACCCGCTTCGCAAACAATTTCAAAATTTGTCAGATGCAAAGGTTAAAAATCATGACCAAGCCCTAAGGCTTTTAATTATCGGCGGGAGCCAGGGTGCACAAGTTTTGAATGAAGTGATTCCTGATGCGCTAGCAAGTTTAAAGGATTTGGAAGTAAGGCATCAAACAGGTGTTGTTATGCAAGAACAGGTCGCCAAGCGTTATCAAGACTTAGGTGTAGAGGCCGAAGCGACAGCGTTTATACAAGACATGGTTTCAGCGTATCAGTGGGCGGATATGATCATCTGCCGTGCCGGTGCGATGACAGTCAGCGAAGTGGCGGCGATGGGTTTGCCAGCTATTTTGATTCCTTTGCCTAATGCAATTGACGATCACCAAATGGCAAATGCCCGCTACCTTGCTGAGGCTGGCGCTGGCTTTATCCTGCCACAAAAAGATTTAAACACAGTTAACTTACTTGAACTTATAACGAAAGCTCAACAGCAACTCAATACGATGACACAAGCCGCAAAGCAATGTGCGCGGTTGGATGCCACCGAGTCTGTGGCGAAGTTATGTATTAGCGAGGCTAGCCGATGATTGCTAATACCTCATTAGAGCCGAATCGTGTATTTGGCAATATCAAGTGGATTCATTTTGTAGGTATTGGCGGCACCGGTATGTGCGGCATAGCCGAGGTATTATTTAACTTGGGCTATACCGTATCGGGATCGGACATTAAAGAAAGTGCAGTTACCCAAAGGTTGGCGGAATTGGGTTTGACGATAGAAATTGGTCATAAACGAGAAAATATAAAACAAGCAGATGTGGTGGTGGTTTCCAGTGCAATTGATCGCACAAATGATGAAGTGGATGAAGCCTATTTGAATAGGATACCGGTCATTCCCCGTGCTGAAATGCTCGCGGAATTAATGCGTTTCCGCTTTGGTATTGCCGTTGCCGGGACGCACGGAAAAACTACGACGACCAGTTTGGTTGTGTCAATGCTTGCCGAAGGAGGATTGGATCCCACCTATGTGATTGGTGGTCGTCTGAACAGTGCTGGTGTGAATGCTAAGTTGGGCTTGGGTAATTATCTGGTCGCCGAAGCGGACGAGAGCGATGCGTCATTCCTATACTTACAGCCGATGATGGCGATAGTCACCAATATCGACCAAGACCACATGGCGACGTATCAGAACAGTTACCAGCGACTGAAAGATACCTTTATAGAATTTCTGCATCACATGCCTTTCTATGGTTTGGCGGTGATGTGCATTGATGATGAGGGTGTTCGGGAAGTCTTGCCAGCAATATCCAAACCAGTGACAACATACGGAATCCACAAAGAGGCGGATGTACGCGCTGAAAATGTGCAGCAAACAGGCATGTATACCTCGTTTGAAGTGGTACGCAAGGGCAAGCCAAACAATATGCAAGTTACTTTGAATATGCCCGGCTGGCATAACATGCTCAATGCGCTTGCGGCTATTGCCGTGGCGACCAAGCTGGAAGTGACCGATGACGCAATCATCAAGAGTTTGGCGGCATTCAAAGGCGTGGGCAGGCGGTTTCAGGTCAATGGCGATTTACCATTCAATAACGGCAAACTGACTTTTGTTGATGACTACGGACATCATCCCCGTGAGCTTGCGGCGACCCTTGAAGCCTTGCGCCAAGCATGGCCGGATAGACGTGCTGTTGTCATCTTTCAGCCCCATCGCTACAGCCGTACCCGCGATTTATTTGAAGATTTCGTACACGTACTTTCCACAGTCGATGTGCTTATTTTGAAGGACGTTTATTCAGCAGGAGAAACAGCCATTCCGGGTGCAGACGGTAGGGCATTGAGCAGGGCAATACGGACGCGCGGTAAGGTCGATCCGGTTTTTCTCGAAGACTGGAATGAGTTGGCTTCTGTGTTGGCAAGTATCGTCAAAAAAGATGATGTCATTTTAACCGTAGGTGCGGGAAATGTCGGGCAGATCGCGGCGCAGTTACCGGAATTGCTGGCAAAAGAATTAGCGGTTGCAAGTAGGCATGGCAATGGCTGAATTAAAAGGTCGATTGTTAATCAATGAGCCCTTGGCGAAATATACCAGTTGGCGTGTAGGCGGTGTGGCAGATAGTCTTTACATCCCTTTTGATAAACAGGATTTATGTGAATTTACCAAAAGTTTGCCGGATAACGAGCCAGTATTGTGGATGGGGCTTGGCAGCAACTTACTGGTAAGGGATGGCGGTATTCGTGGCACTGTTATCAATACTAAAGGGCGTTTAAAAGACATGCGGATTACCAACGATGGTTTGGTGTACGTGGAAGCGGGTGTTCCTTGTGCACATGTGGCGCGGTTTTGTGCAGACAAGGGTTTTGTGGGTGCAGAGTTTTTGGCGGGTATCCCGGGAACGATGGGCGGCGCATTGAAAATGAACGCGGGCGCATTTGGCGGCGAAACTTGGCGCATTGTCAAGAATGTGGAAATGCTCAATGTTAAAGGCGATGTCACACAGCGAGATCCACAGCATTTCGAGATCAATTACCGCTCGGTTAAGAACTCGGAGAATGAATGGTTTCTATCGGCAAATTTATCCTTAGCTCAAGGTGATTCGGCAAGCAGTATCCAGAAAATTAAAAGTTTGCTGGAGACGAGGGCAAAAACGCAGCCGACCAATCAGCCAAGTTGCGGATCAGTTTTCAAAAATCCAGAAGGTGATTTTGCGGCACGGTTAATTGAAGCGACGAAATTAAAGGGTTACAGCATTGGTGGTGCGTGCGTGTCGGAAAAACATGCAAATTTCATCGTTAACACGGGCACAGCAACAGCAGCGGATATTGAAAACCTTATTAAATATGTCAAAAGACGAGTGCAATACCTTCATGGTGTCGAGTTGCAAACAGAAGTATGTATGGTAGGCGAGGAATAAGCGTGATTACAAAACCGGAAGAATTTGGACGTGTTGCAGTGTTGATGGGCGGCACTGCTGCCGAACGGAAAGTGTCCTTAAAAAGTGGCGCGGCGGTTTTTGCGGCATTACAACGCAAGGGTGTCGATGTGGTTGCCATAGATGTCACGGATAGTTCTATTGATGCACTGGCCGGTCAGCGGATAGATCGCGTGTTCAACATTATTCATGGCCGTGGCGGCGAAGACGGAGAGTTGCAAGCGGTACTGGATGTGATGAATATCCCCTATACCGGCAGTAGCGTGATGGCTTCAGCACTCAGCATGGACAAATTACGGACTAAATTATGCTGGCTGGGTTATGGCTTGGCTACACCCAAATGGTATTTGCTAAAAAATGCTGATGATTTGGATGCGTGTATCGAAAGATTGGGTTTTCCGCTCATAGTGAAACCGGCTGAAGAAGGCTCCAGTATCGGTATGAGCAAAGCCAATAACAAAGATGAATTGGCAAAAGCCTTGCAAGTCGCGGCTGAATTCAAGTGCGATATTTTTGCCGAAACTTGGGTTGTAGGCAAGGAATATACGGTTGGGTTATTGAATGGCGTTGCCTTGCCAGTTATCCAATTGGAAACACCCAATGCCTTCTATGACTATGAAGCAAAATACAATGCCACTACGACGAAATACCATTGCCCATCGGGGTTAAGTGATGACCAGGAAGCGCAACTACAACAACTGGCGGTTAAAGCGAGCGAGGTTGTTGGTGTTAAAGGTTGGGCGAGGGTGGATGTCTTCATTGATGAAACGGGACAGCCGCAACTGATTGAAATCAATACAGTGCCAGGCATGACTGACCATAGCTTGATACCGATGGCGGCTAAACAAGCGGGTATCGGATTTGATGAACTGGTTTGGCAAATTCTGGAAACCAGTTGCCGGAAGTAATTGATGCAAGCTGTAAAAACACTGTCGGTTTTCGTGCTATTGGCGTTGGCAGTTTGGGGTTTACGGCAACAAGCCGTCAGCGACAAGTTGGCTGAATATCTACCGATACGGTATGTAAGTATAAGGGGTATGGGCGTGACTAAATATGTTACTAAAGATGACATAAAGGCAGCCGTCATGCCCTTGGTTACGACCAGTTTTATTGATGCCGATATGCAGCTTATACACGAAGCCGTTGAGAAGTTGCCCTGGGTAAAAAGTGCGTCGGTTGATCGAGATTGGCCTGACATTATCGACATAGATGTCTATGAACGTAAGGCGTTTGTCCGTTGGGGACAAAAGAGTTTGTTGACTGAAAATGGTGAGCTGTTTACGCCCAACAATGTGGATCAATTTCAATCGTTGTTGTTGGTAGAAGGGCCAACTCAGCAGGAAGCTAAAACACTGGAAATTATGAAGGGTGTGAATACTGCCCTGGAAGATCAGGCGCTGGAAATGGCTGAGTTTAAGGTAAATGACAGAGAGGCTTGGCAAATCAAGTTAAAAACAGGCTTGCAAATAGTGTTGGGACGCACCGGTCAGTTAAAAAAGTTACAGCGGTTTTTGGCTACTATGCCCGTGTTAGGCCAAGAGAAAATTGCCGCTATGCAACTGGTTGATTTACGTTACCCGAATGGTTACGCGGTGTCATGGAAGTCTGGAAGTGAACCGATAGACTGGGGCAAACCGAAAACCCAAGACACCAATTAGATTGTCAATATGAAGACGACACTGAGCAAATAATATGGCGAAGAAAACAGAACGAAATTTAATAGTCGGTCTAGACATAGGCACTTCCAAAGTGGCCGCTATTGTGGGCGAATTGTCCAGTGATGGCACACTTGAAGTCATAGGAATAGGTTCGACATCTTCCCGTGGCCTGAAAAAAGGCGTGGTGGTCAACTTGGAATCGACGGTGCAATCTATTCAACGCGCTATAGAGGAAGCTGAATTAATGGCAGGTTGTCAGATTAAATCAGTATTTGCGGGCATTGCCGGCAGTCATATCCGTAGTCTCAATTCGCATGGTGTGGTGGCTATTAAAGATAAGGAAGTCACCCAATATGACATTGACCGGGTGATTGATTCGGCGCGAGCAGTAGCCGTTCCGGCTGACCAGAAGATCCTGCATATCCTGCCACAGGAATTTATCATCGACCTGCAAGATGGCATTAAAGAGCCTATAGGTATGTCGGGTATTCGATTGGAAGCGCGGGTTCACATGGTCACTGGGAGTGTGAGTGCATCGCAAAACATCATCAAGTGCATCAGGCGCTGCAATCTTGAAGTCGAAGACATCGTGCTGGAGCAATTGGCATCTTGCAATTCGGTTTTAACAGAAGATGAAAAGGATCTAGGTGTGTGTTTAATTGACATCGGCGGCGGCACTACTGACATCGCAATCTTTGCCGAAGGTGCCATCAAACATACTGCAGTGATACCGATAGCGGGCGACCAAGTGACCAACGATATTGCCGTGGCATTACGGACACCCACCGTGAACGCCGAGGAAATCAAACGTAAATATGCCTGTGCACTGACACAATTAGCGCCCATTGATGGCGTAATTGAAGTGCCCAGTATAGGCGACCGCGCACCGCGCAAAATCTCGACACAAAATTTAGCCGAGATTATCGAGCCAAGGTACGAAGAACTTATGTTACTGGTGCAATCGGAACTGCGGCGTAGCGGTTACGAAGAACTGATTGCGGCTGGCATTGTGTTGACGGGCGGTAGCTCAAAAGTAATGGGATTAATTGAGTTGGCGGAAGAAATTTTCCATATGCCGGTGCGTATGGGTGTGCCACAAAATGTCACCGGACTGGCCGAGGTCGTAAAAAACCCCATACATTCGACTGGCGTCGGCTTATTAATGTATGGAAGGGAGCATCAAGGTGGCGTTAGGAGTGTAGATCCTGAGGACTTGGGATTTTTTGCAAAAGTGAAAAGTTGGTTTCAGGGAAATTTTTAATTATTAGCAGATCTTTTTTTATAACGAGGCAAAGACTATGAAATATGAACTTGTAGATATGTGCAGTGAAAACGCAATTATTAAGGTAATCGGTGTCGGCGGCGGTGGCGGCAATGCAGTCAACCATATGGTCGATTGCCACATTGAAGGCGTTGAGTTTATTTGTGCAAATACCGATGCTCAGGCTTTAAGAAAACTCAATACCAGCACCATTATTCAGCTTGGCGTTGAACTGACTAAAGGTCTTGGTGCAGGTACCAACCCAGAAATAGGTAAAATGGCGGCAGAAGAAAATAGGGATCGCATCAAAGAAGTTATCACCGGTGCGGATATGGTGTTCCTGACAGCTGGCATGGGCGGTGGTACAGGTACCGGTGCTATTTCGGTTATTGCTGAAATAGCCAAAGAATTGGGAATATTGACAGTAGCCGTAGTGACCAAGCCCTTTGCATTTGAAGGCAAAAAGAAATTGGCAGTCGCCGAGCAAGGTATTGCCGAACTGGAAAAATATGTTGATTCAGTCATCACCATCCCTAACGAAAAATTGTTGCCTGTATTAGGCAAGAATGCGTCTTTGTTGAATGCGTTTAAAGCCGCAAATGACGTTTTGCTTGATGCGGTTCAGGGTATCACCGACCTGATTGTTCATCCTGGCATGATTAATGTCGATTTTGCCGATGTTAGGACGGTCATGGCGGGAATGGGTGCGGCAATTATGGGTACAGCGACCGCTAAAGGTGACAATCGCGCCCGCGAAGCGGCGGAAAAAGCGATTGCCTGCCCATTGCTGGAAGATATTAACTTGCAAGGCGCGCGTGGAATTTTGGTGAATATATCGGCTGCCGATATGGGTATCGCAGAATTCAATGAAGTCGGTAACATCGTTCATGAATTCGCTTCGGAAGATGCCGTGATTAAAATTGGTACCGCTATAGATGCGACACTGGGCGATGAAATAAAAGTGACGGTTGTTGCCACTGGAATGGGTGTCCAGCGTGCACAAGTCATCAGGCCTAACAGCAGTTTGACCAGAAAAGCCGCTACCGGTGAAATTGATTATACCGCGCTGGACAAGCCTACCGTGATACGGCAAAACAAGCCCGAAACACGGGAAACCCGTTTTGGCGCCCAGCCCAAAAAAGATATGGATTTAGATTATCTGGATATTCCGGCTTTCCTAAGACGACAAGCTGATTAAGTGCTGGTATTTTTCTTGACCTCAAGGTATAAAAGCCGATTATGATAGAATGGTTTTTTTGCCTCTTTGACATGGCTTAATTTTATGATTAAACAGCGAACCTTGAAAAATACTATCAGAGCCACAGGTGTGGGTCTTCATACGGGCGATAAGGTGTATTTGACTTTGCGCCCCGCAGAGCCCAATACCGGAATCAGGTTTCGTCGCGTGGATTTGGATTTCCCGGTCACTATTCAGGCAACACCTGGTAACGTCGGCGAAACAGTACTTTCGACGACATTGGTTTCCGGAGATACTAAAATCTCGACGATAGAACACTTGCTGTCTGCCTTTGCGGGGCTGGGCATTGATAACGCCATTATTGATGTTAGTGCCGCCGAGGTGCCAATCATGGACGGCAGTGCTGGACCTTTTGTGTTTTTGCTGCAATCGGCAGGCGTTGAAGAGCAGGATAGTCCAAAGCAATATATCCGTATAAAACATAGTGTTAGGGTTGAAGATGGCGATAAGTGGGCGGCGTTTGAGCCGTTCGACGGCTTTAAAGTCACCTTCACAATCGACTTCGAGCACCCGGCTTTTGCCGATAATGTAAAGACGGCGACGATGGATTTCTCATCAACTACGTTTGTTAAAGAGGTCAGCAGAGCCAGGACTTTCGGCTTTATGAGGGATATTGAGATGCTCAGGAAGAATAATCTGGCTTTGGGCGGCAGTCTCGAAAATGCCATCGTGGTGGATGACGACAAAATCCTTAATGAAGATGGGCTTCGTTACGCGGATGAATTCGTTAAGCACAAAATCCTTGATGCGATAGGCGATCTTTACCTCTTAGGCCATAGCCTGATAGGGCAATTTACCGGTTATAAATCAGGTCATGGTTTGAACAATAAGTTGCTGAGAACCTTATTGGCCGATACGGACGCTTGGGAAAAAATTACGTTTGACGAAGAGAGCGATGCACCGATTTCATTTATGCGTTCCGCTGAATCGCCACGTTCTGCGGCGTAGATATAAAAAAGTTACACTTGTTTTTGCAGGCGGGCGAGGGTTGTGCTGAGCCTGCCGAGCGCATCTTTTAGTTGTGGATCTGTAGTTGAGTAACTATAGGCATGAAGTTCATCGACCACGGTTTGTGAAGGGATGATTGCCGTTTTTTTGGGGCTGTTTCCTTCATGAGTTGATATCGTCACTTTTACCTTTAACGAGGTAACAGCTTTTGTCACAGCAATCTTGCTTATAGTGCCGAGCATAACGCTGTCGTAAAAGCGCAATTGCGACGCCCAAGCTGCTGAATCAGTAAAAATCACCAGTTTATTGTTATTGATAACGCAATGTAACGCATGATTGGCAAGATGTGCTGGCAAAACTGCCTTAATCTGTTTCAGGACGCTGAGCTGTTCACTGACTTGCCTGATTAACAAGGTAAGCGATTTATTGGTGTACCATAATAGGGTCTTAGTGGGTGGTGTACGCGGTGTCATTTTAAACCCATTAATTACTTGTCTATTTGGTGGCATGCTGTCGTTAGTTTAAGCTATAACCGAATTTTGCTGTTAGGATCTTTCATTGGGTATTTGGTGTGATGATTGCAGTTTGCCGTAGACACTCTGCAACCAAAAGAACAATAGTTTAGTGATTGACACCTGCTTATCTTAAGCAATATAATGAAGCCAGCTTGAAATTGATTTACCGCTATGCTTATCTCTACGAAGTTGCTCAGTCTTTACTCGTCCTGTTTATCCATAAAGTAGTTTTCAAATTTCCCGCTCCATTAGCCCAACGGGCTTAAAATTTAATTTTACAAAAGGATACACAATATGACTACTGGTACCGTTAAATGGTTTAACGCAGAAAAAGGTTTTGGCTTCATTCAACAAGAAAGTGGCCCAGATGTTTTCGTTCATTATCGCAATATCGGCGGCAGCGGCTTTAAATCTTTAGATGAAGGCCAAAAAGTTCAGTTTACTATCACTCAAGGCCAAAAAGGCCCGCAAGCTGAAGAAGTAACACTGCTCTAAGCTAAAAAATATAAGCTACAGTCCTCGTTTTACAATGGGGCTGTGGCTTTTTTGTTTTTGACGGAAAGGGAAAGGTATTGCAGTTAATCGTATTTGCGATTGTTATACAACAACCAACCTCCCGGATGTGATCCCCTCGGGTCATGGTGTGTCCAGTGAACGACCCCCCCTTTATTATTCCACTCGTATTCACCGTAAAAAGAAATCATCTCGCCTTCCTTTAAACCGTCAACCTCAGCCGCTAAATCGCTATTATGCGCGATAAGCAGTTTTTGCCCGGAAGTCAGCTCCACAATAAACCGTTGGTGCCGTGATCCGCTGTTGTCTTTTTTGAGTATTTTAACGATTCGACCTGTTTGCTTGACCTGAAAATTGCTTTGTTGGTTTTCAAAGGCTTCTTTGAGGCTAGCTAAGTCCGATAAATCAGTTTTAGGGCTTTGTAATATCGAGGGGTTGGAACCAATTGTCTGCCGATTAGTAGACAGCAAAGCTGTTACAGTGGAAAGAATAATAAAAACAAAAATTTTAAAAAATAATTTTTTCACAGGGCAAGTGTTTGAGCGTGATTTGAGTAGATTTTTTCTTGGTAACGAATATCGATAGGTCGTTTAAACCTGAGAGCTGACGGCGTTTGTTAAATGTAACCAAAAAAAACTGAACGCAGAAGGCTTTAAAAACTCACTATTACCTTCACAACAAGTATTCATCAATATTGTTGTTCTAGTTAGAATCAGGCGTTTTTTGTACCTTATAATTTTTCATACAGTATATAATCAACGGTTTGATTCAACTACACCCAATTTACATCGGAAATAGATATGCTGAGCAAGCTGGTTAGATTTGTTTTTGGAAGCCGAAATGACAGGCTTGTTAAGAAAAAGAGGAAGCTGGTTAAAAAGGTTAATGCGCTCAGCGCAGATTACCAAACATTATCTGATGATGCCTTAAAAGCTAAAACTCAGCAGTTTCGGGATCGTTTAAACCGTGGGGAAAAGTTGGATAACTTAATTCCGGAAGCCTTTGCGGCGGTCAGGGAAGCCTCATCGCGCGTATTCGGCATGCGTCATTTTGATGTCCAGCTAATTGGCGGCATGATCTTAAATGACGGCAAAATTGCGGAAATGAAGACCGGCGAAGGTAAGACGCTGATGGCTACTTTGGCGGCCTATCTCAATGCCTTGCCCGGCAAAGGCGTACATGTTGTTACTGTCAACGATTATCTGGCAAAACGGGATTCCGAATGGATGGGCAGGGTTTACAGTTTTCTCGGCATGACCACAGGTGTGATTATCAGCCAGATGGAGCATGATGAGCGCAGCAAGTCTTATGCCGCCGATATTACTTACGGCACTAACAATGAGTTCGGTTTTGATTATCTGCGCGACAACATGGCCTTCAGCCTGGAGCAAAAAGTTCAGCGTGGGCTGCATTTTGCCGTTGTCGATGAAGTTGACTCGATCCTGATTGACGAGGCCAGAACGCCGCTGATTATTTCTGGGCCTACCGAAGAAAGCACTGAAGTTTACATAAAAGCCAATGCCATCATTCCTTTGCTAAGACGGCAAGAAAAAGAACAAGGCAATGGTGATTACTGGGTGGATGAGAAAGAGCGTCAGGCTTATTTGACCGAGGCAGGCCATGAAAATGTAGAAGACTTAATGGTGAAACACGGCTTGATGGTCGAAGGCAGTAGTTTATACGATGCTTCTAATATCAGGTTGATGCATTATTTAAATGCCTCTTTACGTGCCCATGCGTTGTTCAAAAAGGATGTGGAATACATCGTCAAGGACGATCAAGTTATTATTGTTGACGAATTTACTGGCCGTATCATGCCGGGTCGGCGGTGGTCTGAAGGGTTGCATCAAGCGATTGAAGCGAAAGAGCGTGTCACTATCCAGAATGAAAACCAGACGATGGCAACGATCACCTTCCAAAACTATTTCCGTTTGTACGAAAAACTTTCGGGGATGACCGGAACGGCTGACACCGAAGCCTTCGAGTTGAACAAAATTTATGGTCTCGAAGTCGTTGTCATCCCTACCCACCGTAAGATGGTTCGCAAAGATATGGGCGATATGGTGTATTTGACTGCCGACGAAAAGTATAACGCCGTTGCAGAAGACATCAAAAAATGCGTACAGCGTGGACAGCCGGTGCTGGTAGGTACAACATCAATCGAAAATTCCGAACGGTTGTCAAACTTGCTCAAAAAGCTCAGTGTTACGCATGAAGTGCTCAATGCTAAACAACACGAACGCGAAGCCCATATAGTCGAACAGGCCGGTATGCCAGGTGCGGTGACTATTGCGACCAATATGGCCGGTCGAGGAACAGATATTGTCTTGGGCGGTAATTTGGAAGCGGAGTTGTCCGCTTTAGGCAGTGATGCCAGCGATAGCGATAAGGAACGCGTACGTAGCGCATGGCTTGAAAGACACAATCAAGTGCTTGCCGCAGGTGGATTGCATGTCATTGGTTCCGAGCGCCATGAATCCCGGCGTATCGACAACCAGTTGCGAGGGCGCTCTGGTCGTCAGGGCGATCCTGGCTCATCTCGCTTCTACTTGGCGCTGGAAGATGATTTGATGCGAATTTTTGCTTCCGAAAAAGTCGCAGCCTTGATGCAAAAACTCGGTATGGGTGACGGTGAAGCCATCGAACATCCCTGGGTTACCCGCTCCATCGAAAACGCCCAACGTAAAGTGGAAAACCGTAACTTCGATATCCGTAAAGAAATCCTTGCCTATGATGACGTTGCCAATGACCAGCGCAAAGTAGTCTATACACAGCGTAATGAGTTGATGGAAGCCAAGGATATTTCCGACATCGTCGTCGAAATTCGCAAAGATGTCGTCAACAACCTCATCACCCAGTATATTCCACCCAAAACAATGGAAGAACAATGGGATATAAAAGGTTTGGAAGAACATCTGTATCAGGAGCTAAATGTTGAAGTCCCGATACGGAAAATGCTCTATGACGATAAACGACTGCAAGAAGCAGGGTTGCGTAGCCGCATCATTGATGTTTTGGGTCAGTTTTACAGTCATAAAGAAGAGCAAATGACCACTGATCTTATGCGGCATTTTGAAAAATCGGTCATGCTGCAAGTCCTGGACAACAGTTGGAAAGAGCACCTGACGGCGATGGATTATTTACGTAAAGGCATCCATCTTAGGGGGTATGCACAAAAAGATCCCAAGCAGGAATACAAGCGTGAAGCCTTCGAAATGTTCACCAGCTTGCTAGATCACGTCAAATATGAAGTTACTCGGATTTTGTTCAGGGTGCAAGTCCGGCAGGAAGAGGATGTCCAAGCAATGGACGAGCAAATGCAGGCTCCCAGAGAAATGCATTATGAACATGCCGAAGTGTCGGCCTTGGGTGAGCATAATCCGGAAGTAGCTCTCGAAGAAATGCCAGTCGTACTTTCTGCCCAGCCTTTCGTAAGGGAAGCGAACAAGGTAGGGCGTAACGATCCGTGTCCGTGCGGCTCAGGCAAGAAGTTTAAGCAGTGTCATGGGAAGTTAGATTAACCGTCATTCCATAAGAAGGCCGCCAAGGATGGCGGGAAATACGGTGGTAATTAGGGAACTACTTGAGCCGCTTACCGACAAAATACCCAACTACGGGTATTGTAAATTCTCAGATAAGCGGGTAGTTCATGTACCCTACCTTGCTGGTAGGTTGGCAACTAATAGAAAGTTCATTTTTCAGGATTAAGGCTGTTAAGGAACCGCACTATAGCCAACCCAAGCTCATGAGCCATATTTACTGGCACTGCATTACCAATCTGCTTGTATTGCGCGGTCAACGGCCCTGAAAATTGCCAATCATCCGGGAAGGTCTGTATTCGGGCGTATTCCCTCACGGTAAAGGGTCGAGTTTCGGCAGGATGGCAGCGTTCAGTTTGTTTTTGGGCGGGCGCGCAGGTCAACGTCAGGCTAGGCTCATTCCAACTCATTCGCCGTGCCATGCCTGTTTTACCTCCGCCTAGGTAAAAACTTTTTTTCATATAGTCTATTTGCACATCTATCGGTAAATCACGCCAGTAACCACCCTCTGGGACTTGTTCCATTACGGCTTTTTTTCCAGGCGGGTAAGTTTGTCCGGGTGATTCTGGGACATCACAAGGAAATAATTCACCCGCGCACAAGGCATCTTTAATGGTATAGATTCTCTGATATTCACGCGGCCAGTTAAATTTATGTTTAGACAAGTCGTTACGTATGCCGACTAAAATCAAGCGTTCCCGCTTTTGTGGGACGCGATAGAAAAGGGCTTTTATCAGATGGGGTTCTAATAACTGGTAACCTAATTCATCAATGACAGACTTGATATTTTCTAAAGTGCGGCCATTATCGTGGGTAAGTAACCCCCGCACGTTTTCGGCCATGAAAAGCTTGGGTTGGGTTTCTTTGATAGCCCGTGCAAACTCGAAAAACAGTGTTCCCCTAGCATCTTCAAATCCCATTTTTTTACCGGCATAACTGAAGGCTTGGCAAGGGAAGCCACCCGTAATGACATCAATTTTATTTTTGTAAGAAGAAAAATCGATATTGGCAATGTCGCCACAAACAACCTGCCAGTTTGGACGGTTAGCTTGTAGGGTCGCACAGGCATTTTTGTCAATTTCGTTGAGCAGTACGGTATGCAGTCCGGCTTTTTCCAAACCTATCGCAAGTCCACCTGCTCCGGCAAAGAGTTCGATAGTTTTATAGGTGTTCGTTGCTGTGGGGATTTGGCGTTCGGAATCATCAAAGATGAAATGTAATTTATCAAATTGCCTGAGTTGCTCTTTGCTATAAAAGCCGTGATTATTTGTTGAGTTTCGGATAGGCGTGAGCTTGCCATTGCTATCCCAACGGCGCAATGTTTCTTTAGAGATTCCTAGCATATCAGCAAGTTGTGCTACAGAATACATATTTGAAGGACGGTGTAGTACATTGGCTTTATTATACACTTCAACTGAAAACTACTGTTACCGACTCCGGTAAAACCATGGCAATCAGCGGGGAACGAATTGACTGACCGTATTGATAAGGACACCCGTTCACGGATTATGTCGGCTGTCCGAAGCCATGGGACACGCCCTGAAAAACAGGTGCGCTCTGCACTGCATCGGCAAGGTTTCCGATTCCGGTTGCAGATTAAGCAATTGCCTGGGACACCCGACTTGGTTTTGCGTAAATACAAGGCGGTAATCTTTATCAATGGTTGTTTCTGGCATCAACATCAAAACTGTAAGGCTTCACATATCCCCAAAACCCGCAGCGAATTTTGGCAGAAAAAATTTGCCCGTAATGAGCTTAGAGACCAGAAAGTATTGTACCAACTGAAAATAATGGGTTGGAGGGTCGCTATATTATGGGAATGTGGTTTGAGCAAAAAACAGCAGGAAGCGACTATAAAACGATTGGCTTTATGGCTTAGATGGGGCGGGGAATATCTTGAAATTCCTGTCTATGATGAATTTACCGAGCAATAGTCAGCCAAATGCTTTATGGAAAAAATCGTGGGCAAACTCGCGATTGGAAAATTTGTAGCCGGAATTTTCCTCAATAATGTCCGGCAGCACGGCAAAAAGCTGGCTAAGGGCATCGGGTATGCCCGTCACCAAGCCATAAAAACTGTAGCCGTCAATTTGGCGGATCAGCGGGTTTGCCTTGCGCTGTTGGCCTTGTTCGCGATCCGATGGGGTGAATTCCTTATCATAACGCTGCCCACCTTTTGGGATGACTTCGACGTAATAGCCGGTAAAGCCTTTATATTGATGACCTTTGGTCATGACCTGCATTTCAAGATGGTCATAGATTTTGACTTGGTCAGAGCCTTTTACCGTATTGTATTTGTTTTTAACTTCGGCGATTACCTTATGGTTTTCACTGACCAAATCAACAACACCGCCAGTTCCTGTATCCCTCCAATCCTTTACTAACCCAAGAATCCGCTGATGAAAAGCACCGACATGGTTTTGTAAGGTTTTTTGTATTTGACGGTTTTTCTCGCCAATTTCCCATGCTGTTTCATCGACATCAAAACCGGATATTTCAAAAAGTACAGCAAATGGATCGATGACATTGCGAGTGAAATTGCTCTCAGATTTTAGCTTTGCGGCTTTGGCAATGGTCAATAAATGGCGCACTTCTTGATTAAGTGCATCATCAGGTATAAAGCTGAGTTTAGGCATGTTTTTTAAAAATTACATTTTATCTATGGATAAGAAATTATCGTTTTTCAATCAATCGGCTCACGAAGCAACAAAAAGGCATCCAAATTTTATCCTGACTCAATCAAGGTATAAAATTAGTCGGCGGCAGAGCCTGATCCATTTTCTTTTTCGGCAGCTTTCATTCGTTCGGTGGCAAGCGCTGTGGCTTTGTTGATGTCGTCCGTTGTTTTATCGATAATTTGTCTAGAAACAGTACTTATAGTAGGTGAAGGTTGTTTTTCTTTTTCGCAGCCTGTTAGGGTAAACGCGAATACCAAGCAAAAAAGCAGTAATTTACACAAGTTATTCTCCTGAAATGGTTTGGGGCGGTGGGATTATGTATTGAAACCATGCGCTTGTAGTGTAGTCTAGTCGCCTGATTTTATATTGCGTTTTTAGTTATTGTATTGCTATTTGTTATGTTGCTTTATTAGTTCATCTCTAATAACTGACCTTTGACCACTGAAATCCGGTCATTGACCATGTCCCCCTATTACCCCGCTTATGTTTTATCCATAATAATTTCCAACCCATTGATTAGCATGGTTCAGCTTGAATAATAACTAGGGGAAAATTGTTACACTAGGCGTTTTTAAACTAAGTGCTTTTAAGTAGGAAAACATGTTTATTGAGAATTGATTGAAATACTTGGTAGTGGGTTAAACATGTGTTTTTTAATGAACTTGTTGGCTTCATAACCTAAAGATCATTTCTGCCCTTGAGGGTACGATTGCCTATGAGTCGGGGGTATTTTGGAGTGACAAACCTAGGTTTGTCACTCCGCCCAATATTAATTTACAGGTTTAACCTACTGTCGAAATACTCAATAAAAGAAAAGTTTTCATCAGGAGTAGGTTTTGTAAATTGGTGGCACTTATCTCAGCCTTCGGTTGAACTGGCATCAAAATATAGGCATTAGCGACACATTACGTCCACTCTGTTACAGTTACTCAAATACAATCAATAAGGTGCAAAGCATGACTACTCATCCACACGTTCAAAAACCGAACCGGCAAACGCTTTATGTTGTGATTGCCCTTGTGCTGGGCATAGTGGTTGGCGAATGGCTTAATCTGACGTTCAACGATTCAGGTGTCATCAACCCGGATTCTACGTTAAACCAGATTATTTCAGTATTTAAAGTGCTGACTGAAATTTTTTTGCGGCTGGTTAAAATGATTATCGCGCCATTGGTGATCTCAACGCTGGTTGTGGGCATGGCTAAAATGGGCGACATTAATACGGTTGGGCGTATTGGCATCAAGGCGTTGTTGTGGTTTTTTTCGGCATCCATTTTCAGTTTGCTATTAGGCATGTTGCTTGTGAATGTACTGTCGCCGGGCAGTTTATTACATATCGACTTGCCATCAGTCGGGGCTGATACCGGGCTGCCTGACGTTAAGCCGACCCTCAGCACATTTGCCGCACATATCTTTCCGAAAAGCGTGGTGGAGGCGATGGCCGATAACGAAATCTTGCAAATCGTGGTGTTCTCGATGTTTTTCGGCGTAGCCTGTGCTTCATTGGGCGAGTTGGCGCAACCGATGGTTAAGTTGCTGGATTCGCTGACGCACATCATGTTGAAAGTCACCAGTTATGTCATGCACTATGCGCCCGTGGCGGTATTTTCGGCGATGGCTTCGGTTATCGCGCAGCATGGCATCGGCGTGTTGCTGACTTACGGCAAATTTATCGGCGAGTTTTATTTTGGCTTGTTATTGCTTTGTACCTTTTTGGGTTGTTTTGCATTCTTGTTTATAGGGCGAAGAATTTTGTCCTTAATCAGCCACATCCGTGAACCGATGTTACTTGCATTCGGCACCGCCAGTAGCGAGAGCGCTTATCCTAAGCTGTTGCAACAACTGGAACGCTTTGGGTGTGATGAAAAAGTCTGCGGTCTGGTATTGCCCTTGGGCTATTCCTTTAACCTTGACGGCAGCATGATGTATATGACCTTCGCCGTGCTGTTTATTGCCCAGGCTTACGGCATTGATATGCCGCTTGCCGACCAGCTTTTGATGTTGTTGGTCTTGCTGTTTACCAGCAAAGGCGTTGCCGGTGTGCCGAGAGCCTCTTTGATCGTGATTTCCGCTACCTTGTCGATGTTCAAAATCCCCGAAGCCGGATTGTTGCTGTTACTTGGCATCGACCAAATTCTGGACATGGGTCGGAGTGCGACGAATGTATTTGGGAATAGTGTGGCTTCGGCGGTGATTAGTAAATGGGAAAAGGCGTTGAAATAGATGGGCGTTGAACTTTAATGTGGTATCCGACATGAACCGAAATTCAACACATCAAGCTAATAAAAAACTCCACCAACACCTTTATTTCCAGGTGCTGACCGCAATTACCCTCGGTATTTTACTCGGTCATTTTTATCCTGAAACAGCGGTAAATATGAAACCCTTGGGTGACGGTTTCATCAAGCTCATCAAGATGATTATCGCACCGATCATTTTCTGCACCGTGGTAACGGGTATTGCCGGGATGCAGGAGATGGATAAGGTCGGCCGTGTCGGCGTTAAGGCGCTGCTTTATTTTGAGGTGGTAAGTACGTTGGCGCTGATTATCGGCTTGCTGGTCGTCCATATCATCAAGCCCGGTGTGGGTATGAATGTCGATGCCAGCGCACTGGACACCAAAGGTCTCGCTACCTATACGGAGGCCGCAAAGACGCACGGCGTAGTTGATTTCCTGCTCAATATTATTCCTTCCAGTGTGATCGATGCCTTTGCCAAGGGCGATATCTTGCAGGTATTGCTGTTTTCATTGCTGTTCGGCTTTTCCCTCGCCGCGATGAAAGGTACGGGGGCAGAAGTGATGAACTTCATTAGTAAAGTTTCACACGTCTTGTTTGGTATCGTAGAGACGATAATGAAGCTCGCGCCCATCGGTGCTTTCGGGGCGATGGCCTATACGATTGGTAAGCACGGAGTGGCCTCACTTTTGCCATTGGCTTCATTAATGGGCAGTTTCTACCTAACCTGTTTGTTGTTTATTTTTGGCGTGTTGGGGTTGATTGCGCGGCTTACAGGCTTCAGCATTCTGCGATTTATTGTCTATATCAAGGATGAGCTGTTGATTGTATTAGGCACGTCATCGTCAGAATCGGTCTTGCCGCGCATTATGACTAAATTGGAAAAATTAGGCTGTTCCAAATCGGTGGTTGGGCTGGTTATTCCTACAGGCTATTCGTTCAACCTTGACGGTACGTCGATTTATCTGGCAATGGCGGCAATCTTCATCGCCCAGGCGACCAATACACCCTTAACCCTAACACAGGAGTTAACCTTGCTTGGTGTCTTGTTGCTTACATCTAAAGGCGCGGCAGGAGTTACCGGTAGCGGCTTTATTACCTTAGCAGCAACGCTTTCAACCGTGCCGACCATTCCTGTCGCTGGACTGGCGTTGATACTCGGAATTGACCGCTTCATGTCCGAAGCACGTGCATTGACCAACCTGATTGGCAATGGTGTAGCCACAATAGTTGCTGCGAAATGGGAAAATGAGTTGAATGAAGAACAGCTTGCTGCTGAGTTAAATGCTGAGACTAAATAAAATTAGTCGGCTGGCAGAAACGAAAAATGCATCTCCCACCTGTGCCGATATGTGCTTTCGTCCTTGAACCGGAGGTTCAAGTGGGGACAGGGTCGTTAAATCAGGCTTCTCGTCGAAACGGGCATGCACACCATTAGCGATTATTTGCCCCCGGGGTTATTACAGGTTCAGGAAACACCCAGCACACTGTCAAACACTGCAGGAGATACAGGTCTATAGTTTACCCCGGTTTTAATCTTTTTCCAGAGCGTTTTCAATTTTAATCATCATTGAAGTAAAACAGTCTTTCCAGCTTTGGTTAAGTGCGATTGGGCTTTGTTTTTTTAGCGTCTGTAATTCGTGGCTTAAATTAAGCGCTGCCATAACGGCAATCCGCTCAGGACCGCTGACTTTACCGGAGTCGCGCATTTTACACATCTGCGTGTCCAGGTCACTGGCCGATTTAATAAGATTGTCCTGTTCACCCGACTCACAGACAATTTTGTACTCTTTGCCCATGATAGTGACTGATACGGTTTGCGGTTTATTGTTCATCAACCTTGCCCCATCGTTTTCAGGCGTGAGATCATCGCTTCAACCCGATTCCTAGCCAGCGTGGTTTTTTCAACTAGCGCCGCTTTTTCCTTAAGCCAATCATGTTGCTTGCTTTTTAGCGATTCATTTTCATGTTTGACGGAGTTGTATTGCTCTATTAATTGATCCAGCTTCTTTTCAAGCTCCCTGATGTCTAGCGATTGGCTATCCAAGGAAGGATAGGGTTGTTTTTCTGTCATAGCATCACTTATTGAAGTTACGTGGACAACGGCTAATTGTGGTTGTGGCTTGCTAGTTGCTGAACCAATGGCAAACTGAGATTAAGGGGATGCAGCAATAATGCCTTCACTTAAGGATTAACAATTTTGCGATAAATGGTAGCATAAGCCCCTTACATTCTAGTACATTTATACTATTTCACCGAAATGCTCTACCAAGATATCAATACAATAGTTGTAAAAACGAACAGTGAACTCTCGGCGGCGGAAGCCCAAGGCATGGCGGCAGGTATGCTGTGTGTTAAAAGCGGAACTCAAACCGAGTTTTGGTTACAGGAGATCTTGCAAGATAACCATAAGGCGACAGAAGATGATATAGCGTTTCTGGCAAATCTGTTTGCGGAAACACGAAGCCTGTTATGCAGTGATGAATTCGAGTTTGAGCTATTGTTGCCTGATGAAGATTGTTCTTTTAGTGAACAGGTCGATGCGTTGGGGCAATGGTGTCAGGGATTTTTATATGGTTTAGGCGCCGCCACCACTACATCATCATGGTCGGAAGAAGTGCGGGAAATCGTTAAGGATATTGCCGAATGCACCAAGCTCGAAGTGGGTGAAGAAGACGAAGATGCCGAAAATGACATTATGGAAATTACTGAGTATCTTCGCGCTGCCGTCATTTTTTTGCGTACCGAACTCAACATTGACACCAGTGACACCAGTGACACCATTCATTAAGCATTAGGAAACGCATGAAACAAAGTGAATTCAAAAAGCGGCGCAAGCAATTAATGCAGCGTATCGGTAAAGGCAACATTGCCTTGCTGGGTAGTTCAGCGCCAAAAATACGTAACCGCGATGTCCATTACCCTTTCCGGCAGGACAGCGATTTTTATTACCTGACCGGATTTTCCGAACCGGATGCTTTGGCGGTCTTCATCCCAGATCGTGAGCAAGGCGAATACATTTTGTTTTGTCGGGAATTTGACGAAACCAAAGCCTTATGGGAAGGCGCCCATGCCGGTTTAGAGGGTGCAATTGGGCATTATCAAGCCGACGATGCATTCCCCATTGATGACATAGATGACATCCTGCCCGGTATGTTGGAAAACAAACATAAAGTTTTTTATCCGATGGGTCGCGACCCTGACTTTGACCATCATTTGCTAGACTGGATCAATCACATTCGCGGACAGTCCCGTTCAGGAATTATCGCGCCGGGCGAATTGGTGTCACTGGAACATATTGTCCATGAAATGCGCCTTTTCAAAAGTGCCGAAGAAATCAAATTAATGCGCCGTGCTGCGGAAGTTTCGGCGCAAGCGCACCTAAAAGTGATGCAGGCTTGTAAAGCTGGGATGTATGAATACCAGGTTGAGGCAGATTTGGTGCATCATTTCATGCAGGAAGGCTTGCGTAATGTCGCCTATCCATCCATCGTAGCAGGCGGAAAGAATGCTTGCGTGCTGCATTACACGGAAAACTCAGACAAACTCAAGCAAGGGGATTTATTGTTGATTGATGCGGGTGCCGAATGTGACCACTATGCCGCAGACATTACCCGTACCTTTCCGGTATCGGGGCGGTTCAGCGAGCCGCAAAAACATCTGTATCAATTAGTCCTGGATGCTCAATCTGCCGCCATCGAAGAAGTTAAACCTGGCGCTCCTTGGCACATGGCGCACGATGCTTCGGTTGAAGTGTTGACGAGGGGGTTAGTCGCCCTTGGTTTATTGCAAGGCAAAGTGAAAGCACTGATCAAAAAAGAAAAATACAAACAGTTCTATATGCACCGTATCGGGCATTGGTTGGGCATGGACGTCCATGACGTTGGCGATTATAAAGTAGATCAAAAATGGCGGTTACTGGAGCCGGGCATGGTGCTGACCGTTGAACCCGGTTTGTATATTCCTGTCGATTGTAAGAGCGTTGACGAAAAGTGGCGCGGCATTGGTATACGCATCGAAGATGATCTGTTGGTAACCGAACAGGGTTACGAAATCCTGAGCCGCAATGCTCCGAAAACCATCGCGGAAATAGAAGCCCTTATGCAGGGACATTAATGCAAATTGAAGAAATCTTGTTTGATGTCATCATAGTCGGCGGAGGGTTGGCTGGTAATTGTTTGGCGTTGGCGTTGGTGGGCAGCGGGTTAAAGATCGCTCTAGTCGAGGCTCATACCAATGAACAATTGCTGAACTCGCCGATGGCTGACAGGGCTTTGGCGTTGGCAGCAGGTACAGTGGAGACCTTGGAATCCTTAGGTGTTTGGCAAGGCATTAAGGCGAAATCCACCGCTATCACTGACATTCATGTCTCTGATCGTGGACATTTCGGCAAAGTCAGGCTATCAGCCAAGAAGCAAGATGTCGATGCTCTGGGCTATGTGATAACTGCACGGGATATTGAAGGCCATGTCGCGGCATTAACCGGCGCAACCGAGATGATCCGGCTATGTCCGGCACGGCTGGTCGGACTTATGTCCGATGACAATAGCGTTAATGTCAGCATCAAACAACATGACGTATCCATGTGCCTGACCGCAAAACTGCTGATTGGCGCGGACGGCGCTAATTCATCCGTACGCACACTGTTGGACATACCTCAGCAAGTTAGAGAATACGGGCAAACCGCTTTGGTCACTACCGTCAAGACCACGCTTCCGCACCATCATACGGCTTACGAGCGCTTCACCGAGTCTGGGCCATTGGCATTTCTGCCCATAGGAAAAAACCGTTGCTCTGTGGTCTGGACGCGCAGCAAAGAGGATGCTGATACACTTATGTCCGGTAGTGAAGATGATTTTCTTCAGGCGCTTCAGCAGTGTTTTGGCTACAAATTAGGGAAACTTAGCTTGGCAGCACCCAGGCGGGCATTTCCTGTGTCGCTTATAAGGGCTGAACGTATGCAGTCAGGCCGAGCAGTTATTATAGGCAACGCTGTCCATCAATTGCATCCTGTCGCAGGGCAGGGATTTAACTTAGGGTTACGTGACGTGGTGCAACTTGCCGATAGCCTTATCAAGCAACATGAATCCGGTGAAGATGTCGGTTCAGCAAGCTTCCTGAGCGGCTACGTTGCCGCACGAGAAAAAGACCATCAGCTGACTATCACCTTCACGGACAGCTTGGTTCGGCTTTTTTCAAATGAATGGCTTGGCTTAGCGGCGGCGCGAAATATCGGCCTTGCTCTGCTTGATCATAGCCCTGCTGCGAAGACTTTGTTGGCAAGGCATGCGATGGGGTTGGCGCAACGACTACCGCGAATTTTTAGTCGAAGTCATTTGGGTGGTTAGCTTGCAATCATTCTAATCAAGAGGTGTTTCGTTCCCTTACATTTCGTCCAAAATCAACTACGCTTGAGCAGGTTAAATGCAGTGGCATAATGGCTGACTAAGTTACATCAAATTACATGTTTTTTTGCTAAAAAAAGCCAAATAAAAGTAATTTACTTGAAAATTGAGCCTAATAGAGTTTACCTGATTCGTGTGTATCTGGTATATTCCGCCCTAGCCATTGAATTTGCTAATGGCAAGTAATACGGTTGGGTTAAAAGAACGAAAATATAATAAATTAATTTTAGTGGATGGGGAATGTTATGACAGAAGGTTTATTTGTTTTAACCACGATATTTGTTGCATATGTTATTTACGTTATCGTGAATGAAAAAAAAGCTGGAACCGCTGGGGAGGCTAAGAAGTCAGCGCCAGTTGCGGCTCAATCTGTGGCTCAGGTCGCTGTTGCCGAAAAACCAAAAGCTCCCGCAGCAAAAGCCAAGCCTGCTGCGGCAAAAGTAGCCTCACCTAAAGTTGCTGCAACGGCCAAAAAGTCTGTACCGGCTGCCCCATCTCCCGCCCCCGTTGCTGCTGCACCAGAAGTGTCCGCAAGCATTAAAGGCAGTGGTTTGAAAGATCCCAAAACCGGCGAGGTAGCGACAACCTACACTAACTATCGTTTTACTAAGCGCTGGATCAAAGAAGCTTTGGTTGCAGAAAAGCTGGTTGAAAAAATCTACAAGAATGACGAGATAAATGCTGATGTTGAAGCCAAAATAAAAGCTGGCATCGCTAAACTCGAAGGCATGAAAAAATACCAACCTTAATCAAGTTAGCGCACGGTAAAAAAGGCTTTAGAAAATTTGGCGATTAGCTAAAATCATTTCTTTAGCCTTAACTATTCTTCCATATTCAGTTTTTTCAGTCGGTAACGAAATGACCTGAAAGTTAGTCCCAATTGTTTCGCGGCTGCCGTTTTATTCCACTTGTTTTCCTCAAGGGCGGTCGTTATAGCTTTGCGCTCAATACCGTCCAGATAATCTTCCAAACTTTCCACGGCAGGGTCGTAGTCGGGGTTGTCTGTGCTGTTACCGGCAACTAAAGGCAGGTTAAGGTCATCGACATCAATCGTATTGCCTTCGTACAAAGCCAGTGCCCGTTCAAGAATATTTTCCAGTTCCCGTACATTGCCGGGAAAACGGTAATGTTGCAGCGCAGCCAAGGCAGATGCCGAAATGGTCGGCTTGTTTTCACCCGCTAACTTGGTCAATATATATTCCGTTAGCATGGGAATATCGGACGATCTCTCCCGCAATGACGGCAATATCAGGTCGATCACATTGATTCGGTAATACAAGTCCTGCCGAAATATTCCGGCCTTTACCATATCGGCAAGGTTACGGTGGGTGGCGCTGAGCAGTCGAATATCGACCTGTATTTCCAATTGCTCCCCCACCGGGCGAACTTTCTTTTCCTGAATGGCGCGGAGTAACTTAACTTGCAAGGGTTGAGGTAAATCAGCGACCTCATCGAGAAACAGCGTGCCGCCGTCAGCAGCCTGAAATAAGCCTTTTTTATCGGTGACTGCACCGGTAAAACTGCCTTTTTTATGCCCGAAAAATTCACTTTCCATCAATTCATGTGGAATCGCCCCACAGTTGATAGCAATAAAAGGCTTGTCGCTGCGTGAACTTTGCTGATGGATCAATCGCGCCACCAATTCCTTGCCCGAACCCGATTCACCGCTTATGTAGACAGGTGCTTGGCTTCGCGCCAATTTGTCGATTCTTGAGCGGATGTCACGCATCACGGAAGAATCGCCCAGTAAGGTGTGTCGGGTACGCCGCTCTTTAAGCATGTCAGGAGAGTCGGCCAGTTTTAAAGCGCTGTTAATAAGTTGCCTTAACCCTACCAGGTCGATAGGTTTAGAGACAAAATCGAAAGCGCCTTTCTTCATCGCCTGAATAGCCGTGTCCATACTGCCATAGGCAGTAATGACTGCTATTGGGATAGGCCGGGACATTTTTTGCACATAATCGACCAATTCCAAGCCGTTGCCGTCCGGTAATTTCATATCGGTCAGGCATAAGTCGAAAGGTTTTTGTTGCAGTAACTGGTTGGCGGAGGCAACGTTTTCAGCAGAATGAGTTTCAATGCCCATCCTGTTCAATGTCAATTCCAGTAATTCGCGGATATCAGGCTCGTCGTCGACAATCAATGCCAAAGGTTTTTTCATATCTCAATTGTAGTAAGGTTTGCGTCCTGTAAGCATAGCCTAAAGCAGCTATGGTGTTCATCCGTTAGATGATAGCTCAATTTTGCCTGATTTAATTCCGCCAGTTCCCTGGAAATATAAAGCCCTAGTCCGGTGCCGTTGGCGGAAGTGGTAAAAAAGGGCTCAAAAAGCTGTTTGAGGTGCTCAGGATTAATGCCATCGCCGTTATCAATAACATCAATACAAGGCCCGTAGCTGGTGCTTTGAAGGCTAATAATAATCTGCCCGCGTTCCGGGTGGCCGTAGCGAAGGGCATTCTGGCAGAGGTTATCCAGAATCTGCTTTAAATGCCCTGGATCGATAAATGCCCATAGAGGCATTTTATTCACACTGAGGGTAAATGCCTCGGCTGTCAGCGTGTTTTCAATATAAAAATTGTCCAAATAATCTTGTATCCAGAAAGACAAATCAATTTTTTCTCGAGCAGAATCTGTCCTTTTCGATAAGTTTAAAATATCTTCGATGATTTCGTTGACGCGACCTGAATTGGTTTGGATGATCTTGGTTAAGCGTAGATCCTGAGTTGTTAACTCCGGGCTTTCCGACAATAGCTGTCCAGCATGGCTGATTGCGCCCAGTGGATTACGTATTTCATGGGCAATACTGGCTGTTAGCCTACCGAGGGAAGCTAGTTTACTTTGCTGCAAGCGTTGGTTGTACAGGGCAATATCTTCCAGGATAATCATGAAAAACAGGTGTTGGTGCATGGGCAAGGCCATAAAACGGCATTGTATTTCAAACTCACCGGCTAACTGTAACATCACGACATTGTGTTCCGGCGATACTCGCCACTGTTGAAAAGCGCGGAGCAGATCCGCAGAAATTCCTATAAGTCGTGCCGGCATAAAATGTAAACCAGCCAAGCGCAAGGCCGCCTGATTAGCCATTTGTATTGATTGATACTCGTCAGTGATGATAATTCCAGATTGCAAATGCTGGATGATATATTCGTTAAGCTCCTCCAACTTAATGATGGTTTGCTGCTGTTGATCGGCCAGTATTAACATCTGTTCTGACCGTCTTGCTAAAACCAGGGACAACAAGGCAATAGCAAAATAAGACGCACCTAACATACCTGCATAGGTGTAATTGGTTTTAACGAACAAATGATTAAAAGACGCGTAGAACTCCTCGGTCAAGATGGCTATGCTGGCGAGTGCCGCAAACACCAAGGCGCAACGTCCACCAATCAACAAGCCCCCCGCCGCTACCGAGACAGCAAGTAAAATACCTATGCCGCTGCTGATTCCACCGGACGCATGCATCAACAAGGTCAGCATGATGATGTCGGTGAAGATTAATAACTGCGCTAAAAGGCTGTAACTTAACGTCCTCCAAAACAGGCAGACACCTAAAAGTATGGTCAATGCCAAGTAGCTATGGCTGATATAGCCATAGGAGACGCCATCAAAAGAGCCGAGCAAGGTCGGTTCATAGCGGAAGTAAAAAAGTACGGCAAAGGAACTGGCGAGGATAAAACGAAAAACGTAATAGACTTGTAGCAACTGCCAGGCTTGGCTGGCAGGTACGCCATAGCCTTTGGAAAAAGGGCAGGGATAGATAATCTGTGCGTTAGTATCGGACATGATGGTGTTGAAAATTACGTTTTCAGGGACTTAGCCAGAATTGTCGGTTATCATAACTATAGCCTAAACTTGCACAGCCGTATAAAGTTCAAACCGTATTGTCGTCACCAAGGAATTATCAATGAATATCCATGAATATCAGGCCAAACAACTGTTTTTGGAATATGGGATACCTGTCCCAAATGGTAAGCAGGCAGCGACTGCACAACAAGCAGTAGACGTTGCCGCGCAACTTGCCGGTGATACCTGGGTCGTCAAAGCTCAGGTGCATGCCGGAGGCCGCGGCAAGGCAGGCGGCGTTAAAGTCGCCAAAAGCAGTGGCGAGGTTGCCGAATTCACAAAGGCCATGCTCGGCAGGCAATTGGTCACGCATCAAACGGATGCTGCCGGTTTGCCTGTCAAACAAGTCCTGATAGAAAAGACCTACCCCATCGAACGCGAACTTTACTTAAGTCTTCTGGTAGACCGTAGCAGTGAACGGATGGTTTTCATTGCCTCGGCAGCGGGCGGCATGGATATTGAGACTGTTGCCCATGATTCCCCTGAACAAATACAATCGATAAAGATCAACCCCATAACCGGCCTGCAAGCCCACCAATGCAGAACTGTCGCTTACGCTTTAGGCTTGAAAGGCAAGCAACATCAAGCGTTGGAAAAAATTATGCGCGGCATGGTTGATTTGTTTTTAGCAAAAGATGCTAGCCAGATTGAGATTAACCCGCTCATCGTCACCAACAACGGCGAATTAATGGCGCTCGATGCCAAAATCAATTTTGATGATAACGCCTTGGCATTGCATCCCGATATTCTGGCGCTAAAAGATCCCTCCCAAGAAGATGACAGGGAAAACATCGCCCAGCAATTTGGCCTTAACTACATTACTCTGGAAGGTAATATCGGCTGCATGGTGAACGGTGCAGGGCTGGCGATGGCGACAATGGATCTGGTCAAGCTCAAAGGCGGCAAACCTGCCAATTTCCTTGATGTTGGCGGTGGCACTAACGTCGAAAAAGTCTGTGAAGCCTTTAAATTGATCCTTTCCGACACCCATGTCAAAGCCGTATTGGTGAATATTTTCGGCGGCATCGTCAAATGCGATGTGATTGCACAAGGCATCTTGGCGGCAATACAGGAAGTCCATGTCACTATTCCTGTCGTGGTTAGGCTGGAAGGAACGAATGTTGAGGAAGGCAGGGCGTTATTAAGCAACACCGGACTCAATCTTTATGCAGCGGACGATTTAGCCCACGCCTCCGAACAGGTCGTAGCCTTAGCAGGAGAAGCGGCATGAGCATACTTGTCAATAAAGATACAAAAGTCATCTGCCAAGGCTTTACCGGCAAACAAGGTACATTCCACTCCCAAGGCGCACTGGAATACGGGACAAAACTGGTTGGTGGTGTTACCCCAGAGCGTGGCGGCGAAAGCCATTTAGGCTTGCCCGTATTCAATACCGTCCAAGATGCAGTAACCGCGACTGGCGCAACTGCCAGCATGATCTACGTGCCGCCCTTTTACGCGGCGGATGCTATCCTGGAAGCCGCCGATGCAGGGATAAAACTCATTGTCTGCATTACTGAAGGCATACCCATCTTGCAAATGCTGAGGGTAAAAGCGGCCATTGCCAGTTCCGATGCCTTATTGATCGGCCCCAACTGCCCCGGCATCATTACGCCAGGGGAATGTAAGATCGGCATTATGCCGGGCAAAATTCATTTACCTGGTTGTATCGGTATTGTTTCTCGTTCTGGTACTTTAACTTACGAATCAGTCTTTCAAACCACCAACGAAGGCTTAGGGCAAAGCACCTGCGTCGGCATAGGTGGCGATCCCATACGTGGTATGAATTTTATTGATGTACTCAGCCGCTTTCAAGCCGACGACCAAACCAAAGGCATCGTTATGGTGGGTGAGATCGGCGGCAGTGATGAAGAAGCCGCTGCCGAATACATCGAAGCCCACATCACCAAACCCGTCGTAGCTTATATCGCTGGACAAACTGCACCTGCGGGTAAGCGAATGGGGCATGCCGGGGCGATAGTCACGGGTGGCAAAGGTACAGCAGAAGGTAAAGTGGCTGCACTTAAGGCGGCTGGAGTTGAAGTGGTGAATTCACCGACGGATATTGGCGTGGCGATCAAGGCGGCTTGTAAATAATTGATGTGTCAACGTATTTCCGTACACAAAGTTAAGCGGCATATTGCTGAGATTCGTAGTCGACGTGGGATAAATATCCATTAGCGGAATGTAAGTGCTCCCGGTTATACCAAAGGGTACAAGTAAAATGCCTCAAACTATTCAAACACAGCTTGTTTAGCTTCTTCTCGATTACGGAAGGTTTGATGATGTATCAGTTCGGTTTTTAAAGTGTACCCACTACGCCTTCTCCTACAGGCAAATCCAGTTTTTCCAAAGATTGCCGAATTCGCCGAGTACCATATGGTTGTCCGGCTATTGGCAAAAGTTGATTGGATAATCGGAGCCAGATGGCTATCGACCTGTTCGCGTGCCGTCGGTTTACGCTGGAGCCAACTCTAGTAAGGCACTCCGGGAAACGCTCGCTTGTGAATACGGGCTGCCGGAAAAGAAGGTAGCCAGCACATTACAACACTCTGTAGCGGCAAGTACTTTGGCGGGCAAAAAACTGTTTTTGCAAAAAAACTGCGGCAGTTGCCACAGCGATGCTGATCCAAGCAAGGAGTTCGATCCCATGATGCCCGCGCCGAAAATTGCCGGACAAAGCAAATATTATCTGATCAAAATCCTGGCCGACTTCCGTGACGGCAAGTTGAAAGGTACTGTAATGCCTTCCATGACTAAATCTTTGAAAGACGATGAAATCGCGCACTTGGCTGAATGGCTCTCCGGTTTACCCAAACCCGGCCTAAAAAAATCAGGCCAAAATCGTCCGGCTATCCTCAACGGCGATAAAACAAGGCTCATCCAGGCTTGTGAAAGCTGCCACGGACTAAATGGCAAAGGCACGGCCAGCGCACCTTTTATAGCAGGCCAAAATCGTGATTATTTCGATAACCAATTTAAGGCTTTCGCCGATGGCAGCAGACCGAATGATTTGCATGGCGGTATGTCAAGGATCGCCAAATCGTTAACCCCTACCGAAATACAACAGCTTACCGATTACTTTACCTCGCCGTAAACCTAAAATTCTTGTGCGTAACTTGCCCTCCTCAATGCTGCCGGAAGCCTGATCTTCGGCAGCTTTTTTGTTTCAAAAACAATAAAAAATATTTTACCGAGACAGAACGCCCTTATTTTGTCCTGAATATAACCAGTAAGAATCTTCTGGATTTCTTAATACGGAGGATACCAAAGGCATAGATAAACCTTGTGGGTATCTTGGTTCAACAAAAAATATACGGCAAGGTTAATTTGCCAAAACGATAAGGTTAACAATATGAAAAAATGATTTTAATTTTTATGCAGGCAACGTTGCTGACAGGGTGCGCTGGAGTCGGTTCTGGCGCGGGCGGCATGGCAAGCATCAACCAAAGCTGGGAACCCGCTGTCGATAGTTATGGCGACCAGAACGCCGCCAAAATCAAACCGGATTTGGCGGAATGTAAGCAATTGGCAGCCAAGTCGGTCGAGAATTCACAAGCGCAAAACGGTGGTGCGGCGGGTGGTGGATTAAGATCGGCACTCGATTGGGCGCGTACAGCTAAAAATATCGCCGATGCCGCCAGATACGGGAACCCTCTCTAAATACTGCTGAATATGGCCTAGATAAGTTGGATTCACAAGGCACAAACAGCACAAATCAAACCAGTACAGCCGATAACCAATATAAATCGGCGGTAACCGATTGCATGCGTAACCGTGGTCATAAAGTTATGTAGTTTTATCGAAAAAATATAGAATCCGGAACGTTGGCGGGTATTGACCTGCTTAACCTTCCCTTGGACAAACTCAATACCAGACTTAAAGGACAAAAATGAAAACTTTTACAATCGGACAAATGATGCTTTTTGCGATATTTTCTTACCCAGCCTATGCAGAAACATTGGCTATAGAACCTGGGCTTTGGGCGTTGGAACACCAAAGCGCGAGCAACCTGAAGGGCGCAAGACAACGCTCCTGCATAACCGAAGACAGTATTTCAAATCCAGTTAGGAGCAATATGATACTCAGCTGCACAGGCAAGTTGTCGGCATCATCAACCCGTACCAGTGCAGAATGGGAATTGATTTGCCCTGACGGGAAAAACCAGAAACTTCAAGTCAAGGCGCTTTCACCAAAACTATTAGAAGTATCTTCCACCCCGCTTGGCCATACCAATGTTGCAAGAAAAAAGGCTTACAAAGTCAAGTCGATTGCCAAATGGATTTCGGCAGATTGTGGAAATGCACCTATCTTTCCGGCAAGCCGATAATCGACAACATATGTTCTGCCATATTGAACAAAAATAAAAAAAGCGTAATGAATGCGTTTAATTTAAAAATTTAGGGGATGCCATGAAATATCTTATTTTGTTATTACCAGCGCTATTACTTCTCATGTTGACGGGTTGTAGCCATTATTACAAAGCCGAATTATATAATCACCAAAACATTAGCGCAGCAAGCAATCTTAAGCCCGGCATGTCGCAAAACGAAGCAGTGAACATTATGGGCGACCAACCAGTTAGAGTAGATCAGGATGGAAGTACAACAATCTCGCAATACTGCGATACCCAGTACGATTATTCAAACTTTGCCGTGCTGTACTTTTCACCTTCTGGATTAATCAAGACCAATTTCTATACGATTACCTGGTCTGAAGCCGCAGATACCTATTTATTTCCTGAAGATTACGCAGAATTCCATACCGACAACAAGCAGGTTGATTGTCGGCATTTTGCCCAGCCCAACGGGGAAATAAAACGCTCCTTTTTCGGTGGCAAGCAATTAAATTTTAGTGCAACAAATTCTGAGATAGAAGAGAACGCGCGGCAATGGGCTGAAGCCAGGCATAACTATTTATAGTGCTCCCGTTAATTATGGGTCACCCGGACCAGTCGGGCCACGTTCGCCTGACGGCTATTGCTGTAGATAAGGTTAAGGAGGCGTATATGAAGCATTACAAAAGCATAAGTATTTTTAGACGGACTGTTTTGACGGTCTTAATTTCATCAATGTTTTTCGGATTGGTTTTGGCCAACAGCGAAGTTGAAAAACTGACCGAAAACCCCGCAAACTGGGCGACGTGGGGCGGCAATTATGCCGCCACGCGCTACAGTACACTGGCGCAAATCAACGCCGATAACGTCAGTAAACTGACACCTGCGTGGACATTTTCCACCGGTGTGTTGCGAGGGCATGAAGGTGGGCCGTTGGTTGTCAACGACATTATCTACATCCACACGCCGTTCCCCAACACGGTTTATGCATTAGACCAGAAAAGCCACTCTGTGATTTGGGAGTACACGCCCACGCAAGATGCTGATGTCACCTTATCCGTCATGTGCTGCGATGCCGTCAACCGTGGCTTGGCTTATGGCGACGGTAAAATCTTCTTACAGCAAAATGATACGGTATTGACTGCGCTAGATGCCAAAACCGGCAAGCGAATTTGGAGCGTGCAAAACGGCGACCCTAAATTGGGTATGACCAACACCAATGCGCCGCTGGTGGTGAAAGACAATGTTATTACCGGTATTTCCGGTAGTGATTATGGTGTGCGCGGTTTCCTGGTAGCCTACAACATCAAAACGGGCAAGATGGCTTGGAAAGGTTATAGCATAGGGGAGGATAACGACATACTTATCGATCCCAATAAAACCACGACGTGGCTAGACGGCAAAATGTAGCCGGTGGGGACAAACACAGGTATCAAATCATGGCAAAACAATCGTTGGCAGATAGGCGGTGGTACGACGTGGGGTTGGTACAGCTACGACCCGAAACTTAACCTGATCTATTACGGCTCAGGTAATCCGGTCTCCTTTAACCCAATGACACGGCCTGGCGACAACAAATGGACGAATGCCTTATGGGCGCGTGATGCTGATACTGGCGTGGTGAAGTGGGTTTATCAAATGACCCCGCATGACGAATGGGGTTTCGATGGGGTGAATGAATCCGTACTCATAGATCAAGATATTCAAGGCAAGCCACGAAAAACGCTGGTGCATTTTGACCATAACGGCTTTACTTATGTGTTGGACAGAGAAACAGGGGAATTGCTTAAGGCCGATAAGTTTGACCAATCGGTTAACTGGGCGAGTCACATTGATTTAAAAACAGGTCGTCCGCAAGTTGATCTTAAGTACAGCACCGCACATCACGGTGAAGAGGTTAACACTCACGGTATCTGCCCAAGCCTTGTTGGCGCAAAGGGGCAACAACCCGTAACTTATTCCCCACAAACCAGACTTTTTTACGTGTCAGGGGTTCATTTGTGCCAAGACTTAGAGCCTTATGCCACTGAGAAACACATTACTGGCCAGCCCTACATAGATACCACCATAAGCTTAAGGCCGAACAGTAAAGATGCAATGACTGGCCTGATTGATGAAGACACTATCTCAGAAGCAAACGATTATTTAGGTAATTTGGGTCAATTAACGGCTTTCGATGCTAAAACCGGAAAAATTGCTTGGTCTAACAAAGAGCGTTTTATGGTTGGTTCGGGTGCTCTTTCCACGGCGGGCGGGCTGGTTTTTTATGGTACGTCAGAAGGCTATTTTAAAGTGCTTGATGCCAAATCAGGGAAGGAGTTATACCAGTTCAAAACGCCATCCGGCATCGTCGGTAACATTAATACGTGGAGCTTTAACGGCAAGCAATATCTAGGAGTATTGTCAGGCATTGGTGGTTGGGCGGCGACTGCAATTCCCAGTCCACTCGAAGAAAAAGACAAGAAATTCGAAAAAGATTTAAGAATGAAGATAGATGCTGAAAAAGACCCTGCCAAAAAAGCTGAACGTGAAGAAAAGTTCCAGAGCTGGCTTCGAGAATGTTCTGCTAATAGAGGAGAGTATCATTCACCTTTAGGCAAAACTACCAAAGTCGGCGGCACTTTTACGGTATTTGCACTGCCTGATTAAACTAAAAAATCAAACTTAATCCGACAGTTTCTGGCTTGCGCCACAAAACATCGGGTTAAGTTTGATTCTGCATTTATTGATAACGGCTTACTAGATGACACCGCATGATGAATGCAAACTAACCAAAACCTAATGCTATCAAATGACACCACATGACGAGTAGGGCAGGGTATCGGCAAGGCGTAAGCAGTGCCATTTACCAAATGACACCGTGTGATGAATGGAATTAAGTACAAAGTTTAACAGCTATAAAATGACCCCTCATGACGAGTGGAATAGCGGTACAAAAAGTAAATATGCTTACAATTTAAAAAATTACTTCATCAGTTCTCAATTTAATTACCAGGACACCTGATTTCCATCCTGAATACTGTAAATAAGAACCCGGATACGGTTCTTATTAGGGCGGCAGGAAAACAAGATCGATTTACTTGCCACTCTTCTAAATCATAAATAATTGCATGCGTTGCATGGGAAATTAACTCCCAGTAGCCGTGCGTAACAACTATTGATTTACGAGGAACACAGCATGAAATACATTTTTGCATTATGCGCGACTTTAACCACGCTATTGAGCCTATTGCCAGTCGCACAGGCAGACGGTTTCCACGATGACCGATGGTATATCTCCGTTTTTGGTTCATACCTTGGCGCAGACAGCCATCGTGGTGGGGATGGCGGCGGCGGTGGCATGGGCATCGGTAAAATACTCAACGATCATTTCAATATTGAGCTAAGAGGTTTTGGCGGCTTATTAGGTGCCAGCTACATTGATACCGCTGCCGTAGGCCACAAAAGTTGTAATCAAGGCAGTAGTTTTACCAGCCTTGGTACAACCTCATGTACAACTGATGATGGCAACCGTAAAGACTTGACCATTGGCGGCGGCATGGTGGATCTGCAATATTACTTTACCCGCGATACCTTCTCGCCTTACGCCGTCATTAGTGCAGGCATCATGAACACGGATAAATACGTCGGCAATGTCAGTGCCTTGGGCTTTGTCGGGGAAGCTGGCGCTGGTTTAAATTACGCATTGACGGATAACTTTTTTCTCCGCAGCGACATCCGCTATCGCTATAACAATAATTTCGGTCGCCAACTCCTATCAGGGACGGACGAATACCATGACTTTACCGTGAATTTTGGCCTTGTTTATGTGTTTGGTGACAAGCACTAAGTCTGACTGATTTATTAAAAGCTCTCAACTTTATAACGATCAAATTATCCCCTAACATTTTATTAGGGGAAACGAATGAACAGAATTATTTCAACGATATTATTTTTATCGTCAATCTTACTTTTGGGCTGTGCTGATAGTTTTAAGCGTGAAAATATCGGCGGCAAGATGTATGAAACGAATTACACCCACTCATCAGATGGTAATGTGACACAAGCCATTAGACGTGAAAACGGTGATATTGAGAAACGTACATATAGTTCTGATAAAACACTGATTTCAGTCACTGTTGATTATAGCAATGGCGATACTGGTATTTATGAAATAGTAAATGGCAAACGTACTAAGCGGACAGTTGAAACCACTGAATATACCGAAGTGACTGATTTAGATTCAGAGGGAAATGAAGTTTCCGGTGAAATAAGATACGCTAATGGGGATATTGGCAAAATTGAATTTGAAAATGGTAAGCCAGTAAGAGAAACAATTACCTACACCGATGGATATGTAAAATCATATGATTATGATTCAGACGGCAACTTAGATGCTGTAAGGTGAAATAGTACCGCGTCCGGAGGATAAAACCCACCATCCGTAAGGCATAGTTAGCCGCGCAATGTCATTGAACCTAAACGACCACCGACATTACCGCGCGGCGCTTATGCCCCATGAATAAACCCCTCGCATGGTTTCCCGATAATCATCAGGAATAGACAAGTTTATGGGTTGCTCAGGATACACCTATAATGATGGTAAAATTTTGTTCAGCAAAACAAGGTCGTTTTGACTGTGTTGTAGCTAATGCTGAAGTCCAGATACCGGCAAAGTCAAATGGTTTACCAAATGACCCCGCAAGACGAATAAGATCTCAAACCATAATCGTACATTATCAAATGACTCCTTATGACGAGTGTGCTCTAGAATTGGTAAGGCATAAAGCAGGATGGCTTATCAAATGACACCGCATGATGAATGAAATTAGGGCTAACGTTTAGCCGCTATAAAATGACACCACACGATGAGTGAAATACACTTTACCCACTAACATAGGAAAACGCGTGTGCTGATTGGTTTTGTTATTCTTTATTGGCTAATTTCTATTGTTATTGGCTTGCTTGCCGCGCGCAATGTTAACAATGCTAAGGATTTCGCCATTGCTGGGCGGCATTTGCCGTTTCATATTGTTACGGCAACAGTTTTCGCGACTTGGTTTGGCGCTGAGACCGTATTAGGCATTCCCGCCGTTTTTCTTAAAGAAGGCTTGCACGGTGTAGTCGCTGACCCATTCGGTGCATCAATGTGTTTGGTGTTAGTCGGGTTGTTTTTCGCTGCGCCGTTGTATCGTATGAAGCTGCTGACAATTGGTGACTTTTACCGGCAACGCTATGGTCGCTTAGCAGAAATGCTGATTACATTCAGTATCGTTGTTTCATATTTAGGCTGGGTAAGCGCCCAAATAAGTGCCTTAGGCTTGGTGTTTCATGTGGTTTCCTTTGGTGAAATCAGCAAGATTGCCGGCATGTGGTTAGGTTCATGTTCTATTTTAATTTACACCTGGTTTGGTGGCATGTGGGCGGTGGCGATTACCGATTTTATCCAAATGATCGTCATTATTGTCGGTATGCTGTATATCGGTAACGAGGTCAGTAGCCAAGCAGGTGGCGTTGGTGCAGTAGTAACACATGCCAGTCAATCCGGTAAATTCAACTTTTGGCCGCCTTTAGATTTACGGGAGATTTTAAGTTTTTTTGCCGCCTGGATTACGATGATGCTCGGTTCAATTCCCCAGCAGGATGTCTTTCAGCGCGTACAGTCTTCCAGAACCGTTACTATTGCGATTTGGGCTGCCGTGTTGGGTGGTTGCCTATATTTTTTGTTTGCATTCATCCCCATGTTCCTTGTTTATGCGGCAACGATGATTGACCCCAACATGGTCGCCAGCTTGATTGATGCTGACCCACAAATGATATTGCCAACCTTTGTGCTGCAAAGTGCGCCCCTCATTGCCCAAATAGTGTTCTTTGGCGCACTGCTTTCTGCTATCAAAAGCTGTGCTTCGGCTACCTTATTGGCACCGTCGGTTATTTTTGCCGAAAACATTTTAAAACCGATGCGGCCAGGCATGACTGACAGCACGCTACTACGTACGATGCGGCTGGTAACGTTGGTTTTTACTGTATTGGTCACGCTTTATGCCAGTAATACCTCGTCCAGCATTTTCAAAATGGTGGAAAACGCCTATCAAGTGACTTTGGTTGTCGCATTTGTGCCTCTGGTATGTGGTATTTACTGGCAACGCGCCAACAATCAAGGCGCGGTGTTTTCTATCTTTTTCGGCTTGGCTGTTTGGATTGGCGCTTATGTATTGGCATCACCTGAACCATTAATTCCCGCCCAACTTGCGGGCGTTTTAGCTAGCGGTGTCGGTATGGTGCTTGGCTCGCTAATGCGGAATTTGAAGGTAGTTAAATTTTGGCTAATCAAGCAAAATCGGGTCTGAAATAGTACTGAGCATTTGGCCAATCCTGACATCATCGGCAGGGCAGTGATAAACCTGTTGGTAAATGAGGTTAAGCCAATGTTCTAAATCGGATTTTGCCAATTTTTGTGAAGGGACTGCCTGATAGATGAACAAATCCATTTGAGGCGCTGGGCCTTCGCCTGGCAGCGGCAAGAGGTAATCCAAGTTTTTTATAGATAAACAACCTAATCGTCTATAAAAATCATGCCGTTTTTTTCTAATGGCTTGGTCAGTTGAGTTTTCTCGGTCTGAATCCAGTTCAATCAACAGAGGAATGTTATTTGGTTTTGCCGAGATATGCTGATAACTAGCAAAAAATAATTCACCGCCATAGCCGGAGCCTCGAAAAGTTTGAGAAATGGCCATATATTCCAATAAACAAAAACTATTATCTTGCGAAATAAAAAGAATACTAAAGCCGATAATAATGTTGTTTTCTTGAGCCAGTAAAAACGTATACGCTGGCGAGAGGCACATTTTTTTAATGTCTATTTTGGATTTTTGCTCCCGCTTTACCAAAGCGCTTTCATAGATTGCAAAAAATGCATCAAAGGATTGTTCATCGTCGGTTTTGAATTGGATAACCTTCATCGAGATAGGTTATTTCGAAGCAACGTCTTGTACCGATGGACAATCTTCAGGATGTTCTATCACCGCTGTTTTCAGTAGTGGTGATGAAGCCAGCTTTAGGCCTTTTTTATCATTTTTTATAACCTTACAATCCAACCAGACTTTGAAATTTGGTGTGCCAATATCCACATGTCCAAGTGGTAGCTTAGGATGCAGATAACTTTCAAAGACAATATCAGCTCCAAGTTTACCAACTTCCTGATCGCTGATTGACACAATAATGCCCGCTTTCTCTAAATTATGGGTAGAATAAGTCGATGGAATAACCCACTTATTTTTAAGAATATTGGCACCTTCACTTTTTGTAGTATCCCTCAAGATATTATCTAAACCATACCAAGCAAAATAGACTTCTTGAGGATCATTAGTTGAATTGGACACCAGATCTTTAGCGCCAATTTTTACGCCATATATTTTTTTGCCGTCGTTGTCTACGCCTTTGTCGCGTAAGTCAAAGCGCTTAGCCTTGCCTGCTTTTGAAATTTTTAGATTATCGGCTACATAACCATCTTGTTTATAAGTTGTGCTATCGTAAACAAACACTAACTTTTGATTTGGAAGGAATAGAGAATTAATTGTATTGCCATAATCTTCTTCATTATCTGTGCCGTACCGAACTCCGGTGATTTTATTTTCTTCTTTTCGATTTTTATAGCTATCCACAAGCTCGCCTTTTTTCGGGTCAGTCACACCCAGAAAAACGATACCTTTAGCATTATATTTTTCTACAAGACCTTCTCCTTTGATCATTGTAGTAACGAAAGTGCCTAAGGTTATAAAATAATCTATCTTTTTGGTTTTAGTCGAATTCTTGACTTCTTCAATCTGATCAGACCATGCTTTCTTGATTGCGTCTTCATCTTTAATAAGGCAACTACCGCCAGGTGGTGACTTGTCACCGTCTATATTAAAAACAGGGCCAACATCCGATATATCTAGTTCCCCCACCTTGCTTTCTAAAGACTTTATAAATGAGTTCACAATGGCTTCCTCATAAGGAGCCCTTTCGCTGTAAACAATCATCACCGAAAGCGGTTCTTTTTCTTTGTATTGCAATGATTTTACTTGGTCTGAAAGTTGTTCAAAATCTAACAATGGCTCCAAAGTAATTTGGTCAAACTCGCCAATTTTATTGTGTTTAGGGACTTTGATCGCGTTGGCTACCATGAGCATTAAAGGGAGGGTTAATAACGCTAAGCCAGTTTTAATCCAAAGAACTTTTCGGCTAAGGCGGAGATAGCTGAACTCAACAGCGCTTAAACTTGACAAGAATGGCTTGTAAAGTTTTAAGTCACGTCGGCTCGCTAAATTAAACCATCGGTGTCCACCTTCCTTTGTGTGCCATTGCTCGGCATGTTGTTCTAACTGCTGCCTGTAAAGGTAGCGATTTCGATTTTTGTCCACATAGTCGTGTAAAGTTTTCCAATACGGTTTGAGTTGATTTGAGCCATCAACTCTGGCACGAATTAAAGTTTCATGAATCAAGTTGTAATAGATGTCCGGTTTGTCACCGCTGCCTTTATTAATGCTCGTAATTAGGCGTAAGCCACCTTGGTTTTTTGCAATACCTTTACTGGCTTTTAGCTTGCCGCCCGCCAAATAATCAATAATTTCTTGTCCCCGATCTTGGTTGCCAAAGCCCGCAATTTTTTGTGCTGCTGTTTGGCTAATATCGCGGCGGGTATGTTGCTGCCCTTCCGGGTCTATCCGAGTCATTGCTAAAAAAAGCTCTAGCGCACCTTCTCGGCCTTCTTCATTCAAGACCTCATTCAAGGCCTCTAACTGTTTGTCAGCCCGAAATTCCAGCAATCCCGCCAAACCTCCACTTTCAGAATACAGCTTTCCGCTTAGTCGGTTGTCTTTTCGCTGCTCGTAAAGAAAATTCAGGGCATTTTCAACTAACGGTAAGCTGCCTACTTCATTTTTGGCGTCGTTTAATAATAATTCGGTAATTTCACTTGTATCAATGTCACATAATTTCGCTGGCTGTTCAATCACTTCTCTTAAGCCTTGTTGGCTTATGGGCGGCAACAGGTAGCGTTGGCATTGAGTGCTGGAAATATTTAGCAGTAAGGGTAATTGCTCAAAGGAGTCTAAAAAATCGATCCGAACGGTAGTAATAATAAATAAAGGGCAGTCACCCGTAATGGCTTCAGTTAATCGAGCATCAAAAAGGTGTTGTTCTTCTTTGTCGGAAAAGGTGAATAATTCCTCAAATTGGTCTATTACCAAAACATAGGAGGTATCATTATTTTTATCTTTATGCCCATTAATAAATATCCTTAAACTCCCTTCCTCCTTTTTTAGTTGTCCGCGCAACGCCAAGGCTTCTTGGTAATTTTCTTCCGCTCTTATAAGCTTTTGGGTTGCAATAGCCAGGTTTTCCAGAGGCTTTTCACCGGGTGTCATGCTGCCAAATTTCCAGTGCTTATACCCTGTAGGTTCGACTAAAGCACCTTTCGTTTTTTGATTTCCTTTGATCTTGGTTAAAATTCCCGCATGAACTAATGACGATTTACCGACGCCACTATTGCCTTCAATTTGCAGCCAACGGTAACAACCGCGTATATTGCCCCCGTGCAATTTTGCTAAAGCATCTTCAACTTCCTTGCTTCTACCAAAAAATCGCTTGACATCTTCTTCTTTAAATTGGAAGGAACTTAACCCAAGATAAGGGGCTTTTATATTTTTATTAAAATAGTCCATGACCATTTTAATGGTGGCTACAGGCTTAACTTCAATGTTGATGTGCTTTTGGGCTAATTTTGCTATTTCTTCTTTTAGCGTCACCTCCGTAACTTGAGGGTGACCCTGTGAATCTATAAAGGTTTCGGGTGCAAAAAAAACATATTTCTCAAATGGAAGTTTGCCACGTTCTTTTTCTCTATACGCTAATTCGAGCTTTTCTTGCAAATGGGCGATAGGCAAAATATCAATACCGTCATTATAGCCACCTAAATCACCGGTGGCGATAATGCCAAAATCGTCCTCTTCTCTATCACGAAAAAGCAACGCGAGCGCTAAACCCAATCTAAGGCTAGAGCCATCGGCCGACTCCCCCTCGACATATAAGCGCTGTTGATCGACCCAATCAAAATCAAGATGAAGCTTGTTAAGATAGGCTTTGACGCGCTCGGCAGCAATATCACCATGACTATTAAGATTTGCCCTTAAAAGCTGAAGTGAGACGGGCGACGTATAACCTTTGGATAAAGCTCTTAGCCGTTCTTCATCTATTGAGCCATGTTTGCTACTGTAGGCCCTTATAAATATACTGTTTTCTTTGTTATCTGTGTTGATGACAGGTACTAAAATAAATTGAGTCATAGTCGGACATATAAAAATTTGAAACCCTGGGTTTTGGCGGGGGGTGTTTAACTTTGGGGTTAAATCGGCTCATTATACAAGTTAGTTTTGTGTTTTTAAAACACGCGTTCCCACATGGTTTTCAACCACCCTTTTTGGGTTTGTGAATATATCGATTCAAGTGCCAGACGGGCATCCTGAGAGCCTCGTTTTTTGGCTTTCTCCAACAGTTCAAGGCCCATGCTGACATCTTTGCTTACGCCAACGCCGTCGTAATACATGTTACCTAGAAGGGTCATTGCTTTCACATCACCTGCGTCGACCCTTCTGGTAAGTTCCATTATTTTGATTTCGTCAAACAAAACTTTTGATTCGTTAATTTTTTTAACAAACTCTACGTCCCCGTATATGGAAAAGTTTGAGGGCATATCGGAACACGGTAAGTTATTCGATTTAGAGTTTTTACAAAAAAAGTCGTTTATTTGTTTTTGAAAAGATTCCGTGTGCACCGATTCACTAACATTAGTGGCATTAGTTTTTTTTTCATCTAGAGTCAAAAGTCTAACTATCAATATGGCAAACACAAAAGCAAATATGAATGCCATTTTTCTTTCTTTTTTATCAGGAAAAATAGCGGGCATTGGCGGGCGAAATTTTTCTATGATGTCATTTAACTGGCTAACCGGAACAACCTCCACGCCGCATAGCATAAGCCGGGCTTTTAGGTCCGTTAAAGTATTTTCTGGCAATAGCTTATAACGCTTTCTACCTTTGGACGTTAAGCCATTTTCAACTTTAAAATGGTTGGGGATAAAAAAGACAGCTTGCTCTTGCCAGTGCCTTTTCTCCAGTTCGTCGGCCATTAACGCCATTTTTTTATGCAGGTCTTGCACCGCAGCTATATTGATACCTTTTTTAGGCGTGTCTTTAACCAAACAACCAGTCGCATATATTTTTCTGTCAAAGCTATACCCCGCCATAATTAATAGGGTTATCGCCATCCCTAATTCTGCGCTGTCCCCAATGATTGAACCTTCATGATGGGCGCAACGCAGTTCAAGGTCTTCTGGCAAGCCTATTTTTAGCGCTTCGACCATTTCTCTGGCACGCTGCGCTTGGCTAGTTAAGTGGTAGGTTCGCAATGGTGCAAAACGTTTATCGACGGTGTTTTCTTTATTTTTAAGTTTATTGGCGATTGCGATTGAGTCTTGCGTCAGCATCTCAATTGAGATTTCTAACAAATTATCCCTGTTTTCATTGGAAACGGTAGGGATGTATACGGACTGATACTGGCTCATAGAGGCTCTTTCTTAAGGTAAGATGAAACGCAGGACTTCGCCGACATTGCTGAAAAAATACGGTAAAACGTTATTGCCCGTCAATGCAAGCCAGTCGTGGCAATTGGACCGCAACAAAACCTTATGGCTCACAGGCAAAATAAGCGGGACGGCATTGTCCTGTTTGCCCAAACGAAAAATTGCGGAAAGTTTTTGTTGCCAATGCCCAGTTTCCGACAGGCTCAAACAGTCATTCTCAATAATGTCCGCACAGACAATCAACTTGCTATAAGTCGCTTGGGGCTGGGCTATCTGGCTAATCAACAGCAAACTTAAAGCAACGCTTTCAGGATTGATTAAAGGTGGTTGTGAGTTGACGCAATATACGATGCCATTGCCATACTTTATGTCCAGCTTATTGAATATGCGCTTCGCCTTAGCGATACCTAATTCTAAACCCGTCCCGGTCAGCCCGGAAAAAATTTCTTCCGGGTTAACCAACTGCGGTCGCGTATAAAACTCCAACAAATCGCCCGTTTCTTGTTCAGAAACATGCAGAGGGACAAAAACTTGCTTAATCATAAGCCTTAACTTCAATGTTACGATCTGGCGAAAACAGGATCTCATGGAAATTAGCCGTCTCCGGGACGGTCACTTCGCCTTCCATCCATTGCGGATCCAAAGGGATAGTAATCGCATCTTCGTCTTGTAACCTATTGTTGCCCAACTTTAAAAATTTGACGCCTTTATCCCTAAGATAATCTATGGTGGTGCCTTGCGTTTCAACTTTTACGTTAATTCCGTCGCCCGTTGATATTGCAGTGATGAAAAAGCGGCTGTCATCGGTAGCGCGTTTAATTTCTGTAACTTGCTTGCCATCCGATGCCGCCCGTTTGGTCAGTATGCTGACGATGGTCGGTTGCCTGATGGGCATTTGGATAACGTCGGCAAGAACGGGCTCTTTAGTCGAAGCAGTTTGTTTTTCCGGGTTATTTTCCTGTTTTAATAGTCCAATCGCCAAGCCTAACTCCATGTCGCCATTTAATATGGATTCTTTTCCTTCGACAGCACGGCGTAACCAATCGAAAACTGACTCACCTTGGTTACGTGTTGGCAAGATTTCGTACAACTCATCGATTTCTTGTTTGGTGGGTAGCACGTCACAATTGATACGGTCAATGCGTTGTTCTACTATTTTCCAAAGTTTTTCATCATTTTTATTTGGCATTTTGTTTCTCTCTTTTGTATTGTCTAAAAGCGGTTGTAAGGTTGTTCGATAGTCTTGTAAGCAATGCCCTATCGCTCAGTTGGTTGTACCCTAACGTTGGATAATGTGCGATGTGCCTTCGAAAGCGATTGTTATTCAGAACCGTTTCCGCCTGAATTCCCTCGACAACCGTCAACTCCCAAAAAATGGCAGTCACCGGGTCGAAGAACCTCTCTAATTCTCTGGTTAGTTTTTTAAGATCCTTAGTGTCTTCGTCGTCTAAAGTGAGTTCTTGATCTTCATATTCATACTCATACTCATCAAGCTCACTTGGATATTCAGGATGAAAATCTTCTCTATCATCGCCCTGTTCATGCTTGAAATCTCCAGTATTTTTATGCTCAATTCTTAAGTTTTCACCGTTTTCGGTTTTGGCCGCTTCCTCTTTTCCATCGCTTTTGTCTTGTTTAGCCTGTGTGATGTTGGCTGGTTCATTTTGTGGCTCATACTGCTGGTCACCATTTCCTACGAGTTGTTCGTCTTCATCAAAAACATGTTTAATTTCTGGGTAATTGGGCAGAATATTTAAGCAAAAGAATTCATAGGTTGATTCAGGACTGGTAAAGCCAGCAAAAGATTTTCCCGGTTTTTTTGGGGCGTTTTTCTTTTTTTGGGCTTCCTTATCACGGTTGAGTTTTACTTCCTGAAAACAGTTGAGGAATAATTTTTCTTCACTTTCTATTGCCCGACCAGTTTCTCTGGCTAGCCTTCGTTTTTGATTATAAACCCGCATTAAATCTGCGAGTTCTGTTACATCTCTATGTGATTTTGGATATTCGATTTTTTCCAGAAATGGTTCCACAAATTGTTTGATAAAATCGCTATGTTCATGTGGCCTAAGATTTTTAGGGATAACGATAGGCTGCTTTTGCTTACGTTCCTTATCCTTGATTCGATCATGAGAGCCTTCAATGAGCGGCAACCATATATCAGGATTCAAGCCACAACTCATCAATAGGCCATATAACCTGTTATTGTCCTGCAAAATTATTTTTAATTTTTTCGTGGTGCTATCCGGTATTGGTGGTTGGTCTGGTGTCCAATAGGGGATTTTGGATTGTACCTTTAAGGGTAAGGGTATTGCATTAAAAGCATCGGTTAATGACAACTCTTCTGCAACCAATGCCAGATTTACGTCTGTTTTTGAACTGTCTGTTATTAAGACCAAAGAACCATACGCATCTTTAATTTTTAAGGCACTAGATCCTTTGCCCAATCGACCATCCAATTTCTTTATTTGATCGCCAAGAATATTGGCAACGGGTCGGAAAAACGCATCCTTTATGTAATTTTGCTCAACGTCAAGGCAACGTTTAATTGTGCTACCCAGCCAGCGTTCATCAGCGCACTGGTTAATGTAAGCGACCAATAGATCATGCATCGACGTTGTTTTAGCATCAACTGGTTTTTCCCGCTTATTAAGCCTGAGTGTTATCCGCTTATTAAGCACATACTGGGCATAATTTATAATGGACTCGGGGGATTCAGGAGACTTTTCTTTTGATATTATTTGTTCACGAAACCCTCTTGAACTGATCTTTGAATTCAGATGCCGAAAAAATAACCTTTTACGGTAACGTCTACCTCTACTTAGCGTCAAAACGATGTGTAACCACAGCTTTTCCTCCCTAACCATAGGATTTGGTTCAATGGTTTTAGATGTGTAGTGATCGTTTATTATGGTAGTAATATCGTTTGTCAAATCCGTCATCAAATGGCTAATAATGCTGTTCATTGGTTGCGTGCCTTTTTTCTTGTCCGATTTGTCCATTGGCTATCTCTTTATTGGCTTGTTAATTTTTTATCACACACCTTTTTGTGTGTACCCCGCCCGCTTAATGTATTCAGAATAAAAAATATAAAATTATCTATGTTTCTGGAAGTTTTATGCCTTTGGGTTTAATCCAAAACTTTATTCTGGCAAACACGTTCTTTTAACCGATTTAATCTTTTTTTCCGTTTTGTTAAATTTTTCAATATCCTCGGTATTTTCATTCTGAATTCCTCCCATAGGGGCTTCAGCTAATAACGGATATCTGTTGATCTTCTTGTAATGCCATTTTAAGCACAGGGATGTGCGCCTTTTTATTGCACACTATGATGGGGGAACATTGATGAACAAAATTAATATATTTTGTATCGACTACAAACAAAACCTGATGTTCCAATGGCAAAAGGTAACAACATTCTATTGGGTAAACCGGTACTTCATTAATGCCGTCTTGTGGTTTTTAATTTTGGTCGTAATGCTTCTACCAGTCACAAAAACGCCGTGCTAAGGGGCTTCGTTTACGTGAACTGAATAACAAATAGGTGATAAACATGCAAGGCTCAAACAATGACGATTTCGACCAAATTCTTTTCAATACAGAACACGAATTCAACCAGTATCCAGACCAATTTTGGCGGAATATTTACCGTTATGCAGGGCTGGGCTATGCGGTAATCTTTTTTCAACGGCTGTTGTTTCATTTTTCCGCTGCCGTCTTCGGGATTGCCATTGGCTTAATCTCTAATGATGCCATGAGTCGGTTTGTTGAGTTTTCGGGTTATGGCTTGGTTTACGCGCTTTTTCTTGCAAGCCTGACGACCAACCCTTTCAAAAAACACAACCAAGCTAAAGGGTACGAACTCACGGCGCAGTCTTGTCCGGTTTTGTTTGAGGAATTGGATCAACTCAGAGAAAAACAACCCGCCCCGCATCTGCATAAAATAATTCTCAACCATGAGCATTCATGCAGCTTACAAATCGTGCCTTATTTTACTTTTCTTGGCGTTCATCAATACACCTTATCTTTATCAATGGAGCAATTGCTCATCATATCGCCCGATGAAATGCGGACTGTGTTGGCACACGAATGGGGGCATCTTGCGGGCAAACATGACGTATTGGCTGTGCGTATGACAAACATCATTTCGTATATGAAGTTCTATATCTATGTTTTGGAGAAATTTCGTTTTGTTAAATTACTTGATTATATGGAGCGTTTGCTGATAAATCTAGTTGCGTACAAAATCGTGTTAGCGCGACAAGACGAATACTTGGCTGATGCGGTTTCTGCCAAGTTAACTAATACCAAAGAAACCGCAAAATGCTTGACGACTTGCTGTGTCATCGGTAATTGGCTGGCGGAGCAGTATTGGCTGCCGTTGTATGATCTTGCTAGGATTTTACCCAAACCTGAGTTGACACCTTTCACAACATTGCGGTCATTTGTAAGCGAGTACCGTTTTAGCCAGAATGAACTGGCTGCACTAATCCAGCACACCCTGGCGATCAAAGCCAATCCCTACCTTATCCATCCTACTTTAAGGCAACGCTTGTCTGCCTTAGATGCCGAGCCTACGTGTTCGGGTAATTTTAGTCAATCTGCCGCTGAGACTTGGTTTGGAAGCCAGCTTGATGATTTGTTGGCAATCGTCGATAAGCAATGGCAACAGCACTATACAGCCGCATGGGGAAAATGGCATGAAAGCAAACAAACCGTTCATAGCGCTGAAGTTATTCTTGATCCTTCCAGCGCTGGAACGTTATTTTGTGATGAATCGTGAAATGCCTGTTTTTTATCCTGAATTAGTTAAGCGTAGGCGGTTTGGTTTTAGTTTTTTAACCGCAGATGGCTTGTATTTAATTGTTACAGAGTAGGGGAAAAGCATGCAATTACTAATAAAAAAATGTTTATGCCACTTGCTGTTAGCGATGTTCGTGTCATTGAGGGCATCAGTCTGCTTTGCCGATGAAATACCGCTCACAGCCGAAGAAAACATCGAGCTGGATTGCTTTCGCAGGGTAGCCAGCTTATTGCCGTTTGAACAGCAGCTTCCAGACACCTTAAAACAGGCATTGCTAAAAGAAGGCTTTAGTTTGATTACGGATGAACAAGACAACTTTGGTGTGCGTACGCTTGAATTTAAAAAAAATGCCGAACACTTAGGTGCTATCAAATTCGGCCTTCATGTTTACCAAGAGGAGATCGAGGCTTATTTCGCCCATTTTGCGACGCCTGATTCGGAAGATTTTTTGAAAAAAAAGGAAGCCATTTGGCAAGCGCACGGCGGTGTAAAGCCAAGAAATCAATTCGCATCCTTGATAAGCAAAAACAGGTTGCACGAAGAAATTGAAGATGTCGAACAACTGATGCAGTTAATGCCGTTTGAAAAGCAAGATCCATCTGCCCTTAAACAAAACTTGATGCAGTTAGGTTATCAAGCAAATCGGGATGAAACCGATCCTTTTGGCCTTAATAAGACCACGCTTATTAAAGAAAACCATTACAAAACCATGACCCTGGATTTAGCCAGTTTTAATGGTTCGTTAACATCCTATAAAGTTAATATTGAATCTAAACCGATGGCTTCTTCACGTTTAGAACCACATCGCTACGATGACATCCCCCTTGACTCAGTCATACTTTCGGTATGGCAAAAAAATAAGGGCAAAGAAAGTTGGTCGAATCGTGGCGTTTTTGTTGAAGATGAATTTGAGGAAGTATTGCAGAATTATTATCAGGTCGCTATTGCCGGAAAAGATGAATTGGCCGCAGTTAATGTGCCTAAAGACCTGCTTGATGACTATGCACGGTTAGTATCCGATGTCCTAGAATATTCAGCGAAGGGCAAAGACGATGTCTTTGACAATCTGGGCTATCTTGCGTCCGAGAGTGAAATGGCTGTGCTTTCCGCATTAGATAATTTGCTTAAAAATGACCGGATTGATCTGATCGAAAACGTACTTAACGGCTTTAATCCGATGGCACGTGTTTGTGCAATCGCAAAATTAGAACGCTTAGGTTTGGCGGATAGCCTGATTAATAAATCCAAGATTGCGAACATATTTGCCCAAAATGCCCCTGTTAATTTTTGCGGAACACAACTGACCAGTACAGAGTATTACGGCCTAGTAAAAGGGGATCAAATAGATCTGGCGGCACGTTGTCCCAGACATTAACCATAGAGATTCACGATGAAAAGTATTGTAAATACCGTTAAATTATTTTATCAATCCCGATATGGTAAGCCTTTTGTCCTGGCATTTTTGGGTTATTGTTGGGTGGCTATTTTCTTGTCGCCGGAGTTAACGTGGGAAGAAATTGACAGATGTCGATTCCTATGGAATTTAATATTAAATTTTGATCCGATGTGGCTGCGCCGTTTTGAGGTTCATCATCTGGCCTGGTACTTCCCGATAAAACTAATTTGTTTTTTGGGTTTTCCGGCAATTATGGGGGCTAATTTGGCGGCATTTTTTGATGGTCAGTCCAGTCCAGGACAACAAATACCGGCATTATGTTGGGTAAGTTACCCACACCCGCAACCCTTTTACCCGGAAATTCTAGAAACGATGCTTAGTAATTTCTATTCTGTGATTGCCACCACGATTGGCATTTTCATCGTTGTGGGTGCTTGTTTAAATAAAATGCTACACAACAAGATTTATAAAATTCATGTGTGTATGTTAGTCGCTATTGTTGTTAGCGTGTTGGCCGCAATGTTTTTACCGGACTTAGGATTTCAGCATCCGGGTTGCCGTCTCGCTGCCGATCTGGAAAGGGAAATGGCGGACTATCAATTAGTCATCCATGACCTTCCGATATTTATCACACATTTTAATCCGGTTTTTGCTTTTCTGTTTAGCTATGTTGGAGTCAGCATTATGATGCGGGTTATCCCTGCATTGATGCAATCAATCAGCAAGCTTAGAGCGAGCCATGTAACTTGATCGGATTTGATTTTATCCAGAATCCATCATTTAAACCAACCAAATAAAAACGGTATTGTTAAATTAATATAGTCATTATAAACTCTCCTCATTTCTGATGGGGGTTTGATGGCAAATTGTCCAAAATGCCACGGCGAGGGCTGCGTCAAAGATGGCATCGTCAATGGTAGGCAGCGGC
>JABFQX010000043.1 GCA_013141505.1 Methyloglobulus sp.
AGGCCGCTTTATCAACTTCTACAATACCGTTAAGCCCCATAAGGGTTTGAACAACTCAACACCTTATGAAATACTTTATCAATATTTTAATCAACCCATCTGTAAACAACCCTGAGATTTCTTACATTTTCTGGATAGGTTCAGCATTAGTTTTGCTGTTGTTGGCCTTTCCCTGGTATGCCTCAATTTTCATGGCTTAAGGAGGATATGATGATGAAAAATTTACTAAAATTAAGCTTATTCACGACTTGCTTGTTACTACAAGCTGCCCATGCTGAAACAGCCGTACCTGTTGCTATGCAAAAACAATCAAACAGCCAATCTGTCACATTGGTGCTGCAAAATATGACTTGCTCGATGTGTAAGTTCACTATAAAAAAAGCCCTATTGGGTGTCGAGGGTGTAGAAGCAGCGAATGTTGATTACGACACAAAAACAGCCAAGGTCACTTTCGATCCTCAAAAGACCAGTAGCGCAGCTTTGATTAAAGCTACCACAGATGCCGGTTATCCGGCATCTGTATACCCAACAAACAAATAAAAATATGTCAGATTGTTGTTCGGGCAGTCATTCTAAACCCACTAAACAGCCTTGTCCTCAGTGTGGTTCTGCTTGTAAACACGTTGAAATGCGTACTCTTTACCATCAAGTACAGTTCCCAGAAAATCAAGGAGTCCCTTTAGACACCTATTATTTTTGCTCAACCAAAGAATGCCCAACCGGTTATTTTTCAATTACCGGAAACAGCGTTCCCAAACAACATCTAAAGATGCGTCAAGAAATCCAAAAAGACACGCTCTGCTATTGTTTTGATATTGATGCCGCCGACTATCTAACGGCGTTACGCATAAATAATGCAGAAGCTATCAAAAATTTTGTTATGCAACGAACAAAATCAGGCCAGTGCGCCTGTGAACTCAGAAACCCGTCAGGACAATGCTGTTTAACAAAATTTAAGCATTTGGAAAGGTATAATCTTAATGTGTTGACTGAAAACTAACGGTACTGATTTATTCAACCAAAAATTCCCGCATCATCCCCATATCTTCATGTTCCAAATTATGGCAATGGAACATGAACAAGCCCTTATAATCTTGGAATGGCTTGGTTATACGTATCGCCTCGCCCGGCATAAAGAGATACGGTATCTTTTAGGCCGCTGTTGATAAAACCCTGGTTGACCGTTACATAATCACTTTCACGCGATGAATCGATACTGCGGCTGACAATTTGAAATGACTGGTCGTGTAAGTGGATAGGAGGCGCCATTGCCATCATTCCCCCACCCATCCCCATGTGACCCATGCCATGTTCATGGGAAATTTCCATCAGTTGGATGGTGTTTACAAGGATTCGCTCATTATCCTGAATGTCCTTATACGCATAAGGACATTCAGCAGCATTGACATGTGCCCTTCGGAGATAGTAATCGGCACCGGTTTGTTAGGATTATGGGTGGCACTGATCTCATAACGGCTGATTTTGGCTAATTTTGTCGGTAACTTAGGGCTGTCACTGATTAGCCCATTAATTAACATCAGCAATTTCAATAAAACGCAGGCGATGAGATAGCTTATCCAGTCATGCGGAACTGACCCTCTAAGTTCATTTTCCTGAGGGCCATAATCGCTGCTGGCTTGGGCAATTAAGCTAAGTACAAATAAATTTGACAATTTATCTTGATATAGTTTCAAATACGGGCGGTTTTGATTTTTTAAATTAAAAAAAGCTAAATCTGTTGGAAAGCAGAGGCGGAAAATTACGGTTCCAGAACGGAAAGCCGGATTGTCGGGCGTGACAACGTTAATGTCACAGCCGAGACGTCCGGCTTTTTTGTTGCCTGCAGTTTAGGGAAAAATATTGTTTGGCATGAAATCATTCCCATCATGTCTTATACGAGCGTTATCTAAGTTGGTTCACAATAGTTTGGAGACTGGAAAATGAAATACTTGTTTGGCTTTCGTGCAGTAGGATTTTTGCTGCTTTCATTCGTTATCTTACACAGTGGTTATTGTATAGCTGCAGGGAACGCCCACGGTTTTTTGCAATATTTAAACAAAGGTGCGGCTCAATACCAAGAAAACCAAGTAACTGCCGATGCTTATTACGCTGCGATTGACCCTAAGAGTTTACGGCTTAACCTTAATGCATTTAAAAAGTTTAACGCACTCAGCAGTAATGTAGTCGCGACCTATGTAAATGATGCTGACCTTGGTTTTGGTCGGCGTATGTATGTAAAGACCAACGCGGACGGGAGTGTGGCTTCTTGTGTAGAAAACTATGCAGGGCCCACTAAAGACGTTAATGTCGCGGCTCAAGTAAAAATTGATAGTGCCAAAGCGCATCTGGCTAGTGAATTACTCGCCTCGGTTTGTATGGAGTACACCGGTACGCCCGGCACGGAATCGCCAGCAAATGGTATACCGAATACGGCTGTTGCGCCTAATGTGCTGATGTCAGGGCGTAAGTTCGTGAAATTTTTTGCCTATGATGGTGCTGGTCAGAGGATTGCTGCGGCAGATCTGGATGGCGAAGGCGCTAAATTTATGCCGGGGTTATGTAATTCCTGTCATGGAGGCACACCGAAATCATTGTCGATTAATGGCTCCTATCCTGATCATGGTGATACGAAGACTTATTTCTTGCCTTGGGATTTGGATACATTGGTATTTGATGCCGCAACAAACAATAATCGTGCTGTATTGGAACCCCGTTTGAAGACCTTTAACAAAGCTGTATTGGCGACTTACCCACAACCTAAAACGTTTAGTTTCAAAGGAAACGCCCCTATCCCAGCAAACGGAACGGGTTCTGCGAGTGTAACCGTGTCAGGTATTACCAAGCCTTTGACAGAGTTGGTGGTGTCCATTGATGGTATAGCGGGCGGTGCAGCGGGCATCACGCATGACGACCTAATCAACAGCGATATAATGCTGACAGGGCCTAATGGCATGACTGTGCCGCTTAATTATGCAGTCCCATACCAAGCGACTAGCACAATCAAAGGGTTACGCAATGTCTATTTTACCGATTCAGCGGGTGTGAATTTATTGACACAAATTGATCGACATATAAATGCTAATAGTACAAATACCGAAATTTCAGGTAACTATCTTGCTTTTTCAAATAGTTCGAGCACCTTGATCGATTACAACGAATGCGCGAATGGTCAAGTGGGTTTCACTTTTGGTTGCATTAACCCTAATGGTGTTTGGACGTTGAGCGTGACGGACAAAAAATCAGGAGGCACAGTAGGTTCTATCAAGCGCTTTTCTATTCATATCAATGGTATTCCTGATGGCGCGTATATTCCGACCCCTGTCAAAATGATACGGGGCTGGTATGGCGGCAAAACTTTGCCGAGCCTAACATTTAACGGCGCTTATGCCCCAGATGGTTGGTTGGCGGCTAATAACCCAACGGCTCCTGCCAATACGCAAGCGTTATATCAACAGGTTGTTGGGCCTACGTGCCGTGCCTGTCATGCCCAGCGCGGTAACATGGTGAGGAACGAAATTGCATTTGAGTCGTACAAAGACTTTATGTTGTACGCACCCAAGATAGAGAGTTTAGTGTATGACCAAGGTGTGATGCCATTAGCTAAACGGACTTATGAAAATCATTTTTGGTCTGGTACGCAACCGGCAACACTGGCCGCGCATATGCCACGTTATCGGAACGGCTACAATGGCGAGCAGCCAGGCCGTGCGATTGCTAAAGCGGGAACGCCAAGAACGCAAAATGTCGATTTGACGGAGTGGGGCATACCTTTTGTACGCACGATGGACTTATCGGTACGCCTGAATGAACCCGTGAAATTAAATGGCAAAAAGAGCATTTTTGCGGATACTTTCAATTGGAGAATGATTCAAGCACCGACTGGAAGTCTTGCACAGCTTAGCCAAGCAAATACAGCAACACCAATCTTTACGCCTGATCTCGCGGGTGATTACATTTTTGCTTTAACAGTAACTAACACTGTATCCAGTACGACGAGTACAGCAAATGTCACTGTCAACGCATCCGGCAACGCGCTGCCAGCGGTCTCATTTTCAAAAGATCTTTATAACACTGCATCTAACAGCAGGACTAATTGTTCTGGATGTCATCAGCAAGGCGTACCTAAAGGACCGAATTTCCCCAGTATTTACGACAACATCACTCCGGAAAACGCCCAGATAATGTATAGCTTGATGCTGGAGAACAGCAATTTAACCGATCCTATGGACAGTGTTATGTTTAAGAAATCCACTGCAATTCTTCCGCATTACGTAAAAATGCCCGCTACGGATCAATTTCAAGATGTTTATGGTTGGGGGCTTTTGAGATCTAATTTTGAGAGCAGTAATCGAGCAGCAAAAGCCTATGTGCGTTGGTTATTGGAAGGCGCACAAAATAATTAAAAAGTAACGAAGGGATTTACATCGTTCCCACACTTTGCGTGGGAACGATAAAGGCCTGGTGTAGGTGAGATATTGAGACCATTTCACGCAAAGTCGCCGGTTACAATTTTTATCTATAAATTTATATAAACCAATTTATTGAGTAATATTTAGCAAGAGCTTTGGGGTTTTACATTGCTCATTACGCCCCTAGGCGAATGTGCTTTTCCAAATTGATGGCATGATCGAATGCCACTAATAATTAGCCCGATACGCTGTAAGCCCATATTCCAAGAGCGTCACTAACAGCAAAACGCTATCAAAATAAAGCCAGTCCGAGTAGGTATCCCTAGGCAGTCCGCGCAATAAATCATAGACTCATATCTTCGGTTCGCTCTTGAGTTGCATTGTGTAATAATGCCCCTCCATTTTTATAGAGGATATGCTGAAACCATGTGGTTTAAAAATCTGAGTCTTTTTCGTTTTACCGAACCGTTTACATTACAAGCCGATGAGTTGGCAGAAAAACTCGAAGATTTGCAATTTCGTCCTTGTGGCGGGCATGAGGAATACAGTTATGGTTGGACTGCGCCTTTAGGCAAAGCGGAGCAAGCCTTGGTTCATGCAAGCAATGGTTACATGATGCTGTGTGTTAAGAAGGAAGAACGGGTATTGCCTACGGCAGTCGTCAATGAAATGATCCAGGAAAAAGCCGCTGAGACGGAAGAAAAGCAGGGTCGTAAGTTATCGAAAAAGGAGCGCACGGAACTTAAAGATGAGTTGATATTTGATTTGCTGCCACGGGCGTTTACTTTTTCGCGCAAAACTTACGCTTATATTGATGCTAAAGGTGGCTGGCTGGTCGTCGATGCGGCTTCGACAAAAAGTGCCGAGGATTTGCTCTCGTTATTGCGTAAATCATTGGGATCATTACCCGCTGTGCCGGTCAATACCATTAATAATCCGGTTACTGTTATGACGCAATGGCTGGTTAGCCAGCAAACACCGGACGATATAGTTATCGAGGATGAATGCGAACTACGGTCGCCTGAAGAAGAAGGCAGTGTGATTCGTTGTAAACGGCATGACCTGGCGTTGCCGGAAATTCAAAATCATCTGGATTCAGGCAAGGAAGTTATTAAACTGGCGATGAATTGGGCGGATCGATTGTCTTTTGTCTTCGACAAAAATTTTGCTATTAAGCGAGTACGGTTTTTGGATTTGGTTCAGGATCAGTTAAAAGATATGGATATTGAGGATGAAGCCACTCGATTTGATGCGGATTTTTCGATCATGTCCGCAGAGTTGGGCGGATTTTTGCCACGATTGCTTGAGATATTTGGTGGCGAAGCAGGCAGATCGTAGCGAAGCTCATAAAAAAAAGCCCGGTGGCTGTAACCAACGGGCTTTTTTTGCTTTTACTAACTTACAGCAATACCAATGCTTATTTTTGCATTGAATGTTTGAACATGCTGTCCAGCTTGCTGTTTGTTTCTTGAGAATACTGGGCTGCACGTTCAGCAGCAGCTTTTGCATCGGCAGCAGCAGATTGAGCGCTTGCTGCATCAGATGATGCTTGAGCAACAGATGTTTTCAGGCCGTCAATCTGGGTTTGCAAACCTTCGATATCTGAATTGGTGGCACAGCCAACTACCAAGCTAGCCGCCAGAGCAATCATTGTTACTTTTACTAATCTTTTCATATTATTTTTCCTTATTTCCGAGTTATTGCTACAAAAAAAACGTATAGCCAATTGAATTCTAGCACCGTTTAAAATATTTTCCAGCATTTATTTAATTTTTACGGGCGTTCCGGTGCTGACCCAATGGCTTAAATGATCGATCTGATTATTTGTTAATGCGATGCAACCATGGGTCCAGTTCATCGTTTTGTGAATCTCTACATCAGCCCTTCCCAAGCCATGAATGCCGATGCGTCCGCCTAGGGGCGTATTTTGTGGTGGCACCTGGTTATACCGGTGTGCTGTAATAATGTCGGTATGGGTAAATTGGTTTATGAGGCCATGCCGAAGCGCATTGTCAGCATCTTGGACGGACGGGTAATTTAACCCAAAGAACCTGTGGAAGGCACTTTTTTGGCCGACCCAGCCGATTTTGTAGTCGCCATAAGGAGTAATATTGTCGCCACGATGGTTTTTTTGTCCCGCACCGCCCTGACCGATGGCGATACCGTCTATAGTATCAATCGTTTGTTCGCCTTTTTTGACTTCAATTTTAAGGGCGTTGGTATCAACCAGCAGCCAAATGCCGTCGTCTGCAAATGCGGGAATGGCGAAAAAGCCCACAATCAGAAATAAATAAATCCGTAACATAAGATAGGGTCTACACGAGATAAGAAAATTAGTGTACTTTACGTAATCAATTCAATTATCGCAAAGGATCAAGACATGCAAGTCGAAACCATTACCACCGAGCCGTTTAGCGACCAAAACCCAGGTACCTCTGGGTTGCGTAAAAAAGTTAAAGTTTTCCAACAATCCGGCTATCTGGAAAATTTTGTCCAGGCCATTTTTGATTCCTTGGAGGATTTTTCCGCTAAAACCTTGGTATTGGGTGGTGATGGTCGCTATTTTAACCGAACTGCCATTCAAACAATCATTAAGATTGCCGCTGCCAACGGTTTTGGTGAGTTAATTATAGGGCAGGGTGGCTTATTATCAACCCCGGCGGCTTCCCACATCATCAGAAAATACCTCGCGTTTGGCGGTTTAGTGCTATCTGCCAGCCATAATCCCGGTGGGCCGGACGAAGATTTTGGCATCAAATACAATGTCAGCAACGGTGGCCCCGCGCCAGAAAAGTATACTGATGCTTTCTTTAAACGCAGCCAAGTTATTGATAGCTATAAAATTGCGGTAATGGAGGATGTTGATTTAGACCAGATTGGTACACAACAACTCGATGGAATTACCATCACGATCATTGATCCTGTCACTGATTATGCCGAGTTGATGCAATCGCTATTTGATTTTTCCTTGCTCAAACAAAGTATCAGCAGCGGTTATATAACGCTTCTTTTCGATGCCATGCACGCGATTACCGGGCCTTATGCGAAGCGGATATTTGTCGATTTGCTGGGTGCGAGTCCAAGTTCTGTCATCAATGCCATACCGTTGGAGGATTTTGGTGGTGGTCATCCTGATCCTAACCTAGCTCACGCCCACGAACTGGCAGAAATCATGTTCACTGATTCAGCACCTACGTTTGGTGCTGCTTCGGATGGCGATGGCGACCGTAATATGATCACAGGACGGCAAATCTTTGTAACCCCCAGCGACAGCTTGGCGATTATGGCAGCGAACGCCCAGTTAATTCCGGCTTATTCGAAAGGTTTAGCGGGTGTTGCCCGTTCCATGCCGACCAGCCAAGCCGTGGATCGCGTCGCCGCCAAATACAATATTCCTTGTTTTGAGACCCCAACCGGCTGGAAATTTTTCGGCAATCTGCTGGATGCAGGCAAGATTACCTTATGTGGTGAAGAAAGTTTTGGCACCGGTTCCGACCATGTCCGTGAGAAAGATGGTGTCTGGGCGGTGCTGTTCTGGCTAAATTTGATCGCCAGAAAACGCCAGTCTGTTGCAGAAATTGTCCACGAACACTGGCAAATCTTTGGTCGGGATATTTATTGCCGCCATGATTACGAGGCAGTTGATGCGACTATTGCCAAAGACATTGTGGCGCATTTACGTAGTCAGCTTCCGACATTGCCCGGGCAAGTCTTTGGTGAATACGAAGTCAAATTTGCCGATGAGTTCAGTTACACCGATTCGGTTGACGGCAGCATCAGCAGCAATCAGGGTATACGCATTGGTTTTGTTAACGGTTCGCGGATGGTGTTTCGTTTGTCTGGAACAGGCACGGTGGGCGCAACCTTAAGGATTTATCTGGAACGCTTTGAGCCAGATGCCAACAAACAGCATGAGGATGCTCAAATAGCCTTGGCTGATTTGATAACACTGGCGGAGCAATTTTGTGAAGTCAAAAAACGGACGGGAAGGACTGAGCCGGATGTCGTAACCTAGCACCATAGCTTGATTCCGTTCATGGCTCTTCAAAAGTGCCATGAACGGGATCAAAATCTCCCCGAATTTCCGTTCTCAAAAGAACAGTCATGGCTAGGGATATACAGCCAATTTCCACGCATTTAAATTATTATAGAAATCCTTGCCCAGGCGGGTCGCACTATTTCCGTAATACGGTGGCAGACTCACACCATAAGTATGCGCCCCGACCACATAACAACACGTGCCTTTTTCCAAGTGATATAAAGGCGCCCCACTTTCCCCGCCATACGTATCTATTTGATGCCATAAATGGTAGGCATTTGCGTGGGTGATGTTGCCGCCCATACCCCATAGTGTTGCATTGGCCTTGTCGCCTGGGTAGCCGCTAATCTGAAAGTTGCCAGGATACGAATTACTTTGTTGCCATGAGTAACCAAACCAGCCCACAGAATTACCTAACGTGTTATTGGTTTGTATGGCACCGAGGTCAAAATTTGAATTATGGTCTCTTGTCCAACCCGTCATGGAAAAAAGCCGCTTGCTGGTCGTATAGCCAAAAGGAGAATAACTGCCATTACGGCCAGGATATACAGTGACAGTTGTCGCCCATTTGCGTGTGGAAACGTCATAAACGCAATGACCCGCCGTGGCAACAGTTCGTGGGCCGATAAACCAACCCGTACATGAAGCGGTGTAGCTTGGAAATTTGACGGTTAAAAATGCAATCGCCCGATTGGGATAAGATGTCGTATTGGCTATTTTTTTGCGCCCATCAGGACCTATCACGGATTCCGTCGCGGAAAAGCCCATCGGGTCAGGAAAATACTCGGATAGTCCGATACGTGTATTTTGCTTTGCTAAAACTCCTGTTCCTGTAAAGGGCAGTGAAACAGGTGTTTTTGAAAGATCCAACAGCATTTTTTGTGGAATCTGGGTTGTGCGGTTAGAGATAGATGTACTTGGCTTAGTAACGGCAATTACCTGATTACTTAACATGCACAGTAGGGCAATTCCAGTAGATAAAAATGGAATTCCGAGTAATTGTTGATATTTAAATTTCATAATTTTTCACCTCAATTGAGTGAGTCAATGTTTTGTTGAACGCATCAGATTGAGGTAATAGTGTAGTTTAATTAATTATGGGTATTCGCATTATCGTGTGGAATTTATAAAAAAGTCATTTTTCAGGGTCGTGTGGAATTATGACACCATAATTCAAAAAATCTTCATTATTTGGTAAGCCATAGCCGATAGTATCCTCGCGGACACCAGCCTTAAACGATTTCCTTTTTACCTTGTGTTTCGCGTTGGTGATTCTGTGGTCGAAGTAGTTAATTATCTCTTTATGCCAGTTTCCTATCGTCCATCCAGATCAGCAAAATAGCTACAGATACTGGTTGAGATTGACTCTTTCTAGTCCATATAAGCCGTTTCAGCTTGTTTTCTGGTTAAGTTATTATCCCAAGATGTCACTTGTGCCCCACAGGGTATAAAAGCGTTCCTTGGCGTGATAAAGGTCATGCAGCACAGGGTAGTTTTCAGTCCATCCTGACAACAGGAACTCTTGGCTTGCATCCAAGTTGTGCCTTCGTCTGAGCATCAAGAATCGGTCTTTTTTAAGCAGCTTGATCTCTTCGTTGGTTTGTGGCTTGTGAGGTCTTTAAACTCCTTCTCAATCGCTTCATTCGCCATTGTAACAACGTGAAACTTATCAATGACTATCACCGCGTGGGGTAGTACAGCAGTAACGGCATCACAATAGGGTCGCTACATATCCATTGCGACGTATTTGATTGTTTTAAAATATTTAATACGGTACAAAGCATTGATGACGATCTGCTTTTTTCGGCTACCCAACAAATTGAGATATTCAGTTAGTCATACGCTGAATTGTGTGAAAAGCGGCTGGCTTTACGCTTTTGCAACCAACGCAAAATTCCTGTGATATACAAAACCAACGGCGCAAAACCGACTAAGCACCACAAAATCCGTCCCGGAAGCCCTAAAATTTGCCCATCATGCAGCGGCCATAACACATTCATAAAAGTCTCGCCTGCGGTAAACTTATTCGGGTCTTGTACTGCCAGCACCTTACCGCTGTATTGGTCGATCCACACTTTGCTGCGGGGGCGCTTACCGTTGGCTTCACCCGCTTGTCTTTTCGAAATCATATAAACGCCGTCCTTGCCATCCGGTGTATCTATACCGCGTAACTCTGCGCCGGGGAAAACTTGCTCGGCAATAGCTACTGCTTGGGCGATGGAGATGGGCTGCATGGATTCCACTACCGTTGATTTAAGTGCAGGATCTTTTAAGAGATCCTTCTTAACAGTAGAAATAACATTCACCACCGGCTTGATGTAGTCTTCGTAGCTAAATGCAAAGCCGGTAAAAGCAATGACCAGCAATAGTGCCGAACTATAAAACCCCGTTGTTTTGTGCAGGTCAAAATAAAACCGCTCCGGGCTGGCATGGGGTTTAATCGTTAATGCCTGTTTAAACTTTCTGCTTCGCGGCCACCATAAATACAATCCTGACAAACAAGATATAAACAGAAAAATACCGCAAAAACACACCACATCAAAGCCTATTTCGCCAATTTCCTTACCAATTCTGCCCACATAAAAATCGGCATGTATTTCGTACATCACGCCCGGTAATGTCCGCCCCCAAAGAGCCTGCTCAACAATTTTTCCGCTGTAGGGATCAATCAAAATTTCCAGCGGCGCCCATAATTCATCGCGGGTTTCTTCAGGTTTCATATATTCCACCAGCAGGTACTCTGCACCATAACCTGGCAACAACACCGTCCAGCCTTGGGTTCTTTGTGGATGCGCGGCTTTAACGGTTTTTAGAATGTCATCCAGATTGCGCGGTTGCGCTTGGTTTGGGTTAGTTACAGCAGGCAAGTCCCATTCCCGCAACTCGGTATAAAAAATATTACAGGAACCGGTTAAGCCCAGAATGACAAAGAAAAACCCGACCGCCAGTGCAAGCGTTAAATGTATGTTGAGCCAAAATTTGCGGATGTTTTTTCGCGAAAATAAGTGCTTGGGGTTACTTGACTTGAATGTGTATTGAGATTCTTTGAACATGGTTTTTTACAGAATGTTAGGTTGGGCATCAAACACGGAGAACTAAGCTGCCCACCTTACTTGATTACGGCACTTGCTTAACCATTTATTTGTTACTACAATAAGGCTATGAAAATCGATTTTGACCCTGTGAAAAATGCCAGGAACATCCGTGAGCGCGGCTTGAGCTTTGACAGGGTTGCTGAGTTTGATTTTGAAACCGCTCAATTTACCATCGACACCCGGCGCGATTATGGCGAAACCCGCTACCGCGCATTGGGTAATCTCGAACAACGGCTGCATGCCTTGGTGTTTGTTAAAATTGTCAGTGGCATTTGAGTCATTAGCTTTAGAAATGCTAACCAACGCGAGGTTAAACGCTATGAAACCCAATCCAGAATTACTTGACGATGACAACCCCGAATGGAAAGAAGCCGACTTTAAACGTGCCGTGCCATTCTCAGCCTTGCCCGAGCCATTGCAAGCCACCCTGTCAAGCCTAAAAAGGCGAGGCAAGCAACAAGAGCCCACTAAAGTATCAACCACGGTGCGTTTTGACAGCGATGTGCTTGACGCTTTCCGCGCCACTGGGCGTGGTTGGCAAACCCGCATGAACGAAGCATTGAAAGAATGGCTGAAAGAACATGCGGCCTGATACATTAGGTTGAAAACATATTTCGCTGGTTCCCAGGTGTCAGGGAACGCTATCGCGCACCCTGACTTACGCTGCCATACGACTTGCCCGTTTAAAACTCTACCTTAACCGAACCCATCGCAGTTAACGGCGCACCGGGGTAAACGCCATTACGTGGTGCAACATTAGCATCAGGATCAGTAGACTCGTAATAATCCTTATCCAGCAGATTTCGGATATTAAAGGATGTCGTGACGCGAGTCGGCCCAACTTTTAATTTATAATTTGCGAAGGCATCCATCCGTACATAACCCGGCAATTGGAAGGTGTTTTCCACGTCGCCCTCACGCTGTCCTGCCAGAACTCCGCCTAAACCGAATGACCAGCCATCCTGCGCTTCAAAGCCGTTGAGGTCGTATTTTAGCCATAGACTCGCCGAATGTTCGGGTACGTTATTCAATCGTTTGCCCTCATAGCCATTCAGCACACCATCTAAAATCCTGTTATCCTTGGTAATTGTGGCATCGGTAAAGGTATAGCTACTGATGATACTAAGCTGGTCGGTAAGACGACCCGTTATATCCAACTCAATACCCTCGCTGCGCTGCTCGCCAATTGCCACTCTATCTCTTAGGTCGGGTGTTGTTAGATCAGGGGTAAGTATATTGCTCTTAGTCAGGTGATAGTAAGCTAACGTCGCTAATACGCGTTGGTCAAAGAAAGCGGTTTTAATACCAACTTCAAATTGCTCGCCTATCTGTGGATCGAAACCTCCACCAGAAGCTGATATGCCGTTATTGGCTCCAAATGAAGTCGTCCAATTACCAAATAAACCTAGCTCTTTAATGGGTTGGTAAAGAATGCCTACCCTCGGACTAAAACCTTCATCCTTACGAAATTCTATTGGGGCGGCAGCTGAAGCATTGGTAGAATCCGCAGTAACAGTTCCGGTTTTTGCCCAATCATAGCGGCCACCACCTGTAATATGCAGTTTATTCCACAAAGTGATGTGATCTTCAAAATAGACTCCATACCACTCATTCTTTGATAAATATAAATTTTCACCTGGAAAGTTAGTGGTTTTATAGGCATTTTGAAATAAAGCTGGGCTGATCCCGTAAATTGGATTAAAAATATCCAATGCCAAATCAGGATTAGGATTTAGGTAATCTCCAAAAATGCTATATTCCGAATAGTCATTCAGATAATCAAAACCCACTAATGTCTCATGTTTTGTAGGCCCAATCTCGAATCTTCCAGTCAAATCCAGATTGGTGTTGTAAGTTTCTGAATCGGTTACTTGATAAAAGATATTCCGATTCAGCGTATGTCCATCAGCTTGAAAAGCATCTGCAAAAGCATCCGCAGGGTTAATAAATATTTGATCGCCATGTTCAAAGTTGGTCAGGAATCGGCTATGGATCGCCCAGTCGTCGTTAAAGTGATGGTTGATTTCAGTGCCAACAGATACCCTGTCCTTATTATCTATCGGATCGTTAGGATCACTGCTATATGAGCGACTGATAGGAATCGGTGCAGGCCGTGTACCTATGACAGGAATACCCAGATCGGCCTGATAATCCTGGTTCATGTACTCAACACCTAGCGTTATATCAGTAGAGTCAGTTGGCGTCCAAGTAACTGTTGGCGCGACAACTATCCGGTCATTTGAAATAAAATCCCGGAATGAATTATTGTTTTGGTAGGCACCTGTGAAACGGTATAGCAGAGAGCTGTCTTTGGTAACAGGGCAGGTAGCGTCCCACTGCGTCCGATACCAATCATAGGAACCGAACTGCTGCTCCAATGAATAATAGGGCGTATCCAGCGGTTTTTTGGTGGTGATGTTAACCAATCCACCAGGCTCAGCCCGGCCATACAGTATGGAAGCGGGGCCTTTTAAAACCTCAACACTTTGCAGGTTGGCGGTATCAAATTCGCTTTGCGGCCCTCCTGCACCAGCTCCTGACAATCCGTTACGATAGATTTGTTTGTTCAAAAAGCCACGAATAATAAATCCTGTTCCCAGGCCCGTAGTTGATTGCGATCGAGACTGTGAAAGTATTATTTTCACCCCATATGATATAATGTAATCGATTGATAAATATAATGAGTTTCATATAAACATGACCTCACGCCGCTACAAATCTGTTGCCGACCGTCAGCAAACCAGCT